>CAYJPA010000043.1:0-48889 GCA_964371945.1 uncultured Sphaerobacteraceae bacterium | reverse complement strand
TCGAAACGCCGATCGGAAGCGAGGATGAGACCAGTCTTGGCGATCTGATCGCCGATGAGGTTTCAGAGACGCCCTACGAGGCAGCGAGCGAGTCGATGCTCAAGCGTGACGTCAACGCCGCGCTGGATACCTTGACACCTCGTGAGAAACTGGTTTTGCAGCTCCGCTTCGGACTGGGTCACAGTCACCAGCACACACTGGCGGAAGTTGGAGAGCAGCTTCAGATCAGTCGAGAGCGCGTCCGGCAGATCGAAAACGAGGCGCTGCAGAAGCTACGCCGCCTCGACGGCGATCGGCTCTTCGCGTATCACCAGGAGTTGTAGGTCCCGCGCTTGCGGGCAACCCGTGGACGATCCTGACCCTAATACAGACTGGCGCACAGGGGCACGGTATACCGTGCCCCTGCTTCAGTTAACCAAGGCGTGTCATCGCCCCGCGACGTCAGCATCTCGATCCCAAGCCCGCGAAGCTGTATCGAATTCCCTTTATGACCACAATGGAGTGGTGGAGAAATGAGCAGCGATGTACTGAAGCTTGCCGCGGTGCTGGCACTGGTGGCGATCAACGGCATCTTCGTCGCCGCGGAATTCGCACTCGTCAGTGCGCGCAAGACCCGGATCGATCAGATGGCGGTCGATGGCAACCGGATGGCCAAGGTCGTCCAGCGGGCCATGCTCGATCCAAATCGTTTCATTTCCGCGGCTCAGGTCGGAATCACGATGGCGAGTCTCGGACTCGGCTGGATCGCGGAACCTGCCTTATCTACCATCTTGGTTCCGATCTTTGAGCCCATACTCGGGCATGAAGCCCGGATTTCATCCCATATCGTCTCCGGCATCCTTGCCTACTTCATCATCACGCTATTGCATATCGTGCTGGGTGAGCAAGTTCCAAAGATGATTGCGCTCCAAAAATCGGAAGCGACAATCCTTACCACCGCCGGTCCCGTTTCCTGGATTTCGGTGCCCTTTCGACCGCTGATCTCGCTCCTCTACTGGCTCACAACCCTCGCGCTCAGGCCGCTGAAACTCGAATGGAAGGGCGAGCATCATCTCGTCTACTCCGAGGACGAGCTCAAACTGCTGGTTACGGCCAGTCACCAATCAGGCTTCCTGGAGCAAAGTGAGCAGGAGATTATCAATCGCGTCTTTGGATTCGCCGATCTGCTGGCAGAGCAGGTCATGGTGCCGCGCACGGAGATGATCGCCCTCCAGATCGACACCCCGATGGAGGAGGCGATTAAGGTCATTGCGCGATCCGGCCACGGACGCTACCCAATCTACGGCGAAAACCTGGATGACATTCTCGGGATCTTCTACGCGAAGGATCTCTATCGCATCACAGAGCGATCCGAACAAGAACGTCAGGATCTTCGCCGGTTGATGCGTCCACCGCTGATGGTGCACGACACGATGCCGCTGGACGATCTGCTGACCCAGATGAAACGGCAGCGAACGCATATTGCAATCGTGATCGACGAATACGGCGGAACCGCTGGAATGGTGACGCTCGAAGATATCCTCGAGCGAATCGTCGGCGATGTGCAAGACGAATTCGAGCATCAGGGTGAGGATATTCAGCAGCTCGAGAACGGCGACGCGCGCATCAGCGGTTTGCTGTCGATCGAGGATATCAACGAGCGGTTCGATCTCAAAATCGATGACCCGTTCTACAACACGATAGGCGGTTTCGTCTTTGGCCAGCTCGGACGGCGGCCGGAGGTCGGGGATGAAGTCGAGATCGACGAACATCGGCTGCGAGTCGACGAGTTGGACGGCCTTCGAATCGATCGGTTGCTTCTGATCAAGGAGCACAACGATCTGGACTCTGACCCGGAGCATCTTCCGCTTGAGGAAGTCGAAGGTTAAACCGTGACAGGAATAAGCTCTGCTTTGCCGTTTTCCCCTCTCCGTCCGCTCCGAAAAGGACTATCTGGACAGGCGTGGCAAAACGCCGAGTTCGACGCTGTTCCATAATGAGAAGGCCGGAATCCGGCCAAGTTTTGTTATCGGGCTCGTGGTTCGGATGTTGCCGGCGCGGGCGGCTCGCGACTGGTGACACCGTGAAAATTCTTCAGGTTCTGTACTACTACTATCCGCATTGCAGCGGCCTGACGATCTACGTCGAACGCCTGGGCCGACGGCTCGTAGAACGCGGTCATCCGGTCACCGTACTTGCATCTCGCCACGATTCATCATTTCCGCGCGAGGAGATCACGGCGGACGGTGTTCGGGTCGTGCGGGCGCCGGTCGCATTCAGCATCAGCCGCGGTGTCGTTATGCCCACGTTTATGCCGATCGCGGCGTCCTTGATTCGAGAGCATGACATCGTTCACCTGCATCTGCCGATCACCGAAGCGGCCGCGATCGCGGCGCTCGCCAAGACGATGGGCAAGCGGGTTGTCATCACCCATCACACGGATCTCATCATGCCAATTGGGCGTTTCAACCGGATCGCACAACGGGCAGTTTTCGCCAGCGGCGTCGGCGCGGGGTACTTTGCGGATCAGATCGTGACCTATACCCACGATCGCGCGGAGGTTTCGCCGTACATTAAACGATTCCGGAAGAAAACCGTGGTGGTCTATCCGCCGGTAGAGATCGGCACCCCGACGCCGGAAGGAATCCGGGCTTTCCGGGAGAAACATGGCCTTGGAGATAAGCCGATCGTCGGGTTCGCGGGCCGGTTCGCGGAAGAGAAGGGCTGCGACTACCTCCTTCGGACCATCCCGCAAGTCAATGCCGCGCTTCCGGGCGTTCAGTACGTCTTCGCCGGTCCGTACCTCAATGTTGTCGGTGAAACCCTCTACGAGCGTTGCCAACCGCTGCTGCGAGAGCACCGGGATCACGTGCTATTGCTCGGCGTGCTCCGCGACGACGATATCATGAATTTCTACGCCGCGAGCAATGTGCTCACTCTGCCAAGCGTCAATTTCACGGAAACCTTCGGGCTCGTTCAGGTGGAGGCGATGCTTTGCGGCACGCCTGTGGTCGCTGCCGATCTGCCCGGCGTTCGCGAGGCGACGCGCGTCACTGGAATGGGACGCACGGTTCCAATTCGCAATGAGCCCGCGCTGGCCGGCGCCCTGATCGAGGTGATTCAGAACCGCGAGAAGTACGTGAAGCCAAGGTCAGAGATCGAGGCGATGTTTAGCCTCGGCGCGACCGTCGATGCCTACGAGCGCGTCTATCGGGGCGAGTCGGCATGACCAACGCGACCAGTCGAGCGCGGAAAGCGGTGCGGGCGATCATGCCGGTCGAAGGCGACCTTTGTTTTCGCCGCCGGTGTGAAACGATCCTCGAGCTCCTGGATCCGAAACCAGGGGAGACCGTGTTGGATTGCGGTTGCGGCTACGGTTTCACGCTGCGGGTACTTGGTGAATTGACCGGGGCCGACCTGATTGGCTTGGATCTCGGAGCGGATCGTTTGTCCGAAACTCAATTGGAGCTTGGCGACCGAGTGCGTCTGGTTCGGGCGAGCGCCGAAGAACTGCCGTTTGACTCGAACTCGATCGACAAGGCGGTTTCATCTGAGGTTTTCGAGCACCTGCCGGACGACCAGGCGGCCGCGAAAGAGCTCTTCCGCGTGCTCAAGCCGGGCGGCACGCTAGTGATCACGGTTCCAAGCGATCGCTACCCCGCGGGTTGGGATCCGGTCAACTGGGCGCTGCAACGCACGAGCAAGCACAAGATTGCCGGCGAACGCACTTTCTCCGGAATCTGGTACGGCCACTTGCGGCTTTATTCGATGGACGGTCTTGCCGATCTGTTGACGTCGGCCGGATTCGAGATCGAAGAAAAGCGGCCGCTCACACACTTCGTCCCGCCCTTCTCGCACCTGATCATGTATGGAATTCTGAAACCGCTGCTCATGAGCGGAAAGCTGCCGCGTTCGCTGGCCTCGGCCGGCGATCGGAGCTTGAAATCGCGCCGGCTAAAACCGCCCGTTTCGTGGGCCGCTGCCGTATTGAACGCGATCGACCGCAAAAACGACGATCCCACTCTTCCTAAACGGGTGGACACTTTTGTCGCGCTCGCCGTGAAAGCCCGCAAACCCGCCGCACCCTTATCGTGAGTTTGGGATCAGGTCACGGTTTGGGACCGGGAGCGTCTTGCGGGTGACGGCGTAGATCGGTTTCGAGAGTGCCGAGCCATGGATCAACTTCGTCGCAAACGCCGACCGGTAGCTGAGATTCGAGAGTTTGTCGACGATGGTTGGGCCGACCCTAAAAGTGTGGTCGACCTCCGCCGACGCCCCCTCAACTCGAATCTGACTCGCCTCAAGCGACCCCAGTCCCGTTTCCGAGGCAAGCCGCAGGTGCTCGATCTGGTATGGATCGAAGCCGAGCATCCTCGTTCCAACCGTGTCCGCCGCAACGACGTTCCTCGATACGATCAACCTCCCGACCGGCACCGCGTCACCAAAGACTGGTCCCCTGCGGTCGAGTCCAAACGTGGCGTCGATGATTGTCAGTCTGGGTTTCAACTCCATCGCGAGCGCGACGATGCCCGGTGCGAGCTGGTGATGAAGCAGGACGCGCATCGAATCCGGAAGGCAGCCCCACAGATTTTTCATCCCGAGACTGGCCCCGGTGATGACGTGCGTTTTCAGCACCGGAAGCGTGATCAAGACGTCGACATCGTTGACGAGAAACGACGGCACCTCGATCTCGATGTTCCGGCCGGCGACCGGCACTCGCCGCTTCTCCGCGGGCAAGCGAGAGAGATTCACGAGTTTGGCGCCATGGCGCGCACAGATCTCGGCCGTGCCATGGGCTGTGAACGCAAGTTCCGCCGGGTAACTGATACCGTCCGATTCGACGACTGAAATCTGATCCGTTCGTGTTGCAAGAATGCTTAGCAGCGCATCGAGCATTGCCGGGGTCGTTGTAACACCGGGCAGCACCTCGGGCCAGCAGTGATTTGGCTTAATGGCAACGCGGGATCCGGGTTGAACGACCGATTCCCAGTCCACATGATTGAGTGCGGCCGCGAGCTCTTTACGCGGATGATTCCCAGTCTCCCCGATGTAGACATGGGCTGGTTCGGCATTAGCGACTTCGTGGCTCATATTGTCATAGCTCCTGACGGTCGCCATCTGGCACTGACCCGGCGACTGGTCTTATTATCCACCGCCGTCCGCGGACGACGAGCGCACATCGTTGATACATGCCGGCAAATCCAGGATTCCATACCTTATGGTGAGTAGCACGACACCCGGCGATGATGCGTACAATTGGCCGCGTAGCGTACGGACAGGGCATCGACCCATCTGAAAACTGAAGAGACGTTTCCGACGAGTGATTTTGAGTGGCTGATATCGTCGCGACCGCGGCAGCTCAAGCGAAGATCGAACAGGCAAGGAATTGGTTGCGGGCCAACTTCGCCGAACTCGGCATCGTCGCGATTCTGGTTCTTGCCGCTCTCCTGCGATTCAACGGTCTCGACTGGGACGAATCGAAGTACCTCCATCCGGACGAACGCTTCGTCACCATGGTCGCCACCGGCATCGACTGGCCCGACAGCGTTTCGGAGTATTTCGACAGCGAGAATTCCTCACTCAACCCGTACAACAACGAGTTTGGCACCTTCATTTACGGCACATTCCCGCTTTTCCTGGACAAGCTCGTGGCCGATATCGACGGCCGCAACGTCTACGGCAACTTCCACCTCATTGCCCGTTCGATTTCCGCGGTGTTCGATCTGATCACCGTCTTGCTGATCTTTCTCGTCGGCCGCCGGCTCTTTACCTCGTCGACCGCTCTGCTTGCGTCGTTGCTCTATGCGGTGACCGTTCTCCAGATCCAGATTTCCCACTTCGGAACCTTCGACACCTTCGTCACCACGCTCTGTCTCGCCAGCTTTTACTTCGCGATTCGGGCCGACCAAAACGGCCGCTGGTGGGAATACGCGTTGACCGGCATTTCGGTCGGACTGGCGGTGGCGACCAAGTTGAGCGCGCTCCCAATCGTTGCTCTCGTCGCACTTCCTGTGATCGAGCAGATTCGACTTCGTGGTTGGCGTCATGTGCTCGGGAAAAGCAGCACTCAACGTGTTTCGCCCGTGATCGGTGCCGCCCTGGCGCTCATTTGCATCGTCTGGACATTTCGGATTACGCAGCCGTACGCGTTTCTCGGTCCGAGTCCGTTTAGTTTCAAATTCGATCCCCGATGGACCGAGGACGTTCGCCGCTGGCGCGATGTCAGTGCGGGGCTCGGGAACGACCCACCGTCGGTACAGTGGGCCAATCGAACGCCGTTTCTGTACATTATTGAGAACATCGTCCGCTGGGGACTTGGAATACCGCTCGGCATCACGATGCTGATCGGGTTGGCGCTCGGGAGCATTCGGCTGGCAATCGCACGACGCTGGCCCCCAACCTCGCAAGTTGTTCTCATTGGTTGGGCGCTCTTTCAAATCGGCTACTACGGCACCGCCTTTCAGAAGCCGATACGTTACCCGTCGCCGGCATATCCCTTTTTCGCGCTCATCGCGGCCGCACTCTTGATCCACATTCTGCAGCGCGGTCTCAGGCGACCTGAGGCGATTCGGCGGGTTCTGTACGCCGCGCCGATGGTGCTGGTCGTTGCTTTGACCGCCGCCTACGCGATTGCGTTCACCGGCATCTACTCTCGAACTTCTACTCGAATCGCGGCCTCGGAGTGGATCTACCAGAACGTTCCGGAAGGTACCACGGTGCTTTCGGAGCACTGGGACGACGGTTTGCCACTTCTCCTGCCCGAATATCCGATGGGCATTTACACCGGCGAAGAGCTCGAGCTTTACCACGACGACAATCAGGAAAAGCTCGATCATATGCTCGATCAGCTCAACCGGGCCGATTTCATCTTCCTCTCCAGCAACCGGCTCTATAAATCGATCCCCAGGATTCCAGAGCGCTTTCCGATGAGCATCGAGTACTACAGCATGCTCTTCTCCGGCGATCTTGGCTATGAGTTGGTGGCGACCTTCGAATCGCGGCCGGAGATCTTCGGTTGGGAGATCGTCGACGACAACGCTGATGAGTCCTTCACGGTCTACGACCATCCCAAAGTGCTGATCTACCAGAAGACCTCCTCCTTCAACCTGATCGATGTCGAATTACGACTGACCGATGCGCTTTACAGCCAGGAAATCCTCCGCCTCAGCCCGATTGAGACCGGTTTCAACTTCCTGATGTTCGAGGACGACGAACGCGTGGTGCAGCAAGAGGGCGGCACCTGGAGCGATATCTTCGACCGCGGCGACATCCTCAACCGCCACCCGGTGCGCTTCTGGTACCTTGCTCTCCAATTGATGGCCCTGACGGCGATGCCGCTCTGCTGGCGAGTGCTGCGGGGACTGCCGGATCGCGGGTACGCGGTTTCAAAGACGATTGGTCTGCTAACGGCCGGCTACGTCGCCTGGCTGCTGCCGAGCTTGAAGGTGATCTCCTTTGGCCGTTCGGCGGTGCTCCTCGGCATCGGTATCACCGCGGCCGCGTCGATCGCAATCACTCTCAAACAGTGGCCGGAGATGGTTCGTGATCTCCGCTCACGTTGGCGCGAGCTTCTCTTCGTCGAAGTGCTCTTTTTGGCGGCGTTCTTCCTCTTCGTGTGGTTCCGCTCCAAGAATCCAGATCTCTGGGACCCGTACCGCGGCGGCGAGAAGCCGATGGAATTCGCCTATTTCAATGCGATTATCCGGAGCACCCATTTCCCTCCTTACGATCCTTGGTTCGCCGGCGGGTACATCAATTACTACTACTTCGGCTACGTACTGCTTGCGGCAGTGACCCGGCTGACCGGCATCATTCCGGCCGTCGCGTTCAATCTTGCCGTGCCGGCGTTGTTCGCTTTGCTCGTGCTGAACTCCTGGTCATTTGTTCGCAACATGCTCGGACTGATCAAGATCGATCTCGGCGGCAAAGCGCGCTGGTCGACGCTCGCGGCCGGTTTGCTTGGTCCGTTCTTCGTGGTTGGGCTCGGCAATCTCGATCTCGCTCGTCGCGTGGGGCGAGGGGAATATGGCTTCGGCGTCTGGCGCGGCGATGCCGACCTGGGACTTGGCACGGTATTCGACGTCATTCGGGGCATTTGGAATGGCTATATCCATTTTCATCTCCTGCCCGGCGACGCCTATTGGTCGCCAACACGGGTGATTCCAGGCACCGTCAATGAATTCCCGAACTTCACCTACCTGTTCGCCGATTTTCACCCGCACATGGCCGGCCTGACGGTTACGTCAGCGGTACTCGTGCTCGCACTGGCCGTCATCCAGGCGCGGCGGTGGCCGGTCGAGCCAAGCGACGCGCCGATCGAAGCTCCAGAAGAGCTCTTTACTTCGAAAAACCGGGTAATCGAAGCCATTCGCTCGATCCCCTGGGGTCTCGCCCTGGATCGGACCTTGCTCGTGGCGCTCGTTGCCTTCGTCACCGGGATGCTCTTCCCACTGAACACGTGGGATTTCCCGACCTACGTTCTGATGATCGTGATCGCCTTTGCACTGCTCGAGCTTGTCGGGAACAGAACAGACGCGTCCGAGAGCAACGTCTGGCTGCTCTCCTATTCGACTCTTCGCCGAGCCGCGATCTGGTCTGGGGCCACGGTCGTGCTTGGGCGGTTGCTCTTCGTGCCCTACTTCGCTCACTACCATCAGTCGAACAGTGGTTTCGACGACTGGACCGGAATCGCAACCGAACCCGGTCAGTACGTCATCATCCACGGGATCATGCTCTTCTTCGTTTGCAGTTACCTCATCGCTGAGCTCACGTCTCTGTCGTCGAAGTTTCGCTTTTCAGTGCCTCATCTCCAGCGTTATAGTTGGATATCCTTACCGAGCGACAAAACCACCCGAACTCTTGCGCTGACCTTCGGCAAGTCAAATGTGTCGTTCAGTCCGCTCGCGATCATTCTGGCTGCTGCCGTTGTGATCGCATTCATGGCCTTCTGGCAGGACCGCTTGCTTTGGTTGTTGAGTGCGCTCCTCCTGTTGGTTACGGCGGTTGCCTGGCATCGACGCCGCGAACCAATCCAACTCTTCCTCTGTTCAATGGCTGCTGTTGCGCTTGCGTTGAGCGGCGCGGTCGAACGGTATGCGCTTCGCGGCGACATCGGCCGCTTCAACACCGTCTTCAAGTTTTACCTGCAGGTATGGGTACTCTTTGCGCTGGTTGCCGCTGTTGGCACGGCGGTCTTGTTCGCCCGCTATCGGGCACGACTTGGGCGCTACGGTCGCGCCGCGTGGTCAGTCGCCGCGGCGATTCTGCTCCTCGCGGGTTTTCTGTATCCAGCGCTCGCGACCCCGGCGCGGCTGGATGACCGCTTCAACGATCTGCCAAGAACGCTCAACGGCATGGCCTACATGCAGGAAGCGGAATACGACGATGCCCCGCCTGGTGGCGACTTCGTGACCTATGATCTGAACGGCGGGGGCGAGATTACATACCGGCTTCGGCAGGGCGATGACATCATCGCCTACCCGCTGAAAGACGATCTGGACGCGATCAACTGGCTGCTCGACAACGTAGAAGGCTCGCCGGTCATTCTTGAAGGCGTAACCTCGCTCTATCGTTGGGGATCGCGCGTCAGCATCAATACGGGTTTGCCCACCGTGCTCGGGTGGGACTGGCACCAAACCCAGCAGCGGTCGGGCTACGGCGAGCTGGTCAACCAGCGACGTGATGACGTGAACTTCATGTTCGGCGCGAACGTCGGTTTCCCCGTTATTCGATCGCTGCTGGACAAGTACCACGTCAAGTACATTTACGTGGGAGCACTCGAGCACGTCTACTACGACCAAGCCGCCCTCGACAAGTTCGACAACGCGGTCACGAGCGGCCAGCTTATCGTCGCCTATCAAAACACGGCGGTGACGATCTACGCGTACGAGCCTGCAATCACGATGCGGCCGGGCGGTACGACCTAGGCCGGCGCGATTCCGGCATCCCACCGCTGCTTGGCGACATCGATCTTCCGGGTCAAAATTAGCGATCCGAAAATGAAGACCGTTCCGAAAATAAAGGGGAACTGATAGCCCAGCTTGTCCCACAACGTTGCCGCGATCACAGGCACAACGATCGCGGTCACGTGCGACAGCGAAACGCCCATCGCGAGACTGGGAGCCAGATCCTCGCGCCTGCAGATCTTCTTGAGATAGGTCGTCGTGCCGATCGAGAAGAGGAACATGAAGTTGTATCCGATGTAGCACAGGTACGCGATCCAGACATTCGGAGCCAGCGCAAAGCCAATGAACACCGTCAGGTGCAAGAAATAGCCGATGGTCAGAATATGCTTTTCGCCGAATCGATCGACCATCTCGCCGATCACAGAGCCCATACGCCACTTGATCAACGCGGCAATGATCAACACGATGATCAGACTCGTCGCACTGACGTCAAAGTGCTCGACAAGCACAAAGGGCGCGAACGCAAAATAGATCTGCATGCGACTGCCATCAAGCAACGCGAGCCAGTAGTAGAGGCGATATTCGGGCCGCCATGTGATGCGCGGAGCAATGCGCGCCGCCGCCTGATCACGATTCGATGACGGGAATCTCCAGATCGCGTAGGCGCCGATAATGGAGCACAAGCCCGCGAGAACCAGGAATCCACGCAGAACCGGTCCCTGTTCGATATCCAACCAGTGCTTCGCCGACTGAAGCGCCGCCAACACCACGATCATCGCGATCATGCTGCCGAGGAAGCCGATCCCGTTCAGCCGGCCGAGCACCGCTCCCTCTTCCCCCTTGCGCGCAAGTGAGAGACCAAGTGCCGGCTGGAGCTGGAGCCAGGAGTGGTATCCGACACTCGAAATGAGCGTTGGAATAATGACCATCCAGAACGAGGTGGTTGGAGCGAAACAGGCGAAGCCGATGCCGGCAGTGATGAGCGAGATTCCCGTCGCTTTGGCGAGGCCTTTGCGCAGCAGCACAGCCGCGACAAAGATGAGGAGAAATCCGGGCACTTCTCGGATCGAGATCAAATAGCCGTTGAGCGCTCCATTCATGCCGATCTCTTCGCGGAAGAAATTCGGCGCGATGGACTCGAACAGATTCATCCCCATCGTCATCGAAAACATGGTGAGCGCAAGCAGTTTGTAGCCTCGCGCGCGCTCCGACGCCGAAAGCTCCTCTGGATCGATGTAGGTGGATTCCGCGGTGCCAGTGGTGGCGGCTCGGTTGGAAAGATCGACGCTTGCGGTGACTGCCACCGTAGACTCCCGATGAGGTTCAGAAAAGATGCCGGTGAGTGCCCACCGGTAGACTCTGGGAGTCTACGCGATTCAACCTTGCGCTGCTGCCGGCGCTTTAGTGCGTGGCCGGCACGATTTGATCCGCATCAATTGCCCGCCCCTGGATGCGTATTCCTACTCCGATCAGAAACCGTCCGGCATCGCGGCGAAGCTGACCGAAGCGTACCGTTCGCGAGCCGGTGACGGCTGCCTTCGACCAAGAGCGTTCGATCGCCATTTCCAGTTCGTCATTCATCCTTTGCTCAACCAATTCGCGGCCCATCATGCTGTTGATCATCGTCATCGTCCTCACGCTGTTCGTTCCAATTACCGCTCTCCGGCCGTCTCTATGGTCTCTTGGAAACCTAAAGCGGTCTATCGATCAACTGCGGTATTTGCATTCCAGCGATTCAGGGATGACTACGTGTTCTGCGCATGCCGCCCTTCGTGGACTGAGCACAGTCCGTGGTTGAGCGCAACGGCGACCGCGGCAGCGCGATTGTTGACGCCGAGCTTGTTGAAGATCCGTCCGACCAAGGTAGCCACTGTCGTTGTCTTCACACCGAGCCGAAGCGCAACCTCAGCGGTCGTCAACCCGCCGACGATTTGTCCAAGCACTTCACGTTCACGGGCGGACAGCGTCGGCCGTGATTCCTCGCTCTTCGACCTTCGAGAATTCACGCGAGCGGAAGCGCTGATTCGAGGCAACCCGAGTCCGCCAATCTCGCGGTTCGGCGTCGATTCACCCAGCCTGTCGAAAGCGGTCGCGAGCGAGTCCTGCCACTCAAGGAGTCGAGGACCACTCAAGACTGCCCTGGCAACACCAAATCCAAACACAAACGCGAACGTGGTCGCGCGAACGTCCGTCAGTAACGCGTCGCCGCCGGCGGTCATGCGGAGTGCGGAAGCCGCGAGTCGTGCGTGCTCCGGGATGAGCCGAAGACGATGCTCCGCTTCGAATCGCCAGGCATAGACCGCGGAATGATCCAACTCGACGCTTGATTCCTCGGAGAGCTGGGTGATCTGCCAGGCGGCGAGCGCTGATGCGATCAATGACTTTGTGAGCAGATGTGCCCCGGCGGGCAGCTCACCCCGAGCCACTGCCGACAATCCGGCAATCAGCGATTGATCCGCGACTCGAAGGGTCTCCTCGAGCGTATCCGCAACCCGTGCGACCGATTCGGCAAACGAGTGAGCCCGTTCGCGATCGAACCTTGTACATGCTTCGTGCCGGGGATTTGGGTCCAGGGCGGTCTGCCTCGGAGGCATTCCTCCGGGGGAAATGAATCGCCGTTCCATGACGCAGCCACCTCGTCGACCTTCAGGTTCGAACCGACCGTCCCGCCGCACACAATGACCGGCCTCTATCGGCGGCGTGACGATCGAATGGTTCTCACTGTAGGGGTGACCGGATCGCCTGTCGTCAGGAGAAATGCGTACGGTTGGGGATTGGCTGATCACTCAATGCCGTGACGCACGGCGAAGGCCGCTACAGCCGCCCGTGAAGTCAACTTGAGTTTGGCGAGAATATTAGACACATGAGTCTGCACGGTCCTGAGGGAGATGAAGAGCTCGTCAGCCATCTCTTGATTCGTTCGTCCGCGTGCAAGTAGGCGAACGATATCAACCTCACGCGCGGTTAGGTTCACATCGCCTACGACGGTTGCTCGCGAGTCTTCCGTTGCCGCCGGCAGCACGTCCGGCAACCCCAGCGACAGCACTTCGCGCACGATTGTTTCGAATTCCGTGTGCGCCGGCCGCGGTGTGCGAGTGCCGCCGGTTGTGGTCAACCGTGAGCGAATCGCGACAAATCGCCTCGTGAAGCTGTTCGTGACCGGAGCGTCAAACACGTCCAGCGAGTCCTCGATCGCGGTAGAGAAGCCCGCGAAGCGAAGCGCTCGATCGGAATCGCCTTCAAGCTCTGCGATGACCGCCTCGACACCGATTGCCTCGGCTACACCAAGGGTGTGGCTCGCTTCCCACATCGCGCGCAGCGATTCGCGATTCAACCGCGCTGCCGTGCCGAGATCACCGCGATCAACAGCGATCTGCGCAATCCGTATTTTGCAAAGCGCCTCGCCGATCCGGTCTCCTCGTGTCCGGGCAAACGCCACCGCGCGCTCGAATATCTCGAGCGCGCTGTCGAGATTTCCTCTCAACGTCTCGACGAGTCCAAGGTTGTGCAGAAGTCCCTGCATCTGGGGGGCTTCGAGCTCCTCGGCTCTGCGCAGTCCCTCTGAGAATCGGGCCCTTGCCGCGTCAAGATCGCCTTCGTGCACGGCCAAGCCGCCGAGGAGGTTATTGACCTTGACCAGCTCAGATGACGTGGAATTGCGTTGCGCCAATTCCAACGCCCGAGACGCGTACACCTTAGCGGTCTTTAGGTCTCCTTGAAACATCTTTGACCAGCATCCGGCAAACAGCCCGGCAAACTCTGCCTCTGCCGACGCGGCACCCCGCAACGCGAAGATGCGTTCGACCCAGTGGTCGATCTCGCGAAGGGCAATCCTTCCGGCCCAGAAGGTGGAAAAGCTGCCAATAAGCTTGAGGGCCGATTCCTTCTCCTCGTAGTCGATCATTGTCGTCATCGCCGCGCGAAGATTGTCAGTCTCCCGGCTGAACCACGCCATCCACTCGACTTCTCGAGGGGTCTTGGTCGCGTGCTGGCCAAGCGCCAATTGATCGCTGAAGTACGCCGCGTGGGCCAAGCGCGCGGATCGCGTTTCGCCGGTCAGCTCCAGTTGCTCGCACGCGAATTCGCGGATCGTATGCAACATGGCAATTCGAGGCTGTCCATCAGCAGACTCCGTTCGCCTTAGTAAGCTCTGTTCGACGAGTGAAGAGATCTCGTCCAGCGCCGACAACGAATGCGATGATCGCTCACGGCCGTTGGTCGGCTCGTTGACGTCTATCTGGGCATCGTCTTTCCATGCTCGCGCGACCGCTTCCACAGCGTCAAAGCTGAATCCGCCCACAAAGACCCCGAGGTGCCGGAACATCCATTGCTCATGTTCCGACAGGAGTCCGTAACTCCAGGAAATGGCATTGGTGAGCGTTTGCTGTCGCTCCGGCGCATCTCGCGAGCCGGCTGAGAGCACCGACAGTCCACTAACCAGTCGCGCAAGCAGCGACTCGGGCGTCAGGAGCTTCATGCGGGCGGCCGCGAGCTCGATTGCCAGCGGTAACCCGTCCAGCCTCGTACAAATCTGAGCAACGACGTGTGCATTTTCGGCGGTCAAACGGAACGACGGATTGACCGCATTGGCGCGTTCCGCGAAGAGCGCGAGCGCTCCGGTTCGTCGCGCTTCTTTTTCGGGCGAGAGCGCAAGCGGCTCGACCGGAAACTCATATTCGCCATGTACACGTAGCGGAGAGCGACTGGTGGTCAGGATTTTCACGTTCTGAGCGGCTTCGAGGATCGTCGCGATCATCGGGGCGCCCGACACGATCTGCTCGACGTTGTCCAAAATCAGAAGCGTCCGGAGATGATGCAGCGCGACTCGGACTGTTTCTTCGGCTTCCTCACCGCTCACCGCGGAGACCCCAATGACCTCAGCAATTGCCGGCGCCAGGAGCAATGGATCGCTGACATTGGCAAGCGGGACGAAGAAAACACCGTCCGGAAACAATCCGCCGGAGAAGTGGGCTAACTCCAGGGCGAGACGGGTTTTGCCAACTCCACCCGGCCCGACCAACGTGATGAGCGGCACATCCTTACGCTTCAATAGCTCACGGACAGCCGCAAGCTCCCGCTCCCGGCCGATGATCGGGGTGCGTGGCGATGGGATGTAAGTAGCGGGCTGCAGCTCCCTGATCATAGACCTACCGGACGGCCGAGACACGCAATGAACCGAGAAACGTTCATTGTCGATGATGACGATCTCGATCACG
The DNA here is from genome assembly GCA_964371945.1 of uncultured Sphaerobacteraceae bacterium. Taxonomy (GTDB): domain Bacteria; phylum Chloroflexota; class Chloroflexia; order Thermomicrobiales; family UBA6265; genus CAYJPA01. The sequence continues at coordinate 33,789 of CAYJPA010000043.1, read as the reverse complement.
AGCGTCAACCAGTTTAGGCGTTGAGGACCTCTTGACCTGATCCGCATTTATCGGAATTTGCTGGGCGGCTGCAATAGAATGACAGGCGTGACGGTGGAACCTGATAGAGTGAGCGCTGCTGAAGAGCCCGTTCAAATCGTGCGCTGGTCCAGGGAAGTAGCTTGAACGCGGACGACAAGCACTCGACACTCAAGAAAAGCTCAGTTGCTGCCCGGCCGCTCATCGGGCGCGAGCGAGAGCTCGCTCGCCTCACAAGCCTGCTAGAAGGCGCAATGCTCGGAAACGGCGCCGTGGCCCTCATCGGTGGCGAGGCGGGTGTCGGCAAGACCAGACTCTGTCTCGAACTTACCGCTTATGCGCGAGACCGGGGAGTCGCGGTCGCCTGGGGTCACAATCGCGAGGGACATCTTAACAACATCGGGGCGGCGTGGACAGAATTGCTCGAAAGCATTTTCGCTCAGGCGCCGGGCGCGGATGTCCGATCGCTCTTTGGTGATGCTGCCGGATTCGTTGGACGGGTCGCCCCGTCGCTCGGGAAAGACCCAGTGTTCAGTGACACACCGGGGCTCTCTCCTCGCGATGAAGAGATACGCCTCGTTGACGAGATCACACGGGCACTCTCGATGCTCTCTCGCTCCGTTCCGTTGGTTTTGATTCTCGATGACCTCCATTGGGCGGACGCGGTGTCGATTGAGCTCTTTGGCCAGGTTGCCCGCTTAGCAGGAGACAGTCACCTTCTTGTCGCGGGTACGTATCGCGATGTTGAAGTTGGGACAGCCCATCCATTGACTCGCCTCTTGGGCAATATCAGGCGCGAGCGCCATGTGCATCACGTTCCGATCAGGGCACTTAATCTCGGGGAAATGAGCAAGCTCCTTCAAGCGCTCGCGCCCGCCGCGGATCCGCGTGGCTGGGCGCAATCCATTTGGCAGGAAACCGCGGGCAATCCATACCTTGCCGAGGAGTTGATCCGGCACCTGGTCGAAGTCGAAGCCTTTTCGTCTCCAGTACCGGCCGGCATGACCGGTATCGATCTCCGAGGGCTCGGCGTGCCGGAAGGCATCAGGCAGATCGTCGCCGTCCGCCTGTCGCGCCTTTCCGAGAACGCCGTCGCTCTTCTGACCTCCGCGAGCGTGAGCTCAGGCGGCGTCGACTTCAATGTGCTGCAGGCATTGACCGGTTTGAATGATGAGTCGTTGCTTTCCGCGCTGGACGAGGCGCTGGACGCTCATTTCCTCGTCCTTCAGGCTGGCAAGCAGGAAACCTATGTCTTCGTCCACGAAATCGCTCGAGAAGCGATCTACATCGGTCAAAGCCCGTCGCGCAGGGTCCGCGGGCACCGGCGGATGGCTGTCGCCATTTCGGAGGTTTATGCCGGACGCGAGGCCGATATGGCCGCCGAGCTGGCGTTTCAGTTCCATGAATCGGCGACGCTTCCGGGCGCTGCCGCGGGTATCAGGGTCGCGCTGACCGCGGCGAAACAAGCGACCGAGTCGTTCGCCCGCGAGCAAGCAGTCATGTACTTGCGTATCGCCAGCGACCTGTCCGTCTCTGAACCGCCAGAACGTCGCCTCGAGGTGCTCAAATCACTGGCGCTGGCTGAGGTCGACGCGCTGTTGGCGACCGATGGCCGCCGAACGATCGACTCCGCGATTGCAATCATGGATGAACTGAAAACCCCGAGCGACGAGGTTGCGGCATTTGTTGCACAGGCCGCGAGTTTGCTGAAAGACGGCGGGGCGGATTCGGCGGAATGGACCGCCCTGGTCAATCTCGGCTTGAAAAGAGTGACGGACGCGGATCGACTTACATGGGCACGCTTGACACTGCTCAAAGAGCGATTCGAGCCGTCTTCCTCCGGGCTCATCAATGCCGCCCGATGGCTTGGGAACGATCTGGAGGCCGTGGAGATCGCTCGCGGCGAGGGAAATGAAGACGATTACGCACGTACCCTGCAGCCGTTCGATCAGTTCGATCCGCGAGAAACCGCCGCGATGATCGACCGGATCGAAACGTGGGAGCGCCCGACCGCCATCATCCGCGGTCTGACAATCACGGGTGCTGGATTGCTCTATCACTATGCCGATTTCCGGCGAGCGCGCCGCCACTTCGAGCGATTATTGGAGGTATCCGAGCACGTTGGTTCCGTACCGGGACAGGCCGAAGCGCTAGTTCGTCTTGCGAAAGTTCATTGTGCGCTTGGCGAGTTTACGGCCGCACAAGACGCCGCCGGCCGGGCCAGGGAACTGGTCACCAGACTGCTCCCGGAGCATCGCCTGAATATCAGTCTGGTGTGGGTCGATGCCTATCTTGCCGAGTACCTCGGCGGAGACTGGCGAATCGTCGCCACCGCCTTGACTGACGTGGCCGAGGATCCGCGCACGGTCAAGCGGACAATTGGACTCGACGATGCCGCGTTCGCGGCGCTCGCGCTCGTCCGTTCAGGGCAGTCGGCCGCCGCACAGCGAATGATTGACACGCTAACTCCGCTGATCGAGCAAGTCGATTCGCTGACGGCGCTTGCGAACGGCGCCGTCGCGCTAGGCGCCGCGGCGGTCTGGGCACTGGAACGATCATCATCTGCACAAGTCTTTCAGAGCGCGGCGGAAAGCCTGCTCGCGGCCGGCTTCCGGGGATTTCCCTGCACATCGCTTGAGCTCACCGTTGCGCGGATGGCCACGCTAAATCGTGACCGCGCGGCCGCGGAGCACTGGTTCCAGGAAGCCAGGGTGGCTCTCGACCGGGAGGGGCAGCTTCCGCTGCGCGCGATTGTCGATCTCGATGAAGCCCGCACCCTGGTCAAAACATCCAGCGTCGACACCAAACGCATCGAGTCGCTGCTAGATTCCGCCAGGGCGTCGTTCAAGCGATTGGAGATGCACGACTGGGCAGTCTTTTGCGATGTGTCCGTGCCGAAAACGCTCCGCGATGGGATGGCGCGTGGTCCGGCACGACCGGCCGGCCTTACCATTCGCGAGCTCGAAGTGCTGCATCTCGTCAGCCGGGGCTATTCTGATCGTCAGATCAGCGAAGAGCTTTACTTGAGTCCGCGAACGGTGAACGCTCACATCCGGAATATGCTCTCCAAGACTCAGAACAGCAATCGAACTGAGCTTTCCGTTTGGGCCATGCGAAACGTGACGTCGATTTCGTCCACGGCCTCGATCAACTAACCCTGTTCAGCTGTACGGGATAAGCTCGGTTTCGATATCGCCGAGCACGCCAAACTCAACATTCCGTTCGATGAACAAGATCGCCTTTGCCAGCATCTCATCGGCATGAGGCGCGCTGTTGCTGATGCAGGTTAAGCCAAGTGTCGCCATCCGCATGTCGTTGAGATCCTCGACCTCCGCGATCGCGACATTGAACTGGTTCCGCACACGTTTGGTGATCGACCGCACAACCTGCCGTTTGTCTTTTAGTGAGCCTGTCGATTCAAACAGCAATGTCACCCGGGCGACGCCGATTGTCATCGTCATGGCGGGCTCACTCCGCGATTTGCGTCACGGTAAACTGCACCCGATCCCGCATTCGCATCCATTCCAGGCTGAACCCGACTTTGGCGCCAATGGCCTTGATTGCCTCGACGTAGCGCACGGACAACGCGGGATCAATGCAGAAGAATTCGCTGAGCCGCGTGTCGGGAAAACCAATCGTCGTCGCTTCCGCTCGATCGATACCCAGATCCGCTTTGACAACCTCGGCTCCAAGCGCGCGGAAGTTGGTCAAAACGGAATCCATGAATTCGCCGGCTTCCCACGGACGCCCATCGTCCCAGGCCAACGCGAACGTTTTCCCAAGAAACGCGCCCCACTCGTCGAGCGAAATGTGCTTTTGATGAAGAAAGAGCGCGGTCGCCATGATTGTTGCTTGAAAGTTGGATTGCGCCTGTTCCAGCAATTCTTCAGCCGTATAGTCGGCATAACCATGTGGCTCGCCATCTGATTCTTCGACCTCTTGGTTGGCCGCGACCTCGTCTTTGATGTTGTCCATGATCAACCGTTCCTACCCCGATGCCATTGGCATGACTCATCGTCGATTCAGATCACATTGTGCTCTTGAGCGAACTGACCTTCGGCAAACCGAGAGGGTCGAAATTCACTGATGTCGATCGAGGCCGCTTTTCCGTCCAGGATTAACTCCGCCATGCAAACCCCGATCGCCGGCCCCTGCATGAATCCGTGGCCGCTGAAGCCGGCCGCGACCGCGAGCCCTTCTCGCTCACTCACGAATCCCACCACCGGGTTGTCATCCGGCGTGACCTCGTAGAAGCCGGCCCAACCGCGCATCACATTGGCGTTTTCGAACGCTGGCGCCCGCTCGATTAGCGCTTCCACCGTACGCATCATCCAGTCATCGTCGACCGTCTTGTTGAGGCTGGTCGGTTCGTTCCGATCCGCCATGCCGAACAGAAACCCCGCGCTTTCGGGGTGGAAGTAGAGGCCGGTCGCGAAGTCGATGGTCATCGGGAGCGTTTTCGGAAGCGCTGGAAACGGGTCGGTGATGAAGCTCATGCGGCGGATCGGATCCACGGGGATGTCGACTCCCGCGAACTTGCCGACCGCTCTCGTTTGAGGACCGGCGCAGATGATCACCAGCCCCGATGAAATCAGTCCTCCGGCGGTCTCCACGGCGGTCACCCGTCCATCGCTTACGACGATTCCGGTCACCAGCGTCTCTTCCTCGATCTGCACGCCGAGCCGTCGAGCGGCTCTTGCATATCCGGCGGTCGCGGAATACGTATCGACCCATCCGTCTTCGGGACAAAACGTACCGCCATAGATGTCGTCCAGCAGCACGTGGGGGTTTAGCGCGGCAATCTCGGCCGGGGTGACCCACCGAGACGGAACGCCAAGTCCCTGCTGCAACGCCAGGTTTGCCCGGAAGACCGGCTCCTCGGCCGGGTTGCTCAACAAGAACAGATATCCCTGCTGGTGAAGATTGATCTCCTGGTCGAAACGTTCCTTGAATCGCTCCCAGACACGAACACTGTACGTAGCTAGCCTCACGTTCGTCCCAGTCGAGAATTGTTGGCGAATGCCGCCCGCGGCGTCCGCGGTCGCGCCTCGTCCGATCGCGTCGCGCTCGAGCACGACGATATCGGTCGTTCCCCGCTCCGCGAGCGCATGTGCGATTGCGCAGCCCATGATTCCCGCGCCGATGATCACAATTTCCGCTGACGATTTCATTGGTGGCGGTTCCTCAGTGCATCAACTCACTGCCTCAGAGTACCAGCAGAGCATTTGTGCTCGAACCTGGCGATTATCGTGCTTGGTCTAGCCGTAAGGCGAGCTGGCTTCTGAAGTCTTACCCGATTTTTCTCGCCAAGCGGCCGTGCAGTAAACTGCGCGCGGTTAAAACTTCGTTATCATTTTGACCGGGGAACGCATACATGGTGCTCGCTCGCTTCCTTCCAAGGGATCAACAGTTCTTCGCGCAGTTCGCGGAAGCAGCCGCGAATGCGGTGGAAACGGCCAAGCTCCTGGCGCAGGTTATTGAGTGCGGATCGACGATTGAACGCGATGTCCGCCACCTGCGTGATCTCGAGCATCAAGGTGATGAGATTACTCATCGCATCTTTCAGGCGCTGAACAGCACCTTTGTCACGCCACTCGATCGAGACGATATCCAGGGACTGGCAAGCGAAATCGACAGTTTCGTCGATGACCTGGAAGAAGCCGGCAAGCGGATGTGGCTCTACCGGATCGGCGCTCCGACTGAGTCAGCTCGTCTTTTCGCCAAGATACTGGTTGAACAGGCGGAAGTGGTCGTGAAGTGCATGCCGAAACTAGAGAACCTTGGGAAAGGGGCAACGGATTTGCGCACAGGCGTGCTGCACCTCCACCAGCTCGAGAACGAGGCCGATGATGAGCTCAATGTCGTCCTGACCAACCTCTATGACGGGGCCGCGGATATCCCATCACTCATCAAGGCGCTTCGCTGGGGCGAAATCTACACGTTGTTGGAACTTGCCACTGACCGGGGCGAAGGCATCGCAAACACGCTTGAAGGCATCTTGTTGAAATATGCCTAGTCCAGAACTGCTCGTTTTGATTCTGATCGTGGTGCTGGGACTGGGTTTCGACTTCATCAACGGTTTCCACGACACGGCCAATGCGATCGCAACATCGGTCGCAACGAGAGTGCTCAGCCCGGGTCAGGCAGTCTCAATGGCCGCGGTCCTCAACGTGGCGGGAGCGCTCACCGGCACGGCGGTCGCGAGCACGGTCGGCAAAGGCATCATCAACCCAGAAGACGCGACGCAACAACTCGTGGTCGCCGCGCTCCTTTCCGCGATCGTCTGGAATCTCATCACCTGGTGGTTCGGGATTCCCTCGAGCTCGAGCCATGCGCTGGTCTTCTCGATTGTCGGAGCCGGCGTCGCCACCTCGGGCACCGGCGCGATCAGTGTCGACGGCGTGACCAAGGTTTTGAACGGGATGGTCTATTCGCCGCTCCTGGGCTTTCTGGGTGCTTTTTCGATTCTTTTTGGATTGCTTTGGCTCTTCGCCAGATCCCGTCCCCACCTTGTTAATCGCGTTTTCGGAAAGCTTCAGATCGGTTCTGCAGCCTTCATGGCATACAGCCACGGGAGCAATGACGCGCAAAAGACAATGGGCGTGATCACGCTTGCCCTGGCAAGTTACCACGGGTGGAGCGGTGACGAGTGGGATGTGCCGCTGTGGGTCATTCTGGCGGCCGCGGTCGCAATGGGTCTTGGCACCGCGATTGGTGGATGGAGAATCGTCCGCACCATGGGCCTGAAAGTGGTTGCGCTTCGTCCAATCGACGGGTTCGCCGCCGAAACTGCCGCGGCCACGGTGATCGAGGTCGCGAGCCGCCTCGGCATCCCTGTTTCCACCACGCACGTGATCTCATCCGCGATCATGGGCGTCGGCGCCACTCGCCGCGCATCTGCCGTGCGTTGGGGCGTCGCCGGCCGGATCATCACCGCATGGGTCGTTACCATTCCGGTCTGTGTCAGCCTCGGCTGGACGATCAACCACTTCCTGTCCCTAGTTGTCCGCCCGTTTTAGGCGAATCGCGTGCAACGCCGCCGAAGATGCGAGGACCCGGAACTGGCGCCAAGCCGAACTGTTGAATGGGCACGCTCTGATCATATCGCGCGGCGGTTCCACTCCTGGACCGGCCACTCAAAGTCTCTCTGGAAAGATCGGCGAAGTTCACCGCTGCCTAGGTGGGGGATCCGGCGCCGGCCAATCGCGATTCCATCTCGAAAGAATCCTCGCTTTCAATTGAGATTGGATCAGTCAACGCGGACCGGCCAGGAACGGCGTAGAGCTCGTTCCAGAGCTCACGGTATCGTCCCAACTCGTCTAGCCAGCGGGGGCGATCCCATCCCAGTTCATCACGGACAACCGGCTCGATTCGATCGAACAGGGCGCCGCCGCCGTTCGCCGAAAGGAGCCCCATCCTGACGCGCCGGAACAAGAGATCGTCCAGACGCACCACGTCCTCTGCTCGGGCAGCCCAGCGAATCTCGGTGATCGTTACCCCGCAACTGCCCGGGAGTGGCAGCCACTCCTCCGGCTCAGTCCCGATCATCGCGATCGCGGCCGCCGTTCCGCGGGTCACGGCAAATCGATGCAATTCCGGCCGTTTGCGCATCACCTCCGCCAAATCCGTGCCCAGGCGACCAAATTTCTGTTCTTGCGCACGATAAAGCACCCATTTGCCGATCCGGGGCGTCACTTTACGCATGACCTGTTTCGCCATCGCCCGGTATGTGGTCAACTTACCGCCTGTGACAGTGATCAGCCCGTTCTCGACCCAAATCCCGCGGTCGCGCGAGGCTCGCGAGGGATCACTCGTACGCGTGTCCACGATCGGCCGGTAACCGGAGTAGGTCGCCTGGAGATCGTCGAAGGTCAATCGAAGCCCCGGAAACATCGATTGCGCGCCTTCCAGTAGGTGACATGTTTCCGCCCAGGTCGCACGGGCGGGGGATTCAACTGATGATCCTGAATCGATGTGCGTTGTGCCGACGATCGTGACCCCGTTCCACGGCACAATGTAAAGCGGACGGCCCGATTCCGGGTGATAGAACGCCATCGCGGTCGCGATTGGGAATCGATCGTGCGCGAAGACCAGATGGCTTCCCTTGACAAGCCGCTGGCCTGCCGGTTGACCGATCCATGCGCGTACGTCGTCTGTCCATGGACCCGCCGCATTGACGACACATTGCGCGCGAACCGCAACAGTTGCTCCACTGACCTCATCGAGCAGCAGGCCCCCGATCACGTCGCCATGCCGGTCGCGTGTTAGGGATCTGGCGGACGTGTAGTTTCGGGCGATGCCCCCCTCTCGTCGGCCTTCGGCAATGACGCGCAATGTCAGCCTCGCATCGTCAGTTGTGCCCTCCGTATACCGGAGTGCATCCTGATACCGGTTGCTGATCCCAGGCGCGATGCTGGCGAGCTCACCTTCCCGCACATGCCTGGGCCGGTGACGCTTGCCGCCAATCGCTTGGTACACACCGAGTCCAACCGTGCTGACGCAGGTCTGAAGGCGCTCTCCCGCAGGCAGCGGAAGAACGAAGTCCAGTGGCTCGATCAACCCCGCGCGATCGACAAGGAGTTGATCCCGTTCCCTAATCGACTCGCGAGCCAATCCAAGATGAAGGCGCGCGAGGTAATGCAATCCACCGTGAATTAGCTTGGCTGAGTTGCTGGACGTACCTGATGCAAAATCGCCGCGCTCAACGAGAAGAACCCTCAGCCCCAGCCGGGCTGCCTCGTGGAAGACGCCCGCTCCTGTGATTCCTCCACCTATGACAAGCATGTCCCAGTCATGGCGGGCGAGTTCAGATAGCGGCAATCGTTCGCGCGCGATCTCCATCGAATCCTCCAGTCGAGTGCCATCACGTGTCAGCCGGCCGGGGCGAATTCGCGGCCGGGGCCGGTCCTTGAAGCGTTGATCGCCAGGCGTTGACGATCGCCGTCAACCGCTCCATGTCGCGTCGTCGCATCCCTGGGGAGATCGGCAGATAGAGCAGACGGCTCATCGCCCTTCGTGCTTCGACCGGCTCGGTCTCGGGACGATTCGATGGCGGATCGACGACCGCTAGACTCGATGCGCCACGAGTCGCATCGAAACCGGCTCTCCACAGCTTGCGCATAAGTTCGTCGGGCTCGTCGACGCAAATCGGAACAACCCAATGTGTGTGAAAGCAGGCGGCATTGCCCGGGTGCTCGATGGCGGGGATAAGGGAAAGCGCCAATCGCGCGATCTTCTCTCGCCGCTCGATTCGGCGGACTTCAAAAGTCGTGATCCGTCGCTCGAGAAGAGCCAAGAGCGGAGCTGATGCCAACATAGGTATTCGCCGGAGCAGATCCGGACCTGTAAACCCCCGTAATGTGTGGCTTATTCCCGGGTCGTGGGTTCTGCGGGTGAGCCGGCAGCCCACCGCGAGCATGCCGAATGGTATCGGGTGAGAAATAAGCTTGATCCCCATGTATTTGCGGATCCGGCCGCGAAACGACCGTGCGCTCTGGCGCGGATAGTCCGCGACGATCGCCTTTGTTCTCGCAAGCAGGTCTGAATCGCGGACCGTGAGAATGGCGCCTGCAAGCGCGGTGTTGGTCTTGATCGGACCGAAACTGAACATTGAAATGTCGGCGTGGGGGTCTCCGCGGTCCTCGGAACGGGCATAGGCTTGAGCAAAATCCTCGAACACGATCAAGTTATGGTCGCGCGCAACGGCGATGACCTGATCGAGCGGCATCCGGCTTCCGAAAATGTGCGCAACCAGAATCCCCCTTGTCCGCGGCGTGATCGCGTTTCGCATCGAGGATGCGTCGATGCACAGACTATTCATGTCGAGGTCGACGGGCACCGGAACCAGCCCGTGAGCTTCGATAATGCGAGTCATGTCACGAATCGTGATCGCGGAGACGAGCATTTCCGACCCTGGCGGCATCGCGAGCGCCTGCAATAAAGCGTCAAATCCAGTGCGCACCGAAAGGGAGACGAGCGTCTGTCCGGGAGACCAGAAACGCTCGATCCGCTGCTCGATCTGCTCAGATGCACCGTCCGCGTGGTGCCGCAGCGCGAAGAGCAGATCGGACCAACCGATATCAAGCCTGCCCCGAGGTTGCATCGTCCACCCCTTCCTCTCGCGAAGCAACAGCTGCTTCATTCGTGCAATTCGATCGGGCATCAAGCAATTCCTGCAAACGCGGGCTGCTCGAATGTACCCCGCGATAGTCGGGAGGAACAAGGGCGGCGATCCGGCACATGATCTCGTTCGAGCATTCCTCGAAATAGTGCTTTTGATTCCCGGGCGCATTGGGAGGTAGCGCGAATACGGTGCCAAAGGTGACGGTCAATGGCACCCGGCGCAGCCGTTTCAAGCCATCTGCTATGGCCCCAGTTCCCGTGAGCCCGACAGGAAGCACGGGTACTCCCGCGTGAAAAGCCAGAAACGACGGTCCCGGTTTGCCCTCGCGCATGCGCCCGGTCTTGGAGCGCCCGCCTTCGGGCGAAATGCCGACAATCCAACCTCGCTCGAGCGCGTCCAGAGCGCTCTTGAGCGCCGCCCGGTCACTTGATCCCCTGCGGATCCAGGTGCCGCCTGCCCACTCGATCGCCCGTCGATAGAAGAAATTTGACTTGTATTCCGCGGCGACGAGCGCGGTCATGTCGTAACGTGTGATTAGGCTGAAGATAAGCGGCGGGTCGAAGTTGCTGATGTGATTGAAAACGAGGATGCACGGACCGGCTTGCGGAACGTTCTCTATCCCCTTGACGAGACGCGTCGTCGAAATTCGGAACAGCGCGTTCACGATGCCGCGAAGCAGTCTGATGCGCCCGCGCCGAACCAGCCTGGGACCAAGGCCTTCTTTCGATGCTTCCGCTCCGCGTGTCGATCGATCACGTGATGGCAAGTGCATCGGAAGTTCGATGTTTCGAGAAACGAGCTTAAAGGCGATTCTCATCTCGAATACTCAATTCTGCCAGCTTCAGTCCAGTCGATAGTGAGGACCGGGGACTCAGATTGGCGGTTCGTTGATTTGAACTGAGGATGATACTCAAACCTCGTGGATGCATCCTCAAATCTGGGGATTCTGTTGTGGGATTCAGTTCGACGGCTTCAGCAGAACATACTCAGTTGATCGCGTCGCCGGTTTCTGGATCGAAGAGGTGGATCATCTCGGGGTCCACTCGAATGAGCACGTCGCTGCCCGCCGCGGGTCGAGATCGCGGACCGCATCGAACACGAAGCGTCGACGTTCCGCAAGCGACATGAACGATGACCTCGCTCCCGAGCGGCTCGACGAGGTGAACGCGTGCCGGCACGCTGTTTTTCGCTTCAGTCGCGGAGAGCGCGATCCCTTCGGGTCGGATGCCAACGACAACCGATGACGGCAACTCCGCCACGTCGGGAAACGCCAACCGCCACGTTTCATCGACCAGCAATGACTGAGGCTCGACGGTGGCCTTGAGCAGATTCATGGCCGGACTGCCAAGAAATGAAGCGACGAACAGATTGGCGGGGCGGTCGTAAATCTGATCCGGCGTGCCGAATTGCTGAACAACGCCGCCGGCGAGCACGGCGATCCGATCGGCGACGGCCATCGCGTCTGCCTGATCGTGCGTCACCATGATCGTGGTCGTGCGGATCGACTGTTGCAGCGCGCGCAGTTCAGCGCGCAATTTTACCCGTGTCTGCGCATCAAGATTGCTGAGGGGCTCATCGAGCAGGAAGAGTTGTGGCCGGCGCACAATTGCCCGTGCAACCGCGACTCGTTGCTGTTCCCCTCCCGAAAGCTCCGCGGGCATTCGCTTGAGCAGGTCGCCAATTCCGACCAGCTCTGCCGCCCACACGACTCGCTCTTGCCGAGCTGATTTTGACAAACTCGTAACTTTCAACGGATAGCGCAGATTCCCCTCGACCGTCAGGTGCGGATACAGTGCATATTGCTGAAACACAAATGCGATGTCGCGATCCTTCGGTTCCCGACGGAGCACACTCACCCCATCGAACACGATATCTCCGGCGTCTGGATGGTCCAGACCGGCAATCATTCGAAGCAACGTCGTTTTGCCGCAGCCACTGGGACCGAGCAGCACGACGAGCTCGCCATCCTCGATCGCAAGGGAAACATTCTTCACGATCGGCTGGTCGCGAACCTCGAACGACTTTGAAATGCGATCCAGTTCGACGCGCCCCATCAGACGGTTCTTCCAGCATTACCGATGCCCTGCGCCATTGACCGTCGCAAAACCGCGAACAAGATCAGCACGGGCGCCATGTAGAGAACCCCCAGCGCCGCGGTTACCCGCGGATCGCCCGAACCTTGCGCGGCGGTCATAAACCTGAGCGACACCGGCGCCATTCGTTGGCCGCTAACCATCGCAACCACAAGCAGCACCTCCGCCCAGGCATTGAGAAAGGCAAAGCCCGCGACGACGGCAAGACCTGGTCGCACGGCTGGCAGCAAAACTTCCGCCCAGGCGCGGAACCTGGTTCGGCCATCAAGCTCGGCCGCTTCCTGCAGCGATCGTGGAATCGCGTCGAAGAATCCTTTCATCAACCAGATCAAAAAGGGCAGTGTCACTGCCGTTTGAGCGAGGACCAGTCCTCGAAAGGTGTTGTGGAGCTCGAGACGGCGGGCGAGATCGTTGATTGGGACCATGGTCGCCGACAACGGAAAGGTATAGAGGAGCAGTAACGAATACGCGGCCAGCGTCTTGCGTCGCCAGGTGATGCGAGAGAGCCCGTATCCGGCAAGGGCGCTCGTGATCAGGGCCAACACGGTTGTTGCCACGACCACGATCAAACTGTTGCGTAGCGCCCGTCCAATGTTCATGTCGTTGATGAGCGTCCGGAAGTTGTCGAGCGTTGTCTCCTCCGGCCACGGAACCGCGCCCGCGCTGCCCCGGTCGAAGGCGAGCACGATGACCCAGACAAACGGCGCGCCGAAAACGACCGTCGTTGCGATCAGCGCCGCGTTCATCCCAAACCTACTTATCCGGCTTTGTTCGGGTCGACTCGGATTCTTCATCGTCGCGACCTCGCCATCCCCAGATAAACGACCGCAAACACGATATTGACCGCGAGCATCACGACGGTGATTGCCGCGCCGAACGCAATCTCGAAGTTGCCAAAGGCACGATGGTACGCAAAGAGCGCGATCGTTTCGGTTTGGCGACCGGGGTCTCCGTTGGTGAGTACGAAAATCATGAGAAAACTGCCCATCGCATTCATTGTGGTCATCAAGAGAACGAGCGCAACAACCGGCCGTAGCATTGGCAGGGTGTGGTCCCTGAACCTCCCCAGCGCGTTTGTCCCATCACAGCGAGCGGCTTCGTAGACTTGCCGCGGGATAGTCTGAAGCGCGCCGAGCAAGATGATCGTCGCGAACGCCGTCCCTCTCCAGATTTCCACCGTGATCACCGATGTCATCGCGTGCTTTCCCAGAAAGTCGACCGGTCCGATTCCGGCGGATTCGAGCAATGCGTTCAGGACGCCATTGCGGGAATCGAACAGCCGTCCCCAAATGAATCCGGTCAGCAACGGCGGGCTGATCCATGCCGCCATCAATGCCGTGAACGCGACTCCTGCCAGGCGGTAACCCAACAACGTGGCCTGATGAAAGAGCAGTGCCAGACCGAGGCCGAGCACGGTTTGACCGATGACCGCTGATCCAACAACGAAGATCACGGTGTTCTTGACGTACTTTGGGAAATCGGGGTCATTCCAGAGACGCCGGTAGTTGCCGAGACCGATGAACTCCGGATTTTGCGCGCTGGATCCGAGCAATGCGTAATTGGTCAAGCTGGTATAGACGGCCCAGATCGCGGGAAGGACAAAAAAGAGCGTCAAGAGGAGCATCGCCGGCGTGAGCGCCACGACGTACGGCCGCTCTCGTTGCCACCAGCCGCGCCGGCGAAGGCTCCTCGACGCCGCGAGGTCGTTTCCGATCTCGGCAGATCTTACGGACACGTTTGCTTCACGACATTTTCCTCACCGAGGACGCGAGTGAGCTCGTCGCCATAACGCTGAACCGATTCCTCCGCCGTCACTTCGCCTGTAGCGACGATGCCCGTCGCGTTCTGGATGATGCCGACGAGCTCCTGATAACTTGGATCTGGAGGGAGTATCTCGAGTGAAGTCGCCGATTGAATCATCGCCAGATTGAACGGGGAGGAGACAAACCCCTCATCCATCGCCGAATCGATTCGAGGAGGAATGTGTGGATCGTTCAAGTTGAGACGTGCAACGACGTCTTTCGAGCTCATCGCCGCGACGAATGCCCATGCGAGCTCTGGGAACTTTGTTCTCGCATTGATGAACCAGGTGTTGCCGAGCCCGCCCATCGAGAACGGAGCAGACCCGTCGGCCATTGGATGAAGCACGTAACCAATCTTCTGATCGATGTCAGGCACCGCGGCTGCCCAATCGTCCCAGACCCAGGATCCGTCAAACATGATCGCTGCCCCGCCGCCGGCAAACGCGGCTCGCATCGCATTCGAAGCGCTCACGCTCGTCATCACGCTTTGCGGCACCAATTCCTCAGTCTGGTAGGTCAGTTCATAGAACGCAAGCGCCTCTCGGATCGGGCAGCTGTCAATGATCCACTTTCCGTCAGCGTCGCGGACATCGCCACCATACGCCGCCACCAGCGGCAAGAATCCACGCACGGCGGTCGAATTCCCCGGATTCGCGCCGGCAAAGAGCACGAGCGGAATGATCTCCGCGTTCGCTGCCTTGATGGTCCTCGCGGCCGCGAGCAGATCGTCGAGCGTCGCCGGCTGCCACGGCACGGGGAGCCCGACAGCCTCGAGCACGTCCTTGCGATAGTAGAGAAAGTGCGTATCCACGGCGTATGGAAGACCCCATGTTTGGCCCTGAAACAGAAGCGCGTTCCGGAACGAGTCTGGATACTGGGCCCAGTCGGGCCAGGCCTGCAGATAAGAATCGAGTGGCAACACCAATCCGGCGGAAGCGAGCTGTGCGATCGCGATGCTGCTGACGGCGAACACGTCCGGCCCTTCACCCGAAATGAGCGCCAGCGTGAGCTCATTGACATAGTTACCCGCGGCGGCATCCGCAATCGTTATCGCCGAGCCGCCGTTCGCGGCGGTGACTGCCGAAACCGCGCCAGACACCTCTCGTTCAAGATCACCGCCCCGCGTTTCGAACTGAACGGTAATCTCCCCTGTTGCCGATTGTGCCCGCGCAACCTTCGACCACCTACCGATTCCCGAAATAGCGGCGGCCCCCGCTGCCGCGGCGGATGCCTGAAGAACAGCTCGACGGCTGAAGACCGGGTCGAGAGACCGCCCACTTCGTCCGCTCGTTTCCATCGAAGCACTCCCTTTCATCGAACGACTGCACGCCAACTCCTGGCGTACGGCAAGTGTCTGCTTTCGGTTGCGCAACCGGACATCCTAAGAACTGAGGATTTGAGGTCGGAAACATACTCGTCAGAACTGGGGACTGCTCACGGTAATCTATTCTATGGACGTTGAACACACAAACAACAAAACCGGCCCCTATTGGAGCCGGTTCCGTCCTGTCACGCTTTATCGACGAATTGGGCTAACCGGCGGCGGTCTTCAATTGCGGGTTCGTGTTTGCCCATTCGCGCATTGCCTGATCCCCGGGCCGGTCCACATGGACATGCTCGTCGACTCGGGTGACCCACGACCGCGGAATCCAGTGGTGTTGCCCTTGCTCATCCTTGGTCAACTTGATGTGGTCGCCATCGAGATGATCGACGATCGCGAATTGCCCGCCGTCTGAACAAACGACCGGCATGTGCTCGCGAATATTGGCGCTCTTATCCATCTATTGACTCCTATCTAGTTCGGACCGCTTCGTCCACTTGTGCCAACGCATCGCTCGTGCCAACTTCGCAACTGAGCCGGTTGAGACGCGCAAACCCGGCAGGTACCGCTGCCGGGTCTGCGCGGATGCGGGATGATGGGCGATCAGTCGAGATAGGCTCCAACCGCAATTGGGATCGGCGGTGGCTCAGTTGTGTAAGCGAACGCGACGTTGACATCGGAAGCGACGGGAACGCCGGGTGCATCGATCGCGGCGTGCGCCGCCGAAAGTCGCGCCACGGGAACCCGGAACGGCGAGCAGCTGACGTAATCGAGTCCGATCTCGTGACAGAAGGCCACCGATGCCGGCTCCCCGCCATGCTCGCCGCAGAGCCCAATCTTGATGTCGGGGCGGGTCTGCCGCGCCAGTGAAATCCCAATTTGCATGAGGCGTCCGACACCCGCGCGATCGAGCACCCGGAACGGGTCGTCCGCCAAAATGCCTTGTTCGACATAGTACGGCAGGAAACGGCCGGAATCGTCGCGACTGAGACCAAGCGCCGTCTGCGTGAGGTCATTCGTGCCGAAACTGATGAAATCCGCATGGCGGGCGATTCGATCCGCGGTCAGAGCAGCGCGTGGAAGTTCGATCATGGTGCCGACCAGATAGTGGACTCGCTTGCCGGCAGCGCCAAAAACGATCTCCGCGGCGGTGTCGACCACCTCGCGTTGACGCCGCAGCTCCTCGTCGTCCGCCACGAAGGGGATCATCACTTCCGGAAGCACGATCACGCCGTCGTCCGCGCACTCAACCGCGGCGCGAAAGATCGCGCGGGCTTGCATCGCGGTGATTTCCGGAGATGTGATCCCGAGCCGGCAGCCGCGGTGCCCGAGCATCGGATTTGCTTCGCTGAAGCCCTCGATCCGGGTTTCGATCTCGGACGCGGACACGCCGAGATGTGCCGCCAGTTTCTCAGTCTCTTCCGCCGATCGTGGCAGAAATTCATGCAGTGGCGGATCGAGCGTCCGGATCGTGACCGGAAAGCCGTTCATCGCTTTGAAGATCCCGGTGAAGTCGGCGACCTGCATCTCCTCAAGCGCGGCCAACGCCGATCGCCGCTCAGCGCCGTTCGATGCAAAGATCATCGAGCGCATATGGGTAATCCGGTCCGCGCCGAAAAACATGTGCTCGGTGCGACAAAGACCGATTCCTTCGGCGCCAAATGATCGCGCGCGGATGGCGTCCTCCGGGGTGTCCGCATTGGACCGGACGCCCAACCGGCGCTGGCTATCGGCCCAAGATAGAAGCGTCTCGACTTCACCCTGGAGGTCGGGCTGGATCATCGCAACTTCACCCAGCAGGACCTGCCCGGTCGAGCCGTCAATGGTAATGAGATCACCGGTACGGACCACGTTCCCTCGCGACCTAAACAATCCAGCGGACTCGGCGATTTCGATTTCCGCGCACCCGGTGACCGCCGGCTTGCCCATGCCGCGGGCGACCACAGCCGCATGCGAGGTCATGCCGCCGCGTGCGGTCAGGATCCCCTTCGCGTGGACCATGCCCGGGAAATCCTCGGCCGACGTTTCGAGCCGAACGAGAATGACCGGGGTGCCTGCCTCGCCGAGGCGCTCCGCCTCGGCAGAGTCGAAAACGACCTGACCACTGGCTGCCCCCGGACTGGTCGCCAACCCGACTGCCAGGATTTGATTGCCTGCCTTTGGATCAACCTGGGGGTGTAGGAGCTGCTCAAGCCGAACCGGCTCGACCCGCCGGACCGCTGTTCGCCGGCTGATCAATCCTTCACGCGAAAGATCGAGCGCGATGCGGACGGATGCTCTCGCGGTGCGCTTGCCGGACCTGCTCTGCAGCATCCAGAGGCGACCGTGCTCGATCGTAAATTCGAGATCCTGCACGTCGCGAAAATGAAGCTCCAGTTGACGGGCAAGCCCGTGGAGATCGTCGCTCGCCCGCGCCAGAAGTGGATCGCCGGCCATCTCCGCGATCGGTCGTGGCGTTCGCACCCCGGCGACCACATCCTCGCCCTGCGCATTTGTCAGGTATTCGCCAAAGAGTCCCGGCTCGCCGGTATTCGGATTGCGCGTAAATGCAACACCAGTTGCGCTGTCGGCGCCGCCGTTTCCGAAGACCATCGCCTGCACTGTTACCGCGGTTCCCAGATCTTCTCCGATTCCATTTGCCCGCCGGTACGCCACCGCTCGCGGCGTGTTCCATGACTCGAAAACCGCGACCACCGCCTGCCGCAACTGCTCGTACGGATCATCCGGAAAGACGCGAGCGTGATCGCTCAAAATCGAATGGAATCTGGCGACCAATCGTCTGAGCTCGGCGGCATCCAGTTCGTGATCGAGCGCGACAGCTGAACGCGATTTCGCGTCGGCGACGACCGCTTCGAAATGCGAGCTGTCGATCCCGAGCACGACGCGGCCGGTCATCTGAATCAGTCTTCGGTAACAATCGAGCGCGAACCGCTCACCGTGGGTTTTGCCAAGACCTTCGACACCCACGGCGGTCAGTCCGACATTCAGAATCGTATCCATCATGCCCGGCATCGAGTCGACAGCTCCGGATCGAACGGACACGAGTAACGGAGAGACCGGATCGCCGAATCGCCGTCCGGTTATGCGTTCCAGCTCCCCGAGCGCCTCCAGCACCTGCTCCCACAAACCGGCAGGCGGCGTGCCGTGACTCTTGAGATATTCGCGACAGGCTTCGGTGGTAACCGTGAAGCCGGGAGGAACCGGCAGTCCCATTCGGGTCATCTCTGCCAGGCTCGCACCTTTTCCTCCGAGCAGATGGCGATCGCGGGCAGAGCCCTCATCGAACAACCGAAGCCAGCGCTGAACCATGGTTGATCCTCCCCAAATCCTGAAACCGTTCGACGGTCGACTGAAATTTCCAGTAAGAAAGCTCCCACGAAGCGGCGTTTCAACCGTCGAGTTCTTCAACTACAAACAGACTAACAAACAATCAATCATTTGTGAAGTCCCTTTTGTGAGTTCTTTTCGGGATCGCGCTCGCATTCTTCCAGAATTTCAGGAGGTTCCGTCACCATTCGATATGCTCACGTGCCGGCAAATACACAATCTGGATACGGGAGGTCGAAGGCGTCAACGAATCTTGTGGAAATCTCTGCGCCAACTCGCTACAATAAATGTTAGATTGTTAGATGAGCATGAATCGTGCCCGCGCTCTTCGGCAAAGGACTAGGCATGGGTCGGAAAGAGAATCCCATCCCGCTCGACGACGAGGCTGCATTGCCAGTTGGCGCGCGCCTGCGCCAGTTACGGCGCCTGCACGGGCTTGGCTTGACCGATCTTTCGGCTCGGCTTGGATACTCGAAACCATACCTTTCCGCCGTTGAGAACGGAACCGGCCGGCCGTCGCGCGCCATCGTCTCCGCCTACGCCAAGGCATTTGGCGTGCCGGTCGACGAGATCATCGGGACCGAGATCGAGTCCATCGACGTCGCCGCCCTCCAGGAGCTTCCTCAGATCGATGCTGTCATCAGCCGGATCGCGACTGAGTTCGGGCTCTCCTCGCGCGAGCTCGAGATGATCCGGCAAATGGTGATCGATGTCGCTCGCACAAAAGCTCGATTGCTTCGCGAATCGCTCGACTGGTGGCGCGAACCCGGCCAGGTTTCGATTTGCTGTATCCCGGTCGCCGGCTGGCAATGGCGAGAGTGGCCATTCGATTACATCGTCAACGCGATCGATCGCGGCGCATCAGAAGCGATGCAGGCCAGAATCCGCGAGATCGTGGTCGTCCTTCCGCCGGAGAAGATCCCGGAAATGGAGCGGGCTTTCCGGCGTCCACCATTTGTTGAGCGATCGCAGTATTTCACCTGCGTGCCGCAGACCGCCGCATTGGGACTCGGGCACGCGATTCTCCAGGCAAAATCCGTGATCGGTCCGCGACCCTTCGCAATACTCCTGCCCGACGATCGGTTCGACCGTGTCGGATCGGAAGCGACCCTGCTTCGCCAGCTCGTGAATCAATCGACCGGCGGCAATCATGTGATCGCGGTCGCCAAACTGAAAGACTCTCGCAGGCAATACGGAGTCGCCCGGTTGGAGCCGGCGCACGGTCGCCGTGGACAGCGCTCGGTCGAGCTCCTGGTCGAGAAGCCGGATGCCGCACATCCCGTCTTCCGCAAAGAGCCGGCGCACGACTCGAGCACGGTCTACGCGGTTGTCGGCCGCTATGTGCTCTCGCCCTCGATCATGACGGCGTTGACGACGCTCAGCCGCGAGCAACCCGCCGGCTCACGCGTCGAGCTGCTTGACGCACTGCAGTGGCTGATCGATCGCGAGCACGAGAGCGTTGCGGCCTATGTCCTGCCGTCACTTGTGCAGCTCGACCGCGACCAAACCGTCTTCGTGACTAGCTCCCCGGCCTCAGCCGAGAACGTTCAGATCGCGTAGATGGTCGAGATTTGTTTCAATCTTGTCGAATTCTCGGCAGTCCGCCCGGCCGTCAAGCAACATCTTGAAGCACTTCCATCCAGAATAGACTCATTCCTGGAAGACCACATACTGGCGTCCAATCACTACTTGATCGACGTTTCGGGCGAATCGGCCGGATTTGCCTCGATCCGCGGCGAAAATCTCATCACCCAGTTCCATCTCGAACCACGTTTCCGACGACATGGGCAGGCAGTTTTTGCGCGATTGAGACGCCTGGAAAAGGTGCAATCCGCCTTCATCCCAACCTGCGACGAGCTCTTTCTGTCGCACGCGATCGACGATTACCGGCAGCTCGCGAAACAGGCGTACTTCTTCGCGGTTGATGACAACGGATCCCCGCCATCTATTGATCGCGAGTGCTCAATACAGGTCGCCACTTCCGCGGATCTCGACCTGATTGCTCTTGAGTCGGGCGACTTTTTCGACCAGCTCGGACGGCATATCAATGCAGGCCAGATCTTCCTGACCCGACGCCGGGACGAGATCGTCGGTTTCGGAATCATGGAACGAAGCACCATCTACGAGGCAATCGCCAGCGTCGGCATGTACACAATCGAGCGATTCCGCCACGGCGGAGTCGGAACCGCGACGATCGCGAGCTTAATCGCCGAATGCCGGCGGCGCGGGATCACGCCGATCGCCGGCTGCTGGTACTACAACCACAATTCAAAACGCACGCTCGAAAAAGCCGGGATGCACACGCCGGCTCGCCTGCTCAAGATCGACTACTGAGATCAGCCGGTCGTCAAATTGAACGGATAATCGGACAGCAGCACCGCGCCGGCTTCTGTGATCCAATAGGTATTTTCGAGGCGGACGCCGCCGTTTAGCTCCAGCGAGTACGATCCAGGCTCGACGCAGACCACGTCGCCGGCTGCCAAGATGCCTTCCCGTTCGCGATTGAGGTCTGGCGCTTCATGCCCGCGCAGACCAACCCCATGACCAGCGTGATGCGGAAGTCCCAGATCGCGCAGATGTGGATGCTCGCGCAATCGCTTGTCGATCCACGCCCAGAGCTCGGTTCCGCGCCCGCCGGGCGCGAGCCGGGACGGCACTTCGCTGTGAATCTCCGCAACGTGCTCGAAAACTTCCCGCTGGAGCACGGTCGGCTCACCGACCGAAAACGTGCGGCAAAGATCGGACCAGTACCCGCGATAAGTGGTCCAGGCATCGATGATGTACAACTCGCCGGCCTGGATCAAGCGGTCCCGCGCAAATCCGCCCGGTTGTCCGGACTGGTAGTCCCCCGAGTGAAAAACGGTTTCACCCGCATGCAGCGTCGCCGCCAGGTGACCGGCTTCCAGTACCGCCAGTTCTGACACGCCCGGCGCGATCACGAGGCGATGAGCATCGTACGCCGCCAAGGAGCAGGCAATCGCTTCGCGGATCAAATCGATCTCATCCGATTCTTTGCACTTTTCCAACGCGGCGACTTGGTCATCGATCGCGACCCATTCATCCGGCGCGGCCGCGCTGGCGAAGACATCGGCCAGCAACTTCGCCAGCGATTCAGATTGCCAGCCCAACTTATGGACCGGTTGCGTGCCGGATGCCTTGCGAGCAACCTCATACGCGAGCAATCGCATCGGATCGGGATTCATCGTCGCGAACAGACTGGCGTCATAGGTTTCACGGGTGTCGACCAGGGCTTCGCCATCGGGGGTGTGCGACACGAGCCATGACTGGCCTTCGGTTTCAAAATAGAGCAGGGCTGGAAAACGCTCGATCAACAGGCCGGTGAGGTAGTAGATCTCGCGCGGATCGCTGATCAACGCGCCATCAAGATCGTTTCGTTCCAGCATCTCGATAAAGCGCTCTTGCCGCATTCTGCAACCATCAGTCGTCAACATTGATTCTCCCGATCCCTCACCCACGAAAGACCCACGTTCAGCCGCACGTGACTATCTTAGCGTTGAGCCGAGCCTGTTGTCGGATTCGACTTGTTATTCTGTTTACCGATCCATCGAATACTGCGCTTCCCGGTACTGAAAGGAAGTCAGGAGCCGCGTCGACAACAGCTCGAGCGTGATGACGCCGCTTCCAGTCGTGAGCGTCCTCATCTGCACTCGAATCCGTCCAGATCACCTCGAGCGAGCCGTTGCATCAGTGGTCTCACAAGCGAGCGGCGAAGTTGAGATCATCGTTGTCGACCACAGCGCATCGACACCAGTTCGGCAACCCGCGATCGACGTGTCGGTTAGCCGCCTTTCGATCGGCGACCGGTCCAGGGGCGCCGCGAGGCAGCGAGGCTTGCTCGTCGCCCAGGGCCAGTTGATTGCCTATTGCGATGACACGGACTTATGGCAGCCTGGGCATCTCCGTATGCTCCGATCCGCGCTCGAGGCAGATTCGTCGCTTGCGGCGGTCTACGGCGAGAGCGTGTTCGTCGACGAGCAGCTCTCGATGATCAACATTCCGGAGCCGGGCCAATGGCCTTTTCGGCGCGCAAACGCCGTTCATCTCCTCCAACGCGATGATGCACCGGGCGTGGCCCGCACGTCGCCTCGGCGGGTTCGATGCGTACGCAAGTGCTTTTGCCGATTGGGATCTGCTCATTCGGATGAGTGATTGGTGGCCGATCCGCTTCATGGAAGGCGCCACGGTGCTACGAGAATGGGATTCAGATCTTCCTGAAGTTCGATACAGCGTCCAGCTTGACCGTGACCGAATTGCGCGGAACGCGATGGGTCGTCGCATCCGTCATCCGCGTCATACACCGTTGCGAAAAAGTCGCCGGGCACCCACATCGACGCCGTCCCGCCATGTCTTTTGGACCGCAATTGCTCGTACAGCAGCCGCCGTTTTTCGAGCGGATGTGCCGTCCGGCCGGCAGACCGCCGCGTCCGATCCTCCAGGTCCAAGGAGCAACCCAGAGCCGATCGCCGCGCCTATCATCTTGAGTGCGGAGCGACGGGACCGACCCTCGGCGAGCTTCTTCGTCAGATGATCGAACCGGTAACCGTCCATCCGAGGCTTCTTTGGCGCCATCCGTATTAATACGACATTTCGATGTGAATGATCTTGATAACGACGATTACCCTGTCAAATGGCTGTCTAGATCGCAACGGTTACTGCACCGTGTGCATGGCACAGTGCTTCAAGTGCTTCATTGGTAAGTCGCGACGATCATGCCGTAGTACGTGGGAGCTTCGTGGCTCAGCAGATCGCAGACCAATCCCGTTCTATTGATCACCCCGGCCAGGATTAGCGTTTGGGCGAGACCATCCATGGCGGCCTCGTTGGCCTCGCTGTGAGTCATGCTCATAAGGCGGCTGAGATCGCCGTCGGTCATTGCCGAAACGATCTTGGCATCGGCCGGCGCGGCAACGTCGCTGTACCCATATGGTCCCTCCGCGCTGTGCTTGTGCGACCAATCGCAGGAAGCGATGTAGGCTATCCGTCGACCATCTTTTTCCGCTGCGTCCGCGAGCACCTCGCCGAACGCGACCAGATCGCCCGATGAGAGGTCGCGAGCCGGACAGACAACCACGACCGTCGGTCCATCGTCGACGATCCCCGCACTTGCCAATACATCGCCGCGACCGTTCATGTCGCGCGGAAAGGCCGCGAACCAGAGTGGCGTGATCACCGCCCAATCAAGCGGCAGCACTCCATGCGGACCCCCGCCGGCGTAGCTGCCGACCGCGATTGGCACGCCTCGACCGCGAGCCGTCTCGGCCAGCAAACTCGAGAACGATTGGTCGAACGGAACGTTCTGCTCGACCTGACGTCCATCCCAACGCAGCGTACCGGCCCCACGAGAAGCGTCATACAGGCAAATTGAGCCGTTGACCCGGAAACCGTGCGGGGTCGCGATCACGATCACATCCGGCGCGGATGCTTTGCATCGCCGTCCCATTTCCTCGAGCGCGGCCCGGGTCTGCAGACCACCCTCCGCGTCCTCACGCATTTGTGGAATCAACGAGAATCCGTGCGGCGCCATCGCCGCAAACACAAGCGACATTGTTCCAACCTCCCGAACCTAAAGTCGAGCTCAACTGCTAGATTCTGCTCATGATCTCGAAGAGAGCGTCTTCGTCGGCGCGGAGATCGTCACTTGGCACCAGGCTCAACAACAACTCGTCCGGGCCGCGTTCGATCCGCTCTCGGAGACCATCCTCAATTTGGCTGTCACTGCCGCTGACGACCAGGGTATCGATCAACACGTCCGGGATCGCGAGATCGTCATCAAGCGGGAACCCCGCCGCGGCGAACATCCGCTGGTAGAAAACTGCCGAAGCGTAGTACCCAAGATTAACCCGCGCTGCTGCTCGAACAGCATCGCGATCCGCCCGCGGCGAAACAAGCACATGCGCAAGTAGCGGCGGCGCCGGCCGGCCGGCTCTCTGGGCGCCGCGAATCAACGCGGGACGTCCGATTTCTTCGAGATACGAGATCGGACATAGCCAGGTAATGGCACCTTCTGTTAGCTCGCCAGCTAACTCGAACGCATGCTCGCGCAAGGCCGAGATCAGCAGCGGTGTACCCGGAGCATTGGCGAGTTTGGCGTTTGATGTGTAGAACTCCCCGTCGAACGAGACTTCACCGGTTTTGAGCAACGGTCCCAACACTTGCAGGTATTCGCGGAGCTGGCTCAACGGACGATCGAATGGCAGCCCGTACGCGGGAATCATCGTGCGCTGATGCGCGGTGCCAATGCCCAGCCGAAACCGGCCGGGAGCTAGATCCTCGAGCGTCAGCATCTGGGTGGCGACCGATACCGGGTGCCGAGTGAACGCCGGAAGTATTGCCGTGCCGAGTTTGACCGTCTCAGTTTTGACCGCCGCTGCGCCGAAGAGCGTCAAGGTGTCACGCCCGAGCGCCGGCATCACGTTCCAGACGGTCGGAATGCCTGCCGCTTCTGCCCGGACAATCGTATCAAGCGCGGTTCTGGCATTTTGCGGTACGAATCCGTACCCGATCTTCTCGCGAAGAGTCATCACTTGTTGTCCTCCACGATGCACGCGCCCGTCAACTCACTATTGAGCAATCCTACGACCGATTGTCGATCAATGAGACGACTTGCGGGGGCCGCCAATTCTCGCTAAGCTCCGGCGTCCGTCTGACACGGCACATTTCGCCCTTTTCCAAAGGAGCAATTGATGAGCGCCGCGTCTCGACCGCTGCTCGCGATCACGATGGGCGACCCGGCGGGCATCGGACCGGAGATCGTTCTGAAGGCGCTCGCGCATCGCGAAATCTACGAGCGTTGTCGTCCGTTTGTGCTCGGCGACCGCCGAATACTCGAGCGCGCCGGCCCATGGGTCAATTCCCAGCTCGGATTCGATGTTGTCGAGCAGCCCGCCGCGGGGCGATACGAGCACGGGCAGGTGACGTTGCTTGATCTTCGAAACGCGGCTCCTAGCGAATGCCCGGTCGGCGAGGTCAGCTCGGCCGCGGGGAGAGCGGCGGTCGAGTACGTTTTCGCCGGTTGCGATCTCGCGATGGAACAACTGGCGGATGCCGTCGTCACCGCTCCGCTCAATAAGGCGGCAATGAATCAAGCCGGATTTCGCTACGCCGGACACACCGAATTGCTGACGGAACGTACCGGCGCGCAACGGGTGAGCATGCTCCTGGTCGGACCAACGTTAAGAGTCGTTCATGTCAGCACGCACGTTTCGTTGCTCGAAGCGATTCGGCGGGTCAAACGCGAACGCGTCGATCAGGTGATTCAGATCGCTGCCGGCTCATGTCACGCACTTGGCATTCCGAATCCTCGAATCGCGGTCGCGGGACTCAATCCCCACGCGAGCGAAGGCGGTCTCTTTGGGAATGAGGAAGCCGAGGAGATTGTTCCCGCGATCGAGTCCGCCCGATCACGCGGCCTAACGGTCAGCGATCCCCAGCCGCCGGACACGGTTTTCCTCCGTGCAACCAAGGGCGTGTTCGACATCGTGGTCGCGATGTACCACGACCAGGGCCACGTCCCGATGAAGTTGTTGGCATTCGACTCTGGCGTGAATGTCAGCCTCGGACTGCCGATCATCCGGACATCGGTCGATCACGGAACAGCGTTTGACATCGCGGGCACCGGGATCGCCAGGGAAGAGAGCATGCTGGCGGCAATCGACGTTGCCATCAAAATGGCGCAAGCGAAATCCAACGCGGACAGCTAGGACATCTCCATGGTCCAGATCGCGATCATTGCCGACGACTTAACCGGCGCGGCGGACTCAGCGGGAGCGTTCGCGCAATCCGGACTTTCGACGCTCGTCCTTCTTCGCGACGAGGTCGCTACCGAAGCCGATGTCATTTCACTATCGACCAACAGCCGCGACCGCACAGTTGAAGACGCCATTGCCGGGGTCGAACGTGCGGCTACGAAGCTGGTTGCTCGTCATCGTGGCGCAAAACCTCCACTCATCTACAAGAAAATGGACTCAGCGCTTCGCGGACACCCAGCCGCGGAATTGCTGGCCACAATGCGCGCAACCGGAATCAACAGGGCGATCGTCGCGCCGGCTCTGCCCGGCGAGCGCCGGACGACGATCGACGGTCATCAGTATTGCGATGGCATCGTTCTCGAACAAACGGTGTTCGGCCATGGACTGAAATCGTCCGATCTCGTCGAGATGTTTCAGGCGGGCGCCTCTGACCCGGTGTCGCTTGTCCGCTCTTCGGATCTTCAACGCAAAGGCATTGCCGCTTTTTCCCAAACCGGAATTGTGATCGCGGATGCAGCCACGAACGCGGACCTCGAGCTTCTCGCGGCCTCGGCGATCGAAGCCGGAATTGGGTTGCTGTGCGGATCTGCTGGTTTGGCCCGCGCCGTTGCCAGGATGGGCGGTCTCACATCGCAAACTGCAATGCCAGTTGGCGCGATTTCTCGTCAAGGTCCGGTCTTGCTCATCGTGGGAAGTCAACACCAGGCAACCGCCCACCAGATCGAGCACGCTCGACAGCACGGTGTTCTGGTCCTGCGACCGGAGCAGCACGATCTTGACGAGGCGTGCGGAACGTTGGACGCCGTTATCAGCGCCGCGGAGATCGCGCTCCTGGCAGGCAGGCACTTGATCGTAACGACATTAGGACTGCGGAATTCGCCCCTGGGATCGGATGTTGTGGCCGATCGGCTTTCGACGGTTGTCGACTCCGAAATCGTGCGGAGAGAAGCCGGCGGCATGGTGTTGACGGGTGGCGATGCGGCCGCTGCCGTTTGCGCTAGATTGGGCTCGACATCGATCTGGCTCGCCGGGGAAATTCAACCCGCGATTCCCGCTGGATGGTTTGCGGATGGCTCGATGCGGGGAACTCGAGTCGTGACAAAAGCCGGGAGCTTCGGGACGCCGGATACGTTGCTGTCTTGTATCGAGTATCTGACCGGCAACGGCCGGTGTGGTTAGGATCCTGGGTGTGGGATGGTATCGCGGATGGAGAGCGGTGGGAACAGCTCACCACCCCACACATGTCCGATGCATTTAGGAGAGGCTTAATTGCTCGAGGTCTTTTGAGATCGAGCGCCGGCAAGCCTTGAGTTGACTCGATCGAAGAGCTCGAGTCCTCGTTGCATCTCCTTCAGTTCGTCCTCGGTGAAATCGCCGAGCTGCGCGGCAACTTCGGCGACCAACGCTCGCTCGACCGAAACGCTCAGTTCCTGCCCTGCCTCGGTGAGCACCAGCCGGTTGACACGACGATCGTGCGTATCGGCTTCGCGTCGGATCAAACCCTGTCGCTCCAGACGATCCACGATGCCGGTAATAACCGTCGGCGCCACCATGCTGCGCCGTGCGAGCTCGGCCAATCCAAGTCCCTCAGTCCGAACAAGGGAGAGTACGGTCAACTGCTGAAGACTCAGATCCTTCGCCAGCGGCTGGTGCGGAACCCGCGCCATCGCCCATCGAGTAAAGCGAGGCTGGACCCAGAAGAACGACTCAGCGAACTTCATGAGCCGGTCTGTTCTCTTCTTTTCATCCTTGCTTATTGTTGCTTTTACAGCCATGGACGCACCCTACCTCACCGTGTCGCCAACTCCCGGCGATAAAATGCCGTTCCAGAGACCAGCGATCAGTCCCGAGGTGAGTACGGCTCTCGTCGCCTCCTCCAAAGCGATTGAAACTCACCTCGAACCGGCACCCGTCCAGAATCCCAACACCGCTTCTCGCGCTGAAACGCCCATTGTTGAGCTCGCAGGCGCAAGGGAACGCCATCGGTTTTTCAAGTCCCTAAACAAGGCAGACTGTCCCGACGCTTGCCGTTGTCCACAGTCGCTGGTGTGGTGTCTAGATATTAGCCTATGTGAGCCATTTTGGGGGGATTATGCACAGTGAAATCTGATCATTCCACGGACGCAAAGCAACGGAATGCACCAACTCGCCCATTTTCAACCACCTGATTGATCATTATCTTTCTCAATGAGTGGAAAAATCCACCGGCTTCACTCCACCCTCGCATCGAAATCGTCAGCTCCGGTCCAGCAGCTCGATCGTGCGGCCGAACGCCTCGAGAGCGGCCGGCGTCTCTGGATCGAGCTGAATGTGCACTTCATCAATGCCCTCGGCCGCGAACCGGCGGAGATAGTCCGCGTGTGCTTCTGGACTGCCCGTTACCGCTCTCATGGAGAGTCGACCCTGCCGGATGATCCCGATGCCCTGTTCAGACTCCCATCCCGGAAGGTTGAGCATGAGTCCATGCGTGCGAGGCAGCGAGCTCGGATCCCGTCCGGCGGCGACGCATGCCTGGTCCACCATTGCTCGAATCGGCGGAATCAGGTCTGGATCGTTGATCCACGGGCAGTTCCAGATGTCGGCATAACGAGCGCTCAACTCCAGCATCTTCGGCGATGTACCTGGGATCTTCATGCGCTCGCCCAATGGTGTGCCGCCGATCGTTCCGATCATGATCGGCGCTCCATTGGCCCTGGGACCGCGAGGTCTGAGCTCACAATCGCGCGCTTGATAGAACCGGCCCTCAAAATCGACGTGACCGGTTCGCAGAAGACTGTGAATGATCGTGATCGATTCTTCGAAACGAGCGACCCGATGATCGAATGGATACCCGAAGGCCGTGTACTCCGGCTCGTGCCATCCCGAGCCGATGCCGAGGATCAACCGGCCGCCGCTGATCTCGTCGACGGTGTCGGCCATCTTGGCCATCAGCGCTGGGTTGCGAAAACCTGCGCCCACCACCCAGGTTCCGATCTGCACGCGTGACGTGACTGCCGCGAGCGCGCTGACCAGCGACCAGCACTCCCAGATGCCGTAATCCGGCACACCGGGAAATCGGTGGATCAAATGGTCCGAAATCCAGATCGAATCGAACCCGACATCCTCCGCAACTCGCGCAAGCTCCGCAATCTCACGCCAACCAGGAGTTGCCGGTCCGTCTCGATCCTCGATCGGCGTGAGGATCAAACCCAACTTAAGCGGTCGCGTTCGTTCGGTGTTCATTTGGCCTCCAGCGCGGCAACCGCAGTATCGATGGTGTCGTACACATCGTGCTTCGGATTGTAACCGAGCAGGCCGCGAGCCTTGGCAGTGCTGTGATGAATCCTGACCGGTTCGCCCGGCACGGTCGCGTCAACCACCGGCCGTCCGGTCTTCGCGGCGACGTAGGGAACGACTTCTGCGAAGCTGAACGGCGCCGGACCGCTGAGATTGAATGCTTCCCCGATCGCGGCGGGCTTCTCAAGCAGGAGGAGCAGCCCCTGAACCAGATCGCGAACATCGCAAAAGTGGAACATCCACGGTTGACCGGTTTCGTCTCGTGGTATCCAGAGCTGCTCCTGATCAGCGTCGAACAACGCCTCGAGATGCGCCGCGGCGACCTCGCCGTTGCGACCGCGGACAAATTCGATCATCGACCTCAGGTGAAGGAAGTTGCCGAGCGGCCGGTCCGATTGGAGTGACTCCCAGGGCTCGATCGTCAGGGCGAACCGGGCGATTGCGCCCGGAACTCCGTGCGCTCGATCATAAAAACGCACCATCTCCTCGCCCGCATATTTGGTAACGCCGTAGAAGCTGTACGGATAGGCCGGATGGTTTTCGTCGATCGGGAGGTATTTGGCGAAGAGCGACGGATAGATCTCGTCACTGCTGGCAAAGACGAACCGCTTGAGTTTGGGCGTCAGGGTCGCCGCCGCATGCAGCATGTTGAACGCTGATCGCACATTGTCTTCCATCAGCGCCGGATCGTCTTCTCCCTTACGGAAGAGCAGCATTGCTCCCAGGTGCACGACGGCATCGCAACCGGTGATGATCTCGTTGCAGAACTCAGGATCGCGGAGATTGCCCTGCACGCACTCGACACCCGCGCTCGCGATCCGCGCAAGACCCGGATCGTCGGGAAGCAAGGCGCCGCGCACGCTGGCGCCATTCGCGATCAGCGCATCGCAGAGATTCCGGCCGATTCGTCCGGCCGCGCCGGTTACCAAAACCCTCAAGTCCATCCCCTCTCAAAGTCGCATCGTTCACCATCGCGGAACGTTTTCGGCTACCCGCGTGCGCTGATCGCCGACAACGCCGCGATCAGCGTGTCTAAATGAACGACGAACTCGGCCGTTGCTTCGATCTGATGAGCGAGCGGCGGGTCCGGCTCGATGTACGCCGAATTACTCCACCGTCCGTCTGCCTCCTGGATCTCGGTGAACCAGTCGCCCATTCTGATGAGCCATGGCAGATAGGAGTCGTCGCCGGTCGCCAGCGTGATCAAACCGCTGCCCCAGGCGGACTTGCACACCTGACGCACCTCGAATTGACGTTCGGTCGATTCCATGGAAAAGCGCTGGTACTCCCGCGCAAGATTAAGCCAGCGCTCGTCGCCAGTGGCCATGTAAAGATGAGTGAGACATGCCGCGGCGATGCCGCCGTTGTAGTGCATCTGGCGCACTTCGTTGCGCTCGTTGATGTAATGCCGAGCATCCTCGCCAGGTGGAACGGTCGTTGCCAGCCCACCCTCGCGCGTCCAAATCGTGTAAAGGCGATCCGGCAGTTCTGGTTGCGCCTGCCAGAGTCGCTCCAGCCATTCGCCGGCTTTGACCGCCTCGTCCATTCGACCCGCGATCGTCGCGCTCATCCCATACTGGCTGGTCAGAAAGAGAAGCTGCCGTCCCTCTGAACCGGTCTCCTCCGGATTCATGAAAACGCCGCCGGTGTCCTGGTCCTGAAACTGGCTGGCAAATGACATTGCTCTGCGAGCGATGTCGAACCGTCGCAAGAGCATAGCCCCATACGCGAGGCACGTTTCAGGGTACGAATTGACACCGCGATTCGCGGCAGCATCCCACGGCACAGAGGCGTTGAAGCGGCCGCTGCCGTCGAGCCTGGTTCGCTCAATCCAGTCGAGGACTCGGGTCGCCGCGCCGGTCTCACCGCAGACCTGGAGCGCCCAAGGCACCCGGTAGTAGCTGACGCGCGGGCGATCCGAATCGGCAACCCGGCCGGCCGCGCCAACATTCGCGAGCAGGAACTCCGCTCCGCTCCTCCTCGTTGCTTCATAGGTCGCGATTTTCCGATCGATATTTATGTCAACTTCTGCAACCATTCTTCTCTCCCTCTTCTAGAGTCGCCGCAATCGCGGATCGAGCCGGTCGCGCAGCGCATCACCGACCGTGTTCAATGCCAATACCAAAACAAAAATGCAAATCCCAGGCGCCAGCACATACCAGGGCGCTTGAGCCGGATAACTCTGAGCGCTCTTGAGCATCGTTCCCCAGGTCGCCGTCGGCGGCTGCACGCCGAGTCCGAGGTAGCTCAGTCCGGCCTCGATCAGTACCGCGACGGCCATCGCGAGCGTGACCTGGACCATGATCGACGCGAAACAGTTGGGCAGGATGTGGCGCAGGAGCAATCGATAACTGGTCGCGCCCGCCGCCCGGCTGGCGGTCACGAAATCCTCGTGCTTCAGCACCATCACACTGCCGCGCACAAGACGGGCAAAGCGCGGCAGGTAGATCACGCCGACGGTCAGTATGATGCTCTTCTTCGACGCGCCAATCGCCGCCACCACCAGAATTGAGAATAGGACCGCCGGGAACGCGAGCAATGCGTCTTGGATTCGCATGAGCAGTGAGTCGACGAATCCCCCGCGAAACCCGGAGATCAATCCGATCGGCACGCCGGTAACGACCGCCAGCCCCACCCCGAGGAGACTGATCACCAACTCGATCCGGGAGCCGTGAACAATCCGGCTCAAAATGTCCCGGCCAAATTCGTCCGTTCCGAGCAAATGGCTGGTTGACGGGCCCTTGAGAAGCTCCTTGCCGAGTTGGTTGGGCTCCCCGGGCGCCACCCAGCCGGGCACGACCGCGCACACCACGACGATCAAAACGAGAAGCACCGCGATGACAAAGATTGGATCTGAGTGGCGGCCAAAGACCCGCCGGACAATTCCGTAACCAGTACCGCGGGTCGTTGGAGATGGCATCACCGATTCGACGCTCACCTTCCCGTCCGCGCCTTATCGAGCACGGAGCTTGGGATTGAGCAGCCCATATCCAAGGTCCACCACGAGATTCATGAGCGTGAGGCCGACCGCCACGAACAAGACTGACGTTTGCACGAGCGGATAGTCGCGATCGAAGATCGCCTGCACCGTCAGCCACCCGACCCCTGACCAACCGAAGACCTGCTCGATGATCACCGCACCGCCCATCAACGCGCCAAGCTCGAGTCCGGCCACCGTCAGCACCGGAATCAAGGCATTGCGCAGTGCGTGCTTCACGATCACCGCCCGTTCTTGCAGTCCCTTAGCCCTTGCTGTGCGAACGTAGTCGGCCGATAGCACCTCGATCATGTCGGCGCGTACAAAGCGCATCAGGGTGGCGGAGAGGTAAACACCGAGCGTCGCCGCCGGCATAAGCAGTCCCTTGATGTTCGCAACTGGGTCTCCGGAGAACGGCGTGTACCCGGAAGCAGGCAGCCATCGCAATTGGACGCTGAAGATCAGGATCAGGGCCAGCCCGAACCAGAAACTGGGGATAGCCAATCCCGCGCTAACGAATCCGACCGCTGCCCGGTCGACAATCGTGCCGCGCCGGACGGCCGCGAGGATACCCATCGGGAAACTGACAAAGATCGCAAAAACCGCCGCGGCAAGTACGAGCTCTAGCGTCGCCGGAACTTTCTTCATAAAGAGATCGAACGTTGGCCGCTTGCTTCGAACCGAGTCGCCGAACTCGCCCTGCGATAGATCTTGAAGCCACAACACGTATTGCACGGCGATCGGGCGGTCGAGCCCCATCTCGTGCCGCAAGGCGATCAGTTTTTCTTTGTTCTCCGGCCGCGCGGCTTCACGACCCATTCTCATCGCGGCCGGATCGCCTGGCGCCATGCGGATCAATGCGAAGACGATGATCGAGACGAAGAAGATCGTTGGAATCGCCTCGAAGCACCGCTGCGCGGCGTATCGCGCCATGATAGGTCCTTAGTGTTTGACCGGATCTGATCTCACGGTCAAGAGTGAAAGAGGTCGATAGGGCGCCCGTGTTTAGCACGCCCAAACGACCTCGGGCCCCCCCCCCCACCCCCGGCGGGCCCGGTCCGTTACCAATACCCGCGTGCCCGA
>CAYJPA010000042.1:0-49527 GCA_964371945.1 uncultured Sphaerobacteraceae bacterium | reverse complement strand
ATTTCAAGCAGAGACGTATGCAGGCAGCCGGCGGCGGCGAGAGCTGAAGGAAGATCGTCCATCGGACTCGACGTTCCGCGACCATAGCCACTCCCAAGCTTTCGAGTAGCGAGCTCGTTGGCGGCCCGGTGCAAGTAGGCGGCGGCGTATGAAAGGGCCCGAGCTTCCGCGGGTGAGGGAGCGGGGATAGGAAATCTGAACAGAGCGTTCGTGGACATGATCTGTTCCTCCGTGAGCGACAACCGAAGTCCGCATCAGGCGGAGAGTTCGGTGGAACCGTCGCCGGTGGACCTCGCCTACTGGGCTCCCTCTCAGGCGTTGCCTAGATCATATGTTCTCTATGGGTTGCCGTCAACACCACGTTCCGCCAGCCGGTTGTGGTGGCTCCACTCGCCGAACCGGCTGCAAAGCGTTGTCCGGTAGTTGCAGAATCGACACCGGTCGTTCTCCTGCGCCGGCCACTCCATCGCGCTCCAGACCTGCAGAATCGTCTCTTCGATCTCAGTTAGAACGAGCGTCAGCAATCTCCTGTCGCTGTCCAGTGGATACTCCGCACCTGTCGAGAGTTGTACTGTGGTCGACAACACCGGGAGACCGGACGCGTTGTGCTCGGCGCAGACGCCCATCCGGCAGATTACCTCCTGATAAGGATCGGGCTGAGCGCCGCCCGTTTTGAACTCGATCTGCTCGAGAAATCCCCTGTTGTCCCGGATGAGGAGATCGACCTTGCCCACCAGTGTCACTCCTGCGACAGGTGAGCTCGTCGAGCAGATGGTCATAAATGACGTTTCAACATTGAGCACGGTTGAGTCGTGGGGGACGCGGGCGATTCCGGCTGCCACAAGTCGAAGCACCGCATCGATCTCGGACGGCCATTCGCCCAGCATTCCGGCATCTTGATAAAGCCGCCTGGGAAGAAACTGCTCGGCGAGGGATCTCAAATCATCGTCAATGATCTCGCCATCTTGACGAGCGATGAACACCCTCGCCAAAACCTTGTGAACCGCACTGCCCCGAAGCGTGGCCGGGTTGAACTCCGCACGAACCTTTTCGTTCCCGATGTATTGCCGGTAGTAACGCTCAGGGCAATCGCGAAAGACCCGAAGTTGGGTCGGGGAGAAGGTCGCATGCCGGCGACCGGGTCGATGGGGCGTTGGCGGAATCGGACCAGGCGGCATAGAAGCCTCCAAAGACCATGGATTCGGACATCGTTATCTTAGCTGATCGTTGGCGGGCAAGTCGCCGTCGATGTTCGTCAGACCCGTTCGATCATGACAAAGAACAACCGGCCGCGACATTCAGTGTCGCGGCCGGTTGCGTATGAATGGCGCCGGGGACAATGGCTGGATCTCCCCGGCGAACTGAAAGTGGGGAAGGGAAGGGTTATGCGATGGTGGTGAGTCCCGTCGTGCTGACAGGTGTGGAGGAATCGTCGGTTGCGTCCAGCGAGTCCCGAAGGCGGTCGACCACGTCACTGAGATGGAGATCGACCGCCTCTTCGATCTTCGTCGTCAGCTCGGCCTCGATCTCGGCCTTCCGCTCCTCGGTGATCCGGCCGTTCTCGACCGCTTCGGTCAGCTTGGTGTCGATGGCCGTCGAAATTGTATCAATCAACGTTTCTCGATCGACGCCCTGCGCCTCGGCCATTTCGGCAAGACTGTTTCCGTCCAGCCACTCGATCCGGATCTCAGCACGATCCATGCCGAGCAGTTCCATGACGGCGGTTCCGACCGCGCGGTCCCGGATCAAATCCATGCCGGTGCACGCGCGGGCACGAATGTTCATTCCCTCGGATAGCTGGTCGAGGATCGCCGTTTGCTGCTCGACGGTGAGTGTCCCATCCTGAACAAGCTCCTCCAGACTCGCTTCGAGATTGTTAGCGCCCGCGTGTAGTTGCAGGCATGCGATTCCGCGTCCGTCTCGTTCGCGGTGGTTAGCCGCGCTAACACCGGCCGCTCCCAGTAATAGAGCCGCGATTGCGGCCATGACGATCGATGCGGTCAGAATTCGCTTGTTGTGAGATATTCGAGCCGGTTGCGTGGTCATTTGCGTACTCCTGTTTCGCTATGCCGGGTGAGACTGCCGGCGGCCATGTTCCTCACAACTCGATCCTATTGCGCAATTGCAACAGCGATGTAACACGGACGGTGAGGGGGAGATTGGTCCAGTCGACTAGTCGTCTAACCGGCCGATTGATGGGAGGTCAAGCGTAAACGTTGAGCCGCGGCCGAGCTCGCTGTGCACCGAGATCGAGCCGTGATGGAGGTCGGTTAGCCTGCGCACAATCGCGAGTCCAAGTCCGAAACCAGTCGCCGTTCTGTCATCCGTGCTTTGACCACGTTCAAATCGATCGAAGATTCGAGGCAGTAATTCGGGTTCGATCCCTTCACCGGTGTCATGTACGATGAGCCGCACGCCGGGGCCGCCGCCGGCAATGACGTCAACAGAGCAAGCGTTGACTGAAACCAAACCGTCGGCCGGCGTGTGCTGCATCGCATTTCCAACGAGATTGCTTAGAAGCTGGACCAGCCGGTTCTCGTCGCCGTGAATCAGCAGGTCTGGTGGTGCCGAACCCGTGAAGACGATCCGTTTTCGCGCGGCCGTAGGGCGGAAGCGTTCCATGACTCGATCAATAAGGTGAGGGACAGCGACCGGTCTGAATGCAAGTTTCGATTGACCGGATTCGAGCCGGGCGAGATCAAGCAATTGGCCGATTAAGGCGCTCATCCGCTCGGCTTCGCGGCCGATGACGGTCAACGCTTGATCGCGACCGGCCGAGTCGTCGATGACATTGTCCTTCAACGCCTGCGCATAGCCCTGCACCGATGTGAGCGGCGTCCTTAACTCGTGCGCCACATCCGCCAACAACTCTCGTTGGCTCCGATGAGTTGCGGAAACCTGGCGCGACATCGTGTTGAAACTTCCGACAAGTCGCCCGATCTCATCTGGTCCGGTTCCAACAACCTGCTGCTCCAGATTTCCGGCCGCCATCGCGTCCGCGGCGGTGGTCAAGCGCTGAACAGGGAGCGAAATCCTGCGACTGAAAACCAGTCCGAGAATTGAGGCCAGAATCAGAGAAATGCCTGTTACGAGAAAGAGCCGTGGGAGAAAGAGGCCGATCAGGGGAAACCGTTTGGAATCCGATATGAGAACCAGAGCGCGTTTCGCCTGCCATTGACCCGTTTGCCCAGCCGCGATGAGGAGCCGTTGTCCGCCAAACGCGTCGCCGCTGGAGGTCGAAATAAACTCATACTGGAGCTTTCTCGAGCTCTGGGCACGCTCGACGACGTCGGCCGCCACGCTCGAGAATTGAGGAAGCGCCTGCTTTCTGAGATTCTCGTCCTCAGAGGTGTCGTACCGGACGGTTCCGTCGACATCGAGAATCAAGATGCGCAAATCCATTGCATCGGCCTGGGCATCGATCGCGTCGACCCGTAGCCTTTGCCCGCCTTCGAGGACGGAGTTGCCGAGCCGGGCGACATTAACCTCGGCGATAAGCGGCACGGCAAGTTGAGCAAGTCGTTCCTCTTCGGCTGTCCGCTCGTAACGTCTGAGGAAGACCGCGCTGCTTGCGACGACCAGCCCAAGTGCGAGGAGGATGACCAGCACATGGGACGCAATGAGGCGCCCCTGGAGCGTGTCCCGCCACCTGCGCTTGGGGAGGGGTCCGGCCTGTGCTGAACTAAGCATGTGTTGCCGGGATCCTCGCGCTAGGGAGCGAACCAACAGCTCATTGTGACCGGCCGGTGTAACAGCCGTGTAACGCGAACCGATGACGGCGATCTAGTCACGAATCTCGATTCGGTAGCCGACCGAGCGAACGGTTTCGATCGAAAGATTGGCCCCTCCGGTAGTCAGTCGTTCACGGAGCCGCGAAACATGCACGTCAACGGTTCTCGTGTCGCCGTCGAATTCTCCGCCCCAAACGCGGTCGAGCAGTTGATCTCGGGAGAGGACGACATCGTGGTGTTCGACAAGTGCCGCGAGCAGATCGAACTCCTTGGTTCGGAGCGGCAGTTCAGCCTCACCAATATGCACCCGACGCGCATCGAGGTCGATTCGCACGTGGCCGAACGTCACGGTCGATTGGGACGCATTCTGAGCATCACCGGCGCGTGCCGCGCGGCGAAGAATTGCGCGCACTCTGGCGAGGAGCTCTTCAGGATTGAAGGGCTTTGTCAGGTAATCGTCGGCGCCGAGATCGAGTCCTTCGATCTTGTCCCGATCGTCGTCGAGCGCGGTCAGCATTACGATCGGCGTTTCGCCGAGCGTGCGGATTCTCCTCGCGACACCTCGCCCGTCGAGCCCAGGCAGCATCAGATCGAGCACAATCAAGTCGGGTTTTGCAGTCGCGGACTCATACACATGGAGCGCTTGAGAGCCGTTTCC
Source organism: uncultured Sphaerobacteraceae bacterium (assembly GCA_964371945.1). Classification (GTDB taxonomy): domain Bacteria; phylum Chloroflexota; class Chloroflexia; order Thermomicrobiales; family UBA6265; genus CAYJPA01. The sequence continues at coordinate 45,138 of CAYJPA010000042.1, read as the reverse complement.
GACGATCTCGACAACGTGGCCCTCCTTGCGCAGGTAGATACCGACCAGTTCAGCGATCGAGCGGTCATCCTCGACGATCATGATACGGGCCATGGCCGAAGCTCCCGGAATGCGGCAGGCGGCGACGTGCGTATTATGCCCGGCTTCGTCGATTAGGCGAACGCGCGGACTTCCGCCAGATTGCCGAGAACGGGATCGCCATTTGGATTCGTGAAGTAGAAGCGAAGGTAACGTGCTTCGCCGGACCACTCCAGTGTCAGCCATTTGCCGGCATCCGGGTTTTCAAGTGATGCGATGGTAATCCACTGCTTCTTGTCGTTCGAGATTTGAATCTCGAACGAATCTGCGGAGCCAGAATTGGAGAAGAGGTATTCGATGCGTGAAACGGTTCTCACACCGCCGAAATCGATCCAGACATAACCGTTGGAAGGCGTACGGGCCTTTGTTGTGTACCAGATTGTCGCCTCGTCGCCATCGTAGACGGCGGAGGAATCTGTCGAAGATCCGTTCCGGCCGCTACGCATGATCGAGAGTTGGGAGCCCGGAGCGGGAGAGCCCTCTACTCCTGCGCTCTCCACACACGCACTGGCTTGTGAATCAACCAGGCTGCCGAATGTAACCGTCCAGTACCAGCGATACCCAGATTCCGGATTGAATGCCCGTCCGATGCCGATCGCCTGGAACTTCGGGCTGAGCAAATGCTCGTCATGCGACGGCGAGCTCTGCCACTGCGCAAGAGTCTCCGCGGCCCGTTCGTAACCTGCCGCTAGATTCTCCGCGCGACTGGTATGCGTATTGTCTGGATAGCCGAAGTTGGCGATGTTTTGTTGCCAGGAGACGGTTTCGTCCTGATTGGGTCCTTCGAAGTGCAGATCGTGGCTTGGATCGAAGTAGTTGAACGATGCCATGCTCTCGGAATGATGTTCAGCGGCGGCTCCAAGCGTTGTACTCAGCTTAAGAGGGGTGAGCCCGTTTGCAGTCCGGTATTCATTAATCTCCACCAGCAGCTCGAGCTCTTCGCTGTCAGCGCAGTATGCCTGGCCGTTGGCGTATGTCCGCGTGACTGACGGTGTCTTGCCATTAGGCGAAGCGAGTGCGACATGCGGCGCCGCAAGGACCGACAGTAACGCGATGATTGCAGCAATTCGACGCACGATTCCTGACTCCTCTGAAACCAGATCTGGACCGCTCGTTGTTAGCATGAGAACAGAGGCATCAGTTGTCAATGCCGGGCGTTAGCCCATTCGTGGCAAAGAGAAGACCGAGCGCGGTGAGATCCCGTTCGGTCTTCTGCTCAATCTATTCCGATCTCCTCCAGATTAGGAGAAGATCTTCACTTCCCCAAGGTAACCGAGCACCTTGTCCTTGTTCGGATTGTTGAAGTAGAAGCGAACGTATCGGGCCTTCTTCGAGAGTTTCAACGTCTGCCACGCTCCCGCCTTCGTATTGCTCTTGGTTGTTACCTTTGTCCAGGTCCTTTTATCGTTCGAAACCTGAATCTGGTAGGAATCCGCGGAACCGCTCTTGGAGAAGTACCACTTGATCTGGGCAATCGACTTCGATGCGCCGAGATCGAAATAGACGTATGCCGCGGTTGGCGGCTTGGTGGCGGTCGTGTACCACGATGTCGAGGTCTTGCCGTCATACGCGAGTCGCGAGTCAGTTGACGATGAGGTCCGACCGCCGCCGGTTATTCCGAGCTGCGAACCGGCCGGCTCTCCGCCGCCGGTTGACTGACCTGAGCATGTGTATGACTGATCAACCCGGCTGCCGAACGTATTCGTCCAGTACGAGGTGTACTTCGAACCGTTGAGCTGGTAGCGGCCGATTCCGATCGCATTGAATTTCGAGCTCAACATGTTCGCGTTGTGCCCGGAGGAGTTCTTCCACTGGGTGAAGACTTCACTCGCGCTCGGACGGCCGGCCGCGATGTTCTCAGCTCGAGAGGTGTCGGACGGGTACCCGTGGTTCGCGATGTTTTGCGACCAGGTTGTGCCGTCAGAGAACGTATGACTGAAGACATTGTTCTCCGCCATGTCGATCGAGTGGTGCTCCGCGGCGGCGCCAAGCGTGAGCGACATGGTCAAAGTGCCGAGGCCGTTGATCTTGCGGTAGTCGTTGATCAGCCCGAGAAACTCACATTCGACGCTCTCAGGCTTCCACGTCGAGGCTGTGGTGAACGACGAGTCGAACGAATTCGATCCGGCGAAAGGCGCGGCTACAACCGGCGCCATCGTCGATCCGATAAGTCCGAACGCGATCAGTAAACTGCCAATCGAAGTTTTCAATCGCATTGCGAATGTCCCCCTGTTGCTTAGCCGGGTCATTGGATGTGCGGTACACATGGCATGAGCAGTACGAATAATGGACCCATACACAGTGTCTACCGGTTAGCCCTCGAAATCTATCGACCATAGGCCACGGGGCAAACGGGACATTGGGTCCTTAGTAAGGGGGAGGATCGGGGTGGCCCAATCGGTCAGATCTCCGCGACCGCTGGGTCATGCGGGTCGGGACAAGTATCGGCGGCGCTGGATCGCTCACTTGAATGCGAATCTCGACTCGTGCCAAACACAAAGGACCCGTTCGGATTCACTGTGTCCAATCGGGTCCTTTGGCATGCTCCGTCGCGGAATCAGGCGCCCAATGCCGCAAAGAACGCTGCGTAGACTTCGCGCGCGCGATCGAAGTCGCTTACTTTGAACCATTCGTTCGGCGCATGTATGTGACTGCCTGGGAGGCCGAAACCGATCGTGACCGTCTCCACGCCGAGCTCTCGCAAGAAGACCCGCGTGATTGGAACAGAGCCGCCGGAGCGCACGACCCATGGTTTCCGTCCGTAAATTTCTTCCATGACCCGGCCCGCGACCTGCAATGTCGGATTGTCGCGCCTGATCGCATATGGCCCTGAGCCCATTTCCTGGACAACCACGTTCGCTGTCACGCCCGGTGGACAGTATTTCACCACGTGCGCCTGAACGAGCTTGACGATCTCCGCCGGTTCCTGGTCGACGACCAGCCGGCAGGTGATCTTGAGGTGCGCCTCGGCCGGCGTCACGGTTTTGGTGCCGATGCCCTGGAATCCCCCCCAGATGCCGTTCATGTCGAGGGTGGGACGCGCCCAACTCCGTTCCGTGACCGTATAGGCTTCTTCGCCCCAGAGCGTCGAAACGCCCGCCTCCGCCTTAAATTGCTCCTCGTCGAACGGAATCTCCGCAAACTCAGTTCGCTCCTGCGACGTCAGATCCCGCACGGTATCGTAAAACCCATCGACCGCGACCCGGCCATCGTCGGTGTGGAACGTGTCCGCGAGTTGGACGAGCATCTGCACCGCGTTTGGCACCGCGGCGCCGTACATGCCGGAATGGAGATCGCTGGAGGCCGTGCGAAGATCGATCTGCATCGCGCAGATGCCCTTCAAACCGACCAATAGCGCCGGCTGTTCGGAGCTCTCCATGCCGCCGTCGGCGGAGAGCGCGACATCGCACTTGAGACGTTCGCGCTCAGCGATTACGATGCCGGGCAGATTCGGGCTGCCGATCTCCTCCTCACCCTCAAACAAAAAGGTGAGATTGACCGGAGGCTGGCCCGTGGTCTTCGCGAGCGCTTCGACCGCCTGAATCAGCGTCAAGAGATTGGTCTTCATGTCCGCGATGCCGCGGGCGTACATCAGGCCGTCACGTATTTGTGGATCGAAAGGTTCGGATTCCCACAGATTCAGCGGATCGACCGGCTGCACATCGAAATGGCCATAGACGAGTACGGTGGGCTTTCCGGAAGCGGCATGCCACTTCCCAAGTACGTTGGGATGACCGGCAGTCGGCAGAATCTCGACCTCGGGCACTCCAGCGGCCGATAAACGCGCGGCGACCCAGTCCGCGGCCTCGATCATGTCGCCCTTATGTTCCGGAGAAGTGCTGATGCTCGGAATCTTCAGGAGTTCGACAAGCTCGGCAAAGTGCTCATCGTGATGCTCTGCGAGATAGCTATCCCAGGGACGGCCCGAACTCATGCGGCTCTCCTTCGCAACAATCGGTTGCCAACAGTCGAAACCGGTCCCAATGACCGGATCATCGCGACGCCACGTTGGACGCCACGGCGTAGATTATGCCCTTTGGAATTCCCCAGATCTCGCATATATTCATGGACTTCGTGATCGAGCGACGAGTCGCGCAGTCAGTGGGGCAGGCGCACCTCGACGAGGTCTTCGCGCAAGTGCACCGGTTCGAACCCAGCACCGTCGGACCATCCGCGCAGATCGTCGATCAGTACAGGCCGCTGAGCAGTCACATGCAGGCGCAAAACACCTTCAGCATATTCTCGCGGCTCAACCGAGGCCACATGCGGGAGACTCTCGAGGAAGCGCTTGAGCGAAAGCGCTGTCGTCGCCCGCGGCACGCCATGGACCAGCACCACGGTGGCGACTCCGCGCGTTCCCAGGGCCACCATCGTTAATGGCGTGGAGCGGGCAGGCTCTTGGTTTCTCAGTTCTCCGGTTCCCGGACGCGGCAGGGTCGAGCCGAGACCGCCGGACGGGAACGGACGGATGCCGGCTCGGGAGACTGGTGGCTCGACCGCCGAGGCAATCGGCTCATCAACTGGCTCCTTCGGCGCGGCGGCCATCTCAGGTGACGGCTCAGCCTGAACTTCGGCATCCGGCAACGCGCTTTCGAATGCTGGCACCGATTCGGATGATGCGACGATGTCGGCTGGCGCTGACGCGTCCTCTTTCAAGAGCTCGTCTTCTTGAGCTTCGTCCAGCTCTGCCGCGGGTTCGTCCGCGCCGGCGGCTTCAGCCGCGATAGCGTCCGATTCATACGATTCAGGTCGAGCTGTATCGTCGAGCGCGGCGCCGTCCACGATCGATTCTTCCCCTGATTCCGGCGACTCGACGTCGGATAAGACCGGCCCTTGTTCGGCCCGGATCGCTTCGAGCCAGCCGGCATCAGCCGCTTTGATTGAGCCGGTGGGAGTCTCGATCTCGCTGCCTTCATCATCCAATTCAGGCTCGGCGGCAACAGATTCAGATGTTTCTTCTTGGCTCGCAACCGAATCCAATTCAGGCTCGGCGGCAACAGATTCAGATGTTTCTTCTTGGCTCGCAACCGATTCAACCGCAAGATACTCGGCCGTTTCATTCAATTCGGTCGCTTCAGCGGCCGCGATGTCGGCTTCGATCTCGAACGGCTCGTCGGCCATCGCGCTTGCCGCGGTTCCCATTGCCGCGGCCTCGGTGTCCAGCGTTACGGCGGGACCGATCTCATCTGGAGTGGGATCCAGGGTCAGTGAGCTCCATGGCTCACTGCCGGTGTCGGCGGCAATCGCCGGAATTGGTGCAGGCAAATCTGACGGAAGACGATCGACGTCGACGCTCGTCGGTAGGCTCAACTCCACATCATCAAGCGCGTCGGCGACCTTGCGGGCCAGGCGTTCGATCTGAACCTGCATCGTGGAGACGTCATCGAGCAGTCCGGAAAGCAGCGATCGAAAATCCTGACGCTCGGCAACCCGGCTCACTTCCAGCTCTTGTTTGGCGACCGCCAGCGACTCCTCGGCGTTTTCTCGCATGGTCGCCGCGTGACGCAGCAGCTCGCCGGCTCGCGCCACATTGTCTTGAATGATTTGGTCAAACGACTCGTAAAAACCGAGCTTCTCTTTGAGTTTGGTGATTTCGGAATCGCGCTCGTCAGTCGTCGCCGGTCGGCGATTGAGCCAAGCGTTTGCGGTCGTAGACGGAGGTTGATTCTCCATTGCGGGGTCACCTCAAATGAGCGGGAACTGGCCGTAGAACACTGAAAATCGGCTGGTCAACGTGAGAGCGCGAGAGGCGCTCGAAGTCAATCCGAGCGACGACCGCCGGTCGAAGCCAGCCTGATTCAGCACGATCAGTTTAGCATGGGAGTGTTCGGACGCCAGGAACAACGGGTCCGATTTGTGGCTGCCAATCGGATGGCCCAGGCTACAATAGGTGAAGTGTTACGAAGTGATCGCGATTCAGCACGGGAACGGTGAATGAGCAAACTCCTCGATCTGGCGCGCGAGCGCGTCGTTGTTTACGACGGTTCGATGGGCGCCACCATCCTCAACATGCAGCTCTCGGTCGAAGACTACGGCGGACTCGAAGGGTGTAACGAAAACCTCGTTTTCTGCAATCCGTCCATTGTTGAGAATCTCCACGCTTCATACCTCGAGGCCGGTTGCGATGTGCTCGAAACCGACACCTTCGGTGGCAGCCTGATTAAGCTCGACGAGTACGGACTCGGCGAGCGCACGTATGAGCAGAACCGAACGGCGACCGAGATCGCCCGCCGGGTGGCCGATCACTACAGCACCCCCTCGCGCGCCAGATTCGTTGCCGGCTCGATTGGTCCAACCGGCCTGCTGCCCGCTTCAGAAGATCCGATGCTCGGACAGCACACCTTCCAACAGGTAGTCGACCTCTTTTTGGACCAGATTCGTGGGCTCGTCGACGGCGGTTCCGACATCCTGATCATCGAAACCGTGCAGGACATCCTCGAGCTCAAAGCGGCAGTCCACGCGGCGTTACGCGTCTTTGGGGAGCGTGGAAAGCGAATTCCAATCCAGGCATCGATCACCCTCGATACCTCCGGGCGCATGTTGCTCGGAACCGACATCGCCGCCGCGCTGACGATCCTCGAACGCCTGCCGGTCGACATGATCGGGCTCAATTGCTCGACCGGTCCGGAGCATATGCGCGAACCGGCCCGCTATCTCGGTGAGTACGCGACCCGACCGGTGTCGATCATTCCGAACGCCGGTATCCCGATCAATGTCAACGGACTTGCCTCGTTCCCGCTAGAACCGGAGCCGATGGCGCACGCGCTTCGCGAAATGGTTGAAGAGTTCCAAGTTGGAATCGTTGGCGGCTGTTGTGGAACGACGCCCGAGCACTTGAAACTCGTCGTCGAGCAGCTCGAGCGCAGACCGAACAAGTTCGTCGCGCCGAGGCCCGTCGACGCGGTTCCTGCCGCGGCAAGCATGATTCGAGCAGCCACGCTGCACCAGGAGCCGGCGCCGATGATCGTGGGCGAGCGGCTTAACGCGCAGGGCTCCCGCAAAATCAAACGATATGCGCTGGCCGACGATTACGACGGCATGCTAACGGTCGCCCGGGAGCAAATGGACGAAGGAGCGCACGCACTTGACGTCTGCATCGCGTTGACCGAGCGGGCCGACGAGCGCGAAATGATGCGTCAACTCGTCAAGAAGCTGGCATTGCAGGTCGAATTGCCGCTTGTCATCGACTCGACCGAAGCTGATGTCGTGCAGGCCGCGCTCGAGCAATACCCAGGGCGCGCAATCGTTAACTCGATCAATATGGAGAACGGCCGCACCCGGATTGAAACGGTGATGCCGCTTGTTGTCGCTCACGGCGCCTCGGTGATCGCACTCACGATCGACGAGATTGGAATGGCCAAGACGCGAGAGCGCAAGCTCGAAGTGGCTCGCGTTATCTACGACATCGTGACCAAGGAGTATGGGCTTAGGCCCGAAGATCTCATCTTCGATGCCTTGACCTTCACACTCGCGACCGGCGACGAGGAATTCACCTATTCGGCGGTCGAAACCATCGAAGGCATTAAGCTGATCGAACAGGAGTTGCCGGGGGTCCTAACAGTCCTCGGTGTCTCCAATGTCTCGTTCGGCCTCAACCCCGCCGGCCGTAAGGTGCTCAACGCGGTGTTTCTTTACTACTGTGTCAAGGCCGGGCTCGATCTGGCGATCGTGCACCCATCACACGTAGTTCCCTTTTCGGAAATCCCAACCGAAGAGCGCGATCTTGCCGAAGACCTGATCTTCGCGAAGCGACCCGATGCATTGCAGCGCTTCATTGAGTACTTTGAGGGTCGAACCGCGACCGAATCGTCGTCCGGATCGGATCCGCTGCTCGAAATGGAGGTCAATGAGCGGCTCCACTACCGGATCCTGCACCGGAAAAAGGATGGCGTCGAAGCGGACATCGATGATGCCGTGAGGCGGGCGGGCGACCCGGTTGTCGTGCTCAACACGGTGCTTCTTCCGGCGATGAAGGAAGTTGGCGACAAGTTCGGCGCCGGCGAATTGATTCTCCCGTTTGTACTGCAATCGGCAGAGGTGATGAAAAAGGCCGTCTCCCGCCTCGAAACCTATCTCGAACGCCAAGAGGGCGTGACCAAGGGCACTGTCGTGCTTGCGACCGTGTTCGGTGATGTGCATGACATTGGCAAAAACCTGGTCAACACCATCCTGACCAATAACGGTTACACCGTGCACGATCTCGGCAAGCAGGTGCCGGTTAGCAAGATCATCGACAGAGCGGTCGAGACCAATGCCACCGCGATCGGTCTTTCAGCGTTGCTGGTGAGCACGAGCAAGCAGATGCCGCTCTGTGTCAAGGAGCTCCACCACAAGGGGCTCCATTTCCCGGTGATCATCGGCGGCGCCGCGATCAACCGGCCGTACGCGCACCGGACACTCTTTGTCGACGAGGAGACGCCCTACGAGTCAGGTGTCTTCTACGCAAAGGATGCGTTCGAGGGTCTCTCGTTGATGGATCGGATTGTCAACGACGACGACCGCAAGCGGCTCGTGATCGAAACGATCAACAACGCACGCAAGGCAATGGCCGCCCCGGCGAGGCAGTCATTCAGCGCGCCGGCGGGATCGGCCGCGATCGAGGGCAAAACCGTCCGCGAAGCCGAACCGCCCACGCCGCCATTTTGGGGCGTTCGAGAGATGGATGGCTTCACGCTGAAAGACATCTGGCCGCATCTCGATCTCAAGACCCTCTTCCGGCTCCACTGGGGCGGCAAGGGAGTCAGGGACGAAGCCTGGGAAGCGTTGCAGCGCGACGAGTTTCTGCCGCGACTGCGCGAGATGCAGTGCGACGCGGAGCTGACTGGCTGGCTCGAGCCGCGCGTGCGCTACGGCTACTTTCCTGTGAACAGCGACGACAACGATCTAGTCGTGTTCGATCCAATCGAGCAAGAAAAGGAGATCGCACGCTTCACCTTCCCACGCCAACCACGTCGCGAGCGACTCTGTCTCGCGGACTATTTCCTGCCGCTTTCAAGCGGGCGGCGGGATGTGGTCGCGTTGCAGGTGGTGACCGCCGGCAAGAAGGCGACCGAGCGCTCGGAGCAAATGCAGGCCGCAGGCGAGTATTCGGAGAGCTTCTACAGCCACGGATTGAGCGTGCAAACAGCCGAGGGTCTGGCGGAGTATGTCCACCAGCGAGTGCGACGCGAGCTCGGCATCAGCGAGGAAACGGGTAAACGTTACTCATGGGGCTATCCAGCGTGCCCGGACCTGTCACAGCACCTGATTGTCGACAAACTGCTTGATCTCGGCGCAATCGGCATCCGCGTGACCGAGGGCTACCAATTCGACCCGGAACAAACTACGGCGGCTCTGGTCGTCTCCCACCCCGACGCAAAGTACTACGCTCTGGCGATGAGCGGCGCCGGCGAGTGAAAAGCGATTTATGGCACAGCTAAGTTCTTGGGCGATCAGCCGGCGGACGTTCGTTCCGAAACTCGCAGTAATTCGCGACAGGGCAGATATCACAGCTAGGATTTCTCGGCCGGCATACCAGCATGGTGAAATCTAGTACGGAGTAATTGTAATCGCGGAAGACTCGCTGAGGTGTCAATTGGTCGGCGAGTTCGTTGAGCCATCTGATGCCTCTGGGATCTCGCCCATACTGCTGACCGGTCATGCGTCCAAGCCATCGATAAACGTTGCTGTCAACCAGGATGGCCCTCTTTCCCTGATGAAGTGAGAGCCATGCCGCGTATGTATATGGGCCGATGCCGGCGATCGCCGAAAGTCCCGTGGGATCCACGGACGATGCTTGACCTGCCTTGGCGACCGCTGCCGCAAGCTCGTACAGCTGAGGTCCACGACCATGCAATCCGAGGGCTGCCGTTACTCGGTGGGCCTCGTCCGGTCCAGCTTCAACGAGAGCAGAAGCGGTGTGATATTGCTCGCGAAAGGCCATGAAGACGGGTACAACTTGAGCAGCTCTTGTGCGCTGAAGCATCAATTCGGCGACGAGCGTGAGCCAAGAGTCCGTTTCTGAGCGCCAGGGGTAATCCTGGAAATGGGCTCGCCCCCAATTCATGATCCGTCGACGAATTTTCTGTATAGTCGCTTGATCAAAAAAAGCCTCGGAGTCACTCATCGTCCTGATCGGACATGTAGATTGCGCGCTCCTCGGACAAAAGTCGTACTACCGCCGCGGCATCCAATCGATCTGACTCTGACGAGTGTGTCGCGCAATAGCTACTTATGAGAGCTATCACGTCGTTCCTCGGCCGGCCAAAGGCTCCTCGCCCTATCATTTTGCGATAGTGGTCACGACCAGGATGCATCACGTCCCAGAGCGGTATTTCGCCGGTATGACGCTTGCCACCGGGGTCGTGGACGCCAAATCCATGCATTACGCCATTAGATAATGTGGCGTAGTGACCGATCAGCAATTCTTCAACCGTTGACACCCAGAGGGGATGCAGAACGAGGAACCGCACCCTGAATTCGTCGATTGATAGATTTTCGGCGGCAATGATCGATTTTGCGTGATCCCGCAATCGACCGTAGAGTGGACGCTCACCCGATGCCCCCGTTCTACGGGCCCGGCCGGCATATATTGGCTGTTTCGCGTCTGGCGACCGAATCGCCTCATGCTGATACTCGGGCAGTTCCCCATCGTAAAACAACGCATAGATGCCCGCTCCGACGAATGGAGAGATCGAACCAAGCGAATACGGAGTTCTTTGCATTAGTTCCTGCACACAGTATCTGACGAGATTGGCCAAATCCGCCGGATTGAATTCAGCGATGTCGGTTGGAAGGTAGCTAACTGTTGACATCAGCAAGGCTGAGTTTTCTTGCGACGCTTGAGGCCACGACGGTGGCAAGAGTAACTGGCACAGCGTTGCCGAGCTGTCGCATCGCCTCCGACCATGCGCCCTCAAAATGCCAGTGATCGGGGAAGGTTTGAACGCGGGCCGCTTCTCGCACCGTTAGGTATCTGACCGACCCGTCCGGGAAAGTGATCATGTTTTCGCCCCCAGGAACACCATGGTCCCCGGCCTTGAGTGTCTTGGAGGGCCAATCGATTGGACTTCCAGTGTGTCCTTTGTAGACTCTTGCACCGGTTCGCGCCCGATGATTGGTTACAATCCCAATATCATCGACTTCAGGGCTGGGCTCAGGTAGATCCGAAATAGCGTCTCTGATGGTTAGCCAAGGGTATGGAGCGATCAGAGGTCGGGCGAACGCTTTGGTATCGAGATTTCCCGACACCATCTCAGATTTGCCTGGCGGTGAAATCTTATGACGATCCCAGTACTCACCCGATCCCCACTGTTCAAAAAGGAGAGACTCTCGACTATGCCTGGGCTCAGGGAAGTGCCAATCGATTCCGGTATCCGCGCGGAAGCCAACCACGAACACCCGCTCACGGGTCTGCGGGACGCCATAATCCGCGGCGTTCAACAATCGAAACACGACGTTGTATTGCAGCTCAGTATCGCGCCCGCTGGTGTGAACATCTTCGAGCCGAACCAAGTGATCCTGCCATGACTCTTCGGGTCTGCGTGTCAACCAGGGGTGCGAAAGCTGAAGAACTATGTAGGAGAAGTAAGTCCTAAATGTCGTTCTGAGAAGGCCCCGCACGTTCTCCAAAACGAATGCTCTTGGCGCAAGTTCCCTGACGGCACGAACGAACTCGGGAATCATGTCTCGATCGTCATGCCAGGCTTGATGCTTGCCGCCTATGCTAAATGGCTGGCACGGCGGTCCTCCTGCGATCAAGTCAATCGGACCGAGATCAGCGTATTGAATCGTCGTGGCATCAGCCTCCAAGATCTGCCAATCGGAAATCCCGGGAACAGCCTCGCACGCCGAATTCTTCCGAAGGGTATTGCAAGCGTCCTGGTTCCACTCCAGCAACGCTTGATGATGAAATCCGGCCAAATGGGTGCCGAGCGCCAGTCCACCAGCACCCGTGAACAGTTCTAGCGACTGAAGTCCCGATGACACCCAATATCTAGGCCGGACCTGCTCCTGTACGGAACGAAATGGCACATTTTCGGAGATGAATTCCTCTTTTTCAGCGATCAACAACTGGAATCCTCCCATGGATGCGAAAAATTATCGAGCATATAGCATATAGCATATTGCAGAGATAGTAGCGAAGAATCACCGCTCCAATCGAAAACGCTGACTGGCAGCAATTATCCCATCCCTTCGATTTCTCGACATTTCGGACGATCAACTGATGATCACCAGCGGTCTGCTGAAGCGCCCAGCTCACTCATTGCTGCCATCGGGTCAAGGGAGCTCTCGGACTGGAACCACTTCACATCGATCGGAAACCCAGGGACGACTTGCGACACAGGGGTGCCAGCGGACCCGTGTTCAATGTTAATGTAATAAGATTCAGGCGCAAGCCTGTACCCCTTAACAAGCTCCCGGGTTGGCCGCGGATCGATGATCCAATACTCCGGCACCCGTGCCATAGCATAATCGATCATCTTTTCACGTTGGTCGCGGGTCACGCTTTCGTCGGACACGACCTCAATCACCAGATCCGCTGGACCATCGAGGCGCGTGCCGTCAATGCGGCCCAAGTGTTTAGTGGAAACGAATAGCACGTCAGGTTCCCGGCTCGATCGACCATCGCGTATCCGCATTTCAAACGGCGAGATCATGACTTTGCCAAGATTTCGAGTCAGGACGAACAAGTTGAGTACCTGTGCGAGGAAAAGCACAACATCCTGATGCCGCTCGTCCGGCGGCATGAACTCAACAACCCTCCCTTCCACCCATTCGCCGATGTGGCCCTCGCCGAACCACTTCACATACTCGTCGTAGCTCATTTCGATCTGGCTGCCGCCCGAGAGATCGGGTGTTGATTTTCCGATTTGTTGAACCATGTCCCAAACCTTTTGGTTGCCGGTTCGAACCGTGGACTGCTCTTGACGACGTAGAGATTATCACGGTCCCGGCCGCCTGGAAGCTGACTCGATCACGCCGGGGTTGCCAATCGGCACTCGTGGCCGTAGAGTACCGACAAGAAATGTGAGCAAACCGGCTGGAGTAGTGAAGTGTTACGTGCGCGACAGCGATCGATGATGATGTCAATGGAGGACCGGCCGGGGTAGTCTGAGCTCGGGCGCTTGCGCTTGCATGCATCGCCGCCAGAACAGATCAATACCTCGGGCGGGAGCGAAATCGTTCCCGCTCTTTTTTTGCCGTAGACTCAGGCCCGAAGGCGTAGAACAGACAGGACGATGATCGTGACACATGAGAACAACCTCGATAACCGGTCGACCTTCTACATCACGACCGCGATCGACTACCCAAATGCGGAACCGCATCTCGGCCATTCGCTTGAGAAGATCGCCGCCGATGTTGTTGCGCGCTACCACCGGCTCAAGGGCGACGATACCGTGTTTTGCATGGGACTGGACGAGAATAGCCAGCATATCGTGCGGGCAGCGACAGCGCAGGGCGTTTCGCCTCAGGAGTGGACCGACCGGATGGAGGTTGCGTTCTCGAAAGCGTGGAGCGCGCTCAATATCTCGGTCGATGCCTGGACTCGTACGACCGAAGCTCGACATCGCCGGGCATCAATCGAATTGTTCAGCCGGGCGCGGGCGAATGGTGACATCTACAAAGCGACATACGCTGGTTGGTATTGCCCAAACTGCAATAACTACTACACCGACGACGAGCTCGTGGGCGGGAGATGTCCAAACCACCCGAGCATCACCCCGGACTGGCTCGAGGAGGAGAACTACTTCTTTGCGCTCAGTAAGTACACCCACATCCTCTTGAAGCACTTTGAGGACAATCCAGACTTCGTGACGCCGTCGATATGGCGTCCGGAAATGCTCGGATTGCTGAACAGCGGGCTCAAGGACTTTTCGGTCTCGCGCAAGGTTAAGCCGGGAACCGACGCCTGGGGAATTCCGGTCCCAGGAGACCCAGACCACGTGCTCTATGTCTGGTTCGATGCGTTGACAACCTACATCACCGCGATCGGCTTTCCGGACAACCCATCGCGATTCAATCGCTACTGGCCGGCCGATTCGCAGGTGATCGGCAAAGACATCATGCGTTTCCACTGCCTCTACTGGCCCGCGATGCTTCTCTCCGGCGGACTGGCGTTGCCGAAGAGAATCGTGATCCATGGATTCATCACGATCGAGGGACAAAAGATCTCAAAATCGACGGGAAACTCGATCGACCCGGTCGATTTGGTCGATGAGTTCGGTGCGGACCCGATTCGGTATTACTTGATGCGGGATGTTTCGTTTTCGTCCGACGGCGATTTTTCCCGGGCAAACCTGATCCAGCGTCACAACTCGGACCTCGGCAACGATCTCGGCAACCTGCTCAACCGGGTGGTCTCAATGATCGGCCTTTATCGGGGCGGGGACGTGCCAACTCCCGGGGAACCCGGTGAGCTGGAGCTGTCGTTGCGATCGGTGGCGGAAGCCGCCGGCGCCAACGGAGCGGCCGCAATCGATGCGTGGGATCTCGATGGAGCGCTCGATGCGATCTGGTCGCTTGTGAAGCGCGCCAACCAGTATCTGGAAGAACGAAAGCCGTGGCTGCTGGCAAAACAGCCGGAGGCAATTCAAACGCTGGACACGACGTTGTGGACCGCGGCCGAGGCGTCTCGCCTGATCGCGATTTATCTGGCGCCCTTTATTCCCACGACAAGCGACCGCATGATGGCGCAGTTGGGACTTGATTCGATCACTGACGGCGCCTGGAATCGAGACGGCAGCTGGGGCGCCGTGACCTTCTCCCAGGTCAAGCCGCCGGTTCCGCTGTTCCCGCGAATCGAAACGACGCAGTCGACGAGACGACGAGACGACGAGACTATCTCAAACCAATAGTCCCCTATACGTCTCGTCGTCTCGTCGCCTTTCCCCTCCTTAAAACAGCTACGCCCGGTGCTTTCGTGGCACCGGGCGCGGTCTGCGCTCGATCGCTGCCGGGGCAATCCAACTTGACCGCGATCGACTAGTCAAGTTTCGGAGAGGAGTTTCAGAGGAGCGGTCGTGTCAGGAGCTCTCTTGGCTTCTTCTCGCACCGCAAACTGGGGAGTGAGAGGTATTTCGTGCCAGGTGACCGGCTAACGTCACCCGAGGCGGCTAAGGGAGTGAAGCGATTCACGGCGTGTGCATGGATGAAAGTGCAATGCCACCGGAATCGCGCGCTCAAGCGAAGAACTGAATGCTCGAAAGCTTCAATCCGCGAGCGCGTAGCTACAGTTCAATTGTCAATGTGCGCACGCCTTGCGTGACAACTTGAGACGGTTTGTCCATGCTATGCACAGATTGTATCATCGCTTTCCGCGATGTCCAGCGTTTGTGCAAGAATTCACAATGAATTATCGGGTTGTCCTCGGAATCTCAGCGCGTCAGCTAATGACTCCAGACGTACGAAGTCGATCGCGTAGTACTTCATGCCGCCACGCGGCCGGACCCTTACCAGCCCGGCGCGTTCCAGCAGAGCCAAGTGCCGGGAAACCGCGGATTGCGCGATTCCAAGTCGCCCGACGATCTCCTGTGCATAGAGCTCGCCACCGGTGAGCAGATCGATTACCCGAAGCCGATTCGCGTCGCCGAGCGCTCGTAAGCTCTCAAGTACCTCCTCGGTCTCCATCGCTACATTTTGAGGCGGCGCCTCAGCTTTCTCCCCAGTGGGGGCCGAGCCGTTCGGTCCGAAATCCG
The DNA here is from genome assembly GCA_964371945.1 of uncultured Sphaerobacteraceae bacterium. Lineage (GTDB taxonomy): Bacteria > Chloroflexota > Chloroflexia > Thermomicrobiales > UBA6265 > CAYJPA01. The sequence continues at coordinate 29,383 of CAYJPA010000042.1, read as the reverse complement.
GTCGCAGCCGCTGAATGAAATCCGGGGCGCTGAAATAAACGATCAAATCAGGTGAGTAGACCGTGTAACTGATAAATGACCCAAGATGGTACGTTGGGCAGAAGGTGACGTGCTCGACTGAATTTGCACCGCTGATCAAGGTTGACGGCATCCGATTGCCGGTCAGTTCGACAAAAGCAAGTGCGAATCCGAACCCCGCGGTTCCGGTTGCAAGCGCCGCCGCTTCTCGGAGTGCCGGAAGTCGTTCCGTGTACTCCGCGGCGTAGCCCGCGTCCCAGATTCCCTGGATCAGACGAACCGTTCTCGTTTTCAGCAGCTCCGGGTTATTGAGGAGGTCCATAACCTCATCCCCGGATGCCGTCGTGAGAGCGGGTTCTACGTATATTCGCCAAGACCGCTCATCGCCGCGTGCGGGGGTGGTCTGACCGGTGCCCAAGTCGCGATGAACGCGCTCGAGCGCATTGGCTACCATGTCAAGGTACGCGGTCTCCGGCAACGCGAGCAGAAACGACGTTAAATCGTCGATGCCCGCTTCGATGCGATCCTGCCGCAGTGGCTCGAATCGCATGATCGGCTCTTCCATGTAGTAGAGCAGCCGACCCGAAAACCCATGCAACAGATCGAGATCAGCCCGCAGTTCGTCCGGCAATGCCCGTCGTGTAGCCACGAGCCATGAATCGAGTCCGCTCCCTGGCACCGCTCTGTAGAGGAGCGACATCACCGACACAAGGTCGAGTGGCAACGAAACGACGTAATTCAGTTTGAGTGCCGGCCGTCCAACGACGAGCTCACCCATTGCGAGCACTGACCTCCGAGAAATCCGTTACAAGATACAGTCATCACTATATCAGCATATCATGGCATCGTCAATCCGCGATATCTGGGATATGTAATCACCGTTTCCCGTACGGACATTTCCTTGCAACCGACCCGCGTCTGTCTCACCGCCATCGCTGTCGGCCGCCAGAGACCAGAACCGATGCCCTAATCGCCCGACACGGATAGACTCCGCCATGTGTCGTGTCGTAAGCGGTGTGGGTCGAATATGAACCACGGTGATCCAAATGGCCCAGGCGCAGTTTATTCAAGTCAACACGTGCTGCGACGGGAAGCCTGGCGATGGTTTAGCGCGGGAGAGTTCGATGCCGCCGCCACGGCCTTCGTGGAGCTGGCAGCTCGAGGAGTGTTGCGGGAACGGGAGCTTCAAGCCCTGATCGAAATCTTGGTCGATCGCGGCGAGCTCGGGAGTGCCGCGGACAGGATCGAATCAGCAATAGGAGAACGGGCGGGCAGGGAAAGAGTCGACTTTGCGCTCGAGCTGTTTGAACTGCGAGCCGTCATAGACGAACCTGTCGGTAAGCGGCGTGCAGCCTTGCTCCTCCTCGAATCCGTTGCGGCCGCGAACGATGCAGCAGTCTGGGCTCATTTGCAACTGGGCGATCGTCTCCGTTCCGTCGAGGAGTCATTTGAAACCCCTGCCCAATTGCTGGATGCACTCGAGCAAGAGGCGCTCGCCCCGGCGGAGACCGGCTTGCCGTCTGCTGCACAAAGCCGTATTGAAGAAATCGGCCATGCAAATGCCGCGAATGCGATGCTCGCTCGCGATGCTGAACGGCTGTTGCATGCACTGGGCGATCGATTAGCCGCCTACCGGGTCGAAAGATCACGCGGAGCCGCACAGTCTGGATCGACAAACTCGGCTCATATTCAGCTGCAGCGTGCACCGTCGTTAGCGAGCTTGAGGATCGCGGTCGTTGGGGGATATCCTGCGCTTCGGGCGCTGATCGGGCGCGACCTCAAGCGAGCAAAAGTGGCAGACGTTCGCGAAATTCCATCATCGTGGGAGGGAAGCAGGGTCGGCCGCGACGTTCAAGCGACGCTGAGTGGCGTTGATGTCGCGATCATCCTGGTGCGGCAGGTCGGGCACAGCACCTCTGACCAGGTCAAACGAGCGGCACAAAGAGTGGATGTGCCAGTTGTGATTGTCGATTCGGTGGGCACGAGCGGCGTTCGACGGGCTCTCGAACAGTTTGTAAGTGACCGCTTGTCGCCTTGACATAGACCATCGTCGCTCCTACGCTGCCGCCGTTGTGATCGCGCTATCGTTGGGGGAACGCATGGCGGACAAGCAAACGCGACTCGACGGTGATGTGACACCAAAGCGCTCAACCCAAAAGCGGAAACGACTCGACGGACTCACCGCCGAGGAGCGAGACGCTCCCTATACAGACAACCCGAGACTGTTGGATCTCGAGCGCGCGGCCGCGGCAGACAAGCCCGATCAGCTCCCACTCTTTATGCCGGGACCAGAAGGCGGGTTCGCACCGCTTCTCGGCGGACTCCCGGTTCTGACCCGCGACAGTAGTCTTCAGCTTGCCCGTGCGTGGTACCGGCGGGAGCTTGAGCAAACGCGGCGGCCGTTCAACACGATCGAATCGTACAGTTACGATCTGGCGAAGCTCGAAGAACGCACAGGGTCGAAATCGATCGGCCACGTTAGTCGCTCGGACATCGCCGAATTTCTTGGGTTTGCCACCAATAAGTCGACCCGGAAGCGGCGACTTACCTCGGTTCGGCGTTTTTTCACCTATTTGATCGAAACCGCAAAGGTCCTCGACAAGGATCCGACCGAGGGGTTCTATCCCCATTCCATTCAGCTTAGCTCACCGATCCCTCTCTTCGCCGATGAGCAGGAAAGGTTGCTTCAGGCCGCGGCGAGTGATGAGCCGTGGAGCCTGACCGCGATCTGGTTGATGCTGCGGCTCGGTCTCTCGCGAGCCGAGCTATTGGCCCTTCGTAGGGACCACATCGACCTGAACGAGCCTGAGCAACCGGTCGTGTTCGTCTTCTATGACGATGTCACGAAGCGCGGCAAGGAGCGCAAACTCGCCGGAGATGCCGAGTTCGCCAGGATCTATCGTGAGTTCCTCGAGCGGAGACCTCCCGCCGATCTGCTGTTTCCGGTGCTCTTTCAGGCGATCAACGGCATGGTCGAACGGGTGCGGAAGTCAGCCTGCATCAGTAAAGAGGTCTCTCCGCAGGTGCTCCGCCACACGTTCGCGATCGAGCGAGCAAAAGCAGGGGCCGGCGAACAGGAGCTACTCGAGCTCCTGGGCCTGGCCGACGATCCGCGCAATCGCAGCAGCGTCCGCCGTTACCTCAAACTCGCGGAGCCCGCGCTCTAGGCCTGCCTCAGTTCAATCTACGCGTTGAACGCCGGGATCATGTCGCCATGGGCTTCGATCAGCTCGTCGACCATCGACCAGATCTCTGCTAGAGGCAACTCGGCGGCGGTATGCGGATCGAGCATTGCTGCGTGATAAACGCGCTCGCGATCGCCGGCGAGCGCGGCTTCCACGGTCAAGCCCTGGACATTGATATTCGTCTGCATCAATGCCGCAAGCTGCGATGGGATTGATCCGACGTGGGTCGGCTGGATGCCGTTCTGGTCGACCAGGCACGGGACCTCAACACAACAATCGGACGGAAGGTTATCTATGGATCCGTCGTTTTGGACATTGCCGTAGATCACCCTTGGTTGGCCAGTTTCCATGCTGTGGATAATCAATGTGCCGTACTCGCCGGAGTGACCGGTGTGATGTTGATGTCGCTCAGCGAGCACAGCTGCCCGCAACTGCTCGGCACGGGCCGGATCGCTTTTTGCCGTTGCGGCCAGACGTCGTTCCCACGATCCAGAGAGCTTGTCGGCTCGTTCTTGCTGGTAGAGATCGAGTGAACCGGGCTCTGGTGATGTCAACGCGTCGCGCATCGTGACCCAATCCGCGATCTGTTCTTCACACCGTGCTGGGTACTCATCGAGCGGGACATTGAACTGGTCGATCAGCCCGGGCCTGGCTCCCTTGATGAACCAGGGTGTGTATTCGCTGAAATGTTCGCTCGATTCGGTCACGAAATAGCCCAGACGGCGCAGCATCTCGAACCGCACGCGTTCATGGCCGGGTTCTCGGCCATTCGCCGCGACGCGTTTGAGATCGGGATAGAGATCGCGGCCTTTGTGCTCGAATTTGAGATAAAAGGCCATGTGATTGATGCCGGCGCAGAGGTAGTCGATCTCCTCGGGAGGCAAACCCAACACGAATGCAAGCTCAGCGGCCGTGCCCTGCACGCTGTGGCATAGCCCAACCGTCTTAACGTCTGTGGCGACGTTCATCGCCCACGTGAGCATTGCCATTGGATTGGTGTAATTCAACAGGAGCGCGTCAGGACAAAGCTCTTCCATATCGCGCCCGATATCGAGCATGACCGGGATCGTTCTCAATGCCCGCATGATTCCGCCGATGCCGAGCGTGTCGCCGATTGTTTGACGCAGTCCGTATTTCTTTGGAATCTCGAAGTCGATCACGGTAGCCGGTTTGTACCCCCCGACCTGGATCATGTTGATCACATAATCGGCGCTATCGAGCGCATATCTCCGGTCGGTCGTGGCGAAGATCTTCGGGTCCGCGCCGGCATGACCCGCCACGTTCGCGGCGATTTTTTCAGTATCTGCTAGGCGAGCCGGGTCGATGTCCATCAGTGCGATCGTGGCGTCACACAATTCTGGAAAGGTAAAGAGGTCTCGCAAGAGAGCCCGGGCGAAAACGGCGCTTCCGGCTCCGATAAACGCGATCTTTGGTGCGGTACGCATCGGCTGTGCCCTTCTCCAAACGTGTCCTGGATTTCCACTGGGATATCGTACCCCGGCCGGTTGCAAAGAAACGTGATCCTAGAATCAGTCTCCAGTATGCTCCGATTTTCGAACGCATCGTGGTTGAAAGTCCGCACGGAAATGAGGCGGGGCCAACGTTCGATGAATGAGCGAGACATCACCGCACTCTGGAACTTCGATGACCCCGCCGAGAGCGAGCGACGGTTTCGCGAGGCACTCGCGTCGGACACCGGAGATCTTTCATCGAGCGCCGAAATCCTGACGCAAATAGCACGCGCCCAGGGGCTCCAGCTTCAGTTTTCAAATGCGCATGCAGTGCTCGACGAAGTCGAATCGCTCGAGGAGCTCGAGCACGTTCGCGTTCGGATTCGCGTGGAGCTCGAACGTGGTCGCTTGTTCAACTCCGCTGGTGAGCCGGTCAAAGCCGTGCCGTTTTTCACAAGAGCGTATGAACTGGCCGCACAATCGAACGAAGTGTCGCTGGCGATCGACGCGGTGCACATGCTTGCCATTGCTTCTCCACCGGAAGAGCAGCTCGGTTGGAATGAGCGCGCGCTCGAAATGGCGGAAACGGTATTGGATCCCGATGCTCAGGGTTGGGTTGGTTCGCTGTTGAACAATGTCGGGTGGACATACCACGATCGGGACGAGTTCGAATTCGCGCTTGACCGGTTTCGGCGGGCAGTCGAATGGCGCCGCAAACGGGGCCAGCCCAAGGAAACGCGAATTGCGGAGTGGTGCGTCGGCCGGACATTGCGCTCGCTTGGCAGGTTTGAAGACGCGCTCGTCATCCAAACTGGATTGGCGGCAGAGTGGGAAGCCGTGGGCGGATCCGACCCATATGTTGACGAAGAGCTTGCCGAGTGCTTGCATGCGATCGGACGAGCGGAAGAAGCGCGTTCACATTTCACGAAAGCATCCGAAGGATTGGCAGCCGATCCTTGGTTCGTCAAAAACGAACCAGGACGCCTCGAGCGCCTCAAGCGCTTGGGACAGCCAGATTCCGCATAGCGCGATCATCATGAAGCCATGATGCCCGTCTGAACCATTCCCTGCTCGAAATGGCCCGGTTCGTGGCAGGCGAACTGATAGGCTCCCGCCTCGGTGAAGGTCCATGTCAGTGTGGCGCTTCCGCCCGGTTCGATCCCTGCGATTGCGCTGGTCGCGCCATTCGATGTAAGCGCCGCATTGACCGCGCCTTCCAGTTCGATCACAAATTGGTGGGTTGACGCGCCATTGTTCTGAATCGTGAATGTGTACGTCTGGCCGACCACCAGCTCCTTTTGGAATGCGGAAACGCGGTAGTCGGTCAGGATGACCGTGACCGCGATCGGCGTTCCTTCAACACCGACATCGGCCGCGATTGGCGATTCGGTTATGGCAGCCGTTTCGGCAACATCGGGCGTAGGCGAGGATTCGGTTGTCGGAACCGCGGTTGGAACAGGAGGTATGACCGTCGCGGTGGGCTCATCATCTTCATCGCCGCCGGCGCAAGCCGACAAGACGGCCAGGCTGCACGCCATCGCGAGACAGAGTAAACCCAAACGGCGAACCTTCATCATTGACCTTTCCAACATATCTGTCGTCATGCGAGTCAATCAAACTCGGCAACGAATACTCGACGATTGTAGGCCATTCGCCGTAAGGAACTGGGATAATCCGCACTTCCGCTGATGGCGCCGGCGGAGCAGTATATCGGGTCAGTCAGGGTACCTGCCGAATTGCAGTTACTTCGTTTTGGAGCTTCCGAGTGCACAATGAATCACGTTACGAAACTGAGATGGAGCTCGCGATTTCCACGGCAATTGAAGCCGGCGAAGCGGTCCGCGATCTCTATGATCGTTCGGCCGCTGAGACCTATACGAAGGCCGATGGCTCTCCCGTTACCGATGCAGATTTGGCGTCCGACCGCATCATTCGCGCCGCATTGGCGCAGTCGTTTCCCCACGATGCAATCCTCACCGAGGAGGGCGCGGACGAGGCTTACCGCCTAATGTCTGACCGTGTGTGGTTGGCCGATCCGATCGATGGCACGCGGCAGTTCGTTGAGCGCACCGATGAGTTCGACGTCCTGATTGCGCTCCTGGTGGGCGGGGAACCGGTTGTCGGCGTGCTCCTGCAGCCTACGACGGGCCTCTATCTCGCGGCCGCTACTGGCGTTGGCGCGTGGTCGGGTCGCAACGGCAGCCGAGCGCGCATTCAGTTCTCGCCCGTCGCGGCGAACAGTGTGCCCCGGCTCACGACATCGACCTGGCTCAATATGCCGGCCGCCTGGCCGGGTTTGTCGGCAGCCGCGGCGCGACTACATTCACTGCCGCCCGTCGTCTCGTCACTGGGAATCGTTGCACGGCATTTCTTGCCACCATCGAACCATTTCGATTCGCTGATCGGCTTGCCGACGCTTCCGGATCAAACGATGGCCTGGGAGTGGGACTTTGCTGCCGCGGACATCGTGGTTCGCGAAGCGGGTGGTCGCTTCACCGACGCCTGGGGACGCCGATTTCGCTATAACAAACCGATTCCGCGCAACCACGGCGGGGTTGTTCTCTCGGTCGATCCTGTGACTCATCAGCGGGTGTTGGACGCGATCGGGCCGGAGCTTCCAGATCAGTGAAGCTTCGCGGCCGCGGCTTCGTCGGCGATCACGGTCAGTCGATCGAACGCTCGTTGCAGGAAAGACGCAGGCACATCCGGCGTCTGCGTCCCGTGAAGCGCCTGATGAAGGATCTCCGCTTTCGACTCGCCCGAAACAATCAAGACGATGTTTCGCGCTTCGAGCAATGTGCCGACGCCGACGCTGATCGCTTTGGTCGGAACATCGCGACCTTCGAAGTATCCGCGGGCCTGTTCAATCGATTCGTGGGTCAATTCGAGCACACGCGTCCGCGAGTCGCCGGCCGAACCCGGTTCGTTGTAGGCAATATGACCATTCCCTCCGAGACCGAGCACCGCGAGCTCCAAACCGCCGGCCGCAACGATCGCTGCTTCATACTCGGCGGCGGCGGCCGGGAGATCCGCGGCGGTCGACGGAAGTGTGTGGATATTCGCATCAGGAATTCGAGATCTGTTCAAAAAGGCGCTGTAGAGCCAGCCTGTCAGGCTATTTGGATCGTCCTCGGTCACTCCGACGTATTCGTCCAGGCAAAAGAGCTGAATCTGACTCAAATCGAGCTCGCCCGACTCAACTCGAGTAATCAATTCATCAAACATGCCAACGGGAGTGCTGCCGGTCGGAACGGAGATGGCCGCGTCCGGCTTTGCCTTCACGGTCTTCGCGACGATGTCAGCCGCCTCGCGGCTCATCGCGTCATAATCTGAAACGAAGACGAGTTTTGGCCCCACACTCATTGCTCTTTCATGTTGACGACACGCCACATCGCGGGCAATCGCCCGTGACATCGAATCACACATTGCGCATGATAGCGATTTGGGGGACTTAATGAACAATTCCAGATGAACTTCGCCGTATCCTTCTCAGCGGTCAAAGTCTCAACAGGCTAGGGGAGAAGTCATAACTTGAACGAGCGTCAACGCATTCAGAAGGTGCTTAGTCAGCTAGACAATTGGATCGGACCGCAGGGCGTGAACGGCGCCGCGGCAGCCGTTTGGCGCAAGGGCGAACTGGTCGCAACCCACGAAGCGGGCGAGGCCTATCCAGGTGCCCCGGTGATGGTTGACACGATCTTCCCGCTTGCGTCCGTCACGAAACCGGTGACTGCCGCGGTTGTGATGTCGCTGGTAGAAGAAGGCGCGATTGCGCTTGACGAGTCCGTCATGCGTTTCGTGCCGGAGTTCGGTACGGGTCCCGAAGCGGGAACGGAAGGCGCAGCTCGCGAAATCGAGCGGTATCGACGGCAGATCACCGTCCGGCAGCTTCTCGCGCATACGGCGGGTCTTCCCGAGGATATGGCATCTGGAAAACTGCGGTATGTCGACAAGCACGATCTCTCCACAATGACCGACGTGATGTGCCGGCTTCCGCTTCGGGCGATACCTGGGAGCTCTCACCTCTACTCCAACACCGGCTTCGCGATACTTGGCCGCGTTGTCGAGCGGGTGACCGGGAATGACTTTTGGGATGAAGCTCGATCACGAGTGCTTGATCCACTCGAGATGACGAATACGGCCGCTCGGCCGGGACCTTACCTCGACAGTCGCATTGCGCGAGTGACCGACACCAATCACGCGGGGTCCGATGTCGAAACCTACAACAGTGAATATTGGCGCGGGCTTGCTCTGCCCTGGGGCGGTCTGTACGGTTCGGCGACCGACCTGGCCCGGTTTATCTCATCGTTTCTGCCGGGCGGACCAAGACTCCTCTCACCTGTTTCGATCGCACTCATGACGTCCGATCAGGTAATGGGTGTGCCCGGCGGCGTTGAGAGTATGAAGGTCGTCTGGGATCCCGCGTTCTGGGGCCTTGGCTGGGAGGTCAAAGGAACCAAACGCCGCCACTGGACGGGCGAGCTCACGTCGCCGCGTACCTTCTGCCACTTCGGCGCTGCAGGCACACTCTATTGGGCCGATCCCGATCGCGACGTTTCGTTAACGGTTTTTGCCAACCGCACGACGATCCATCTCTGGCCTTTCATCCCGGCGCGCTGGTCGCGATTGAGCAACTCGTTGGTGGCGGCGTTGGCTTGAGCACGCTTGCGGTTTCGTCGCGACTGTTGCGCTCTGTTAGCATGCCCGCACATGGAGGACTATTGATGCGGGCCAATCGAACTGCAACCGGAATCATTGTCTTGTCTGTCGCGGTGCTCAGTTTCTTGAGTCCGTCACCTGCCAACGCGGCGGAGTTTCGGACTGGTGACCGGCCGGAGATTCCATCGAATGAGACCGTCAATGACGATCTGTACATCACCGGCGGCACGGTCACGATCGAAGGCCGCGTTACGGGCGATGTGGTGGCCCTTGGCGGCGATGTCGATGTCAAGGGGCAGGTCGGCGGCAGCCTGCAGGTGATCGGTGGTTCGATTGATATCGACGGCGATGTCGCCGGCACGCTCCGTGTGCTCGGTGGCGACGTAACGTTGAACGGTGACGTCGGCGGTGATGTTCTGCTCGCGGGTGGTTCGTTTACGTTGCAGAGCGGCGGCACGGTAGACGGCGATGTGGTCGTGGCCGGCGGCGACGTTGAGCTTTTCGGTCCTGTCGGTGGTGATGTCTTGGGAAGCGCGGGGAGCCTAACCATCGGCAGCCGGATTCGCGGAGACGTCGACGTCACAATCGAGAACGTGCACTTACTGTCAAATGCCAGAATCGACGGCGACCTGGACTATGCCAGTCGCAAAAACGTCTCGATCGCGCCGGGCGCCGTCGTCACCGGTCAAACCAGGCGATCCGAGCCGAACAGTTACTACCCGGGCGAAAACATCACCTCGTGGGTGAGCAGTCCGCTCTTTCGGCTGCTGTGCGGTCTCGTTGCTGGCCTGATCCTGGTGCTGCTGATTCCGCGGGCAATGACATCGGTCGCCGACGCCGCGCGTCTCGCGCCGCTGACCTCGTTGCTGCTGGGCCTCGTCCTTCTGGTCTTCTTGCCGGTTCTTTTCGCAATTTTGACGGTCACGTTAGTCGGTGCGCCGATTGCCTTGATTGGATTCATCGCTTATCTGTGCGTCCTTTATCTTAGTCAGGTTTTTCTCGGCATGGCGGTCGGACGGATCATTTTGCCGTCATCGTGGGATACCCGCGGCCGCGGGTATAACTTGCTCGCGATGACGATCGGCGTGCTGATTCTTGGGGGCTTGCGGATGATTCCGCTGCCCTTCATCAGCGCGTTGATAGCGCTGATGACAGGCGTCGTGGCGCTGGGCGCGGTCACGATCGCGATCCGCGCGGCAAAGCGAACACCGGTGCTGCCCTCGTACTGAATCCCTTTTGATCCCGTTTTCCCGAAGATCGAGCCAGGAGCCAAGATCGAAAGGCCTTGTTACGGGAAGAGTGACCAAAGCGTGTTTCAAATGAGTTGAGATGGCCGTGGACCGGTCTTTGACCGGCTTATTGGGTGAGCCCGAGGTCTTCAGCCTCTCGCGCCGGGCGCGCGATGCCAACTTCAATGAGCTCCGCTCTGGGACCCGGCAGGCAGTGATGGCAATCGGAATTTAGATTGACATAACGTTCAAACGGAGCGCTCAATCCTGGTTTTCATGCCCGGCAACAGTTGCGCTAAATTGGCTTTGACTTCCTCGAAACTGTTGCCGATTGTTGCCAAATGTTGCTTTGCGTGCGCCCTGCGAAAGAGCTGCGTTGTTTTCCCGAAACACGCTCCGCCCTGGATAGCGGAGTTGTCCCCTGAGGACGGTATTTTGTTAGGTTTCAACCGGAGGCGTGGCTCAACTGGTTCGAAGCGCGCCCAAGTCGTGAGCACAAAAAAAGGACGGGATCTCGTCCCGTCCTTGGAATTGATACCGTTATTCGGGAGTTAAGAAGCGTCGCTGGAAGCGCTCTCTGTGACGACCTTGACGTTGATCGCCGCGATGCCTTTCGGTCGCTGGCCAATCTGGTACTCGACCTTCTCGCCGGGCTCGAGCCATGCCGCCCGATCCTCGACTCGCCGTACGACACCGCTCTTGTGAACGTAAACACGGTCGGCATTGCCGTCCGGTTGAATCCAACCGAACCCGTTCGCTTTTGACCAGACCTTGACAGTACCCGTTGCCATTGATGTCCTCGCGTCCAGATGTGTGGGCCGGAATCCGCTTCAAATACGGAAGTTGACCGGTTACTTTGACAATCGTTAGATTGCACGCAACAACAAGCAGTTGGCTTGGTCGCAACCGGCATAGGTTACCACACGGCTGGGCGACGAGGGCGACCTGAGACCTGAAGCGTCGTCGTTGCTGCTATGTTAGATCATTCGGGCCAAATGAGCGTGGCAGCAGTTCGGCCAGCGGTAATTGGGTCAAGCCGTCGGGGCCGTCGAGGATCACGATCAGATCACGATCGGATGGTTTGAGCTCGTTCAATACCTGCCGGCAGGCTCCACAAGGGGTAACGGTCGGAGCTCGCGGCGTTGTGACCGCGATCGCTGTTATCTCGCGGTGTCCCTTGGCAACCGCGGTGAAGCATGCGATTCGCTCCGCGCAGCAGGTTAGGCCGTAGCTCGCATTCTCAACATTGCAGCCGGGCACAATTTCCCCACTTGAACACAGAACGGCGGCTCCGACTGGAAAAGATGAGTAGGGCGAATATGCGTGCGCCGCGGCCCCGCGTGCGGCAATCATGAGCGCCTCGGCAAGCGATGCTTCGATTGAAGGATTCGTCATGTGTTCGAGTCTCCACAAGCGTGAGCCCGAGCGGCCAAGGTGTTTGGACGATCATAATCCCACCAGCAACGGCGCATCGCGCCCAAGGGAGAGATCATGATCGACTCACACGCACTCAAGGCGGCGGCATTTCTTGCCCAGGCGCTCGATCTTACGACCGATCCGTCAGAGCTAGCGCCGGAAATGGTTGCGCTCAAGCGGGATATTGGCAGCGGAGTCCATTCGATCGAGCTCAGCTCGTCGGTTGGTCCGGCGGCATTCCTGATCTACGATTATCAGCTTGCGGTGTTCGACTCTCAGGGCGTCGGCGGGTGGGCGCGGTTCGAAACCGACCTGAAAACGCTCGAACGAGCCGCGGATCTGGATACACCCGGTCCTCGAATCCTCGCTCATGCCACGGCTGATGACGAGGCGTTTATCCTCGCGACAACGCCCGCAATGCATCGCGCACTTACTGGAACTGGATCGGAAACCGATCTCGAAGCCACGGAAGCCGATCTTCTCCCAGGTCCGGAAACAACGATCATCAGGCAAGAAGCCGCGAACGAGCTCATGAGTCTGTTGCGATCCGCTGATGAAGAGGCGCGCCGGTGGCTTCGGGCGATCCAGTCCGAAGGACGGCTTGCCTCAAACGCGGAGAACGGCGGCTTTCTCGATTTCGGTGAGGCCGAGTCCGCGCTGGCGCTCTATCTGCTGGATGATCGAAGCATCCAAAACCTCCTGAAAGCGCTCAACCTCCTCGTGGCGGGTGCGAAAGAGCAGGCGGCAGGCGCGTTTGGAGAGAGTTGAAGCCTCAGGGCTGCACTTCAGGTTCGATGTAGCGATTTTGCCACTCTTCAGCGCGCTCTCGCGGAACTTTGATGAAGGCCGCCTCGGACTCGGCTAAAAGCGATCCGTTTGAGCGTTTTCGCAGTTCGGCCAGGAGCCGAATCATGCGGCCGCGTTCCTCGATGATACGGGCCGTGGCGCGGGTTGGCTCCCCGATGACAACCGGCTCGAGGAAACTGACGCTCAGTTTTCCGGTGACCGCCCAAATCCGCTGGTGATAGACCGCCCAACCCATAGCTTCGTCGAGCACGGTCGTGATGATGCCGCCGTGCGCGATGCCATTGAATCCCTCGTTCTCGCGCGTCGGGGTCCAGTCCGCCCAGACCGCACCGTCTTCGGAGGAGAAGAAGGTCAGTTTCAAACCATGCGGATTGTCGCGACCGCAGCCGAAGCAGTAGTGATCCTGGCGGACAGCCAGTTGCTGACCGATCGACGCTAAAACCCCTGAATCCATTTTTATCGACACGATCTGAGACTCCTGGAGGCGACTCGCGGTATTGGCAGCTACGATTCGGGTCTGAAAAGGTACAGCGTGCCGAAGATCCGGTCGCCTTTTGCTACGACGAGCTTGTACCCATCGCTGTCGCGACAACATCGATAACCGTCAAGCGAGAAGGCGTCGTAACCGTTCGGGAGACCGCGAATCAGCAGTATGTAGGTGCCGGCCTTTAGGTTGTCCCAGCGAACATAGTCGTCCTCGAGCCGGTTCGCGTCCCGAAGTCGAAGCGGCGCCCCGTATGGGGGATCGAGCCACAGATTGAAATTCCCCTTTGCCTTGCTGCACCTTGAAACGTCGAGCGTTTCAGGACGCATCCCAGTAGGGCAGATTCTGACGTAGATTCGCACCTGCGCCGTGCCAGTTAATGCTTCTGGCACTGTTGTTGGCGTTGGCTGCTTGGTTGCCTTCTTCGTCGGTTCAAGCGTTGGTGTTTCGGTTGGCTCCGGCGCGTCGGTTGGCTCTGCCGTCGGGTTGGCGGAAGTCCGACCGCCTCCGATCGACGCTCCGACCACGGCCGCCACAAAGGTCGCATCACCCTTGCTTCGAGTCCGGATGTCGAGATTGCCCTCGAACGCGCCGGCTTCTCCTTTCTTCAGGCGAGTCGTCTCGACGCCTTTTTTGTCGGACTTGACCTCGACTTCCCCGTCGGTCACAAAGATCAAGATCGGAAACGCGGTTTTGTCGATCTTGTTGTGCTCATTGTTGGGCAGAACATTACGCAGGAGATCGAGATCGTAATCCCCTTCAGCCATGCCGAAGGTGCCGCTCGTGAAGATGACTTCTCCACCGCCGGCCTCGTTGACGTTGTCTCGCACGGCGAGCTCAATGGTATATGCCGTCGTCGGCTTTTCGGCAAGGCTCGCCCAGGTTTGGTTGGCGCCGATCGGCACAAACAGCGCTTCTCCGGAAGCCAGTCGATAGCGGAGTTTTGTGTCCTGATCGGTTACGAACAGCGGATCGCCGTTCGCCAGGAGGAATCCTGCTGAGCCTTCCAGTCGATCGGAAGGTCTCGCGTCCGCCCGCACAGGAATCCTGCGTTCTACGATCCGCCAGGTGGATTTGAGCGCCGGACGTTCCGTCATGCCTTGGGAGATGACCTGCGTGCTGCCCTGGGCGGGCGATGGGGTCGTTAAGTCTGACTGCGCGGCGACAACCGTGGCCACCGTGAGCGCGGCCATCAACGCGATCGCGATCGAGGCCGGCGTTCGTTGCCAGCGTCGGAATTCGCGAGATAAACGAGGGAACAACGTCATGCAATCGCCTCCTGAACCCGGACTGAAGACGATTTTACGCTGTTTGGCCCGGGCCGGTCAGTTTTTGACCCAACAGACACGTCGCCGGAGAGGTGCTTGGTGTTGCCTTCGATCGATTCTCAACAGCCGAATCGGCGCTACTCGAGCTCGAACAGGTGCTTCAAGAACGCCGCATTGCGTTTGTTGGCGTCGAACGGAATCCGGGATCCTTCGATCGGCAACCGGTCCTGTTCGGCGACGACCCAACCCGTGAAACCGAACGAATCGAGGCCCGACTTCAGCCCATCCCAGTCAACGATTCCGGTTCCCAGATCGCTGTAAAGACCCTGTCCAGTTGCCGTGACGTAATCGATCTCGCCGGCTTTGAGACGGCTCAAGGTTGGGCCGTCAACATCTTTGGCGTGAATGTGAATGACTCGATCGCCGAACTGGTTGAGGAGCGCAATCGGGTCCGCGCCGCCGAGCACGAGATGGCCGGTGTCGAGACAGAATCTGATCGGACTGCCTTCGATCGATTCAGCCAGTCGCCGGGTCTCGTATCCTGTTTCGATGTGGGAGCCGACGTGGGGATGTACCGCGACGGCGATGCCACGAACGGAAACGACCTCGTGAATCTGGCTCAATGTCTTCGGAACCTGTGCCCAGTCTTCCTCGGCCCACCATGTTTCCGGAAACTGCGGCACCCTGCTGACGACCGCCAAGCGCTCTTCCACGATCTTATCGCTGATGTTGAGGATGGTTGCTCCGCCTGCCTGCAACAGCGAGCAGATCTCTTCGATTTCAGCAGCGCTCTTCGAGGAGAGCGGTTTTGAAAGCTCAACGTCATACCAACTCGCGGAGACTGCAAGTCCGCGTGGTTCAAAATAAGAAGTGACCGTTGCGGCATCGAAGCCGAAATACCCATGAGTGCCAAGCTCACAGCCCGAATAACCGGCCTCGGCCACACAATCGAGAATCTCGTCCGGAGTCGGGTTGATACGGCCGAGCTCCATGATTCCCCAGTCGATCGGCGCCGCTGAAAGTCGGATACCAGCAGCCATAAGCTCCATCCCTCCGTAACGCGAGAACGACCGCTTGCACGGCATTCGGAAAATTTCTTCGAAATCGTAGCTGAAAGGCTACATCCAGGCATAGAGAGGATCGCGACGGCGGTCGTCCCCGAGTGACCGCCGTCCGATGATTGTTTTGGTGAGGTGATTGTGAGGCCGCCGGCCCTGGGCACGACGGAGTGAGGAACACCGGCTACGGAATCGGTGTCGGATCTCTAGGGGTGAGGGTGATGAGCTTCGGCCGGAACACCTTGCGCACTCGTGCGATCAGCATGAATGCATCGCGTTCGCGACCCGCCAGCTCATATGCCTCGATTGCCGCTTGCTGGCCCCCTCGTGGGAGGTTCCAGAAGTCGGGAATCGTTGCCAAATCGAGCCTGGGATCGAGCGTCGCCGCTTCGGTGAACGCGTTTCGAGCGGCGTCGAATAGTTGCTCACGGGCACGCACCAGGCCACGCACCGCCGCAACGCGGGCGCGCTGTTCGTTCGGGGTCAAATCGCCCGTGGGCCGGCTCACTAGAGCAACGCCTTTCGGCGCTGTGGATTGTTCATCGATGAGGAGATGGCAGAACCGGCGCGTTCACCGGCGGGCGCCAGCCCTTGTTCGGCGTATGCTTGGCTCGTGAATGGTTTGGCCGTGACTCGCGGACGGTCGAAGAGTCGAGGCTTTGTTGACTTTGAACTTGATACGCTAAACCGCTGCTTGAGGATGTCGAGCGCTGGCTGTGTCAGGATCATTGCCGAATTCCCATCTTGACGCCTACCGGGCGCAAGCGCCCAAACTGATTCTGCCGGCGAACATTTGGCGCGGGGTGAACTTTTCGGACGAATTCGCCCTGTTCGAGATTATTGACTTCTGAGTCATGGCGTCTTGTGTACGTTCATTCGCCGCGGGTGCATCACTCTACCATTTTCTGGGTACGTACACAAGCATGTCATTGAGATCATTGTCTTCATGGCACTGACGATCGAATAGCGAAAGGATCGCAACTGGAAATGCCGCGATCAACGTCTCGCGCGACCCAGGCGACCACTCTGGAATCGCTGTTCAGTCTGGCCGTTGGACGGAAGAGGATCGTTGCGTTCACCGGAGCTGGAATCAGCACGGAGTCGGGGATACCAGATTATCGTGGTCCCGGCGGCGTGTGGGAACAGCGAAAACCGCCAACCATCGGCGATTACCTCGAGAACAGCGAAACCCGGCGGACCTATTGGCGGCGGCGCTTGCACGACTATCCGACGCTTGCGGCGCGCGAACCGAATGCTGGCCACAAGGCACTCGCGGCTTTGGAGCACGCGGGAATGCTGCGAGCCGTGATCACTCAGAACATCGATGGGCTTCATCAGAAGGCGGGCAACGACCCTGCTCGGGTGATCGAACTGCACGGCACCGCTCACAAGATCCGGTGCGTTGCCAACAGTCATGTTTTCGAGGCCCAGACCATTCAGACCGCGTTGGAAGCCGGGGAACTCGATCCATTGTGCTCGATGTGCGGAAGCGTGCTGCGTTCAGCCACGGTTCTGTTCGGGGAATCGTTGCCCCAGGACGCCTGGTCACAGTCGGTCAAAGCCGCGGTGTCGAGCGATCTGATGTTGGTAGTGGGGTCATCGCTCGTCGTCAACCCGGCCGCTCGGCTTCCGGTTCTCGCGAAGCAGAATGGGGCTGCCGTCGCGATCGTCAACCGCACGGAAACGCCTCTTGATGACATCGCTGACGTGCGGCTATTCGAAGAAGCGGGCCTGACCTTGGCCGCGCTAGCGTCCAAGCTGGTTCCCGCATTGTGATCGGATAGGTTTACCCGGCGTAAGGGACGTTCACTGAAGCGCCTACGAAGCAATCGATCTATCGCGGTCGACCACGCGGCCGAAGAGGTGGGCGATCAGCACATCGCGGTTGACGAGCCGGAACCCCCCCCGATCATCGAGCGCGACCCCAAAGTCCGAGCCGCTCTCTTCCAGTGTGGAGAGCGCACTCCAGGCGGTGTCGCTCATGGCAAAATGGGGTGTAGCGGAGATAGGCGTTGCGATCTCCGCGACGCGATGTTGCTCCCAGAGCGCACGCTTCACCTTCCGAAGGTCCGTCATCCTCAATGTACCCAGAACCGTCTGTCCATCGGTGAGGAGCAAGGGCATGCTACCGCCTTCGGCGATCAGCGCATCGACTGCATCCGCGACCGATGCATTTGCGTCCAGGCGCCTTGGCCAGGGCAAGGTGACCGCGTCGAGTGTCAGGGCGCTGCCTGCTTGCTGGCAAATCGCGTCGCGAACTG
Source organism: uncultured Sphaerobacteraceae bacterium (assembly GCA_964371945.1). GTDB lineage: Bacteria > Chloroflexota > Chloroflexia > Thermomicrobiales > UBA6265 > CAYJPA01. The sequence goes on along the minus strand of CAYJPA010000042.1, from coordinate 11,547 downwards.
ACGCGGCCGACGTCATGACGATCTGAAGACCCGCGAGCAGTGCTCCAAATCCCCAGAAAGCGTTCGCTCCAGGCTCAGTGACAAACAACAAGCCGACGGCGATCAATCCAGCGGAAATGAAGTGCCCATAGATCGCCGCTCCGCGCGACCCCTTCACGGGATCGCCGGTCAAATGCCAGACGAGTCCACGCAGGATGCGACCGCCGTCGAGTGGCAAGGCTGGCATCGCTTGGGTGACCGCAAGAGCGACAACCGCGAACGATACCGGATTCAAAAAGTCGCGCGCTCCATCGTTTGTTCTCACAGATCGCTCGGCTAGTAGCGCCACAATGGCTACTGGAGCAAGAAGGACGAGCCCGGCAAGTCCCGCGATTGATTCGCGCCTGGGTGAATTGGTCGAATCGACGACACGGGGCGAGCCGCCGACAAGTGTCAGGTCCATACCGCGAACACAAACGCCAAGCCGGCGGTAGGCGACGGCGCGAATAGCGTCATGAAGCAAGATGACAGCCAAGACCGCAAGGCAAGAGATCGCCGCGATTGCAAATGGGGGGACTTCGGTTTCACTGGAGTGAACCGAAGCCCCGCCAACGACGGTTGCGAACACAACGACCGTCGTCACGCGAGTCCGAATCGCCAGCCCTGAGACATGAAGCGCGAGCATCGGTCCCATGGTCGGTCACCAGCTTTGGTCCAACGCGGCACGTCAATCAACTGTCGATCTGGGTTCGAAATGCGTTGAGGAAAGGCGACCGATTACAGGCGCTGATACTCCTCGAGGTCGAGCACGAAGACAGTGGCCGCGGCCGTCGCCGTCGCTCCGCTCGTCTCTTCCTGGGGCGTCATTCCGGACCGCGCATGCTTGCGAATGAGGTCGAGCACGTGATCGACCTGATCCTCATCGGCTCCGATCATGAGCGTCGTGTTTCCGCGCCGAAGGAAACCGCCGGTGCTGGCGAGACGCGTTGCTCGGAAATCTTCTTCAAGGAGCGCGTCAACGACTCCGTCGGCATCCTCGTTTTGGACGACCGCGATGATGAGCTTTTTCATTTAGCTAACCTGCCCGATCCGCACGGTTTCCCGCTTGCGTAAGCGGTACGCGAGTCTAGCATACCGGCAACGCGGATTTCGTCTTGCCAGGTTTGGCTCGAACAAACCTTCTAGAAACCCGACCCCATCCGTTGTCGCCGGTTCGCTTGAGCGTCAAGATAATGTTGAAGCATGATCGCTGCCGCGATCGCGTCAATCTGCTCCTTGCGTTTCTCCCGCCGGGTGCCTCGGTCAATCAGAACGCGTTCGGCCATCGCGGATGTGAACCTCTCGTCCCAGTAGGTGAGCGGAAGATCAAGATCGGCTGACAATGCTTCAGCATATGCGCGAACATCGACGGCTTGCGGCCCTTCGCGGCCGGACATGCCCTGAGGCAATCCCGCGACTACGTGGGTTATGCCGTAACGAGTGATGATCGCCATGAACTCCTCACGGTCACCTTCTCCACGCAGCACGAAACCGACTGGATTCGCCGAAATGCCGAGCTCGTCCGCGATTGCGACTCCAGTTCGTTTACCACCGACATCCAATCCCATGATCCGATCGACCGGTCTTCGAACACTCATTGAGTTTCGATCTCTATCTTTCCGGCATTGTCCGGTATTCGCTTCGGCAAAAACCCAGGCGACGATTTGATCGTGCTGCCTTCAACAAACGGCAACGACTCGAGGTACTCCTCTGCCTCGGTGAAGCTCATACCGGCGATCTCCTCAGCCGCGGCACGAAGCTGAACTTCGTTTATCACCGGTCGAACGTTCGCGGTGGCGTTCAGCCGGTACAGTCCCGCATCGCCCTGGTCGTTGACGAGCACCGGAGCGGAAATCGAAACTGATTCAGGCTCAAGCTCAAATCCCTCGCCAGTATTCGCCTGCAGATCGTCAAGAAGCTTGTCGTTGGCCTGGGCGACGGCGTCGGCAGGCAAAAACGCCATGCCGGTCACGATCATCTCTGCCTGGATTGAAATGTTGTCGACTTGGTCGCCGGCGTTTCGGTCGATCGTGTACAGCAGCTCTCCCGCCTGCAGAGAACCGGGAAGCACAACCCGCCCCCCTTCAAGCGTCGTGGTGATCGCGAGCTCTGGAATCTCAGCGTTCGCGGCCGCGATGAGTTGGTCGATATCTTCCTGGGAGACCTGAGGCGTCTTTTTGTCGGTTCCGCCCGCGATGGGCGCATTTCGATTGCTGTAGAAGATCCCGTTGTCGAGTTTTCCGCTGAGAAGTCCGGTCTCACGGTTGGCGCTCTCTCCGCCGATTCTTGCCTGGATCGCGGCCTCAGCTCGTCCAGCGCCGCTTGATGGATCGTTGGCGGGGACCGTTACCGCCGCCGTGAAGACATACTCGACGCCCTCGCGGTCGGCGAACGTTGTGCCGGCGGCGATCTCGATCGGGACATCGGTCGGGTTGCGGAGCGCGATTGTGCCGGACGCAATCTGATCGGGCTCGCGCAGTGCGCCGGTCACGGCCAAGGTCTTTTCATACGGGACCTTCAACGTCACCGGTTCCGCGGCAATCGCAAATTCGGCTCCGGGTGGTGTTTCGGCATCGGGGCTCACCACCGCATAGGTCAGACCAGCGGTGACCTGTTGCCGTCTGACCGTCAGCGTTACGGTCGCGGTTTGGAGAAGAAAAGCGGCCCCTCCACCGGCTACGGCAATCGCAAGCAATGCAGCCAATGCGATCGAGAGTCTTTTCCACGGCACGCGCGGGTTTCGACCTGGTTTGTCCGGTAGCTCGGGATCGGACTGTGCCTCTTTTTCTGGATCGTAGGCGGTCCTCGATTCCCATTTGGGCGCAACTTCAAGCGGGGGCGGAAGATCGAGCTTCGGCAAATCGGGAATGACGGATTCGAGCTTTGGCGGCAAGGCTTGTGCCGCCTCCGGCTTTGTAGCCGGAGGATCCTCGAGACCGCTCAACGCACCGGGCAGAAGGTCGATAACCGGCAAATGAAACATCGTCGCCAGCTGGCGGCGCAGTCGATCGTCGGTCTCGACCGTAAGGGTAATGCGCGCCTGTTCCGCGGCCGCTTTTAGCGCCCGGAACTCGCTCGCGGTGAGGAGGAGCGAAGACGACGCGGGAATTGCGAGCGCTGCCGGTCCACCGCTTGCCGTTCGCAACCGGGTCAGCACATCGGGCATGCTGTCGTTCGGTCCGACGACAATCTTGGGGCTGCTCGTCTTCCTCATCGGTCCTTGAGTGCTCTTGCTGTGCTCCAATTGAGCTCGGAGCCATAGGTGCGCGCGGGCGATTAGCGCCGGCCGGCGAAGCTCGCTCCTGCATATCGTACTCGCGGGGCGCTCACTCCGTCCCGTCACAACGTTTTTCGGCTCTGCCGGACAATGCCAACCGTCCGCCGAAGCGGCGGGATGGACAGCTCAGTGCCAGGAATTCACAGACCAAGTCCAGACTTTACGAGGCCGGGAATTGACGCGAGCGCTTCGTCGAGCCGGCCGGCGTCTCTCCCACCCGCCTCCGCAAGCTCAGGTCGTCCGCCTCCACGTCCATCGATGATGAGCGCGGCTTGGCGTACGAGATCACCTGCCTTCACACCTCGCGCTACGACGTCAGGGGTAACCATCGACAGCAGGCTCGGCTGTCCGTTGACAACCGTACCTAGCACGATCACTCCCGAAACGATCTGATCCTTTAGCCTGTCACCCATCTGGCGCAGATCGTCTCTGGATTCGACCGTGACCCGGGTCACGAGCAGACGGGTCCCGTCGACCGAGATCGCCTGATCGATGAGATTACCGGCGTGCGCTCCCACAACCTGACCGCGCAGTCGGGCGATCTCACGCTCGGCCGATTTGATTCGCTCCTGCAATGTTCGCACCTGGGCGGGAACTTCATGCCAAGGAGTGCGAAGGTCGCGCCCTATGTCTTCGATCAACCGTTGTTGCGTCAACATGCGCTCAACCGCCGCATCGCCGGTGATCGCCTCGATCCTTCGGACGCCGGCCGCGACACTGCCTTCGCTCGTGATCAAGAAGGGACCGATCTCTCCCGTGTGCGTCACGTGCGTGCCGCCGCAAAGTTCCTTCGAGAAGTCGCCGGCGATCACCATGCGCACAATGTCGCCGTACTTCTCGCCGAAGAGCGCCATCGCCCCATCGGCGACCGCTTCGCTGTAGCTCATCACGTTGGTATTGACGTCCGAGTCATTGAGAATCTCACGATTCACGATTTCGGTCACCCGGCTGATCTGTTCCGGCGACATTGCATCGAGCGAGGTAAAATCGAACCGGAGGCGATCGGGCGAGACCAACGATCCAGCCTGATGCGCTTCGTCGCCAAGCACGATCCGAAGCGCGCGATGCAACAGGTGCGTCGCGCTGTGATTGCGTCGAATTGATCGCCGCCGGCCGGCATCGATCCTGGCGTGAGCGGTATCTCCGACCTTGACGAAGCCTTCAGCCACCGTGCCGCGGTGCACGCAAAGATCGGGTGTCGGCTTGACGGTTTCGTCGATATTGATCAATCCGGTCTCGGTGCGAATACTGCCGGTGTCGCCGACTTGACCGCCCGATTCACCATAAAATGGCGTGCGGCTCAGTATCACCTCGACCGGCTCCCCGGCTTCGGCTTCTTCCTGGGCCCCTGATGGGCCGACAAGCGCGAGTAGTGTCGATTCCGCTTCGGTTTCATCGTAGCCGGCGAACTCGGTCCTGGTGCCGGCTAACGAGACATAAAGCTCCGCGCGTCCGCGAGCGGCGTCCTTGAACGCTGCACCGCCACGGCTGGCGGCTCGCTGGGCTTCCATCGCGGCATCGAATCCGATCTGATCGACGGTGAAGCCGCGCTCTCGGGCCATTTCAATCGTCAAATCGATTGGAAACCCGTATGTGTCGTAAAGGCGGAAGGCCTCGTCGCCCGGAATGACGCCCGTGGGCCGACCCTCGGACACCGCGTCGGCATCGTCGCTGAGACGACCGGCAGCCAATCCGTTTGCGACCGCGGCGCCCGCCACGATCTCAAGGAACCGGCTTTCGCCTTGGCGGAGCGTTCGACCGAAGGTCTCCTCTTCGTGGGTGAGGACCCGTTCGATCTGCCCGCGGCGATCCCGGAGGGCGGGGTAGTCGGATTCGAACTGACTGATCACGACGCCGGCCATTTCGGCCAAAAACGGCTTGTCCAGGTTCAGCTTTCGGCCATGACGGATCGCTCGCCGCAAGAGTCGCCGGAGAACGTACGAGCGCCCCTCATTACCCGGAAGCACACCGTCCGAGATCAAAAAGGTGGCGCTCCGGCTGTGATCTGCGATCACCCGCAACGCGGAGTCGATTGCGCTGTCGATGCCATAGGTCACGCCGGAGAGCGCGGCCGCGCGCTGAATGATCGTCTGGTACAGATCGGTGTCGTAGATCGAGCGAGCGCCCTGCATCACCATCGTCAATCGCTCGAGACCCATGCCGGTGTCGACGTTTTGTTTCGGCAGCGGTTTGCGGGATCCGTCAGGCGACTGAAAGAACTCCATAAAGACGTTGTTCCAGATTTCGAGATACCGGGTTCCGTCGCCGGGTCCGGTTCCCGTGTCTCCATGCTCTTCGCCGAGATCGAAGTAAATCTCGGAGTCTGGCCCGTTTGGTCCGGAGTTGCCGACAGGGCCCCACCAGTTGTCCGAGAGCTTGCCGATTCGCTCGACCGGCACTCCGATTTGGTCACGCCAGATCGCATAGGCGTCGGTGTCGTCGGGATGGACGGTTGGATAGAGCCGTTCGGCAGGCAGCCCCATCACGCGGGTCAGGAAATCCCACGACCAGGCCAGCGACTCCTTCTTGAAGTAGTCGCCGATCGAGAAATTGCCGAGCATGAAGAAGAACGTGCAGTGGCTCTCGTCGCCAACCTCGTCGATATCGACCGTGCGGAAACACTTTTGCACTGAACAAAGCCGCACGGCGGGCGGGGTTTCCAGACCGAGAAAGAACGGAGTCATCTGCTGCATGCCGGCCGTGGTGAGTAGCACCGTTGGATCGTTGTGCGGCACGAGAGAGGAGCTCGGCATCTCTCGATGTCCGTGCTCCTCGAAGAACTCCACGAAGGCCCGCCGAACTTCGGCGCCAGTCATGTAGCGGTGTCCGTGAGTTGGAAGAGTCGACTGCTCGCTGCTCATGCCGTTCCTTCAATGGAGGTGAGCCGGTGGCTTCCGGCCGCCGGCGCGCAAACTGAGTCTGGTATCTCGGAAAGGAAGAATTGGCTCGAGGCGTGTGCCGCCGAGTCCGAATCGTGATTTTGCAATAGGTTGGAACCTCGCGACAACTGAATGGCCGCAGATGAGTTGGCCTACCGGCACTGTTTCGGTGTCCCGACGTTCGGTTCCGGGTGTCCGACGGAAAAAACCTCCACATGACCGATGACTTCCCACGGGTCCCTTTTGAGATTACTCGACCGTGCGTCTACTTCGTTCGATGTATGTCGCTGTTCGAGGTGGAAGCAGGGATTTACGGCGAACGACCGATAGCGTGGGGTCTGACCAGGTTCTAGTCTGGTTTCAGTGACGAATGGCGTCTCGATCGGTTGGCAGTTCGGAAGGGAGGCGCAACCGCGGGCGCGGAATTGAGGATCGATGAACGGATTGTGCGTTTGATATTGGCGGGATCGTATGTGTAATCGGTGTTGGAACCATTTGTGATTAGTTGAGGGCTAGCGGCTCGCTGAAATGAGAAGGGAAATATTGGTGAAGAAACTTTTCAATGTGTTCCTGATGTTGCGCGCTTTTGGATTTGCCGCGCTGGTTGGATTGATCTTTGGCTCGACCGCCATCAGCACTTTGGCCGTGCAAGAGCGCGGCGGCGGCTCGTACACGAGTCCCACATTCGTGTTCACGGTTTCCTGGGATGACGATGTCTGGGAGGCAAACGAGCTCACGGAAGCGGAAGGCGTCGAGCTCAATTCCGACCTCAGCTACGGGTTGATTCAGGGCTTCGGCGAATACGAGCTCGGTGCAGAGGGCTGCCTGGAGGATTCTGTCGCCTCAATGGAGTCGCAGGACCATGTCAGCGATTTTGGCGCCGCGCCGAGGAAAATGGAGCGCCCGGCAACGTCTGAGGATGCGGTCGGTGAGCTCTATCAGTACCTCGATCTCGAGAACGACACGGAGATCGCGCTGTACATCGAATGCCGCGAGCTCCCGGTGGACGCCGCGGTTCTGCAAGTCATCCTGCTCTCTTACAAGCAGGATTTCGCCGATGCGATCGGCGCCTGGGAGGACCTACTAGCCGAAGTCAACGCCGGCGCGGCATCCGACTCCAAGGACGACGACAGCGGCAAAGTCGGCAAGGGCTCATCCAAGTCCGGCATCGATGGCAATGTCTACACGAATGTCGAAGCCGGCTTCTCCGCTTCCTGGGATCAGGAGCTCTGGTCGGTACGCAAGACCAACGACGACGAGGGACTCGGCATCGGAGTCGAGCTCGAAACCGAGGTCAGCATCGGCTGGATTACCGGCGATCCCTACGACGGAGACCTCGAAACCTGCGCCTCCGATTTTGCCGAAAGCGTGGGAACCTACGAGACGATCTCGAAGATGCGCAAGGCCGCGAAGAGCTACGAGGTTCCGTCAACCGATCGCGATGCGATCGGAGGGCTCTACGCCTACACCGATGTGACCGAAGATCCGGTCAAAATGGTCGCGTACTTCGAATGCCGATGGGCCGGCGAAGATGAGTTTGTCGTCACTGTCCTGCTCGCGACCCCGAAGGAGTTCTACGAGGACGAGCTTCCGCTCTGGGAAGAGCTGATCGACGGAATCTCGGTCGATGCCGTTCAGGACGTCAAGACTGAAGACGACGACTCGAAGAAGGACAAGAAGGGCAAGAAAGACCAGTCCGAAAACGATGAACCGGTTGCGGTCAAGGGCACAACGATCTCAGGCGCCAATCATGGTTTCGAGCTGACCTACGACGGCTCATTCTGGACGGTCGATGATCTTTCTGATGTAAACACTGACTTTCTGGATCTCAGCTCAGAGCTCGCAATCGGCTCGGTGATCGCATTCGACATGCCCTATGACGGTGCGCAATGCCTCCAGGTGCTGGCCGAGCTCAAACAGGGCGAAGGCGTGACGGATTTCGCGGTAGCGCCGAACTCAGTGGAGCGGCCGCGGACCAGCAGATCCGCCGATGGAGAGCTCTTCACCTACACATTCGACGGCCAGAACGGTCCCATTGATGCGGTCACCTATATCGAGTGCCGTTCGATTGATGGCGGAGCGGCTACTCTTGGCGTGATGTTCTTGACCGTTCCATCCGTGTACCCCGATGCGCTTCCAGTCTTCGAAACGCTTCTTGCTGGAATCAGCACCGGCGCCGGGGCCTAATCACCAACGAACTACTGAACCAAGCGATTGAGAGCAGCGGGAACCGAATTGTTCCCGCTGTTCCGTTCATTGAACGAGAGACGGCAACGGCCTGACCTGTGCTCACGGCGTAGGTTCTCCGGCCGTTCGAGGCGGAACCTAATCTGACGACAAACCAGAACGAGGCGATCCGCGGTAGCTGCAGAGCGAAAGGAGGAGCTGACTTCGAACCGTAACTGCTCATTTGGCTTTGTGCATTGGGCGAAACTGGCTCACGGAAACCGCGAATAAGAGACGCGGCACGAAACGCCAAACTTGGAGGATCAATACATGAACCGAGTCCGAATCGATTTGATTCTGAAAGTTTCTGCCGTCGCTGTCGCGTTTGCAATGATCGCGGAGTAGTTTCATCCAATTCAGCTCGTTTGAACTGATTTCGGAGGGGTGAGCGAGAATTCTCGCTCGCCCCATATCGCTTACCGTGTGTTCTGCCCTGTTTCACTATCGTGCCATACTCTGAAGAGGCAGCCACCAGTAGGCGGCGAGTCTTTGGTGAGCTTTTCCCTGTTCCTGGTGGACCAGACCACTGGGACATGATTGGTCCAAACATGGAGAAAGTTGTTGGAAGGTGCTCGATTTCAAGGGGAAGCTTGTGACGAGTGATCAAAGCGGAGTGGGGCGAGGCGAACGGGATGATCGGCAGTCCGGTTCCAGGAATGTGACGTCAGTCGGCGGATTGGTCGTCGGCGCGGCCGGTGTCCTCCTCGTCAAAATGGCATACGGACCGACCAGGGGCAGGTGGATGCTGCCTGGTGGAATCGTAGAGCCTGGCGAGACGCTGGATTCCGCGGTTGTGCGTGAAGTGCTCGAGGAGACCGGTGTCAGCGCTCGCGTGATCGGCATCTGCGGCATTCGCTCGCGGCACGACGATCTCGATAACGACACCTACATCATGTTCTTGTTGGAGCCAATCGATGGTTCACCGCATTCGGACGGTTACGAGAACGAAGATGCCCGCTATTTCACGCTCGAGGAGCTCGAAGCGGATGATGTCACCGAGCTTTCGCGTTCCATGGGCAAGAAAGCGCTCCTCTGGAACCTGTCGCTCTTGACCTTCGCCGAGGACTACGACTGGGAACGAGCCGGCCAAAACAAACGCACGTGGCGCCTCTTCCGATAAGTCGAGGCGCCTCATTTGCCGCCACCTCCACACGCAATCAACCGGTTCCTGCCAACGGCCGGATGTTCGGCATGACTTCTTTCGCGAGCAGGCGGAACGTCTCTTCGTCGGCCGCATCGAGCACCTGAACGACGAAATACTCCATCCCCGCGTCAGCCAGTGACTGGTAGTAGGGAATCACCTGTTCCGGCGTACCGATGATCCTCGTGGCCGTTTGCTCCTCGGTCATGCCGTTTGGGTAATACCCGTCGCGTTTGGCGATCGCGCCGGCCTCGGTTGAGGCCACCATCGCCCACGACGTGAAGTGCGTGCGGAGAATGCCGTTGTAATCTCTGCCGAGCTCGTCGCAATGCCGTTGCAGCACGTCGAATTTGAGTTGGACATCGTCAAAACCGCGGACGTTGCCGACATTCGATCCAGCGCCGAAGTTGCAGGCGTCGGCGTATTGCGCGACCTGGCGGAGGGTTACTTTTTCGCCCGATCCCGCGATCACGATCGGCGGCTGGGGTCGCTGCACCGTCGGAATCTGATAGTGCCCGTCTTCGACAGTCCAGTGCTTCCCCTGGAAAGTCACCGGCGTTGGGCCGAACATGCCGGTGATGATCTGGAGTGCTTCGTCGAGCGCCTCTTGGCGCTCCTTAACCGAAGGAAATCGAATGCCGAGCTGCTTGAACTCGGGCTCGTTCCAACCGATCCCGACGCCGAGAATCGCCCGGCCATTGCTAATCTGATCGAGATCGCCCGCCAACCGGGCGAGCAGAGCGGGCTGGCGATGGTAAATGCAATTGACGATCGACCCGAGTCCGATTCTCGTGGTTTGGGCAGCAATCGCGGCCAGATGCACCCAGGGCTCGGTCGCGTATCCCGGGTGATCGCCGATGAAGAAGGCATCGATTCCCAACTCTTCCGCCAGCAAGCCGGCCCGCAGCGTGTGCTTTGTCGGTTCGGGGTCGTCTGGCAAGGCAAAGACCTGCAACCCGAATCCAATCCGCCCCTTACGTTCCGCAACCCAATCATGCATCATGAACGTCACCTCTTGCTCTCTATACCAACCACCCTGCGACTACCCGGGACATAACCAATAACTCAAATGCCTTCACCCTCGCGTGGACTGCTTCGATACGAGGTTACATAGTCGTGGAACGCGACTTCGCCTTCGAGATAGGCTTTTGCGAGCCGGTTCTCTCCGTAATCGGTGCGGAACGCGAACCGCTTGCCGTCGCTCCCGAACGCGGCGATCCACCACTCCGCTTCCGCGGTATGGGCGGCGATCTCTTCGTCGATCTCGACACCGTTTGGAAGACGGTCGCATCGATCATCGACAAAACAAGCCTGACCGGAAACAGCCCGGTCAATGTGCGTGGCTTCGTGTACCAGGATCGCGGCGAGCGTATCCGACATGCTGCTTCGGACCAGAGACCGATCGATCACGATCCGGCTCATTGACCAGTCATTGGGCTTGGTTTCGCGCGAAAAGGCATAGGCGGCGTTGTAGGTCAGATCGTCAACAGTGACGCAGACATCGCTGTCCACCAGCATTTCGAACAGCCGTTTGCCTTCGGCCGTGCCGCGCATCAACCCAAACGCTCGCCGTAGCGGTTTGATGTATTGAACAGCTACGTCCCCGCATATCGGAACCGGTCCGGTTGGCGCATGCGAGTTTATGTGCGGCGATTCGCCGACCGACGAATAACCGACCTGGATGACCGCGTCGAAGAAGACGTCCGAATCGACTTCCTCGAACGCCGACAATTGCTTGGCCCCGAACCACGCGGCCACGACAACACCCGAAAACAACATCACTATGACGAGCAAGCCGAGAAACGCGATACGCAACGCGCGAACCATGCGGCGACCGTGGGGATGAGGTGGATGGATAAATTGCTCGTTCGTGTTCATGTCGCCATAAGCGTACGATGGACGGCCAGAAGTTGGTGCAACCTGTCGATTGACGTCAAGGATCTACCTCCGGTGATAATGAACTCCAAATGACTGGTACCCTCGGGTCACACGAGTCTGGACGGGGA
>CAYJPA010000041.1:0-49701 GCA_964371945.1 uncultured Sphaerobacteraceae bacterium | reverse complement strand
CTAGTGCGTCAAATGGCGGAAGATTGAGCCGTCGCTGGTTTGGATTGAGAGGTCCACGCCGTCCCCGGTGTAGGCGACGGTCGAGCCGCCGGTCGCTTTGACCTTGAGCCGTTTGCCGACCTTGATCGTCGCCTCGGAGCCCTCGCTGGCATCGATTTCGACTTCTTCGCTTTCGAGCCCTTGCGCCTGATAGACCGATTTGCCCGACAGTTTGGCTTTTTGCTGAGCTACCCAACCGGAGACCGTCAGGCGGCCCTCGTCCGCGACCTTTGCCTCGAATTCGGCAACACGCAGACCAGAGAGGGATAGCGTTGATCCACCCTTCAGTTCGATTTTCAGACTCTTACTGTCGATGTCGACCGCCTCGACCGCGAGGCCATTCGAGGCTTTTAGCTCTTCGAGGATTGGAACCGTCAGTTCATAACGTAGCTGACCTTCTGGTCCCCGATTCCGCAGCAACCCGCCGTGATACTCGACCTTAACCGAGTCGTCGGTCGCCTTCGTTTCGAGATGCTCGAAGTCGGCCGCGACCGCGGTGACCGTCAGGAGTCCCGACGCCCCTCGGACAATCGTCGCACTGCCGGGGCCAACCAAATCCACTTTGGTGACATCCCCGACGGTGAACTTCTTGATGACAGCGCCGTCGGTACCAGTTGTCCGCGTATTGTCCGATTCCATCAGTCGTTCTCCTATTCTGTCGAGTCGAACCTCAACGTGATGAGTATGACGCTTGACGAGCTGCCAGATCACCTCATTGTTTTGAGCTCAACCGATTGACTTCAATGCTTGTTGACGCTATTTGTGCAATGAGTCGCCGAGTTGACGCGGCTGATTTAGCGTCGCCTGAGGTCGAAAGCCGAACCAGGTCCCCTCAATTCTGCTGAACGCGGAGGAGGCGCGGTGTGAAATCCACGCTCCAGGTTGTGTGGTTCAAGCGCGATCTTCGAATTGGGGACCACGAACCGCTGGCGCGGGCCGCGAAGCGGGGGCCGGTGCTTCCGCTCTATGTCGTCGATCCGGCGATCATCCATGCACCCGATTTTGACTCAAGTCATTGGACTTTCATACGGGCGAGCTTGATCGAACTGAGACGTCGACTCTTCACGGTCGGTCAGCCTTTGGTGGTTCGGACCGGCGATTCAGTTGCGATTTTGGAGGCGATCCATGCCCAGGCACCGATTGGACGCATTTGGGCGCACGAGGAAAGCGGCAACGCCATTTCTCGAGACCGAGATAGCGCCGTTCGGAAATGGGCGAAGGAACGAGGCGTTCGATTCACTGAGCTACCGTGCAATGGCGTTGCACGCAACAACACGAGTCAGAACGAAAGCGAGCATCCATGGGAAGCGTTCATACGCCAACCGCTCGTTGCCCAGCCTCTTCGCTTGCGCCCAGCCACCGGAGTCGACCCCGGTCCAATTCCGGACCACACCGACCTCGGACTGGCCGGCGATAAGCGAACCGGTGCACAGCACGGAGGCGAAACGCTCGGACACCAAACTTTGGCAACTTTTCTATCACTTCGCGGCGAATCGTATGGACAAGAAGCATCAGACGAATCGACCTTATGGGAGCCGAGCTCTCGAATTAGCCCGTATCTGAGCTGGGGAAACCTCTCGATCCGGCAGGCAGTACACGAGACCCGTGATCGCAACCACCAGGTGAGAGCACTACCGGTCGATGACCGCGGTGATTGGCCGCGAGCACTGGCGATCTTCGAATCGCGGCTGCGCTGGAGGAGCAATTCGGTTCAGGAATTCGAAGAGACACCGGAAATGGAAGTGTCGAATCTGGACAGCACCTTCGACGCGCTCGACCGTCGGCATGTTGATAATGAGCGCTTTACCGCCTGGTCTTCCGGACTGACCGGCTATCCGCTGATCGATGCCAGCATGCGCGCTATGCTCAAGAGTGGCTGGATAAATTTCAGGATGCGATCGATGCTCGTTTCGTTCGCATCGTTCGATCTCTGGCTCCCGTGGCGGGAGACCGGTCTTCATCTGGCGCGCGCATTCCTGGATTACGAACCAGGGATCCACTGGCTCCAAATGCAGATTCTATCCGGGACCTCGGAATCGTCCGCAATTCGCGTCTATAACCCGACGAAGCAAGCGCAGGAACAGGACCCGACCGGCGCCTACATCAAAGAGTGGGTCCCCGAGCTTGCCGGCGTGCCGGTGACGTTCATTCACTCCCCTTGGTTGATGCCTGAAGAGATGCAACGTGCCTCAGGTTGTCTGATCGGAAGGGACTATCCACACCCAATCGTTGACCACTTGACCGCGACACGCGAAGCGCATCAGCGCATGCAGGACGCCCGCCGGCCACCGAGCGGATCCGAAACCGCCATCAACAACGCGCCACACCCAATCAGATCCTCGCAGTCAAAATCGCGTCGATCAAAGAAATCTGATCGAGATAAACCCGCGCAGCTATCATTCCCCGTGGAGTGATCAGATTCCTCCGATGCTCGACGTTTTGCCTGAAGAGGGCCGACAAACATGCCGCTGCCGCGTGCTACTGCTTTGATCGTGATCGATGTTCAAGTTGGGTTCGACTCGCCGATCTGGGGGACCAGAAACAACCCGAATGCTGAGCAAAACGTGGCCCGGTTGATCGCCGCCTGGCGCGAGAGCGATCGCCCCGTTTTCCACATCCAACATTTGTCGGTCAATGAGAGCTCGCCGTTACAACCCGGTCTTCCCGGCGTCGAGATCAAAGAGATCGCGGCGCCGCTCTGGCACGAGCCGGTGATCACAAAACGGTTGAACAGTGCGTTCATTGGGACGGAGCTCGAGGCGCGGCTGCGGCAACGCGGACTGCTTACCGTTGTGGTCTGCGGGTTGACTACAAATCATTGCGTCGAAACGACCACCCGGATGGCAGGGAACCTCGGATTCGATACCTATCTTGCCAGCGATGCCTGCGCGGCCTTCGATCGGATGGGTCCTGACGGGGTTAACTATCCCGCGGAGCAGATCCACTCGGTTTCGCTTGCGAGTATGCACGGCGAGTTCGCGACGGTGATGACGACAGAAGCGATCATCGCCGATCTCTGGAAGCCCGAGTAGACGTTCTTTCGCTGTACCAGGCTTATTGATTGAAAGGCCCTTTTTCTCGTGGCAGCTCAGCAGGCCAGCGGGCGGAATGGTTTTCGGTATCTCGACCTCATCACCGCGGCTTTTGTCGCCGTCTTGCTCATTTCAAACATCGCGTCGACCAAAATCGTCGACATGGGGTGGTTCACCTTCGATGGCGGCACCATTCTCTTTCCGCTCGCCTACATCTTTGGCGATCTCCTGACTGAGGTTTATGGCTACTCCCGCGCGCGGCGGGTGATATGGAATGGTTTTCTTTGGATCGCGATCGCGGCCGGAGTCTTCGCATTGATCGATGCGTTGCCGGCGGCACCGGACTATGAAATGTCGGAGAGTTTTTCGGCGATCCTCGGCCAGACACCAAGAATCGTGGCCGGCAGTATGGCCGCTTACTTCGCGGGCGAATTCGTCAACAGCTACATCCTTGCGAGGTTGAAGGTGCGAACCCAAGGCCGGTTTTTGTGGTTGCGGACGATCAGTTCGACCATCTTCGGCCAGGGCGTAGATACCGCGGTGTTCCTGCTGATCGCGTTTGGAGGCGTTTTTTCATCCGCGACACTCTGGGATGTATTCGAGTCCAATTACGTCTTCAAAGTTGGCGTCGAAGTGCTCTTCACCCCAATCACCTACTGGGTCGTGACCCACCTCAAACGTGTTGAAGGCATCGATACCTATGACCGCAAAACCAACTTCAACCCGTTCCTGTTCTTCACGGCGAGGGAGCAGCCGGCTGGCTAGGTCAACCGCTACATCGCGGCGATTTTGACGACCGTATTCCAATTGCGAACTGTCGTGATTTTTCCGAATTCCTTGGCCGCGAGCTTTCCGTAGTCGCCGTGGCGACCATCGGGCATCGGGCTGGAGATCAGGAAGAGATCCCCATCCCGAATTGAAAGCAGCGAGTAGTACTCATCGGGTCTGTGAAGTGGCAGCGAGAGATTGGTTTCGATCCTCTGGGGATAGAAGCTGACGTACCGGTGACCCTCGATCTCCTCGTAGCCCGCGAATGGCTTCAGTCTGACGAGCTCTTGCAGCCATTCCATTGAGCGCAGCATGACACGGATTTCATAGCCAAGCTCTGACGCGAGCGCGCGTTCGATGGAATCGACGAGTTTCGCTTCATCAGATTCGCCGGTGACGAAGAGCACATTGCCGCTGGCGATGATGGTTCGGACGTCCCGATGTCCCATCGATTCAAACATGCGCGCCAGATCGGTCATTTTGATCTTGTGATGCCCGCCGGCGTTGATTCCGCGAAGGAAAGCCACGAAGCGGCTGCCGGATTCATCGCTATTGGCGCTGGTGGTCGTCGCCATTGGGTCTTTTCCGTCGCGGTTTCGGTTCATCGCTGCTCGATGAGCAGCGGAATGCCGTTCTTGGGCCGAAGGGTAAACGATGGGTGCATCCGAACGTCTTGTCCAGGCGCCTGACGCAGGCGGAACCGCTGCAAAACGATCGCGACAATCAAAGTCATCTCGGTCATTGCGAATTTCGAGGCGATGCACGACCTCGGGCCTAATCCGAATGGAAAGTAAGCTCCGGTGCTCGGCGCCCCATCGCCGTCGGGTCCCCAACGTGCCGGACAGAACGTTTCCGGCCGATCGAAATAGCGGACGTCTCGTTGCGCCAGCCACTGGCTGACCATGACGTAATCGCCCGTTTTGAATTGCACGCCACCGACCTCACTGTCGAAGACGGCCTCCCGCCACAAACCCCAGAACGGCGGATACATCCGGAGCGATTCCTGGAGAATCCGGCGAATCGCCCGCAACCGCTTGCGATCCGCGGCGACAGGCAATGCGCCGCCGAGAATCAACGCTGCCTCGGCCGCGGCTTCTTCCTGCAAATCCTGATGGGCCGCCAGCATGTGCCACACCCAGGAGATCGCAAGCGCGGTCGTTTCATGACCACCGAGCAAGAGCGAAAGCAGATCGTCCCGAACCGCGCGGTCAGTGAGTGGCCTTCCGTGTTCGTCTCTCCCGTTCATCAGCACGCCGAGGGCATCGTCATCGGGGCCGCCCCGACAACGTCGATGCTCGATCATCGAATAGAAGAGTCCATCGGCATCGCGCATTGCTTTTCGAGATCGTAGATTTCCTGGTGTCGGTGTCCAGGAGGGCAGCACCGTTCGGTTGAGCAATTCGATGAAAGAATCCGCGCCCGAGTGGAGTGACGCGTGCATCGAGCCGGCGTAGTGGTGAATATCCGAGGAGCAGAAGATGCGGCCGGCGATCGTCAGCGCCAGCGCGACCATCTCGCGGTGGATGTCGCGAATGTCGCCAGGCCGCCAGTTCTCCACCATCCTCGCGGTGCACTCGACGATTGTTGGAGCATTGAGATCCACATTCGATTGTGAAAAGAGTGGTTGGAGCCGTGCTCGCTGATGCTTCCAGGTCTCGCCGCTGCTGACGAAGATTCCGTTGCCGACGAAGTCGCGCGCCGACTTGTGCGGCAAGAGCCGCAATAGCGAGTCGCTTCGATCGACCAATACGGTTTTGATGTGCTCGTCGCCGTTGAAGAGGAGGAGCGGCTTGAGACCGATCCGGAGCCGAACCTCGTCCCCGTATTTCGCGGAGCGCTCGTGCGCGCTGAGCATGAACGCATGCCGGTCCCGCACGAATTCCGCGAAGTGACCCCGAAGGAGATGCCCCCTGGGCTTTGCGGGGGAAACACCATGAGCTCCGGTAACAGGGCATCTTGCCCTTGTGCTGGCGACGCTCATGTGGCTCCTCGGGCAATCTCGGTCGTTCAACGGGCAATGCTTGGCTTTCGTTCACGCTACCCTATGGTAACTGATGAAAGACCAGTTCAACTCAACTCGAACTCATGAGCCATTCAACCTGGAGGACTCGCGCTGTGGCAGCACGAATACGTCGATCTTTGTTCTGTCTGATTGTTTTCATGTTGACCGTTGGATACGTCGCGCCTGCCGCTGCCGGCGACGATTGGTCCGAATGGATTGGCGTCCCCGATGCCGAGCTTTGTACCACCGAGTCCGTGGCCGCGGAAGCATTCGTCCATTCGCTCGCAACCGCAACAGCACACGAACCAGAGACCATTGTTTCGAGTCAGATCGAGTCGATTGATGAATTGCCTGACGGCGAGCCCGTGACGATCGAAGACGCCGCGGAAGCTTTGGACACTGTTCGGGAGCTTATCGCCTGTCTGAATGGCGGAAAAATCGGATCGATTCTCGCCCTGTTCTCAGACAACGCGCTGGCGCAATTGATGTGGGGCTCGGGATTTGTGCCGACGGCGATGACCGAGACCGATATGACTGACATGATCGGTCGACTGGGGCCAGCTCTCAAGACGCCGCCAACTCCGCTTGCCGGCGATCAACTCGCAAGCCTTGAGGAGATTCTCGAGGTTCGCAAGCTGGACGATGGTCGGATCTTGGTCATCTCGGTTGGGAAGTCATCGTTGGCCAGCGGACTGGCCTTTGCGATTCTCGAGGAGATCGGCGATCGATGGCTGATCAGCGCGTTCGGATCGATCGGTCTGCCGAGCACGCCAACGCCCTAGCACCGCAAGGACGGCTCTCAGACCAGATGTTCTGCCGGCTCATCTGTGATTGTAGAACGCGGGCTGCCAGCGCCATTCGGAGCCGTCCGTGGGAGCTCCACCAGGCGCGAAGAATGCCGACTTCGCCGCCGGGAAGGATCACGGGCGATCCAAGATCCTGCTCTCGCGGCCAACCATCCGTTCGCGTGATCGTGCCTCTGCTGGTGACCAGTTTTGCCATTGGGTATTCGCCGGTTCGTTTGAGATCGGCGCCGAGGGCAACGAGCTGGTCGTCATCGGTTCGGACATGGACGGTTACTGGTTCCGGCGCGGCATGCATCCAGAGCACTTCAGTCACGTCCAACCGGCCGCGAGCAAACGGGAGTTCTTGAGCTCCAGCGCTTGGATACAAGAGATCCCACACGTGCTGCATCATCGCCTCGCCTTCAGATTTGCGAAAGCTGTTGACCTCGCACCGGGCGACTTGTCGGATCAATGTGGCGCATCCCGCGCCAAACCTTGGTTCCGGTGCTCACGCGGGCGGCTTGTGTAGGCAAAGGGGCCACGCCGCGGGAGATGTCAGGTCGTTCTTTGCCCGGGTTGGTGCTCCCGGGAGCGTGAGTCCCGAGATCGCTGACCGGCGAGAAATCGACCATGGCAAAGGACAAAGCCCTCAAACGGGACGTTCGCTCCCGCATGACAAAACCTGCGAGTCGTGCACGGCCGCTCGTCACTTTCTCCTCGAAGAGCACAAGGCGGAGCCAGTCAGCGAAGCCGAACCGGTGGCTGCTGCAACACACGCTTCCGAGGACATTGAACGATCCTTTCACCTCGCGTCACCGATCCCGGCGTGAGCGATGACGCCATTCTGAGATCGACCGGCAAGGTCTGGGATGAATGGTTCGTCATTCTCGACGCTTGGGGTGCAACGAAGGCGACCCATGCCGAGATCGCGAGGTACGTCGCCATTGAGGTCGAGGCAACAGGCTGGTAGGCCCAGAATGTGACGATCGGCTATGAACGGGCCCGCGGAATGCGCAAGGTGCACGAGCATCTCGATGGTTACTCGGTGAGCTCGAGCCGTACGTTTGGAGTACCAGTCGAACGGCTGTACCGGGCCTTCGCGGATGACGCGGAACGCGCCGAATGGCTCGAACCGGAGTTGATCAACGTTCGGACGTTCAGCGAGAACAAGGTCTGGCGATGCGAGATCGTAGAAGACAAGTCACGGGTCGAAGTTCGCTTCACCGTCAAGTCCCCAGAGAAGACGAGCATCGCGATCGAGCATGCAAAGCTGCCGGCAGAGGATGATGTCACAACCTGGCGGGCATTCTGGAAGGCGCGGTGGGACAAGCTATCAGGTTGCGTCCTGTAGCACCCGCGTCTCGTTGACTTCACTGGCTTGACAAGTCAAACTCCAATCCATCGATCGATTGATCGATGGATCGGAGAACTTCTATGGTTCGCAGAATGACCGCGACCGAAGCTCGCGTTCACTTCGGCGAGTTGCTGGATACGGTGCAAACCGGCGAGCGGGTCGAAGTGACGAAGCGCGGCAAGCACGTCATCACATTTCTGCACCCGGCGGAGTATGTGTTCCTGTATGAGCGCCGGTATGGACGATCTGCGGCGAAAGTAAAGCTCCCTGAAAAGCTGCACAAATACTTCGGTGGCGCCGGATGGGATCCCGTCACCGCAAAACCTCTCCCGATCGAAGGAATGAAGGTCAGACGCCGAAGTCGAAGGGTAACGTAATGATGAAGGGGCTCAGCGCAACCGAGTCGAGGACTCGGTTTGGGGCATTGATGGAGGATCTGACCGACGAGTCGGAGCCTGTGCTGGTCGAGGCCGAGCAGGAGCCGCTCGCGATTGGCGTGATCCAAGCAAATCTTGATGAACTGCGTGCCGGCTCGATTCCAGACAATTGGCAAGAGATCGTCGAGGAAGCGCGCCAAATCATGCAACGGTGGCTGAAGGGAGCTCCGCTTCCCGAGATTCGAGAGCTGATCGACTACGGCAGAGAATGAGTATCGAGCCGGGGCCAGGTCAATTCGCGTGCTGTGACGCAAGTATCATTATTCGGATTGTCTCAGGTTCCGACGAAGATCCGGCACAGAAGCTGTGGTCAAGACTTGCGGACGCGAGCGTTACGGTGGTCGCGCCTCGGTTGCTGAGCTACGAAGTAACCAGCGTCCTTTATCGGACGGCCCGTATCGCGGATGCACCGAATTCGGAGTTGATTCGGCTCCTCGATCGAGCGTTCTCACTCGGTATTGAATTCCGTGACGATTTGGAACTTCATTTCCGCGCAGCGCTGCTGAGCCGCGAATTCAATCTCCCAGCTGCGTACGACTCCCACTATCTGGCGCTTGCCGAATCGTTGGACTGCCGGTTTTACACGAGCGATGCGATGCTGGTCCAGGCTGTCGGCGAAAAGCTGAACTGGGTGCACCTCGTCTAAATTCGCGGCATCGAACAGCAAAAAGGGCGGCCAGAACTGGCCGCCCTTGGTTCGTTCTTGCCCCATAAATCAGTCGGCGACGCCTTTGGTTTGGACTTCTTCGGCGGGCGCCTGGACGAGCGTCAGTGTCGCGCTCGGGATGACCTTCCAGAAGCGGCTCAAGGTGTCGTCCCAGTTCTCGAGTAGGCCCTTGGCGTACGCACTGTGCGTCAGTTTGACGTGGCGCTCGACAAGCTCACGCACGATCTGCGCATCTTGATCTTCGAGTCCTTGTTGGATCAACACCGATTCCGCGTTGATCTTCTCTTCGATCTCGCCATCGACATCGAGCACGTAGGCGTTGCCATTTGTCATGCCCGCGCCGAAGTTGCGTCCGGTTGCCCCGAGCACGACGACGGCGCCGCCGGTCATGTACTCGCAGCCGTGGTCGCCGACGCCTTCGACGACCGCCTGGGCGCCGCTATTGCGGACCGCGAAACGCTCGCCCGCTTTGCCGGCAAGGAAAAGTGAACCGCCGGTGGCGCCGTAGAGAAGGGTGTTACCGGCAATCACCTGTGGCGTTGTGAACTTCGCGATGCGAGACGGCATGACCGCGATCTCACCGCCGGACATTCCCTTGCCAACGTAGTCGTTGGCTTCGCCTTCGAGAATCAAGCGCATTCCGCCAACAGCGAAGGCGCCAAAGCTCTGACCGGCGCTGCCGACGAATTGCGCGGTGATCGTGCCGGCCGGCAGTTTGTTGATACCGTGGAGCAGTGCGATCTCGCCGGCGATGGTCGCGCCGACCGTCCGGTTCGGTGTCGCGATCTGCTCTGCAACGTTCACCGAGCGGCCTTCCGCGATTGCCGGACCTGCAATCTTGAGAATCTTCTGATCGAGCGTTTCGGTTTTGTCCGAGATCGACATCGTCTTCTTGCGCTCGGATGCCGCTGCCGGAGTGGCAAAGAGCGCCGAGAGGTCGAGCAGCGCTGAGCGGCCGACGGTTACTTTTTGCGCTAGCAGATCGGAGCGGCCGATCACTTCATCGATGCTGCGCGTTCCGATGGACGCCAATACCTCACGGACGCCTTCCGCCAAAAGTGTGAAGTAATGGACGACCATGCCGGGCGTGCCGGCGAACTTCTTGCGCAGCTCTTCCTTCTGGGTGGCGATTCCGGTCGGGCAGGTGTTGAGGTGGCATTGGCGCGCCATGTCGCATCCGATCGCGACCAGCGCCGAGGTGCCGAAACCGAATTCTTCGGCGCCGAACATCGCCGCCATGACCACATCTTCGGGTGTTTTCAGGCCGCCGTCGGTGCGGAGGTGGACTCTTGATCGTAAGCCGTTCATGACCAGCGTTTGTTGCGTCTCGGCGAGTCCGAGCTCCCACGGGCAACCGGCGTGCTTGATCGAGGTCAGCGGCGATGCACCAGTGCCACCCGCGTGTCCGGAGATCAAGATGTAGTCGGCGCGGGCTTTGGCGACACCGGCCGCGATCGTGCCCACGCCTGCCTCTGATACGAGCTTCACGCCGATCTTGGCGCGTGGATTAACCTGGCGAAGATCGTATATAAGCTGCGCCAAATCCTCGATGCTGTAGATATCGTGGTGCGGCGGCGGCGAGATGAGCGGCAGGCCCTGAACCGCGTGGCGGATGCGGGCGATAAAGCCGGTTACTTTGTGACCCGGCAACTGACCCCCCTCACCGGGTTTCGAGCCCTGGGCCATTTTGATTTCGAGCTCACTCGCCATCGCCAGGTAGCGCGCGGTGACACCGAAGCGGCCGGAGGCGACCTGCTTGATCTTGCTGTGGCCGATATCGGGACCGTCCTCGTTGTACCAGGCCGGGTCTTCGCCTCCCTCGCCAGAGTTGCTGCGGCCGCCAATTCGATTCATGCCGATCGCGAGCGCCTGATAAGCCTCGGGACTGAGCGCGCCAAGTGACATCGCGGTGACGATGAAGCGTCTGACGATCTCGTCCGCCGGTTCCACGTCATCCAGCGGAATTGCAGGTCCAGCCGGTTTGATCGCGATCAGGTCGCGAACGGCAGTCAGAGGATGTTCCTTGATTAGATCGCGATAGGCCTGGAAGTCGGCCATGTTGTTGTTCGTGGCGGCGGCTTGAAGAGCTTTCGCAACGGTTGGATTGAAGGCGTGCGCTTCGCCGTCCTTGCGGAATCTGGCAAAACCAGGGTCCGGCAGCTTGGCCACTGGTTCGCTGAATGCTTCGCGATGGCGTCGAACAACATCCTCACCGATCTCGGTCAGTGTGACGCCACCCAGTCGCGACGGAGTACCGCAGAAACAGCGGTCGATCAATGCCTGGTCGATCCCGATGGCCTCAAAGATTTGAGCGCCGCGATAACCCATCGCGGTCGAAATGCCCATCTTTGACGCGATCTTGAGGAAGCCGTTCTCTAGGGCATTGATGTAGTTGCCCTGCAGATCCTCGACCGACTTCTCATCGAGGCCACGCGATCCGACGAGCGCCGCAACCGTCACCAGCGCCAGATAAGGATGCACGGCCGACGCGCCGTAGCCGATCAGTGTCGCCAGGTGATGAACATCCCAGACCTCGCCCGTTTCGCAGACGAGATCGACGCTCATCCGCAATCCTTTGCGAATCAGATCGTTGTGGATTGCGGCGACTGCCAGAAGCATCGGCATTGGGACATTAGCTCCGTCGACTCCGCGATCGCTCAATACCAGCACGGTCGTGCCGGCGCGCACGGCGGCTTCAGCCGCGGTCAACAACGAATCCAGCGCATTCGAAAGCGCTAGCGGATCGTCGGACGTGGCGAAAAGGGTCGATAGTCGAGATGCATGCAATCGACCGGAATCGAGATTTGCGATCTCGATGAGTTGGGCTTCGGTGACAATCACGCTCTTGAGATGGATCAACTCCGCGGCGGCGGCATCTTCAACGAGCAAATTCGCGCGCGGGCCAACATACGAGTCGAGCGCCATCACGCGCCGTTCGCGCAGCGAGTCGATCGGCGGGTTGGTGACCTGGGCGAATCGTTGCCGGAAGAATGCTGAGAGGGGCCGCACTTTCTCTGAGAGCACCGCGAGTGGCGCGTCATCACCCATCGACCAGGTCGGTTCTTTGCCTTCGCCGGCCATCGGCAGCACGATCAAGCGCGCGTCTTCGCTGTGATAACCGAAGGCGCGCTGAACGGAGATCAGATTCTCAACAGGAGTGGATGCGGCAATCGGATTGTCGGCGTTGAGCCGGACGCGCCCGGCCGCGACCCACTCTTCGTAGGGCGATCCTCCTGCAACTTCGTGCTTGAGCTCGCGATTGTGCAGCACGACACCGCGGCTGGTATCGACCACGATCATCTGGCCGGGTCCGAGCTTGCCCTTTTCGACGATCCGCGACTGATCGATCTCGACTGTACCGGCCTCAGAGCCGGCCACGAAAAGTCCGTCGCCGGTGATCGCGTAGCGAAGTGGTCGCAAACCGTTGCGATCGAGCGTGGCCCCCGCGAGCACACCATCGGAGAAGGCCAACGCCGCCGGTCCGTCCCACTGCTCGACCAATCCGGCATGGAAATCGTAGAACGCGCGGAGATCGGGTTTCATCTCCGGGAGCTGCTCCCAGGGTTCCGGCACGAGCATCATCAGCGCGTGCGGGAGTGATCGTCCCCCGTGGTAGAGCAGCTCGAGCGTGTTGTCGAGGCTCAGGGAATCACTGCCGGTCAGGCTGACGACCGGCGCCAGCGCCTCGGCGGTGATCTCGCCGATTGCTAGGGTCGGCGTGCGCGCGACCATCCAGTTGCGATTGCCCTGGACCGTATTGATCTCACCATTATGGGCGATGAAGCGGAATGGTTGCGCCATTGCCCAGGTTGGAAGGGTGTTGGTGCTGTAGCGCTGATGGAAGAGCGCGATGGCGCTGGTGTAGTTAGGATCGCGCAAGTCGGCGTAAAAGGCGGCGAGATCTTCCGGCAGGCTGAAGGCCTTGTAGATGATCGTCCGCGCGGAGCTCGAGACGATGAAGAAATCCGCGATCCCGGAAGCAGCCACAGCACGCTCTGCAGCTTTACGCGCAAGCAACAGCGCCCGTTCGAACGCTTCGTTGTCGAGGGCGCCTGGTCGCCGGACGAACAGTTGCCCGATCTCCGGTTGCGTTAGGGCCGCGATTTGCCCCAATACAGTGGGATCGACCGGCACATCGCGCCATCCGATCGCATCGAGCCCGCTCTTGACGTACGCCGCACACGCGATTGAACGAACCTTGTCCGCAAGTGCAAGGTCGCGCGGGAGGAAGCACATCGCGACGCCATAGTCCCCCGCGGCAAGATCGCCGGCGCCGAGGTCTGCGAGCGCAGGCGCAAACACACCGTGTGGGATCTGGGTCAGGACGCCGGCTCCATCGCCGGTTCGCTCATCCGCGCCGACTCCACCTCGGTGGGTCAAGTTGACCAGGCCACCGAGTGCACGCTCGACAATTTCTCGTGACGCCAGGCCATGGATGTTCACCACGAGGCCAACGCCGCAGGCGTCACGCTCATAGCCGGTTCGGTAGAGCGGAGCATATTGCCGCCGAGCGGAGTAATCGATGTCGACCATAACGATTCCCTTTGCGCTTTGGAACTCCGATGGGTCCTGTCCGATCCCCGCGTGCGTGAATCGATTTGGCTCCATCTGACAGTTCATAATTGATCAATTCGGATCCCGCGTACAAATCGTGAGACAATGCACGATTTGGAAACCGGGAGACCCCGGGATGAGGAAACATTCCCGGCATCAGTGCCGTCGGAGTCACCTCTCCCGCCCACGGCTAACATTGCCTTGGTGGAGGTAGCGGAAGTCTATGCCGGGCTAAGGTCAACACGTAGGGACAGGCAGCACGATTCTTTTCATCAATCTCTTGTATCCTGAGTACAATGGCCTCAATGCTTGGCCAAATCCGAATGTTTCAGGCGTTCTGTGCGCCTCGAACAGGCGATCTGTCCGTTCAGTAGCATGAATAGACAATTATCGAGCGAGAAATGGACCCTGTCTGATCGCAAATTTGGCTGAGTGTCCAGTTTCTGGCAAGAACACGGCGAGCGAGCGATCACATGATCTGACTGGAACTCGAATTGTTTGGACGTAAAGCCCAAGTGAGAGGCAACATCCGGTGGAAATGAGCATTACAAGCGCCGAGGAGGTGATGGCCCGAGTTGCCGAAACCGGCGTTCGACTCGTGGACCTTCAGTTCAGCGACATTGCTGGCGGCGCCAAGGCACTGACGATTCCGGCCGAGCTCCTGGCGCTGACCCTCAGATCCGGCTACCGGTTTGACGGTTCCGCACTGACGGGCGGGCTTCGGAAAATCGAACTGGATTTGTTTCTCCGGCCTGATCCGAACACGCTCGTTGTCTTTCCAGTCTCGGAGAATGGCGACCGTCGCGCTCGCCTCTGCTGTTCGGTTCACCGCCGTGACGGTCAGCCATTCGCCGGCGATCCCCGGTCGATGCTCGAGCGCGGGGTTCTGGCCGCGCGGGAACAGGGTTTCGACTACAAGATCGCGATCGAGATGGAGTTTTACCTCCTGCGCGGCGATCCGATGAATGTCGCGCCACAGGTCGACCCGGCAGGGTACTTCGGCGTCGGCGAGGATGTGATTTCCAGCACACGGGATGAAATCCTGACGACGCTTCAGGTCATGGGTATTGGCGTCGGCGGCGCTCATCACGAAACCGGTCCCGGACAAGAAGAGCTCGACCTCCCCGACGCCGGGGCTTTGCGCATGGCCGATCAGCTCATCACCGTGCGTCAGGTCATTCGATCAGTCGCCCAGCGGCGCGGACTCCGGGCGACCTTCATGCCGAAACCGATGGCGGAAGCACCCGGGTCGGGGATGCACGTCTTCCAGCAGCTTCATCACCTCGATGGGACCGATGCGCTCAAAAACGATCGTGACGAGCTTTCGCAGACCGCGTACTGGATGATCGGCGGCCAGCTCGCTCACGCGCGAGGCATGTGCGCGGTCGTGTGTCCATCGGTCAATTCCTATAAGCGTCTAAATGCCGGTCACCGCGCGCCGAGGCATGCCACCTGGGCGCGGGTGAGCCTGGCGTCCTTGATTCGCGTTCCATCCTGGGCCGATGGTGAGGCGGCGGAGATTGAGCTGCGTTGTCCCGACGCTATGGCGAGCCCCTATCTCGCCTTCGCCGTCGCGCTTTCGTGCGGGCTGGACGGAATTCGGAATCGGATCGATCCGCCCGATCCGTTCGATGAGAGTTTCATGACGTACGACGACACCGAGCTCGAGCGCAGGGGCGTCACCCGTCTCCCGGGAACTCTTGGGGACGCATTGACGGCGTTCGCGGAAGACGACGTCGTTCAGGAATCGGTTGGCGCGTACATCGTCGATCAGCTGCTGACGGTTAAGAGCGAAGAGTGGGAAGCCTATCGATCGCACGTTAGCCCTTGGGAATACGGACGGTATGTTGACGCCTAGCTTCAAGCTGCAAGCCACAAGCTACAAGCTGGAGGACGAACGGAACGTCAACTCTTTCTCATGTCCCAAATATCGTGCGCCAGACCAACTGCGCGTCGACGAACCGAAGGTTGTGGCTTGTGGCTTGGAGCCTGGAGCTTTCACGTCGTGATCACCGTACAGGACATCATGGAGTTGACGTTTCCCGAGGGGACACAGGTGATCGCGGGGGCCGCGGCGCTCGGTCGCGAGGTGACCTGGGCCACACGTCCAAAGCCGAGCCCGCCGGCATTCGCCCATCTCAAGGGTGGCGAGATCGTGCTCGTCAGCGGAACCGCGCTCTCGAATGTTGATGAGCGAATGACGCTCGAAACCGCGGTGCGGGAATTGGCGGCGCTCAAAGTCGCCGCGATCGCATTCGTCGGGCGGGTGAGCGCGGCCGCTCGATCCGCGGCCGACGAGACCAGCGTCGCGTTTCTGCAACTGCCGGCGTCGGCCGATCTCAGCTCGCTCGAGCGCGAAGCATCGCATTTGATCACGGAACGGCGGCGAGAAGTTCAACGAAGCGGTCAGGAGGCCGGCCGGCGGCTGCTCGAGCTGGCGATCGCCGGGGAGACCCTTCCGGCAATGCTGCGCGCGCTGGCGGAGCTCGGCGGATACGCTGTGGCGCTCGAGGGACGGGACGGCAGAATCATCGCGTTTGCATCGAGCGATGAGCACGTGCAACGAAGCACCATCGAGTCGTTGCTGATCGACGGACGCGAATCGATCACAGGATGGCTCAGGACCACGACCGCAAGCAGTCCCGCCGAACCTCCGGCGGAAGTCTATCCGCTGGCAGAGCCATGGAGCCGGATCGTGGCTCCGGTGATCGGTCGCGACGGGCTGCTTGGCAACCTTTCAATGGTCGTGCGCAATCGCACCGTCACGTCCGAGGAGCAAGTGTTGACCTCACGCGGTGCTGCCGCGTGCGCGGTGGTCATGGCACGCGACTACGCAACGCTCGCCGCACGGCGCGAAATTGAGATCAATGTTTTGGATGAAGTGCTCGATGGCGCGCTCCGTAGCGAGTTGTCGCTAATCCAACAGGCGAAGCGACTGGGCCACGATCTCCTGGCACCGCATGTGGTGGTGGTCGCCCGGCTCGATTCGGTGAATCACACGAGCATTGCCCGCTCACGCGAGAATCGCTGGCCCGCGCTTGACGAGCTCATGGTCCGCCGCGGGCCGCGCTTGCTCTGGCGGATTCGCAACAACAGCGCCGAGATCTTGTGGCCCTGTGCCGATGCGACCGAAGCCAACAACATCGCGACGACATTGCACGATGAATTGAACCGCCGATTAGCCGACCCCTTCACTACGGTTTCGGTCGGCTCTGGGCAGGTCAGATCCGGTCTACTCGGTATCCAGCAGTCTCATCAAGAGGCGAAACACGCATTGACGATGGGCCGGCGACTCTCAGGCGTCGGAGGAATGACCCGGTTCGAGGATCTCGGTGTTTATCGTTTGATCTTTGCCATCGAACAGCATCCGGAGCTCCGCGCGTTTCATGATGAAGCATTGACCGCGCTGATTGATTATGACCAGCTTCACGCCGGCGATCTAATCCGGACGCTGAAGGCGTTCTTCGATTCCAATTGTGGTCCGAAGGAAGCGGCCGGAATGCTCGACGTCCATCGAAACACCGTGCTTTACCGCCTCGTGCGGATACGGGAGATCACAGGCTTGAATCTCGACGATGCAGATGTCCGCCTTCGCCTCCACCTCGCATTGTGCATCCACCTCGCGCTATTCAGCAGGGGCAACAGGGGATGAGCGAGCGAGTTGTTCCATTTCACTTGATGCTTCTGGGGCCGTTCGAGCGCAAGCACGTGCACTGCATGGTGAGTACGCGGCGAATGAGCAAGAATCCCGAAACCGAGTCGCTTATCGAAGAGGCCTGGAATCGACGGTTGGAGCAAACGAAGGCGCGTGGTCAGTCGCTTTTTCCGGGTCCGATGTGCGGTTTTCGGGGCTGGTCGGTTGAGGATGGAGAACTTTATATTAGTTTCGGACTCGCCGATTATCGAGAATTCGTCGGAACCAATGTCGCGAACCCGGACATTGAGCAACGGTTCGGCGAAGCGTTTCTGGCGAATGGAACTGGTGTTTGTTCGGTTTTGCTCACGTCGGACGATAAGATCGTGCTGCAGCGGCGCAGTCAGACCGTATTCGAGCATCCCGGGACGCTACACTTCTGCGGAGGATCGCTCAGTCCGGTCGACACCGGCGGCAGGCTGAGCGCTGATCCGTTCGAGGTTATGACGATCGAGTTCGACGAGGAGCTCGGACTTCCACGATCCGCGATCGTCGAGATGAGCTGCCTCGGTATTGCACGCGACACGCAGACATTGAAGCCGGATATCCTGCTGTTGACCCGCCTAGCGTTGCCCGCGGAGGCGATCCTGAATTTCACGGGTGACGAGCACAGCGACTTGATCGCGATCTCGAACAGCCCTGCTGAGCTGCATCAATGGATCGGAGACCATTGGAACGAGGTCGCCCCTGCAGGGCTGGCCTGCTTAATTGCACATGTCTCATGCATGTTCGCCTCGGGATTAGCCGCCAGTTGGCAGTTATAGTCTGAGAACAAGACACAAAAACCGCCGGGAGCAGATGCTCAACCGGCGGCGAGAACGCTCGTTTAAAGCGGGACTAGGCGGCGAACCGGAAAACTCCAATGATGACGAGTGCCCAAAGCATGAGACCCGCGGGAACCGCGAATTTCAGCGCGGCGGCGAAGCCGAGGTCATCTTCGCGTTGAGACATTCCTTCTTGTGCGGTCACGTACTGCTCACTCAAGGTTAGCTCACCAGACCGAAGGACCTGTTCCATCTCGAATTACCTTTCGCCGTGGGCGGGGTACGTACAGTGTACTACCAATCGCGTGATCTCATCTACTGCCGGTCCCAAGAGTAAGACCCGACCAGCTCAGGCGAAAGGAGCTAGAGGTCACAGCCGGCGTCGCCGATGCTCCTAGCCCCCTGCGACCAGATACTCCTACGTTTCCGTGCGTCCAATCGGTACGATTGTCACGGCGCCGACCGGATTGCCGGTCTCCTTGTGAGACGGCACCGGCTTTGAGAGGATGCAAGAACGATACCGAGCGCGAACGATCTCGCTTTGCCGGCCGTATCGCGGGGAGGAGCACGTGCGCCCTATGACTGTCATTTTTATCCTCATGGCCATTGGTGCAGGTGTCTTTATGGTTGTGCAGTCCAACATCAATGGACAGATGAGGGTCCGGCTGGCGGACCCCTGGCAGGCGGCGCTTGTTTCGACATCGATTTCGACTCTGTCGCTCTTTTTCGTTTCGGCAATCTCTTCAAGGCGATTGGCGCCGGACGTCGGGCGCCTGACCGGTGGTCCCTGGTGGCTGCTAACCGGCGGTTTGCTTGGAGCGTGCATCGTGGCTGCAACGCTTTTCCTGGTCAGCAAATTGGGGAGCGGCGTGCTTTTCGCATTGTTGGTGACGGGCCAGATGTTCGCCGCGATGGTCATGGATCACATGGGAGTGCTTGGGCTGCAGGTTCATCATGTGAATGCGCAGCGCATCCTGGGCGTTGTGCTGCTGCTTGCCGGAGTCGCGCTCATACGCGTCTTCTGACGAAAGAACAAGGAGCCAGTGGCGATGAACTTTAAGGCCGTGAACATTGACGACTGGCTCGAAGCGAGCACTGATGCCGAAGAAGCCGCCGCGCTGCTGGCAGAACTAGTCGCGATCAGATCGCTCCCTGGTGAGGAGCAGGCGGTGCAGGTCCGCGTGGCGACCTGGTTGGCTGGGCAAGGGCTTGCGCCGGAACTAGTCGATGTCGGATCGGGGCTGTCCAACGCGATCGCCCGGGTGTCCAATGGCGACGGTCCCACGTTACTGTTCAACGGGCATGTCGACACGGCCTCGATCGACCCACGATGGGACGAAGCACGGCTCTTCGGCTATCGGGAAGGTGACCGGTTCTACGGTTTGGGCGCGGCCGATATGAAATCGGGCGTCGTGGCGGCGATGATGGCAACGCGAGCGCTGAGTCGGGCGCGCGACAAATGGGCGGGCACGGTCGTCTTTTCTTCCGTCACTGACGAAGAAGCATATTCAGAGGGCGCCCACGCGTTGATCGACTCCGGCATCACGGCCGATTTTTGTGTCGTGACCGAGGCCTCGTGGACGCACCCATGTCTCGGTTCATTCGGCAAAATCCTGATCCGTGTCGATGTCGCGGGCAAAGCGGCACATGCATCGTGGCCGGAACGGGGGATCAATGCAGCGGTTGAGGCGTCACGCTTCGTCGCGAGATTGGACGAAGTCCCGCTCGGCACTCATCCGCGGATCAAACCGAGCCAATGCGTGCTTGCCACGCGCGGCGGCCCGGAAAAGTACGAGTCGATCGTGGTTCCAGAGCACGCTCAAGCTCTGATCAACTGGCACACCGTTCCCGGCGAAACCGCGGACGAGGTGATCGGTCGTTTGGAGAATCTCGTCGCGAAGCTCGAATCGCCTGCGCGATTCGAATTCTCGTTCGATCCACCGTACTACCCCGCCTGGGAAACGCCGATCGACGCGCCGGTCGTCCAGGCTTTTTCACGAGCCTACGAGCGCGAAACCGGTCGTTTGCCCGACTATCGCTACACTGGCTATGGCGATATGAACCTCTTCTCGGCCGAGGCGGGGATTCCGACGGTGATGTTCGGACCGCTTGGCGCGAACTTTCACGAAGCGGACGAGTGGGTCGATTTGCCGAGCATTGCCGCAACCGTGAGGGTACTGCTTCGATTCGCGTGCGAATTGCTCCCGGTTTCGTAGGAGTGGCACGGTCACCCAAGGGGTGATTGGCACTTGGCATCATCTCGCTTGAACAGGATTCTGAGGTGCTTCGCTTCGGTGACCTAGGAGGCAGTGATGTGGCAAACGACGTGATGCAATCGTTCGAACTGAGAGACCTTCTTGCCAAGCATGATGCAATCGGCAATGCCTGGATGGAGTTCCTTCGCGTTCCCGCCCTAAGCACCGGTATTTATCGACTCCCGGCCGGCGGGGTTGATCCGCAGAAGCCGCATAACGAGGATGAGATTTACTATGTTATTAGCGGCGCCTCCTTATTCACGTGCGAGGGTGTGACGATCGCGGCATGTTCCGGCACGACGATCTATGTCGCGGCACTTGCCGAGCATCGGTTCCACGATATCACTGAAGACCTTACGATCTTGGTCTTCTTCGCCCCTGCCGAACAAGGGGACTGATCGCGTGCCGGCGGCCCAATTGCAGTACTTGCTGAACGCGAAACGTTGCTTCAAAGCATTGACTGCAATTTCAGTGATCTGCATACTTAGTGCAAGATCGCATGCAGTTCGCCAACTGCAACTCAAGGGCGATTTGTTTCCGCAGTAGGAGCGTTTTGGTGCCATGCTCAAGGTTCAATCACGAGGACAGATCACGTTACCGGCCGATATTCGAAAGCGAGTCGGGATGGAGCCAGGAACCACGGTCTCCATTGGGATTTACGGTCCCAACGAGATCAGGATTCACGCCATAAAGCCAATGTCGATCGAGGAATTCAAAGCCCAATTCCCACTTGACGAGTCAGCGGTAGGACTCGATGTCAACGAAGCCATTCGTCTTGGACGGGCCGACGCCGCGGATGAATTAGTAGAGCGAATGCGAAATCAGTGTGAGTAGTCCATATCTCGACACCAACATATTTATGCACGCTCTTTCGAACGATAGCCACAGCGCTGAATGCTCCGCCCTCCTGGAGGCGCTTCGCCAAAACGCTGTGACCGCCGTTTTTGACATATTAGTGCTGCACGAGTTGACTTACGCGATTCCTCGCTATCGCAAAGGATCAACAAGGTCTGGCCTTGCGAGTTTTCTAACCGGTGTTATCGAAATGCCGGGCGTAGTTTGTGACAAGGCCCTATTCATCGATTCATTGAAGCGTTGGTCAGAAACACCCGGCCTCGGATTTGTCGACGCCTACCTTGCCTCAAGGGCCGTCAGCGAAGATGCGCCCATCCTGACGAAAAACATTCGAGAACTGAGGTCACAGGGCGCTACCGTCGCTGATCCCCTTCAACAGTGAATTCGAGCCGTGCATTATCTCGAATCTGAGCTACTCTGCCAATAAGTTGTGCCGGCGACGGGCGATGTGCTCCGCGAGCCAGAGCCAGCGACGTGCGATGTTGTCGTCGGGGTCGCGGGCCGCGTCCAGCGCCTCCAGCTGGAATGTTCTCAGCCGGCCACTATCGAGCTGGTGGCCCTGGTCGAATTCATTCGCGATCTCAAGGTAGCGGATGGCCGCATTCACGCCGCCGAGCAGCGGTGCGACGTCTTCGCTGACGAACCGGTCCCAGGTGAGGGTCGGGTCCCAGGTGAAGCGGGCGAATGCGAGATAACTCAATTCCGCATTGGTGTGGTAACCGGACGCCTCGCCCCAGATGGTGAGTCCGTTGAACCCGACCTCGTTCGCTTTCCAGGCCATTTCCGCGAAATCACGGCCGTTGAAGAAGTAGCGCTCGGTCCGGCTATCGCCGTTCCACTGGCATTTGCCCTGCGATCTGAAGACATTTTGCTTGGTGGGAATCGAGCCGGCATTTTGCGCGGTCAACTCGGATTTGATGCGCGCCCAGTAGCTGTTGTTGAAGGTGTGCTGAAAAATTGCGCCGTCGGGCAATCCGTGAAGAGGCTCCATGGCCTCTGAATCAAAGAGGTTATCCCACTGGATCTCGGAATAGATCCAAGCGTCGGGGCGGATCGCTTTGGCGGTTTCATAGAGGCGCGGGAAGAGATCAGCCATATCGGCGTGCGACCACGATTCCGCATACCCCTCGCGCCGTGCTGCATCTTCTCGCTCTGCTCTCCGCGCCTCGCAGAGATCGCAGCCGCAGACGCCATAATCGCCGGCTTCGATGTTGATCCCACCGATCTCAAAGGTCTCGGTAAGCCAGGCGATGCCCTCCGCCATCCAATCCTCGTTCTCTTTGCGCGACGGGCAGCCACGGAGGAGGTAATCGCCGTGAGGAAAGTAGAGCGTGTGATCGAGATCTGGAATCTGAAATCCGGCGGGGCGTTCCATTTCGGCCGCGAGCTCCGGGTGTTTGCGCAGCCAGGCCGCGAGGTTGTATTGGTGGTCCATCTCCCAGACGATGCCGCCGTAGGCGTTGATCGCGACCCCCGGCAAAATCCGAACACCTCGTTCATTGGCGTACCGGCAGAGCTCCTGAGCGGCCTCGATCCCTCCATGCGATTCCCGCAGGAACCCATAGATCGTGACCGCGGCGATGCGGTTCCGGCTCATGAAGTCGACGCAGCGTTTGAAATCGGCGAGGAACCCTTGCGACGGTCTGGAATAGGGATTCGCGGCGCCAATCTCCTGCACGCCGATCAATTCCATGTCCCAGTTCGTGGAGTGGTCCCAATTCCAAAAGGTCCTATAAGCAAGACCGGGAGTCTGTTCGATGACACCAGATGGGATTTCAACCACGTTGCCGGAGGTTTTGGCCTGCTTCTGAACAAGCTCCTCGACGCCGTAGATCACACCAGAGAACGGCCCACCGCTGATATCGATTGCAGGAACAGCGCCATCCGCAACGTTGATGGCAAATGCGCCTTCTGATCGCCGGTCATCCCGCGAGAGCGAAACGACCGGTATACCGTCTGGCGTTTCAGCTTGAAGATCGATCCAGTCGAGGTTCGGCAGTTCTGTGCGCAACCGCCGGGCCCCGTGCGGATGTTCTCCAGCACCACGAATCCCGACCTTGCCACTCAATCGAATCGAAGTCGTTCTCACAACTGAGCCTCCGGTGCGACAATTTCCATGCCGTCGTTCTCGAAATTCGCTGAGTGACTATTCTCGCATCTTGCGAGCATCAATCCATCATTGGCGACACTTGCCTCGATCCG
Source organism: uncultured Sphaerobacteraceae bacterium (assembly GCA_964371945.1). Classification (GTDB taxonomy): domain Bacteria; phylum Chloroflexota; class Chloroflexia; order Thermomicrobiales; family UBA6265; genus CAYJPA01. Next base: position 26,293 of record CAYJPA010000041.1, on the reverse strand, counting down.
CGTGCGACGGTTTTGGCCGCCACAAACAACCACCGAAGATTGCCATATCAGTGCCTGCACTCAGGGCAATTGCATCTAAATTCAGATAATGCCCCTGGTCAGTTATTTCCGGTCCCGTGGACGCCGAACTAGGGTTCTGAGCGTGAATTCGGGATTCCGGAAATCCGCAATGAGGCGATTGTTGATCGATGGAAGGCGCCTAAATCCAAATTTTTGACGCTAGGCAGAACGATCCCGATCCTCACGGCCGAGGGGTCGCCAGGTTTGCACAGAATTTTGGTTTCCGTAATAAGATGTGATGGACCTGGTTCCAACTCTTGACACGTGGGTTGAAAACCTCTATCGTCAAGAATAGAGTAATTTTCACAGCGAGTTTCGTTCTAGTTGGGGTTGTCCCGGCTCCGGCGGCCGGGATCGGCTCGGTCTCCTGCTTCCTTAACACGGACAGGGAGGAATCACCTGAGGAGCCAGGTATGGAACATCTCGAACGGCTGCAATATCGCGGACACGTTGCTGAGAGTGCGGCCCTTTACCTAGAGTTTTGAAGCCGCCCTGGGATCGTTTTCCCATCAACGTTACAGGAACTATGGGAGGGACGGATCGTGGAGAAGGCACGGATCGGCGTCGTGGGTGCCGGATTTATGGGGTTCTCCTACGCGCAGATCATCGCGCGCCATTCCGTGGCGGAGCTCGCGGGTGTCGCCGACATCTCGCTAGAGCTGGCGAGCAAGGCCGCATCCGCCGCGGGTGCTCCCAGTTATGGAAGCGTCGAGGAGCTGCTTTCCCGAGGGGGCGTGGACGGCCTGATCGTGGCCACGCCGGAGGATCAACACCTCGGCCCTTGCGTGGCAGCGCTCGAACAAGGGATTGGCGTGCTTGTGGAGAAACCGATTGCCACCACGGTTTCCGATGGGGAGGCGATCATCGCGGCAGCGCAACGCGGCAATGCACTCATAATGGCTGGTCATGTTCTGCGCTTCGACGCTCGCTACGCGACCGTGCGAGAGACGATGGCATCCGGTTCGCTGGGAGCGCCACTTGCCGCTTATGTCCGGCGACTGAATGGCGTCGAGTCGCCGACGCGTATAGGCGGGCGGTGTTCGTTACCACTCTTCCTCGGCGTGCACGACTACGACATTTTGCGCTGGGTGATTGGCAGCGAGGTGACGCAGGTGGTGGCGCGAGAACGGCGCGGCTTTCTCGCCGGGATGGGTTGTCCAGTCGAGGACGCTTCGTACGCCATACTCACCTTCGCAAACGGCGCGATCGCGCTGGTCGAGCTCAACTGGATCCTGCCCGCGGGACATCAGACGGGTTTCGATCAGAGGCTGGATGTCACTGGCACGATGGGCCGAATAGAATTGACCGGGCACGATTGCGGGGTTGCTGTAATGGACAGCGACCGGCTCACGTGGCCCGACACCATGCTCTGGCCATCGATTCAGGGGGAGATTGTTGGTGCGCTTTGGCGTGAGACGAATCATTTCGTTGACTGTCTGCGCACCGGACGACAACCGCTGGTCACGGGAGAAGATGGACTCGCGGCCGTGCGCATTGCGCTGGCCGTGGAAGAGTCTGCGAAACGGTCCGTTCCCATTTTGCTGTGACCACAGGCCTTAAGGCAAGTGTTCGGAGACCGCGAGTTTAGTTAAGCGGAGCGAGTTCCGTTTTGCACTCGAACACACGTGCATTCACCCAGTCAAATCCGATCCGAATCGCGCCAATTGACCACCGTTCTCTTCGCTATCACGCGTTGTCCATGGTCCAGGTAATGACAAAAGACTCCTGAGAGGAGGTGCTTTAGCCGATCGTTAGAGTTGCGTTTTGTTACATCTGCCCAACATTTAAGCGCCCGTTGGACTTTCCGCGGCGACGACAAATGAGAAGGGAGCCTCGACGTGACTAAACCCATTCACGAGCTTTACGATGACTATGCCAAAGGCAGAATCTCCCGGCGAGATCTGCTCAAGCGAGCCGCCGCGGCCGGTGTCGCAACATCCGCAATCGTCGGTTATCTCGACAATCCCCGGGCCGCAATAGCGGCGTCCAAACCGCGGATTTCACTGACCAGGATGGCCGGTCAAACCGCGAAACTGACTCCGCCCGCGGCAGGCATCGATACGTCGGAACAACTGGTATTCCGGGGTTGGAACTACCGACCTGAAGTGGTGCAAGACAACACGGCGAAATTCAATACCGCCTACACCGAGAACGTAGACTATCAGACGATTACGGGCGACTACATCGGGATCATGGAGAACTTCCATATTACCGGGCAACCCCTTGACATGGCCTACGCCAATCCGGCCACGCTCTTCCGATGGTCGGTTCCCGGCTGGGTTCACGACTATGAGGCGTGGTGGAATGTCGACGCCGCTCGAGGCGAGATGTACGACGGCGTACTCGCGTCATTGACGGTCAATGAGAAACTCGCCGGGTTGCCCTATTTCGTCTCCTGCCGCGGGACAATGGCAACCAACAAGGTGATCCTCGATAAAGCTGGAGTCACCGCCGAGCAGTATCCCAAAACATGGACAGAGCTCTACGACATGTGCCGCCAGCTCAAAGCAAGTGGCGCGGTCGAAGTACCGTTGCTGCCGCACTGGTTCACCGCCGGTGTTTGGTTCGGTGTGTCCTGGGGCTATCTCTTCGAGTGCCTAAACCGAGGCGCGGTGCTGTTCGACGATGCCAATGCTCCCGTGTTCGATGATGCGTCACTTGCGATTCTGACCGAGTGGCGTCAGTTGCTGGTGGACGGAATCGTTCCGGAGAGTGTCTTCACCATGGGCGAGGCGGACTGGATCGACGCTTTCGCGCAAGGGACATACGCCTTCAGCCCGCAGCAAATCTATGATCTCAAGGTCTTCAACGACCCCGCTCGATCGCAGATCGCGGGACAATGCGTCGCGCTGCCGGTGAACGGGCAGTCGTGGGGCATGATCGACGAGGGCATCTACACCGTTCCGGCAAGGAACGACAGCGAGGAAAAGCTCGCGCGCAAGTACCGGCTTGCCGGATTCTTCGGCTATCGTGACGATGTGGAGAATCTCGCGGTTGCCAAACGCTGGGCGATCGAGGCCGCACTCAATTCCGGCTACAAGTCGATTCTTGAGGACCCAGAGGTGATCGCAGCCTACAACTCCTGGATGCCAAGTCCAGACCTGCTCGGCACCCTAAACGGTGTGCTCGAGGCGGCGCCGTTCGCAAAGGTTTGGCAAACGTTCTGGTGGGAAGAGTGGAATGCTCAGGCGATGACCGATCTGCCGAAGGCGATTCTTGGTCAATCAACGGTCGAGGAAGTTCACGCGGGTCTCAAGCAACTCGCCCTGGACCTCGCGGAACGCTATCAGTTCTAGCAGGTCAAACAGGACGGAGGATTTCCCCGTCCATCCACATCCCGCTCTGATCCGGTCATTGGCATCATCCAGACGATGGTCTTGCCGGGTCTGAGCGGGAATCCGCGTGCAGGATTTCTACGATCTCGGGAGTCGACAATGGCGGCAGTTCCGGCCAGTGGTCCAGCTCGGCCAGGTTCCAGGCGGCGATGGTCGTCGTCTCGCTTGAGCGAGGGTCAGTTTTCGTTTCTTCTCGTCCTGCCGCTGATTCTTGTTCTGCTTGCGATTGTCGCCTATCCCATCGGTTACTCCATCTGGATGAGTCTTCACGAATATGACGTGATCTTCAAACGGATTGATTATGTCGGATTACAAAACTATCGAGATGCCTTTAACGACGATGAGGTTTGGCACGCGTTTCGGGTAACGATGTACTACACGATCGTTTGCACGGTATTCAGCCTTGTGGTCGCCGTTGGTGGAGCACTCTTGCTTAACGAGAAATTCCGGGGACGCCCATTCTTGATGACGGTCGTTATTCTGCCCTGGGCTGTCTCCCTCTACGCGACGGCGATCGTTTGGAAGTACCTCTACAGCCCAGAATGGGGCTTCTTCAACGCGATCATGTTGAAATTCAATTTGCGAGACAAGCCGTTCAATTTTCTGGCCGAGGATTGGGCGGTGTTGTCGGTTGCCCTGGCACACGCATGGCAAATCTCGCCGTTGGGCATCTACTTCATTCTTGCGACCTTACAGATGATCCCGGAAGACCAATACAAGATGGCGAAGGTGGATCGACTCGGCCCCTTCGGCCGATTCCGGCATGTGGTCTTGCCTTACATTAAAGCTCCGTTGCTCATCGTGATGGTGCTGATCACAGTCGAAGCGGCGCGCGTGTTCGACACGATTTTCTTCCTGACCAATGGTGGTCCGGGCGACGCATCGACTACCTTGACCTGGGTCGCTTATCGGGAGACGTTCCAGAAGCGAGCGTATGGGTACGGATCATCGGTTGGCTGGATTCTGGTCGCGATATCGACCGTGATCACGATGGTTTACTTCATGCTCCTGTTTTACCGGCGTAAAGGGCGGAAAGACGAAGCAGGCAACATCCTTGTCGTCGAGGAGCGGCGGATTGGTCCATTCAGCATGTCGGGCTTGTTCGCGATCCTGCTCGCCGGCGGCGTCGTACTACTTGGCTTCCTCTATTTCCCAGAAATGCTGCGGGTCATCATCGGACTCGGAGCTGTTCTCCTGGCTGGTGGTGCGATCGTGATCGGGGTGATCACGCGATTCCGCCGGGGCCGGGCGGTCGTGGTTTACGGGCTCGCCGCTTTCCTTGTCATCTGGACGCTGGTGCCGTTCTATTGGCTGCTCAACATGTCATTCATGTTCCACAGTGAGCTGCTCTCGGTACCGACCCACCTCGTGCCACACGACTTTACGCTCAGCAACTACGTTCGCCTGTTTGGGGGCGACGCCAAGGGTCCGGGAGGCGAAGATTTGCTGCCGCTCGGACAGGCAGAAGCGCTCAAGCGGGGCATCGTAAACAGCGCTTTGATTGCGTCGGTCGTGACCTTCCTGACAATGACGGTCGCACTCCCTGTTTCCTACGCTCTCGGCCGGCTCAACTTTCGCGGCAAGCCGGCGCTTCTCTTTACTATTATTTCGACTCGTTCGTACCCTCCGATTGCGATCATCATTCCCTTTTTCTACCTTTACGCTGACTGGGGACTTCTGGGGACAAAGCGCGGGTTGGGCATCGTCTACTTCACACTGACGGTTCCGATGATCGTCTGGGTGCTGACCAGTTTCTTTGCGCAACTACCTCGAACGGTAGAAGCGGCGGCACGAGTCGATGGCAATACGCGATTCCAAACCTTCTACCGGGTGATTCTGCCAATGTCGTGGCCCGGCATCGCGGTCGCGACGGCGATTAGCTTCATGGTCTGTTGGAATGAGTTCGCATTCGCTTCGTTCCTGACCGCGGGCTCTCCCGCTCAGACCTTTCCACCGATTTTGCCGACGATGTTCTTCCAGATCTCGATGCCAACCGAAATGGCCGCGACGTCGCTTGTCGGCATCATCCCGCCGGCAATCCTGGCCTATTTGTTCCAACGCCGGATTCGCAGCTTGAACCTCGTCGATCCACTTTAGTCGGGTTTTCGACCTGATTACCGATCCAGTTGGAGCAGCGTTCATGGCGATCAACGACACGGGCGCATCTTCGAAAGGAAGCTCACAAGTGACGAATGGCCGGTCGGGAACGATTCGATTCAACAACGCCAACAAGCACTTCGATTCATTCCATGCCGTTCGCGATTTGAATCTCGAGATCAATGGCGGCGAGCTCCTCGTGCTGCTTGGTCCGTCAGGTTGCGGCAAAACCACGACGCTGAATATGCTTGCCGGGCTCGAGCAGCCGACGAGCGGGCAGCTCACCTTCGACGACCGCGTGATGAACGACATTCCGCCGGAAGAGCGCGACATCGCCATGGTGTTCCAGTCGATCGCGCTCTATCCGCATCTGAACGTGCGCGAGAATATCGGCTTCGCGCTCAAGAATCAGAAGGTCGATCGTGCCCTGACGCGACAGCGGGTGGCAGATGTCGCGAAGACGCTCGCTATCGACTCGTACCTCGATCGCAAGATTCATCAACTCTCCGGAGGGCAGCGCCAACGCGTCGCAATCGCGAAGGCGCTGGTGCGGCGGCCACGACTCTTCTTGCTGGACGAGCCATTCTCGAGTCTCGATGCAGAGCTGCGACGGCAAATGCGCGGTGAGATCGTTCGCATCCACCGTGAAATCGAGACCACGATGGTCTTCGTGACCCACGATCAAGAAGAAGCGATGGCGATCGCCGACCGGATCGCGGTCATGAACGCCGGGGAAATTGTCCAGCTTGGCAACCCACTCGATCTCTATCAATCGCCGCGAAACACATGGATCGCGCGATTCATCGGCTCACACCCGATCAACATCATGGACGCCCGGATCACCGACAACGGTCAACGCGCGTACCTGATGCCGAACGACCACTGGCCCGTGATCCTGCCCGATCAAATCGTGCGTAGCTTGCAATCAAAGCTGAATCGTCCCGAGGTGTATGTCGGGATCCGGCCGGAGCATCTTGTGATTGGCACCGGTGCGCCGTCGCCACTTGGCGAAGTCGCGGGCGAGGTTTACACACGCCAAATCCTGGGGACTGAAATCCTGTACGAAATCAGAACCGGGGATGGTTTGCTTCGCACCGTGGTTCCGACGTCGCAGTTGCATGAGATCGGCCAGCAGGTCCGCATCGGGATCGATTGGACGAATATCTTTTTCTTCGACCGCGACTCGGAGGAGACCATCCACGCCTGATCGAATAGTGTCACATCGCGGGATTTGGCCATTGGATTTGAACGACCGCGAAAGCGCGGGCACGGAACGACTGCTGCTCGGTGTCGACTGCGGAACCGAAAGCATCCGTGTGCTTGCCGTAGACGAGCACGGCGGACTGTACGGGGACTCGCGGGTCGCATACCCAACATCGCGCCCTTTCCACGGTTGGGCGGAACAGTCGCCCCACGACTGGTGGCTTGGATTGCAGTCAGCGATTCGTGAGCTACACGACGCGGGCATCGATCTCGCGCGCGTCGCCGCGATCGGCGTCACAGCCACCTCATCAACCGTCGTGTTGGCGGATGAGTCGGGCGAGCCCGTGCGGCCGGCGTTGCTCTGGATGGATGTACGAGCAACGGCCGAAGCACGAACCGTCGAGGCAACCGGACATTCCGCCCTCACGATTTGTCCGGATGGTGTGAGTCCTGAGTGGGGTCCGGTCAAAGTCGCCTGGGTTGCCGCAAACGAACCCACGTTGTTTGAACAAACCGCGGTCGTTTGTGAAGGCGGCGACTGGCTGATTCACCAGCTTTCCGGCGAATGGAGTGCCAACATCCCAGCCGCTGTGACCGCCTGGTTCTATGACGCGACAGAGCGACGCTGGCCACTGGGGCTCTACCGGGCCGCGGGCTTTTCGGATCTCATCGCACTGTTGCCCAAGCAGGTGCTCGCTCCCGGCGACATTGCCGGAAAGATCACACTCGAAGCAGCAGAGTTTTTGGGCGTTCCGGCTGGCATCCCCGTGGTCGAAGGCGGAATCGACAGCGTTTCCGCGATGCTGGCGCTCGGCGTAACTGGCGAGAAGAGCGCCGCACTGATTACGGGATCGTCAAATGTCATTTTGACGCAGTGCTCGACGCGAATCCGATGCAGCGGCGTGTGGGGCGGATATGCGCATGCCGCCCAACCGAACCTGGAACTGGTTGTCGGGCTGCACAATGCCGGATCAGCGACCGCATGGTTGACCAATGTGCTGCTTGATGGCCGCTACGAACGGGCGACGTTGGAAGCGGACGCGGCGCGCATTGCACCGGGGTCGGACGGACTGATCGCGCTTCCCGACTTCAATGGGAATAGGACTCCCTTCACCGAACCAAGGGCGCGCGGTGCGTTCTGGGGATTGTCGCTGTCGCACCGGCCGGCGCATCTCTATCGCTCGATCCTGGAGGGCATCGCGTTTGCGACCCGACAGGCGTTCGAATCGATGCTTGCGTCGGGTCTCGTGATCGACGAGATTCGAGCGTGCGGGGGCGCGACCCGGTCTTCGCTCGCAATGCAAATCTACGCTGATGTGCTCGATCGACCGATCGTGACAAGCGCCATCCCAGACATGTCGGCGTTTGGCGCGGCGATGGCGACCGCAATCGGTACCGGCATCTACCTTGATTTCGCCACCGCCAGCCAATCGATGAACAAGTTCGGGCGAACATACCTGCCTGACGAGGAGATCGCCGGGACCTATGCGCGGCAGTACGATCTCTTTAAGCGAACTTATCCAGCCCTTCTTCCATTGATGAGAGAGATGGCGGAATTATGAAGGTGAGCAATCGATGAAGGCTGCCGTTTACCTGGGTCCAAGTCGAATTGAAATTCAGGAGGTTGCTGATCCAGCGATCGGTCCGGGCGAGGTTGTGCTACAAGTCGACGCGGCAACGATCTGCGGCACCGATCTCAAAATCTTCCAGCACGGCAAATCGAATGTCCGTCCTCCTCAAATCCTTGGGCATGAATTTGCGGGCACGATTGTCGAGATTGGCGCCGGGGCTGAAGGGTTCTCGATGGGTGACAGGATTGCGGTCGATCCGGTCATTGCCTGTGGTTCTTGCCGCTACTGCCTACGGGGCAAGCCGGCACTTTGCCCGAAACTAAGCGTGATCGCCTATGACTACCCAGGCGCCTTTGCGCCCTACATTGTATTGCCAGCCGCCGCGGTTTCAGGAGGAGCGCTCTATCGAATCCCGGACGGACTGGACGCTCGGATCGCGGCGATCATGGAACCGCTCGCTTGCGCGGTCAACGCTCACGAACGGATGGGAACCAGAATCGGGGACAGCGTGTTAATCACCGGCGCAGGACCACTCGGTGTCATGCACGGATGTCTCGCGAGGTCTCGCGGAGCACATCCGATCATGATTGCCGACGTTTTGCCAGGCAGGGTCGCGTTGGCGGAAGGATTTGGATTCGATGCTCTGCTCGATGCATCGGCGCCCGATTTCGTCGATCAGATCAAAGCAGCTACAAACGGGGAAGGCGCTGATGTCGTGGTCGTCGCAAATTCTGCCGCGGCGGCACAAGAGCAGTCGCTCATGCTGGCGGCAAAGGGAGCGCGAATATGCTTCTTCGGCGGGCTCCCGCAATCGGCGCCGATCGTCCAACTCGACAGCAATGTGCTGCACTATCGCGAACAGACGCTCTTCGGCGCATTCGGAGCAAGCCGCCTGCACAACGCACTTGCATTGGAGATGCTTGCGAGCGGTCAGGTGCCCGGCGAGAAGATCGTCACACACTCGGTGCCACTTGCAAGAATCGTCGATGGACTCGGGCTTGTGCAGCGTGGTGAGTCGTTGAAGGTTGTGGTCGAGCCGGCATAGCTGCAAGCTGCAAGCAAACTTAGGTAATTTGATAGCATTGGATTCTCATGATTAGTTTTATGAAGGAAGTAGGAAGAGGTTGAGCACCGTCACCGTTCGGGAGATATCGGAGCTGCATAGCGATCAGTTCGAGCAGCTTGCCGAGGTGCTGATCGCGGTCGTTGCCGATGGCGCATCGGTTGGCTATTTGCCCCCACTCGAAATCGAAGATGCTCGGGCCTATTGGGCAAGTGTTATCCGACCGGGAAATGTGCTGCTGATCGCGGAAAGAGGTGATCAGATCGTCGGGACCGCCCAACTCGAGCTGGCGATGCGGCTCAACGGCCGGCACCGGGCAGAGGTCAACAAAGTGCTCGTTCATCCGGATTGCCAGCGACAGGGAATCGGGCGCCGTCTTATGGACGAAATCGACGCGATCGCCCGGCGAGAAGGACGCACATTGCTCCACCTCGATACCCGCGAAGGCGATGGCTCCAACGATCTCTATTCGCGCAAGGGCTATACCGAAGCCGGCCGTATTCCGGATTGGGCTCGATCGGCAGACGGCACGCTCCACACAACCGTTTTCTATTTTAAGCAGCTGAACTAGAGGACGTCTGTCCCGCTCGATTTACACCGCCACGCTCTTTGCCCCTTCGACCGCTGCCGCGACCCGGCCGAGCGCTTTCGTCAGATTTGCATCCGAGTTGGCATAGGAGAGGCGCAGGTATCCCTCTCCGTATGAGCCAAATGATGTGCCGGCGATTCCGGCGACACCGTGCTCGCTCAACAGGTAGTCCGCGAACGCCTTGCTGGTCATGCCGGTCGACTTGATGTTCGGGAAGACGTAGAAGGCGCCTTTCGGAAGATTGCAGGTGATGCCCGGGATCGCGTTCAGGCCGTTAACGATCAGGTCGCGGCGGCGTTTGAAGGCGGCGACCATTTTCTTGACCTCGTCTTGCGGTCCAGTCAGGGCCTCAATCCCGGCCCGTTGTACCGCCATCGATGTGCATGAGTTGCTGTTGACCATTAGTTTGTTGACGTGCGGCACGAGATCGAGTGGCATTGCGCCGTAGCCGAGCCGCCAGCCGGTCATTGCATAGGTTTTGGAAAAGCCGTCAAGGATGATGGTGCGCTCGGCCATGCCGGGCATGGTCGCAATCGAAACGTGCTCGCCCTCGTAAATGATTTCGCTGTAAATCTCGTCGGCCAGCACGATCAGGTCATGCTCCACCGCGAGCTCGGCGATCCGGGTGATCTCCTGCCGGTTAAGGACACCGCTGGTCGGATTGCTCGGACTATTGATGATCAGCAGTTTCGTTTTCGGTGTGATCAATGTCGCAAGCTCATCGACGTCGAGCGCGAAGCCCTTGTCCTCCCGGATCGGTGATGGCACCGCGGTCGCTCCGGTGAAATTGATCATCGATTCATAAATCGGAAATCCGGGGTTCGGGTAGATTGCTTCGTCGCCGGCCTCGAGCAGCGCCAGGATGACGAAGAACATGATCGGCTTGCCGCCAGGCGTGACGACCACGTTGTCGAGCGCGTAGTCAGTGCCGCGCGAAGTGTTGAGATAGGTGGCGATAGCGGCGCGAAGATCCGGCAGACCGGCCGACGGTCCGTAATGTGTCCATCCGGTGTGAAGCGCGTTGGCGCCCGCATCGATGATATTGGCCGGGGTATCGAAATCTGGCTCGCCGACTTCGAGATGGACGACGTCCTTGCCCTGTGCTTCGAGTGCCCGCGCCCGCACGAGCACTTCGAATGCGGTCTCCGTCCCAAGCCGATTCATACGCGTCGCCAGTTTCATCGCTGCCCCCTTGCCGATCTCTCTTCAATTTCCTAGGTGCGTAAGCATACCGGGAGCGTGCGTGCGCTGCAGAGTTATCGGCCGGACGATCCATCGCGACGCCAGCAATGACGAACCCAAACTAAGCGCTTGACAAGAGAATCAATGCTCCTTAGTGTGCTCGTGGAGGAACAAGCAAATGAGTAATGCGACATCCGGTGCGTGGGTCTATCAGACCGAAACAGACCTCAGCACTGAAAAGCTAAATGAGCTCGGTACCGCCGGTTGGGAGCTGGTCAGCGTTGAAAACCGGACGTTCTATCTAAAACGGCCGGCTTTGAGCTTTAAAGATCGGGTGACCCGGGATCAAAGGCGTTACTACTATCAGCGACTCGGAAACGGCGCGAGCAACACTGGCAACATCTCGTGAAGAGGAGTGGAATCCTCAATCCAGCGATTAATTTGCTCCTCTCGAGTACAGGCCACACCGATTACTTCACGATCTCTGACAAGGGATTCCCGGTTGCTGATGGTCCAACTCGTATTGATCTCGCCCTGATCGAGGGTATTCCAACGGTGTTGGATGTGCTACGGGCAATTCACGCGGAGTATCAGATCGACCGGGTCGTTATCTCAACCGAAATGACCGAAGTCAGTCCGGATCGGGTTGAGGAGCTCCGGGATATCCTCGGTGATATCCCTCTCGAAGCGATCTCACACTTGGAGCTCAAACACCTATCGGCCACCGGCAAAGCGACGATCCGGACGGGCGATACGACACCGTACGCGAACATCATTGTGGTGTCGGGGTGATATCGGGGGTGGTCGAGGGCTAGGGTTGGTCAATTGATCAGGGGTTTAAATCCCGTGCTTAGTGACATAAGCCGGTTGAAACCGGCTGGTTCGTTTAGGTAAAATCGTCTAAAGCTTGCAAGTTTGCCGGTTGAGTCTGAGGCGTCGAATTGACCCCGCTGGTAGCGCAATTTGGAGGCCGAACAAGAAATGCCGTTTTGGCGAATGTTTTGCCACATTGTCTGGACGGCCAACGGCAGAAGACCTGAGATAGGCGATCTTGAACAAGAGATTATCAATTGTTCATTCAAGCTCACTTTCGCTGACTTGGATGTGATTCCGCATGCAGTCGGATTTATGCCTGATCATGTTCATGTTGCGGTATCGATCCCGCCGAAGGCTGCGCTCTCAGATCTTGTCCGTCGAATGCAGGGCGCGTCGTCACACGCGTTGAACAACGACACTCGCCGGATCAAACGAACAAAGTGCAAATGGCAGGACGAGTATGGGGCTCTCTCATTTGGTGAAAAAGCGTTGGCACAGGTGATCTCCTATATCAATAATCAACATGAAATCCACGCAAACCGACGACCTGGCCAGTGATTGAACGCTCATCGGACGACGGGCGCCCTACGATTACCAGCCTATAGCCAATTTTCGATTCACGTTCGACGACCCGAAATCACGCAGCCGGCCTCAGCCGGTTTTTGTCACTGAGCCGGGGAATCAATTCCCCGGTAAGACGACCGATACGGATGCTCGCCAAAATTAGACTCAAGATTGCGGTAACATCTCCCAATGAATCCTAGGGGAGAACGGACCAGATGAGCTCCGACAGCGAACGACTTGCCCTCTATGTTCGGATGGCGGAGCAGCTTTATGTTGCGGTCGTGTCTGACATTCTGGACGGGCTAGGTTTTCGCAATCAGGTCATGCACGCGAACGTCAGACCAATCGATCCGGCGTCGCGGAAGGTCGTCGTGGGGCGGGCGGCGACCACGATGTTCGGGCCAATCTACGAAGTGCCAAAGGAGCCATACACCACCGCGATTGCGTCGATCGATGCGCTTCAACCAGGCGACATCGGCGTGCTCGCGACCGGCGGGATCAACGCCACCTTTTGGGGTGAGCTCTTTTCGAACGCGGCCCTGGCACGCGGCGCGCATGCGGTCGTGATCGATGGGTATCATCGCGACACCCGCAAGATCCTCGATCTCGGATTCCCCGTTTTTTCGACCGGTTCGAGGCCGCTCGATATCGCCGGCCGGGCGCAGGCGATCGCCTATGACGTGCCGGTCGAGTGCGGTGGCGTGCTCGTTAGGCCCGGTGATATCGTCATTGCCGAGATCGACGGCATTGCGGTCATCCCGGGTGACGTCACCGACGAGACGGTGGCGAAGGCATTCGAGAAGATCGCGACCGAGGATCGTGCCCGCGACGACTTGCGCGACGGGGCATACTTAGCTGACGTGTGGAAGAAGTACAAAGTCCTGTAGATCAAATCGGCAGAATGCACAATTCATATCGATTGAGAAGAGTGCGAGATTGTTCGCCGGAGGAGCCATGTCGACTGCAGCCCAACCCGATTCCATGAACTTGCTCAAACAAGGATCGCGCGAGTCCGTTCCGTTTGGCGACGTCGCGGTCATTCTCGGCGCGGACGACCATGTCGCGGTCGCCAAGCAGTCGCTCCTGCCGGGCACAGTGCTGGTTCTCAACGATGGCTCACAGCTTCGCATCAGCCAGATGGTTCCGACCGGCCACAAATTTGCGTTGAGGCCGGTTGCTTCAGGCGATCCAGTGCGCCGGTACGGTCAATACATCGGGTTCGCGACCCAGGATATCAATCCTGGACAGCACGTCCACGTGCAGAATCTCTCGATCCAGGGCATGGGCAGCTTGTCGCTCGACTACGCTTTTTGCGCGGATTACGAGCCGGTTGAACTGGTGCCGGAATCCGAGCGACGGACCTTCATGGGATTCAAACGCGCCGATGGACGGGTGGGCACGCGCAATTTCGTGGCGGTGCTGGCCTCGGTCAACTGCTCGTCGTCGGCGACGGTCGCGATCGCGGAGTACTTCAATGAGCCGGGCGCGCTCGCCGACTTTCCGAACGTCGACGGTGTGATCGCGCTTCCGCATAAGGGCGGTTGTGGCGCGCACATTGGTTCGAAGGACCTCCACCTCTTCCAGCGCACACTGGCCGGAAATGTGCAGCATCCGAATGTCGCGGCATATGTCATTTTGAGCCTCGGTTGCGAGGTAAACCAGCCGATCGACATGATGGAGTACACGGGTCTCGATGCCGATCATCCGTCGGTGTTGACGATTCAAATCGACGGCGGGTTCCTCAAGACTGTCGAAAAGGGAATCGAAGCGGTCAAAGCCGTGCTGCCGGCCGCGAACAAGGCAACTCGAGAACCGGTTCCGGCCTCTGAATTAATGGTCGCGCTGCAGTGCGGAGGTTCGGACGGCTGGTCGGGCGTGACGGCCAATCCCGGAATGGGAAAGGCGTGCGATCTGATCGTCAAGCAGGGCGGCACGGTCGTCCTGGGCGAAACGACCGAGGTCTATGGTGCGGAGCATCTCCTCACCCGGCGGGCGAAATCGCCTGACGTCGCCCAAAAGCTGCTCGACATGATCCACTGGTGGGAGGATTACACCTCCTATTTCGGCGGCACCATCGACAACAATCCATCTCCGGGCAACAAGCTCGGTGGGCTGACCACGATCTACGAGAAGTCCCTTGGCGCCGCGGCGAAGGCGGGATCGACGCCCCTGAACCAGGTGGTCGGGTATGGCGAACGCGTGACCGAACGGGGTTTCGTGCACATGGACACGCCCGGTTATGACCCCGTGTCCGTGACAGGACAGGTCGCGGGCGGCTGCAATATCGTCACCTTCACGACCGGTCGAGGGTCGGCGTTCGGCTACAAACCGGCGCCTTCGATCAAGATCGCCACAAACAGCGTTCTTTACACCAATCAAGAGCCTGATATGGACATCAATGCCGGCCGGGTGCTCGACGGAGTGACGCTCGACCAACTCGGTGAGGAGATCTTCCAGGAGATTCTGGATGTGGCCTCAGGCAAACGAACCAAGAGCGAAACGGCGGGTGTCGGGCAAGAAGAGTTCAATCCCTGGATCCTCGGCGCGATCCTCTAGTCGACAAGTCGGATTTTGACCGGGGCTGGTTTGCGAATCGACCTCGTTTGGGAGTGATGAGCGCGAATCATGACAGTGGTTACTGCGCCAACTAGTATCGAGCAGCGAATCGCGCTCTTTTCCGCTTACGTTGAGCCGCTCGGGGCGACAGTTAAACGCGTTTCTGGAAGCCCCGAGGCAGCAAACGCGATTCTGACGATCGCGCGCGAGATGAAACTCGATCGGGCGATTGCATCCGGCGAGTTCATGGAACCGGCTCCCGATGCCGTCGCCGTGCTGACTTCGGCAGGAATCACGTGCTCGGTGCCTACATCGGTTTCCGATGCCCGCGATGCACCGCTTGGAATCAGCCTGGCGACGCTCGCGATTGCCGAAACCGGCTCAGTCATGCTGGCGGAGCGCACACTCGAAGATCGAGCGGTGGGACTCCTCTCGATTGCGCACATCACCATTGTGCGAACGAGCGATCTGGTGCCCTCGTTGACTGAAGCCGCGAACGCGCTGCGAGAGGTCGCGTTACGCCCAGGCGGCGGATATAGCTCGCTCGTGACCGGACCGAGCCGGACGGCGGATATCGAAATGTCATTGACGGTTGGCGTTCAGGGTCCGGCCCGTGTCTATGTCATCTTCGTTGACGAGCTGACATAAGCCAATGGGTCAACTCCCGGTTGTCAGGCAAACCGATGTTCGTCGAGCGCTCGAAAAAGCCGGGTTCGTGGCGGTGCATCAATCTGGCAGTCATGTCAAACTCGTTCGAGAAGATCGTGTCGTGATCGTACAACAAGATAAAGGAAAAGACATGCCGTTGGGCACGCTCCGCGCGATCCTGGCTCAAGCCGGAATGTCAGCTGATGAATTCAAGGTCTGGCTTAGGGATTGAAAGGCAGCATTAATGGCTCGATATGCAGTGGTGTTAACCCCTGATTTAGAGAGCGGAGGATTCACGGTGAGCGTCCCTTCGCTTCCCGGCTGCATCACGCACGGTGAATCAATTGACGAAGCACTCGCTATGGCCCGAGATGCGATTGCGACGTACCTCGAATTGCCGGAAGGAGCGGCCGCGCTAGCGGAAGACCGGATAGAAGCCATCATGGGAACGGTAGATGTCGCGATACCCGCGTGAGGCTATCGTTGGCCAGGCTAATCTCAGCACACGCGCTCTCTAGGCGAGTTAGGAACCAGACTCAATGACAGTGACTACCGCGGTTACGGACGCGACCAGCACCCATCGAGAGCATGGACATCCCGAGGAGCCATTTGGCGAGCGATACGACCGGGCGCTTGCCAATCCCCGGCTCTCGACCAATGTCACGAGGTACCAACAAAACTGGCGGGTAAGCCGCACGTTGGCGATGGAAGAAGTGGAGTTCGAGGAGCTTCGCTCCAGTCTCAAAACTGCCAAGACTCGCGTCATGGCCAATCTCGACGACTACATTGCCCAATTCTCCGCCGCCGCGACGAAGTCCGGCGCAACCGTGCATACAGCAAGCAGCGCGGCGGACGCGACCCGCATCATCCACGAGATTTGCCAGCGGGCTGGGACGAGCAAGATCTCGAAATCGAAATCGATGGTGAGCGAGGAGATCGAGCTCAACCACTATCTCGAGGCGCGGGGCATCGAGTGCGTCGAGACTGATCTCGGTGAATGGATCGTGCAGAAGGCGGGGCAGCGGCCAAGCCATATCGTCGGGCCAGCACTGCACATGGGCCGGCAGGATGTCGGCGAGCTCCTGCACAAACTACACCCAGAGAAGAAGGTCTCATTCGAGGATATCCCGGAGCAGGTGCATACGATTCGCGATCTGATCCGGCCGGAGATCTTCGAATCGGGCGTCGGGATGACCGGCGGCAACGCGCTGATCGCCGAAACCGGCACTGTGATGATCTGCACCAATGAGGGCAACGGACGGCTTGTCTCATCGGTGCCGAAGGTGCAAGTTGCGCTGGTGGGGATCGAGAAGTTGATTCCGACGTGGGACGATGCCGTAACGCAATTGAGGTTGCTCGGCCGCAGTGGCACCGGACAGCGAATCACCGTTTACACCACGTTCATGACCGGTCCGACGCCGGGACACGAGATGCACATTGTGCTCGTCGACAACGGGCGCCGCAAGATGCGGTCGATGCCGGAGTTTACGGAAGCGCTCCACTGCATCCGATGCGGCGCCTGCGCCAATGTTTGTCCTCCCTATCGCGAGGTCGGCGGCCATGTCTTCGGCCACATCTACACCGGGGCGATTGGCCTAGTCGTCACCCAGTTCCATCACGGACTCGATGCGATCGCGAAACCGCAGAGCATGTGTCTCTCCTGCAATGCCTGCGAAATAGTCTGCCCGGTCGGGATCCCGTTACCACGGCAGATCATCGACATCCGCAAGATGGTCGTCGCAAAGAAGGGGCTCCCGAAAGCGAAACGAGTCATCCTGGCCGGCTACTCGCGACCAAGGGTGCTGGATATGGGCGCGCGAGTTGGCAGCCGGGCGCAACGGCCGCTCGTGAGAGATGGGTTCATACGTGGCCGCCGGCTTCCAGTATTGAAGAAGCAGACCCGCTGGCGGAGCTTACCGGCGCTTGCCAAAATCCCGTTGCGCGATCGTTTGAAGGCCGGGACATCATTGGCCTCCTTCTCACCAGTGGTGCCGAATGGTGCAGCCGGCAAAACGGTTGCACTCTTCCCAGGGTGCATGACCGATCGTCTCTTTCCCGAACAGGGCGAAGCCGTGGCGACGGCGCTTCGTCACCTGGGGGTTCGAATCGTTCTCCCGGAGAACCTGAATTGTTGCGGTCTTCCCGCCAATAACATGGGAGATGCCGGTAAAGCCAAGGTCATGGCCCGGCAGACGATCAAGGCGCTTGAACGGGCAGATGTCGACTACGTCGTCTCCGGCAGCGCGAGCTGCGTCGCGATGATTGCGCAGGATTATGTCCATCTGTTCCGCCACGAGCCGGCCTGGCGCGAACGTTCGGAACGGCTCGCCGCTCGACTCATGGATTTCACCACCTTCATGGATCGGGTTGCCGCGCTTCCGGCCGGCAGTCTAACAGCGAGCGGAGAAACGATCACCTATCACGATTCCTGCCAGGGGTCGAACGCGCTCGGACTCCACGCGGAGCCCCGGCGGTTGCTGCACGATGTTCTCGGGATCGAGATTCGCGAGCTCGAAGAGCATACGCTCTGTTGCGGGTTTGGGGGATCGTTCTCGTTCGACTATCCAGAGGTTGCCGAGCGGCTCATGAATCGCAAACTTGACAACGCCACGAAAACCGGCGCTCCTGTCGTCGTCACGGATAATCAAGGCTGCATCATGCATCTTCGCGGCGGTTGTGATGCCGGCAAGCGAAAACTGCTGGTCAAGCACATCGCGGAACTGGTTGCGGAACGACTCGAACAAACCAAGCGCGGACTCGCGTAAGGTGAAACAAGATTCGAACTCTAGGGCCGAACGTTGAATGGAGACCTTGGTTTCCATCGAAGGGAGTAAGACTCGTGCCACTGTGTTTGTTCCAGACAGCTGACGCGGCCGCGTCCCGGCTCGGACTGATCGACGGCGACCTTGTCATAGGCGTCGCGGCGGCCGGGGGGCCGGCCACCTTGGCCGATGCGCTGACGATGTCGAGCGCCGAGCTCAAAACGAGTCTCAATGGCGTCAAGGCAGCAACCGCCGCCGGTATCCCGATTGACATGGTTACGCTCAAAGCGCCGATCGATCAGCAGGAGGTCTGGGCGGCCGGCGTGACCTATCTCCGAAGCCGCGACGCCCGGATGGAGGAATCGGTTTCCGCCAAGAGTGCGTACGATCTCGTCTACGAAGCCGATCGACCCGAGATCTTCTTCAAAGCGACCCCGAGTCGCGTGACAGGACCGGGCGAGGCGATCGCGATCCGCGGCGATTCAACTTGGGACGTGCCGGAACCCGAGCTGGCGCTCGTGGTCAATCGCAGTGGTGAAGTCGTCGGCTACACCGTCGGAAACGACATGTCGTCGCGCAGTATCGAAGGCGAGAATCCGCTTTATCTGCCGCAGGCGAAGATGTACACGAAGTGCGCAGGACTAGGTCCCTCGATCACGCTCGCGTGGGAGATGGGTGATATCCGCGACCGCGCGATTCGACTCGTGATCCGGCGCGGCGGCGAGGTACTGTTTGACGGGAGCTCGTCCACCTCCCAGATCCACCGCACGTTCGACGATCTGGTGAGTTACCTGCGCCGCCACAACGACTTTCCGCACGGTGTCTTCCTCATGACCGGCACCGGCATCATTCCACCATCCGAGCTCACGCTCGAAGGCGGTGACGACATCGAGATCACGATCGACAACATCGGCTCGCTCCGTCAACCGGTCATTCGCCTCTATTGAACTCAAAAAACGCGGGCAGAGGATTCACCCCTGCCCGCGTTGATCTTATTGGCTCTATTGCGACTTAGGTTCGCGAGCCTGCTCGCGTCACTGACAGCCAATGTGGTCGCGGACGCTCTCCGGCGGCCGGTGCATCGGCGCCGGCCAGAGCCGTTTCCTGGCTCTCCTGCGCTCCTGCGTCCGGTTCGACTGTTGCGACCTCCGCTTCAGCAAGCGCGGTCAGGTCGATCGCCGTTTCAAGGTCTTCAAGTTGATTCTCGGCCGCTTCAAGCATTGCAGCTTGCTCTTCAACCGCCGCCGTGATGTCATCAATGCTGATCTCCGATGGGACCTCGGCAGCCGATAGTGGTTCGATCTCGGCCCCCGCGGCCACAGGAACTTCTGCCTCGACTGGTTCCTCAGGTGCAAAGACCGGGGTCTCCGGCGCCTGGGGCGGCGGCGAGTAGGTCGCGACACCGTTGGTCCGCGCCGGCACGCCGTTGGGAATCGCGGTGGCCGCGGCGGGAGGAGCGGGCTCAGCTTCAGCCTCAGCCTCCATTGCCGTAATCGCTTCGTTCACGCGCTGGCTCAATCGTTCGAGATCGCCGATAACCGCGCCGACGCCGCGAGCAAGCATCGAAACCTGCCGATGGCTTCCGGTTAGATCCTGCTGCAAGGCGGAGAGCAGCTCGCGCTGCATAGATCGCTCGGCGGCGATCTTTTCTTCCATTTCAGTACGGACTTGCTGAACCTCGCGATCCGCGACCTCCGGAAGCGACATCGCACGGCGAAGCAGATCCGACGACCGGGAGAGGTTGTCCTGGACGAGCTTGTCAAACGACTCGTAAAACGAGACCCACTCTTGCCCGTGTGATATCGCGAGAAAGTCCTTTTGGCCCTGCGACATAGCGTGATCGCCTCCGATCTTTCCTGATAAATGCCAGCGGCACGTTGCGCGATGCAGCTCAATTGACAGGAACTTTCAGAAACGAGCGCAACCGTCGCAAGCCTTGTGCATCGCTTCAAATGCATCCGCGAAACGCGCCCACCGGCGATCGTCCGGGAAAAGGTCAAACCAAAAAGGCTCAGTGGAGCATTCGGGATTCGATCTGACCGTAGCAACCGATTCTGGAGCACCTTGCTCAGGGCATCACCTTGAGGGGTACCTGTCATCTTCTGGAGCATATGGGCTACGGGTACTTCGGACCAGAGACGTTCCTAGCCCGGAAGTCATAATGCACCGGTTCTTGCGATCAGATGGGCGCCGCGATCGCACCAGGATCGAACAACACGAACCGTAACGCGTCGCCGTACCCCTCGATCAACCGGAGTCCGCCCTGAGACTCCCGTTGGACGTCCAATCCAGTAATGCGATTGGTGGTCTGCGTTTCAAACCGAGCAATGTCCGCCGCGTACTCCCTGGTCAGCGCGCTGACAACGCCCGGCAGTCCAGCAATGAATCGCTGCAGGGAGAGTGCCACGGTGACCGACGGCACGCCCTCGATCTCGATGAAGAGGGTGCTCAAGGGCAAGGGCGTACGGAGTTCTTCGGCGACAGGTGGAACGATTCGAAGCGGCGCCACCGGTTCTTCGGGGATTTCCGCTCCGTCCTCCGGTTCAACAGGCTGAACCCGGGCCTGCAAACCGGCAAAGGATTCCTCAAGCTCCGCGGCGACCTGCGCCAATCCGGTTGCCCTCGCATGAGCGGCAGCCAGATCGCTCAGGACGCCGGTCATCAAAGTGTGTTGCCGCGCGTCCTGCTCGGCGATCAAGCGCTCGATTCGCGTAATGGAGGTTGCGATTTCCAAACCCGCGGCGGCGCGCGCCTCAGCCATTCGAGCGAGCAGGATGGAAGTCTGCGCGTCGATCTGCTCGAGCATCGAGAAGCGATCGCGGAGCCGTGCGAGCTCCAATGAGAACTCAACCCGCTTAGCAGCGGGCTCGTTTCCTTCAAATGGAGGCAGCGATTGGGACGCTGAAGCCATGATCGCCTCCTGACGGCCGTCGGTTCAATGCGACGCGACGCCGCACCACTCCATGGTAACCGCCGCGAAGAGCTTCGTCGCTTTGATCAGATCCGCGATCGGCAGGTGCTCGTTTGTGCCATGGATACCCCAGCTCGGATCGCCGGCGCCGAAAACCAGACATGGCTGACCGAGCGGAAACCAGAAGTTCGCATCGCA
Source organism: uncultured Sphaerobacteraceae bacterium (assembly GCA_964371945.1). Taxonomy (GTDB): domain Bacteria; phylum Chloroflexota; class Chloroflexia; order Thermomicrobiales; family UBA6265; genus CAYJPA01. The sequence continues at coordinate 4,738 of CAYJPA010000041.1, read as the reverse complement.
GACAAATGGCGAGATTTTCACGGTTGGCGTTTCGCCCGTCAGTTGTTGGACGACATTCGTGATTGTGAGCACTGCTGGGTGATCGTAGGAGAGATTGACCGGTTCTTTCAACCAGGGGGCGGCGCTGGCTGCGTCGAGTGGCAAATCCAGCACCGGAGGGTGCTCGCGTAGCCAGTAATCGGCTTCGGTCACCCGATCGATGCAAGCTCGAATCTCGGCCATCACATCATCGCCATTCAAATCCGGGTTGAAGAGCAACGACCCCGTCGCTTCCGCCGAATCCGGCACCGATGTCAGCGACGTGCCTGCCTGCATGGTGTTGATATTGATGAACATTCCACCGGGCGGCACGTTCGGATTCGTGCGCCAGAGATTCCACTGCTTTTCCAGTTCCAGGATCGCGAGCTGGTATTTCAACATGTTGTCGATCGCGCTGACGCCGGGACGTTCGACGCCGTGCGGCAGCGGTTGGGCAACGAGGTGGCGGTTGCAGATGTGGGTCGATTTTCCGGGTACGGTCAATCTGAAGTAGATCTCGCCTTTGATCGTCGGATAGATCGCAAAGTTGGACGGCTCGGGGAAAATGGCGACATCCGCGGTATGCCCGCGCTGAAGCACCGTGTTGCAACCGATATCCCGCCTGCCTGCTTCCTCGCCGCAAGCCTGGGCGAGCTTGAGATCGCCCTTCAGGGTGATGCCGGCGTCGTGCAGGATGCGGGTCGCCATTGTGTAGGCCGCGATCGCGCCCTTCATATCGGACGCGCCGCGACCCCAGAGTTTTCCATCGCGCACTTCACCGGAAAATGGACCCGCGCCGTCCCATTGCTCTGCCTGTTCCGGCGTGACCGGGACGACATCGGTGTGCGCGGCCCAGAGCAGCGAGCGTCCACCGCCGGATCCCTTGCGGACGGCCACTACATTTGGGCGGTTTGTCGCCAGTTCCCAGTAGTCGACCTCAGAGAAGGCGCCGCTTGCGTTGAATTGATCGCGAAGCCATTCCTGCGCGGGTCGCTCGGCGTCCTCGTTTGGCTCAAGGTCGGGATTGATCGACGGCTGGCGGATCAAATCGCCCGCGAATTGAACGATTTCGTCCGCTCGCTGATCGATCATCTGCAGCACGCGATCGAGCGCTGCGCTGGGAATCGTGCTCACTCCGGGTCCTCCGCGTTACCTATCGACGCCGTGCACAGCGCGGTCGATCAAGACCACGTCGGTTTTTGCCCCGGTAGTGTACCCGCGTAGTTGGAGCACCGAAAGCCCGCGTCAGACGGATTCGGCGGCCTTGTCAACCTTTTCTTGCGCGGATTTGGCAGCCGCTTCGACCTTCTCTTGAGCAGACTCGACGGCCTTGTCGACGGTTTCCGCCGCCTGATCCACTTTTGCCACAGCCTCGTCAGCAGCCGCATCAGCAGCTTCTGCCGCGGTATCGATGGCGGTGTCCGCCTTTTCGGCGGCATCGGACGCCGAATCGCCCATGCGGTCTCGGACTTTCTCGACCACCGCATCTGTCTGTGCCTTGGCCTGCCCGGCCAAATGTCCGGCTTGTTCCTTGGCTTGCCCGGCCACATGCCCGGCTTGTTCTTTGGCTTGCCCGGCCACATGCCCGGCTTGTTCCTTGGCCTTGTCGATCGCGACCTCGGCCTGTGCTTTGGCCTTGTCAATCACCGCCCCGGCTTGCGCGGCAGCATGTTTGATCGTACTGGAAGCATCCGAGGTGGCGGATGTCCCGCTCGTCGGGGTCACTGAATCCTGATCCTTTTTGCCGAATAGCTTCTTGAGAAAACTGACCATGCCTGTCCCCTCTCGTTGCCTGTAGTGCTTTGCACACTCGCGATTGAGTGATCCAAGCACTGAGCGAACATGCATTCCGGCGCCGCGAATTTACGGAAAGGCGGTTCTGCGCCGAATTGCTATGACGATCCTACACAAACCGCCGTCGCGCGGCCACTTCTGCCACGATTGGCCAACACAGGCAGTCCACAAACGCTAAGAATCGGTGCCGATGACCCGACATCTTTCCAGCGCGGCGATTCCCGGAGATACTGCCGTCACAACGAGTGAGAGAAGCGGAAGGGGACTCGAGTGCCACATGCAACCGTGGGCGATCTGGAGATTGCGTACAACATTCAGGGGTCGGGCGAACCGGTGCTGATGATCAACGGCATCGGCTCCGACCGAACAGGGTGGGGGCTGCAGGTTCCAGCCGTCTCGCGAGAGTTCACCACCATCACGTTCGACAACCGCGATGTCGGCGAAACCGGCCCCGGTCAACACACGGGTCTGTATTCGATGAAGCAGTTCGCGGACGATGCGGCTGGATTGCTCGATGTGCTCGAGATTGAGTCGGCGCACATTGTCGGCGCCTCGATGGGCGGTTGCATCGCGCAGGAGTTCGCGATCTCGCATCCGGCCAAGACTCGGAGTACGACGATCATTTGCTCGTGGCCGCGGGTCGATCCGTGGCTGGCGGAGCTTTGGGAGCAGTGGGAGCTGCTGTTCAAATCTTTGGGTCCGGTCGAATGGGCGCGCACGACCTGGCTTTGGGTCTTCACCCATCGCGCGTACCGAAACCCGGGTTTCCTTGAGGGTCTGCTGGAAGGCGCGGCAACCAACCCGCGCAAGCAAACGCTCGAGATGTATCTGCGACAATCCCACGCTGCCAAGTTATTCGATGCGCTCGATCGACTCCCGTCCATCGCCGCGCCGGCACACGTGATCTGCGGCGCCGAGGACGTATTCACGCCGCCACGCTACTCGGAGGAGATCGCCGCGTCGATCCCTGGTTCAATGATCTCGGTGATGCCGCATGTGGGCCACGGCATGTTCTGGGAGGCGACCGAAGAGTTCAACGAGCTCGTCATTGGTTTCATCCGGGGCGTGGAGTCCCGCAAGAAGGAGACAAAAACGTGAGCGCAGTTCCAGCATCAACGATTCTGGGGTCGACGATCGTGTTCGCTCCCTACACGCTCGATCAGGCGCTGGAGGGTCTGGCCGCCGCCGGCTACAAGCACTGCGAGATCGGCGCGGTCAAGGGGTGGTTCGAGCACATCGATCCGGACACGGCCACCGGCGCGGAAATCAACCACGCAGCGGCGAAGCTGAAAGAAACCGGGCTGCGATTGGTGAGCATGAGCGGTCATACGCAGCTCCAAACCGCCGAGGGAAAAGCGCGTTTTTCGCGTTGTCTCGAGATCGCCGCCGGTTTGGGGGCGAGCATCGTCAACACCTTCACCGGCGACGCCACCACAGACGAAGAGCGTGAGGCGTACTTTGTAAACGTGAACGATCTCTGCGATCACGCGAAAAAGCTCGGTCTCAAGATCGGTATGGAGACCGACAGCAATATGCTTCCGACCGCCAAGATCGGGGTCGAGATTCTCAACCGGATCAACCGGCCCGATGTGCTCGGTTTTAATTATGATCCGGGAAACGTCGTCTATTACACCGGCTCGGACCCGATCGAAGACATTGCCTATGCGCTTCCGAGCATGGTCCATTTCCATTTCAAGGACAAGGTCGGCGGCAAAGGCATCTTCAACTTCCCTCCGCCGGGCGAGGGGCAGATTGACATGCGTAGACTGCTGCAGGTCTGCGCCGATGCTGGATACGCGGGTCCGATCAGCGTTGAAGTCGAATTCGACGACAAGGGGTGGCCGGACTACGACGCCTGCCTCGCTGCCGCGAAGCGTTCGGTTGTGAATCTGCACGCAATGGGGCTGAGCTGGTAAACGAGCGAGACCGGGCGACTCATTCGCCCGGACTAGTCCCTTGACAAATATGTAACTTTTTGGTTACTTATCTCGTACGCAACCGTTGTCGTTTGACGAGAGCATATGGAGGAGTTGGCGGTGTCACTCTCGATCGACATGGAAGTTAAAATCGACGCTCCGATCGGCAAGGTCTGGCAGGCTGTATCTACCCAGGAAGGACTCCGGGGCTGGTTCAGCCCAGTGATCGAGATCGACCCGCGAATGGGCGGGTGGGTCGAGTTCCATGGGACACATGGGAGCTCACCTTACCGGTTCGGCGGCAAGATCGTCGAGATGAACGCTCCGAACAAAATCACCTGGGAGTGGCGCTCACTGCTCGAAGACTGGCCGGCGCCGACGTTGCTCACCATCGAGTTGTTCGACAGAGGCATGCAGACGCGGGTCGAAATGCATCACCACGGATGGGAAGCGCTCGGTGCTGAGCTTGGCGTCAAGGAGCATGGCGATTTCAACCGCGGATGGGGCATGAGCAATGAGCTGCGGGATTTGAAGGAGTATATCGAGGCTGCTGTTGCCTCGGTTTGAATTCGCAACGCCTGTCTGAGTCGCGGTACGGTCCTCACCCACCGGACTTCTTTGCTGTCGCGGCGGTCCAGCGACGCGGGTGAGGTCCCTCCGCAAGGACAACAAGACAATCCCGTGAATCGACCTCTGAAGTCATCGCCAACCGATCTCGATCGCGCATTCGGCGCCCTGTCGGACCCATCAAGGCGTGCGATCCTCGATTTGCTGCGCGAACGCGAAGAGCTGACCGCGGGCGAGATCGCAGAGCGTTTTCCTGCGATTTCTCGGCCGGCGGTCTCTAAACACCTCCGGATCCTGCGAGAGGCCGGATTCGTCGAGGAGCAACGAGATGGCCGTTACGTCTTCTACCGGTTGCCCGCGGCACAACTTGCAGAGCAGGTCGAAGGATGGCTGGAACCGTTTCGAACAGCCTGGCAGGGCAAACTCCAGGATCTCAAACGCTT
>CAYJPA010000040.1:0-50516 GCA_964371945.1 uncultured Sphaerobacteraceae bacterium | reverse complement strand
CTGCGCGCCCCACGCATTCCTGCCGGGAAATTGGCCCCACTCTGAGCAGTTACGATTTCAGAGGGTGTGTCACGATTTCGGTCACGAGACCAGTGAGGTCACATGGACCGAAATCGCTCAGCGCTTCGTGACTCTCGCAAGGGGCTTGCAGCGTCCAAAACTTTCGTCTACAATTCGAAAAGAGATTAGAACAAATATTCGAGTACGCGATTCGACTTACGCCGGTGATTACGCCGGATTCAGGAACAGGAAGGACGTTCTATGGCCGCGGCTGACCGGGAACGCGCAATTGAGCTCGCCATTTCACAGATCGAGCGCCAGTTCGGCAAGGGCGCGATCATGAAAATGGGCGAGTCCACCCATTCTCAGATCGAATCGATTCCCACCGGCTGCATCGCCCTCGATCTGGCACTCGGAATCGGAGGCGTTCCTCGCGGCCGGATCACGGAGATCTACGGCCCGGAATCCTCAGGTAAAACCACCCTTGCGCTCCACATCATTGCGGAAGCGCAAAAGCTGGGTGGCGTTACTGCTTACATCGATGCTGAGCACGCGCTTGACCCCATCTACGCCAGCCGTCTCGGTGTCAATCTCACCGATCTCCTCATCTCCCAACCAGACACCGGTGAGCAGGCGCTCGAGATTGTCGAAACGCTGGTACGTTCGGGCGCGATCGACGTGATCGTCATCGACTCTGTCGCGGCACTCGTGCCGAAGGCCGAGATCGACGGCGATATGGGCGATTCCCACGTCGGCTTGCAGGCAAGATTGATGAGTCAGGCCCTGCGCAAATTGACCGGCACCATCAGCCGGACCAAAACGTGCGTGATCTTCATCAATCAGCTCCGCTCCAAGATCGGTGTCATGTTCGGCAGCCCGGAGACAACCACCGGTGGCAATGCGTTGAAGTTCTACGCCTCTACCCGCATGGATATCCGCCGGATCGAAACGATCAAGAACGGGCAGGATGCGATCGGTTCCCGCGTCCGGGTCAAGGTCGTGAAAAACAAGGTTGCCCCGCCATTCCGGCAGGCCGAATTCGATGTCATGTACAACGAAGGAATCTCGGTGACGGGCAGCGTGCTCGACGTCGCCGCCGACCTCGGTATCGTGAAGAAAACCGGCTCCTGGTTCTCGTTTGGCGAAGAGCGGATCGGTCAGGGTCGCGAGAATTCCAAGGAGTTCCTCAAGCACAATCCGGCCGTTCTGGAGGAGATCCGGGACCGAATCAAAGCCGCATCACCCGAGCTGAGCGGGAAGCTCGCGTTCAATGGCGCGGAAGCCGACGTCACCGCCGGCGTCCTCGCAGGCACAGACGACTAAGCCTGTCTGTGTAATCGTGGACAGTGACTCGCGGGAGGGATTCCGCCCCGAAACGTGCGCGACACATACGTTATCCGTCGTAGGGGAGCCACCCGCGGGCTCCCGCGGCGGAGGCTTCAGCCGACTCGCACTCTTTTACCCCCGCGCCAGTGCAGCCACCTCGTTCACGCGAGATATCGCGGATGCCAGGCTGGGCTGTCCCACGAGACGATCTCATCGGCGTGGATCTTGAACCAGATGCACGGCCGGGAGATCGTCTCATCCTGGTAATCGTCTCCGGCGTCATTGCCGAGATATCGCTTGCAAACGATGCGGCTTCGTTCTAACCACTCACCGGTATCCGGTGCAGCATCGCGAACGACCTCTACACGACCGGTAATGAGCACCCGACGAAGCTGGTCATGATCCTCGGCGATCGATATACAGGCCCGGCCACGGGCTCTGAGCCAAGGCACATATGTTGCCCGCTCCCGCACGGCAATCAGGACGCCGTCGCCCGTCCAGTCATACCAGATTGGCACAATGTACGGATCTCCGTTGCCGGTGACGACCCCGAGGCGGCCAATCAGCGGCTGTGCCAGAAACTCGCCGATCTGTTCGGCGCTGAGACGAGCCATGATCCATCCTCCTCATTTGCTCTTGCCTGTAAACGCTCGCCCTGAAACGGTGGCAATCGACACGCCGGCGATAATGCACGCCCCACCGATAACATGAGTCAGTGTGATCCGCTCGTCGAGGAAGACCGCTGCCGCAATGACACCGAACATCGGCATCAGATTACCGTAGACCGCCGCCTGGCTGGCTTCGATCTTCGACAACCCGTATCCCCACAACAGATATGCGGCGGCCGATGGCCCGAGCGCAAGATAAAGCAGTAGGATGATCGAGCCTGGAGTGATCGTACCGAAATCGGAGACGAATAGCTCAACGACGGCCGCGGGCGCCATCATGAGCAGTCCGTAGATTGCGGTCCCAACCAGAATGCCCAGCGATCCCCCACCGCCAACGAGTTTTCGGCTGATTGTCGTGTACGACGCCCAGCTCAGCATGCTTCCGACGATCAAGAGGTTGCCCACCAGTGAGCCATCGAGTTTCGCGCCACTGCTCACGATGAAACAGATGCCGGCGAGCGAAACCGCGATTCCCACGGCCTTACGGCGGACGAGTCGTTCCCCGAGGAATGCGGCCGATAACAACGCGACGATTACCGGCGTACCTCCGCCGATCAAGGTGCCGTTTGCCGCGGATGTGTGTTTCAGGCCAAAGCTGTAGAAGAAGTAGAAGAGGAAGAGCCCGGTCAGTCCCAGCAGTGCGACTCCCCGGCCGCTTGCCGGCGCTTCACCGGACCTGCGCATCAGCGGCCATAGGCAGGCTATCGCGATCAACCAACGAAGCTCGGCAAGCACGAATGGCGGGAAGTCGCGCAGCGCGGCTTTCGCTCCGACGGCCGCGCTGCCCCAAATGATTGCGGCCGACGACAACGACGCGATCGCGATGCCGCGCTCGGGAAATCGATGAAGTAGGTGATCAACCGGGGATCGGGTTGTGCGGACGGCTTCGCTCACAGCGTGATGATACCAATCATCTGTGGCCGGGATTCCCAACTGCCGATCTGGCACATAGGTGATTTGCTCGATGTTCGATGACGGTTCGTTCATTCTTCGTTCGAGAGCAACCGCGCATTCGGGTCTGCTGAATTAATCAATGCATGTCTTAGGGATAGCTAATTTCTTTGACTCAGCAGCTCTGGATTCACTACGTGACCAATCTTCCTTCGGCGCGAATGCTCGTTGAATGCCTGAGTGCGGCGTTATTTGAGGACTGAAGCCGCATCGACCTCGAAACGCTCCGTGATCAGGTACAGATATCCCGAGCAGGACCCCCCCATTCGGGTACTCTCGCTAGACCACTTGACCCCCTACTGTAGACCCAGGACCATGACCATCGGATCAGGCCGAACGCACGTATGCGGTTGACTCGATCCCAAGCGTCGCGCCCAGGGTAGTTCAAGCGGGGAACCACAATCGATGACACGAATCGCTCTGGAATCATCATCGCCGCGCCGCGGTTCGATCTTCGCCTTGGTTGTCCTGGCTGGAGTTGTGCTTGCCGGCACGATTCAGGGTGCGTCGGCTTTAGCGATTGCGCCGGCCGCGTCGATCGTGGTCGCGCTGCCGGACGGTGAAGCCGAAAACGACATCGATCGCTACTGGAACGAGGTCTTCAAGGACGCGGGGTTGGCATACAACACGCCTGAGCTGGTCTCGTTCGACGAGCCGGTTACGACCGGCGGCTGCGGCTCCGCGGATCCCGCGGACTTCACGACTTTCTATTGCGAGTTCGATGACACGGTCTATTACAGCGTGATTGGAATTGCGGGGGAGTATGAACGATTCGGCGATGCGGGTTGGTTGCATATGATGGCGCACGAATGGGGACACCACGTCCAGCTAATGCTGGGCATCATTGGTCCCGGAACCGTCAGCGATACCGTCGAGGTCGAGCTGCAGGCGACATGCCTGGCGGGAGATTACGTGGACGACGCGGTCGATCGCGATCTCGTGAGTACCGACGCGGTCGAAGTCATGCGGAATATGTTCGCGGGCGACGCGGCTCACGGAAGCAGAGAATCGTTGCTGAACGCCTTTGACGGCGGATTCGACGGAAATTTACCTAACTGCGGGGTGACCTTCGACATCGAATAGGCACTACGCTTCGAACAGCTGACGCAACCCCCGAACATGAAAACGACCCCGCTCAAAATGAACGGGGTCGTTTTCATGTTCCGTCGAGCACGTATTTTTACGACACGTGCCGTCGATCAAATCAGCCCGGATCCTTCCGATTGCTCATGAGCTTGAACGAGGCCCCGCCGATGACAATCAGGATCGTCATCAACACGACGATCGTGCCCGTGGGATCGGACCCGCCGGCCGACCCGCCGGCCGACCCGCCGGTGCCCGTGTCAGGGAATCGGCGCGGACCGACAGCCGGAGTCGCGGTCACCGTCACGGCCGGGCTCGAAACCGGGGTAATGAAGTTGAACGGAGTGTTCTCCGGTGTTAATTCGAGCGGCGGGGTGCTGGTGACCTCCGTTTCGGTAGCGGTCACGGTGAGCGTTCCCGTGGGGGTGTTGCTCGGAGTTTGAGTCACTGTTGCGGTAGCCGTCGCCGTGCTGGTTTGAGTCTCGGTCGCTGTCGCTGTGCTGGTCTGAGTCTCGGTCGCAGTAGCCGTCTGCGTCTCGGTCGGGGTTGCGGTCATGGTCGGTGTCTCAGTCACGGTTGGCGTGTTCGTCACGGTAATCGTTCCAGTCGATGTCGCGGTTGGAGTCTCAGTAACCGTGGCCGTTAGGGTCGCAGTCGGAGTTAAGGTCGAAGTGGAAGTTGAGGTTGGTACGTCTGTCGGCACATCGGTCGGCACGCCGGTTGGCACATCGGTCGGCACGCCGGTTGGCACATCAGTCGGAACGCCGGTCGCAACACCCGTGGCTACGCCTGTGGCGATTCCGGTTGCTACGCCAGTTGGAACATCAGTCGGCGCCTCAGTGGCAGTTGCCGTTGGAACCTCAGTCGGAACATCGGTCGAAGTTGCAGTTGCGGTCGGAGTTTCGGTGACCGCGAAGCAAGTAATCGGATCCAGGTTGTTGACGCACGTATTGCCATTGTCACCGCTTTGCGTTCCATCTGGGCAGGTCGTGGTCGTGCCGAATGTCGTGCTGGTGAATATGGCTCCCTCAAAGGTGGAACCGGATAGATTGGCGCCGTTGAGGGTCGTGGACGTGAGATTCGCGCCGTTGAAATTGGAACAGCTCAGATTCGCACCATCAAGTGTCGCCGCGGTCAAGTTGGCGCCGGCGAAGTTGGAGCCGCTGACATTCGCACCGTTGAACGTTGCACCGGTCAGGTTGGAGCCGCTGAAGTCTGAGCCCGCGATGTCCTCGCCGTTGTAGATACAGGCAGTCAGGTCTTTGTTCGGCCCCGGCGCGCACTCCAATGTATAGGCGGCTCGGACGATGCCGTCCTCGGTGGCTGCCGCGCTCGGGATCACGGCAGCAGCTATCACGGGTTCAGACGTCGCCGTCGGCAACGCGGGCTCCACGGTCGCCGTCGGCAACGCGGGCTCCACGGTCGCCGTCGGCAACGCGGGCTCTACGGTCGCCGCGGTCTCTTCGGTTGGGATGAACGCGAGCGGTGTCGCTCCGGCGTCAGTGATGAGATCTTCCACGGTCACGGGTTGCTCAGCCTGCAAGAAGACGCGATTTGTTATAGCGGCGAAGGCGGAGGCCGTGGCCGCCTGCGATCCAAGCAGGAGTAAGAATGAGAATAGGGCCACAAACTTGAGTGCAGCGAATTTCGGTTTCATAACAGATGCCTTTCGCGTACGTGAGCTTGCCGCCGGCCGCGGCCGCACCGGTGCGCCGTTCTTTGCCGCTGTCAGGTGCATGAAGGCGACCGTCGCGTGCAGAGGTAGCGTCGAACCATGCGAAGTTGAGTCCGCAGGGATGGAAGTTCAGGTCAAAACACGAGCGGAGACCCTGGATTCGGCGTTCGCTCCGAGCGTGAGGACGGCCAAACGCCTCTGAAACAGGAGAACGATTGGTCAGCTTTCAGTAACCTGACCTGTGAACGCGGAGATCAGAAGCTTGGACAGTCCAAGCAATAGCGGGTGCGTGGGCCGGGGTGATCTGCAAGGGCCCATACGAGGAGCTACCCAGTCGCCACAGATTGGTGGCCGGATCGCTCCGAGAGGATTGGTAGCTATATTAATCGCCTTGAGAACAATTGCATATGGTTCGGACGGGTCCAACAGACCGAAAGGTGACGGATAAAGGTCATGGGCCGATTGGGTGTCACAATTCAAACATGATTACCGGCGCCAACGAAGAGTGGCAATCAAGCAATATCATGGACCAATCTTCCGGTCATAGCGGCCGTGTGGTTATAGCCGCCAACTAGTGGGGTTTCACCTCACGAATGACATCCACTTCGCGTTGGTCTTGCGAATTGCGAGACCTCACGGACAGAATCCGCGCGAATTCGCAGACTCCGATTGTGCTAGTAAAGCTTCGATCGATATTCCTCTTGCCGCTTGCCAGACGACTCATCGGGTGCCGGTCGTTCCTTCTGTTCGCACATGATCGCGCCGAGCGTTGGTATCGTGTCTGGATCGGGCCACGACTCCGGCTTCCACAAGCCGGAGCGTAGGAACGCACGGGCGCAATGCATGTAAACCTGATCGATTTCGACCACTGTCGCGACTTTCGGAGCGCGATTCTGGACCTGCATCGATGCGAGCAATTCCGGTTCTGTCGTGATGAACGCGCGGCCGTTGACTCGCACGGTTTCGTCGACATTCGGAATCACAAAGATCAGTCCGATGTGGGGGTTCTCGAGAATGTTCCGATGTCCATCTGCCCGGCGGTTGCCCAATCGATCCGGAATCGCGATTGTGCGGCGATCGATTACGCGAACGACCCCCGCGGGATCTCCTTTTGGCGAAACATCGCAGTTCCCCTTGCCGTCCGAGGTTGCGATCAAGAAGAAGCATGATGAGGTGATGAATTGCTCGAGCAGTGGAGTGAGGTGGCCCGTGTGCTTTTCCAGGATTGCCGGGCTCGGTTCTCCGTTGATCGAATAGAGCTGCTCGAGGGAGGTGACCTGATGCGCACGGAGCCGGCCAACTTGACTTTCTGTCGTTTCCACTTGTTGTGGGTCGGCAATCATGTTCATGGTTTCTCCTGCTGAACTACGGTTGAGCACTGATGGACCAAAGACTGACAGTGGACCGCTGATAACGTGACGGTAGTTACAGATTGGCGATTGGCACCGGTTCAATCTTCTCCGCTGTCTCAAACCCAAACACTCGCGAGAGGAAGTAGAGCTCGCCGTCGAGTGAGCGACGGATGTTCTCGGATCGCCGGAACCCGTGCTGCTCGCCTTCGAACATCACCAGTGCCACCGGCAGACCTTTGGCATTGACCGCGTCGTACATCATCTGCGCCTGATTGGGCGGGACAACTTTGTCCTCGAGGCCCTGGAAGAGGATCATCGGGCAGGCAATATTGTCGATAAAGTGAATTGGCGAGCGCTCTTCCCAGATATCTTTGCGCTCGGGGTAGGGACCGATCAGTCGATCAAGGTAACGCGATTCGAACTTATGGGTATCTCGCGCCATCGCCTCCAGGTCGCTGATCCCAAAGTGGCTGGCGCCTGCTTTGAAAACATCTCGAAATGCGAGCGCCGCCAGCGTCGTGTATCCGCTCGCGCTCCAGCCTCGAATCGTGAGCCGGTCGCCGTCGACCCGGCCCCTGTCTACCAGGTACCGCGCGCCGTGGACGCAGTCGTCGACGTCAGTGACTCCCCACGTGTCGTTCAGCCGCTCGCGATATGCACGGCCGTATCCCGTGCTGCCACCGTAGTTGACATCGAGGACTGCGAACCCGCGGCTCGTCCAGTACTGGAGCTGAAGATCGAGCGTGGTGTCGGTCGCACCGGTCGGACCGCCGTGACTGAGCACGATCAGCGGCGGCCGCTCACCGTCCGGACCCGTGAAATTGGTGTTTTTGGGAGCGTAATAGAAACCGTGCGCAGTGCGCTCTCCCGTGGTTGGAAATTCGATCGGAACCGGCGCCGATATGAAGCCGGCATCGACCGCCACATCCGACGATATCCGGATCGCCGTCGTGTTTCCGGTGGCGAGCTCATGCAGATAGATTGTTGTAGGTGAGCTCGAAGAGCCGGCCCTGAACGCGACGATGCCGTCCTTGACATGGATTCCTGTAACGTCGGTGAACGGCGTCGGCACGGGCACGAGCTCGCCAGAAGGGACATTCAGGTCACCGATGTGCCAGAGGCCGTTCTGTGAGTAGGTGCAGATGATCCGGTCTGCCGAGGCAAAGCCGTAGGTCGACATGCCGAAGACCCATTGCGGCAGGCCGAACTCCGCGTCCTTTGGATGAAGTGGCACGATGGTGCCGCTTCGCGCCTGGTACAGATTCCAGAATCCGCTCCGGTCGGAAACGAAGGTCAATGTGCCATCCGGCGACCATTCAGGCTGAAAAATCGATTCAGTCAAACCGCCGGCCACGAGCCGAGCATTCTCGACCGAGCCACCGGGCGTGAGCTCCGCGGTCCAGAGCTCCGATCCATCCCAGGGCATGTTGGGGTGATTCCAGGTAAGCCAGGCCAGTCGACGGCCGTCGGGACTCAGGCGGGGACTCGAGTAGAAATCGTTGCCATCGACCAGCACCGCTCCGCCGTCGGCAATGCTGCTGCCATTCATATCGACCGCCGCGACCGTGTTTACCGCCTCCCGATCTGATGCGCTGTGATCTTCTCGGATGCAGATAAGGCGACCGCGGGCGCGATCTGCACAAAAATCGGCGTAGCGAAGATCGACCTCGGGCGTGAGAGCTTGTGGTGTTTCGCCTGGCTTTTGTCGATAGAGCCGCTGGTCATCGTAGTTCGTGTAGAACACCACGCCGTCGATGACCGTGAAGGCGCCGCCGCCGTATTCATGCGCGCGGGTACGAGCGTTAAAGGGCGGCGGGTTGATGTCGGTGATCGTTCCCGAAGCGTCCCGCTGGACGATGACGTACCGGCCGGCTTCGCTCGGGCGGGATTCCTGCCAGTACAGCGCGTCAAGGTCCATCACCAGGTCCGCGATCCGAACCGTTCCCGCCACGATCAATTCGGACGTGATCGGCGATGCCCAGGAACCGAACGGCGCAACCTTCATCTAGTGATCCTTCATTGGTAGTGGCAGGTTCCAGCCAAACCTGTCATGGAAACCCCGTGTAACTCAATCGTACGATGCGCGGTCTCATCGTGCGCGACCATTGCTTGAGCGTAATCTGATTGGGCAGGCCGGGGGCTGAGTCCGTACAATGACAAAGCCCGGCAGCGCACGGATGTTCTCAACGTCCGATTCGAGACAGAAGCGTTTCGCCAGTGGCAAGGAATGCCCTAATGCCGCACAACAACCCCAGGTCTGGACGTTTGAGGATCGGGATCGTGGCATCGCGTACGCTGTTAATCGGATTGATCGCCGTGACAGCATCGTTGGCAACGGCCCCTTCGCACGCTGCCCCTGGGGCGAATTGGTCGCGAATGATCGTCGCCGCGGCTCAGGGCGAGTCGCTTCGCAATCCGGCCCAATTGCTGGCGGAAGCCACGGCCGGCCCATGGCTGATGAGCGTGCTCGAGGTCGTGACGGGCGACGATGCCACCGCGCTGGTCACGAGTGCAAGCTCCTTCAACGAAACACCGGCTGAGGGACTCACCTACGTTGCCGTCAGAGTCAAGGCAACGAACACTGGCAATCAGCCGTACCAGCTCGATCAGAATGATTTCGGCATCGTAGGCACATCGGGCTTCGTGCGGAGATTTGCCGGCGCGGTTCCGCCGGACCCAGCGCTCGACGGCGCCGTGGGTCCAGGCGAAACTGCCGAAGGTTGGATCGTCGGAGGCGCCACGGAGGATGATCCGATGCTCCTGCTGCTTTACGACAGCACGACGCTGACCGGCAATTGGGCGGACGCCGCGTTTGCGCTCACCGATGGGGCAAAGCTCGATTCGGTCGGAACGCGGGCGGCAAAGACAACCAAATCCGGACGAGATGCCGGCAATCCAGTTGGAATCGGAACTGAAGTCGCGACGTCAGACTGGGTGGTTGAGATTGTGAGAGTCGTTCAGGGAGCAAACGTCGTTGGACTCTTTCCGTCCAGCGATTACCGAACGACCGCTCTCTTGGGCAACAATCCTTCAGAGTCGGAAGATTCGGCGGCATGGATCGCGATCGAGGTCAAGGTCACCAACAACCGGGCCGGAAACGAGATCTCCTACCTCCCCCTATCGGCGTTTACCCTGGCAGATGGAAATGGCGACCCGGTTCCCGATCTCAGCACGCTGACCGCCCCAAGTCCGGAGGCCGCGGGTTATTACTATCCGGGAGCCAGTCGCGAAGGGTGGGTTCTCTTCGACGCCGTGGATTACGGTGGGGCGCTCTTGCGCTTCTTGCCGTACCGTACCGACAAAGACGCCCGGTATCTCACGTGGGATGGTGGCGCGGTCGACACCGAACCGTCGTTCGAAGGAACGCTGAAGGTCGGCACGAAGGTCGTAACGAATGAAGACCTTGTCCGCCTTCGCGCCGGCGCGACGACGGATTCCGACATCGTCGACGAGCTCTCAAGCGGAACCGAACTAACGATCAAAGGTGAACCAACGGATGGTGGCGGTTTCACCTGGTATCCGGTGAAGAACGAAGCGACCGGTGAAACCGGATTCGTGGCTCAGCACCTAATCGAGCCAGAGCAGTAGTTCAGTACGCCGGCATGTGTGAGATAAGGGAGCGTTGATTCCGTGAATTGATTAGGGGCGACCGCGGTGTCAGCCTGTTCGACAAACCGCGCACTTCGCAGTCGTGGAACGGATTTGAATGTCATTCCAGCGTTGGATTCTGGCGATCGTGATCGTGATTGCGGCGGGCATCCAGTATGGACTGGTCTTCTATTCCATCCGGGACCTTGCTCGCCGGCCGACGGTCAGGGGCAACAACCGGATCGCCTGGGGATTGCTGATTCTGGCGTTGCCATTTGCCGGCGCTCTGCTTTATGGAATCATGGGGCCGACGAGCTTTCTTCCTCGCCCAAACCGACCGCCGAGATCCAGCGTCTCCACGCTGGACGAAAACGACTTGCGCTAAAACCCAACAAGGAATGATGCTCTTCGATGTCCAAACATGAGAAAACCAGGCTCTACCGATCATCCCGGTTTCTTGGACACGATACGGGAGATCATGTTGAGTGTCCGGGCCGAATTCGCGCGATCGAGGCCGAACTTACTCGCTCAGGGTTGCTCGAAAACCGCGAGCAACATGCCTTTGATCCCGCATCGCCAGAGCAGCTCGAGCGCGTTCACGATCCCAGATATCTCAATGCGCTGGCGATGCTCGTTGAGCAAGGCGGCGGTTGGATCGACGGCGACACCTACTGCGGTCCCGATTCACTCGCGACCGCGATGCTTGCCGCGGGCGCGGCGGTCGCCGCGGTCAACGATGTACTTGATGGAAAGACCCAGCGGGGCTTCGCGCTCGGGCGGCCGCCGGGTCACCACGCACTTGCGAATCGGGGAATGGGATTCTGCCTGATCAACAACGTTGCGGTCGCCGCGGCGCACGCGCTTTCACGTGGTTTGGAGCGAGTGGCGATCGTAGACTGGGACGTCCATCACGGCAACGGCACACAGGACATCTTCTATGAGCGCGACGATGTGCTCTTTTGTTCCGTTCACCAATATGGTCGCTTCTATCCGGGAACCGGGGCCGCGATGGAACGCGGACGCGGTGATGGGCTCGGCTACACAATCAATGCGCCGTTGCCCCCTGGCGCGGGCGATCGGGTCTACCTCCAGGTCATCGATGAGGTGTTTCACCTCCCGATCGTCGATTTCAACCCGGAGTTGATTCTGATTTCCGCGGGATTCGATGCTCATAACGACGATCCGCTTGGAGGCATGTCCCTAACCGACAGCGGATTCGGCAAATTGGCGCAACGTCTGACCGAGATCGCCCGGGAATGTGGACACGATCGTATCGTCGCGGTGCTCGAAGGCGGCTATGATCAATCGGCACTGGGCAGGAGCGTGGGCGATGTGATCCGCGTGCTCGACCGCGATCCCGCGACTCAATGAAATGAGCGCTAGGCGACCATTTCGTCCTAAGATACGTCCTGAACCGTCTTTCGATCGGCGGTAGACGGCGCGGAGCAGTCAGGTTCACCATATGAGTAGTCGCGTACCCGGTTCTCCAGCCACCGGAATCCCGCCCTATCGACAGGATGACGAGCGGAGGCGAGACGAAGCTCGGCTCTCCACGCTGCAAAATCAGCTCGACGAGCTTCGGCAGGCGCTACGCGAGCTCGCGAGCCGTCAAGTCCGAATCGAAGAAACAGTCAAGCAATACGAGGGCGGCGCCGCGCAGAACCGGTTGGGACTGGAGCAGGTTCGCCAGGAGACGCAACAGAGCGCGCAAGCCCGTGCGCTCGACGAGAACCGTACTCGCCAGCAGATCGCCGATCTCGAGCAGCGCTTTGAAGATGCGACCAGGCCGATCCGATCGCTTCAGGCGCATGTCACTGAACTAATGGAGGCGTCGCGCAAGAAGACTGACGATACGGGAGTGCATCAGCGCCGGTACGACGAATTGCGCGGCATGATCGAGCACCTGCAGGCCTTAGGCGATCGAACCGCGGTGATCACCCATCAACTGCGCGACTCGATCGACACGATACGCGGTGAAGCCGATCAAGTCCGGCGCGACTTGTTGCGCAATGAAGATGCCGTCAAGATCGTTGATCAAGAAGCGCGGCGAAAGCTGGCAGAGATCACCCAGGCCGGCGAAGCGGTTACCGTCCGGCTCGATGAGCTGAGGTCGGATGTCGCACATGCGTTCGATCTGGTTGAAGAGACCCGCCGATCGGTTGTTCACGTCGACCCAACGCTCGAGGAGCTGCGCCAAACCGATCTAGCGCTCCGCCAGGAGATAGGGCGCAACCAGCAGCAAGCGGTCGAGCGGCACGAGTTGTTGGTCGATCGTCAAGAGGACGCGCGTCAGGCGGTCGATGGCGAGTTTGCCGACGTCCGGAGCACGATCGAGCAACGCTACGAGCGGCTCGGGGAGCGGTTGGAGACGATTAACGAACAGTATCGCGAGCTAGGGTATCGCTTGAGCACGACTGTGCACCAACTCGACGAGCTGCGGCAAGTCGACGGAACGTTACGCCGAGATCTTTGGACACTGCACGAGCAACGAGTCCGGCTGCGCCTGGAGCAGGTCCAGCAAGAGCTCGATTTGGTGACCGGATCGCGTAGGGTAGCGGAAGCTACCACTCCAACCGATCCGAAGTCGACATCTGTGCGATCCCTGGACACGTAGTCAAGCGCGAGGTTCAGATTTCGCTTGTCGAACTTGAAACGTCGAGGCCGGTTCGCATCGCCCACCGTGCGCCGAAGGCTCAGCCTGACGCTGATTGGAGTCGCTGCTACGGTCGCGGGGGCAGGCGGCACGATTCGCGCGACGGCGCTCGACGGAAGCGGGCGCGACAGCGCAACGTACTTGCTCGACGTGGTCGCCTGGCTCGTAATGCTGACGGCGGCTGCAAACGAAGCGTTTGCGGCAAATCCCTTCTTTCAGATCGACCCCCGTGCAGCGCGTCGCCGGGCCATTTTGTTGGCGTCCGTGGGGTTGTTCGCTTCATTGCTTGGCTGTTACCTAGCGTCGTGGGTGTTCGAAGATAGCTCGCCCGCGATTCTGCCCGGGGTCGCGAACGCCGTACTTGTTTCCGGAATGGGCGCCCTGTTGGCGGGGCTTCTCAGTCTGGGGTGGAGCTACGGTGGAAACTATGCGGCCCGCCGGATCGAGAAGCTGAGTGAAGAAGACTGGTGATGCCCCGTTCTCCGTTCAGTCGCCGAGGGCTTCTATGTTCGGAAACGCTGAGAAGCGCAGTTTCATTGTCGAAATCGCCTCCCTATTGTTGTCGATCAGATGGAAGCGCCGGCCGAGCGCCATCGCGGCAGCTCCCGTCGTTCCACTCCCAGCGAAGTAGTCCAGCACAAGATCACCCGGCCGCGACGATGCGGAGATGATTCGCTTGAGGATGCCGATCGGCTTCTGGGTGGGATATCCAGTCTTCTCGCGCCCAGTAGGGCTGACGATGGTGTGCCACCACGTATCCGTCGGAAGTTTGCCGAGCGCGAGTTTCTCCGCGGTGACGAGCCCCGGCGCCATGTAAGGCTCACGGTCGACCTCCTCGGAGTCAAAATAGTATCGCTTCGGATTTTTGGCATAAAAAAGAATCGTGTCATGTTTGGCGGGCCAACGGCGCTTGGTCCGGCCACCATAATCGTATGCCCAAATGATCTCATTGATGAAGGCGCTTCGACCGAAAATCTGGTCCATCAGGACCTTCACGTAGTGCACTTCCCGTTGATCCAGGTGAAGGTAGAAACTCCCGTCATCGGCAAGCACGCGGTGGCCTTCGCGCAGCCGCGGCTCGAGGAAGGTCAAGTAGTCGTCGAACGCGTCATCAAAGGAACGAGAGCTCAGCAATGTCGTGCGATATCGAGCGCCGGCAAACCCGGTTCGATCGCCATTGACATCGCGCTCGACCTGCATCGATCGTCGTTTCTGTTGTTGACCGGTATTGAACGGGGGATCGATGTAGATCAGCGGAATTGATCCGTCAGCGATCGTGCTGAGAATCTCGAGATTGTCGCCAAACTGAATCTTGGAGCGCACGTGTTCCTTCCAGGCAACGATCCGCGGGCAATCCACGGACGGGAATGCACGCCAATTCTAGCTGAATTCCGGTCGAGCCCTCTTGCGGAAAATAACGTGACGAAATCTCCCGGAAACGCGATAAGAACTGGACTTTTGGGCTGTTGTGAAACTGCTCGGGGGTCGATTTCGGAAGAGGTGCGATGGGTTGACACGTCAAAATCCGTCTGGTAGGGTCCGCTCGTACTCAGCGCTCATGTGAACGAATGCGGTCCAAATCTGGACCTTCGTTCTAGCGATTGAGCTCGGCATTTCTGGTGCGAGATGAGAATCCACCAGGGAAAGCCCTTCAGGCACTGCCGCGGCTACGGCGGTGCTTCTGTCAAAGGCTCTTGGCTAGGGCCGCATTTTGACAAAACGAATCGAAGCGAAGAACGACTCGATTCGAGTGGGAGCGAGCGCTGGCGCGCCCGTTTCAGAACAGGGCAAGAATGAGTTTCCTGGGCCCGGCAGACCGGGACGATCGAGGGGCTGCTTGATCGAAAGGAAACGGGGAGGGAAGGGATTTGGCAGATCGCGCATCGCGTGACCCCCGCCGGCTCACGTGGCTGATCGTAGCAGTGCTACTCGGAACACTCCTCGCGCCTGTCACGGCGCTGGCTGACACAGACCTCGAAATCGGCGGCATGGCGGTCATTGCGTATGCAAATGGCGACGACGTGCGGCTCCGCGAGGATCCTGGATATAACGGTTCCATTATCCGCATGGTGCGCGAAGGCGCGATCGTCGATGTCCTTAACGGCCCCGTTGAAGATTCAGATGGGAATCTCTGGTATCAAGTCTCCTTCGGCGGCGATAGCGGCTACATCGTCTCCGACTACCTGGCCCTAAGTTGGTCAGGCGCCTCAGCGGCCGCGGCAGATCTTCCCTATAACCCGGCCGGTGATGCGGTCGGCGCGGCGCTCATTGCGGGAACCAACAATGATGGCGTTCGATGTCGTGCGGATGCGGACCCCGGCGCCGCGGTGATCACGGTCGTACCAGAAGGAACGATCGTTGAAGTCATCGACGCCGCGGTCGGCTCGTGGCAGCCGATCAACTGCGCCGGACAGAGCGGTTTCGTCCACACGGACTACGTTTCCTACGACCTCACCGGCGGGGTCGGCGCGGATACGAGCGACAGTTCTGTTGAGATGGCATCCCTAATCGGCGACGCGGTCGTGAGCGGAACAAATGGCGACGGCGTCCGCTGCCGGTCAGGTGCAAGCACCAGCTCCAGCATCATCACCGTTCTGTCCGAAGGCTCGACCGTGACGATGCGTGACGTCGTTAAGGGAGAATTCCAGGGCGTCGTCTGCGCCGGAGAGAACGGGTACGCGGCATCGATGTACCTCTCGACCGGCGGCGGCTCTAGTGAGGCGGAAACTGGCGACACTGTCGGGACGGCAACCGTAAGCGGCACCAACGGCGATGGCGTACGCTGCCGCACCGGCGCCGGCACCGATTCGAGCGTCATCGTTGTGCTCCCGGAGGGTGCCGAGGTGGCGCTTCGCAGCGGCACTTCCGGCGGCTGGCAGAAGGTTGTCTGCGGTGGCAGCAACGGATACATCTCCAGCCAGTACCTCTCCACTGGAGGTTTGGACTCCGGTGGTGGCGGCGACGGTTCAGTCACGATCAGCGGCACCAACGGCGATGGTGTCCGTTGCCGGTCGCAGGCCAGCTTCAGCGGCTCGGTCCTGACCGTTCTTTCCGAGGGCGTCGGCGTAACCGTTCGCGGCGACCAAGAGGGCGATTGGGTGCCCGTCGTATGCGGCGGCGAGAATGGCTGGGTCTACGCCGAATTCGTCGGCTCTGGCGGTGGAAGCAGCGACGGCGGCGGCGATAGCGGCGGTTCTTCCAACTCCGGCTTCTCGCCGGGCGATTCCGCGGTCGTTTCCGGCACGAACGGCGACGGTGTCCGGCTTCGCTCCAGCGCCAGCCTGAACAGTTCAGTCATCATGGTCGTTGCCGAAGGCAAGAACGTGAAAGTCATCAGCGGCAGTGCCGGCGAATGGGTGGCTGTCTCGACCTCTGGCACCAGTGGTTTCATCCACATGGACTATCTCGCGGCAGCGACCGGACAAAGCGACGCCGATGACGGCGGAAGCGATTCTGGGGGCAATCTTGCCAGCGGCGATCACGCCCTCACACTCTCCGCGCTGAATCTTCGTTACGACCCTTCATACAATGGCGGCGTTGCTCTGGTGGCGCCGGAAGGCACGGTGGTCGAGATCACCGGCCGAATCTCGAACGGCTTCTATCCGGTCGATTTTGACGGCGTTCAGGGGTACATGCACGGTGACTTCCTGAGCTGGACGGATGAATCACTAAGTGGCCGCAGCGGATCCAGCGACGATGGCGGTGGAGATGGCGGCGGCGGCGGCGGTGGATCTTCCACCGGCAGCGCGATCGTCGACTTCGCAATGCAGTATCTCGGCTACCCATACGTGTGGGCGACCCACGGTCCTTCTAGCTTCGACTGCTCCGGGTTCACGTACTGGGTCATCAAGAACACACTGGGTGTCGATATCGGAGCCGGTACCGCGTCCCAAATCGGCAGCGGAACCCCGATCAACCAGAGCAATCTGCAACCAGGCGATCTGGTCTTCTTCCAGAACACCTACACCTGGGGACTCTCGCACGTCGGGATTTACATTGGCGGCGGCAAGTTCATCCACGCTGAGAACCCGTCGACCGGGGTCGTCGTGAGCGACTTGGGCTCCAGCTACTATGCATCACGCTGGTACGGTGCCCGCCGGATCGGGTAACCAGCTCTTCGAACAACGTTGAATCGAGCGGACGGGAGTCGTCGAACTCCTGTCCGCTTGTTTCGTTACCGCACGGAGGGCGATGTGGCCGCGAAAACCAACTACGAACAACTGGCCGCGGAGTACGCGCGGCACCGGCGGGTCCACCCGGGTGTTTTGCAACAGTTGATCGAGCGCGCTGAGATCACGTCGCAAAGCCGAGTACTCGAGGTTGGTTGCGGAACCGGGAACTACATCGTGGCGCTTGAGGAGGCAACGGGCTGCATCGCGATGGGAATTGACCCATCGGACGCGATGCTCGCGCATGCGAAGACCAGGTCTATTACGGTCGATTGGCGCTCCGGACAAGCTGAATCATTGCCGGTCGATGACTCGTCGATCGACCTCATCTTCTCGGTCGACGTCATTCATCACGTGAGCGATCGGGCAGCATTCTTCACGGACGCGATGCGAGCGCTGGCTCCGGGCGGAAAGATCTCCACCGCCACTGATTCCAAAAGCGACATCATGCGACGGCGTCCACTCAGCAGTCATTTTCCCGAAACCGTCGCGCATGAGCTACGTCGTTATCCGAATATCGAAACGTTGCGATCTGAAATGGCGATTGCCGGCTTCATTGGCATCGATGAAGCCCATGTTGAGCTGGAATACGATCTCAGTGAACTCCAGCCCTACCGCGACCGCGCCTTTTCATCCCTCCACTTAATCGCCGAGCCCGAGTTTCACCGCGGAATCGACCGTCTGGAACTGGATTTGACGATCGGACCAGTTTCAGCGCTCTCGCTCTACACCCTTGTCTGGGGAATCGGTCACTGATCAGGCGAGGATAGCCTTGGCTAAGGAAACAGAATACCGGAGCCCTAAAAGGATATCTCGATCGGGCCTCAGTTGTTATTCCGAAACAGCACCTATAGCTGTACGAACAGGTTGTGGCCGGGCATGACTGGAGCGTAGATTGAGCACATTGCACGAACCGGGCGGATTCGCTCGGAATTCGTGCCAAGGAGGTACCAATGGACTCTATTGAGCAAACAGCCCTGGAAAACGCAAGCGAACATTCGCTTTCGCGACGCCGCCTGATGCGGGTCGGCGCGCTCGGCATTGCCACCCTATTGACCGGTGTGATCTCCGAAACCGCGGCTGCAAAAGCCGCGAAGAAGGCGAAACCGGCCAAAAAGGTCAAACCAGTCAAGGTGAAAAAAGTCAAGACTGTCAAGGCATCTTCGACAAGTGGCAGCAGCGGAACCGGCACACCTGGCACCAGTAGCTCATCGGCCGGCACGTCCACACCTGGTTCTTCGAGTCCAGGCGGCTCCTCGCCGGGCCAGGCGGGCGGATCGAGCGATGGCGCAACGGTCCCGGGAGCAACCGTTCAGGGGACATCGAGTCCGGGTGGTTCGTCTCCCGGCGCCAGCTCAAATGGCGGAAGCAGCTCGCCCGGCGCGACAAGCAATGGCACGTCGAGCCCGGGGCAGTCGTCCGGTTCGTCCGGCACGATCGTCAACAGCTCGCCGGGAACGACGATTCCCGGCACAACGGTGCCGGGCGAATCCAGTCCTCCGGTCGTGATCCCCGGTTACACCGATCCGGGCGAACCCGGCAATTGACCCTCGGGACGAAATAGATAAAGCAACAACCCTCCGTATCCTCAGTTGGCGACGGTGGGTTGCTTGTGTTGTGGAGACGGTTGCGCCGCTTGAACGAACCTAAATTCAGGATGTAGCCGCGCGGATTCTCCTGAAATCGGGGTATAGTTGCGCGGCACACAGTGCCACCACCGGCCTTGTTGCGTAGCCGCCTCCTCCGGAGTTCCGGACGGTCGCGAAATGCCGACGGCTCGGCATCCGGGAGCTTCGGATGGTCACTAACATCGTCGATCGCGCCTCCTTCTACGCGGAAGCGTCGCTGCCCGACGCCAACGGCCGGTTTGGCCGTTTTGGCGGCAAATACGCGCCCGAGACGCTCATGCCCGCGCTCGACGAGCTGGAAGCGGCCTATCTGGAAGCACGCAATGATATCTCCTACCACGAAGAGCTTTACCGTCTCGCCAAGGACTACGTCGGCCGCCCAACGCCGCTGTACGAAGCCGAGCGGCTGACCGAGTTCGCGGGCGGCGCGAGGATCTTCCTCAAGCGTGAAGATCTCGCTCATACCGGCGCGCACAAGATCAACAACGCGTTGGGTCAGGCGCTTCTTGCGAAGCGTATGGGCAAGAAGCGGATCATCGCCGAAACCGGAGCCGGGCAGCATGGCGTCGCGACCGCGACCGCCTGCGCGCTCTTCGGACTCGAGTGCATCGTTTACATGGGCGAAATCGATATCGCTCGTCAGTCTCCGAATGTGTTCCGGATGAAGTTGCTTGGGGCTGAAGTCCGCTCGGTCACTTCTGGCTCGAGAACGCTGAAAGATGCGATCAACGAGGCAATCCGCGACTGGGTGACCAATGTCGGATCGACCTTTTACATCTTTGGCACGGCGGCGGGAATGCACCCATATCCGATGATCGTCCGCGATCTGCAATCGGTGATCGGCCGCGAGGCCCGCAAACAGATGCTCGAACGCACCGGCAGACTCCCAAATACTGTGATCGCCTGCGTCGGCGGCGGTTCGAATGCGATTGGCATGTTCTATCCCTTCACAAGGGACAAGGATGTCGATCTTATTGGTGTCGAAGCGGGAGGACACGGAATCGATTCCGGACTGCACGCTTCGACACTGACCGCGGGCCGGGAAGGCATTCTGCACGGATCGCGGTCGTATGTTCTGCAGGATGAATGGGGCCAGGTCGTTGAAACGCACTCGATCTCGGCCGGACTTGACTATCCTGGCGTGGGACCTGAGCTCGCCTACATGAAGGAGACCGGGCGGGCGACCTATGTCAGCATTACAGACAAGGAAGCGCTCGAAGGCTTCAAGCTGCTCTGCATGAATGAAGGAATCATCCCCGCCCTGGAATCGAGTCATGCGATCGCCTACGCGGTCAAGTTCGCGGGCACACGGCCATCTGACGAGACGGTCCTGGTGAACCTTTCAGGGCGCGGCGACAAGGACCTGAACACGGTCGCCCAGGAATTGGGAGTGACACTGTGACCGCGAGCGCCGAAGCATCAACAGAGATAGCTCCATCGCGGGTCGCCGCGACCTTTGCCCGCTGCAAGGCAGAGGGTCGGGCGGCCCTGATTCCGTTCATCACCGCCGGCTATCCGTCGCTTGAGATGTCCGAGAAGTTGATCGCCGCGCTGGTCGCCGGCGGCGCGGATGCGCTGGAGATCGGCGTGCCCTTTTCGGATCCGCTGGCGGATGGCACGACGGTTCAGGCTACGAGCCAGAAATCACTTGAACGGGGCACGACACTCGACGATTGCTTCGAGCTGGTGAGCAAGGCTCGACAGCAAGGGATTGAGATTCCGCTCCTCTTAATGGGTTACACGAATCCCTTCTACCAGTACGGAATCGATCGATTGGCGCAAAAGGCGGCCGAGGTCGGGCTCGACGGCTTTCTGATCCCAGATCTTCCTTCCGATGAAAGTGAGGAGTTCGCCGGCCCACTTCGTGAGCACGGGCGCGATCTGGTCTTTTTCCTGGCCCCAACAAGCACCGAGCGCCGGATCAAGGACGTAGCGGCGCGGGCGACAGGGTTCATCTACTGCGTCGCATTGACCGGCATCACGGGCGCGCGCGACAACGTTTCGAGCGAGCTGCCCGCCTATATCGAACGGGTGCGCAAGGAGACAGATCTGCCGCTCACGGTTGGATTCGGCATTTCGACGCCCGAGCACGTTCGCCAGGTTTCGGCGATTGCCGACGGGGTCGTCGTCGCCAGCGCCTTGATCAACTACCTGGAAACGATTCCCGAGGTCGAACAACCGGCCGCCGCGACGGCGTACATCCGTAGAATGGCCGGCGCCACGATCAAATCATCAGCATCGAACGATACCCAAGCCGAGGAGAGGGCATGAGCTCGCAGAACGATCGATCAGCGCTGATTTGCCGGGGTATACGCGGTGCTACAACTGCATCGGCGAACACCGCGGAGGATATCTTGGAAGCAACCGACGAAATGATGCGCGCGCTAATTGCGCTCAACGACCTCAGGACCGAAGACGTCGTCAGCGCTGTCTTCACGACCACGGTTGACCTAACGGCGACTTTTCCCGCGCTCGCGGCGCGCGAGATCGGATGGCTCGAAGTTCCGTTGATGTGCAGCCACGAGATGAATGTGCCGGGCGCGTTGCAGAAATGCGTCCGGGTCTTGCTCCACGTCAACACAACGAAGAGCGCGGCCGAGATCAAGCACGTTTACCTGAAGGGCGCCTGTCAGCTCCGGCCGGAGTGGGCCTATTCAGAAGAGCGAATTTCGGAGCTGCTGTCGGTCGCCGCGGGTGCGACTAGCTAGATCGAACCCTCGTCGAACGCATGGCGGTCGGCGGTCCCAGTTGGAGGAGTAGGTCATGATCGTCGTGATGGAGCTCGGAGCGAGCAAAGAGAACATCGATGCGGTGGTGTCGCGGATCAAAGACCTCAGCCTGGGCGCGCACCTGTCGCAAGGCGAAGAGCGGACGATTATCGGCGTGGTCGGCACGACCCCGTTGCCGCCGACGCTCGACGATATGCTCGAAGCCTACTCCGGCGTCGAGCGGGTCGTCCGGGTCACCAAAAAGCACAAGCTGACCGGCTGGGACTTCCACCCACAGAAAACCAAATTCAAAGTGCTCGACGCGGAAATCGGCGGCGAGGAGATCATCGTCATCGCTGGACCATGCTCGGTTGAAAGTGAAGAACAAACGCTCCAGGCCGCCCATGCGGTCAAAGCAGCAGGCGCCAAGCTCCTGCGCGGCGGCGCGTACAAACCGAGAACCTCACCGTACGAGTTCCGCGGTCTCGGCAAGCAGGGACTCGAAATTCTCGCGCGAGCTCGAGATGAAACCGGGCTTGGAATCATCACCGAGGTGATGACACCTGCCGATATCGACACGGTGTACGAATACACCGATGTTTTCCAAATTGGCGCTCGCAACTGCCAGAATTACTAC
The DNA here is from genome assembly GCA_964371945.1 of uncultured Sphaerobacteraceae bacterium. Lineage (GTDB taxonomy): Bacteria > Chloroflexota > Chloroflexia > Thermomicrobiales > UBA6265 > CAYJPA01. The sequence continues at coordinate 28,078 of CAYJPA010000040.1, read as the reverse complement.
CTTCTTGAAGAAGTCGGCAAGGCCGGCAAACCTGTCATGCTCAAGCGCGGACTCTCGATGTTGATGGAAGAGTGGCTGCTTGCCGCGGAGTACGTGCTCTCGCAAGGCAATCCGAATGTAATTTTCTGCGAACGCGGCATTCGCACGTTTGAAACACAAACCCGGAACACGCTCGATGTTGCGGCCGTTGCGGTGATGCAAAAGTTATCCCACCTGCCGGTCTTCGTCGATCCGAGCCACGCTGCCGGCAAACGTCCCTATGTCGGGGCGTGCGCGTTGGCCGGAGTCGCCGCGGGCGCGGACGGATTGATGATCGAAGTGCATCCGAATCCCGATCACGCGCTCTCTGACGGCAACCAATCGCTCAACTTCGAAGAGTTTAACGAGTTGATGCCACGGATTGCCCGGGTGGCGGCGGCGGTTGATCGCACGATGTCGATTTCGAGCGCACTTGTCTAGCGCTGGAAGAACCGAGGTCGTCGTCATCGGTGGCGGCGTCATCGATTGCTCGATCGCCTACCATCTGGCGAAGAACGGTGTGCGCGTAACGCTGCTCGAACGCTGGGGAATCGCCGCCGGTGTTTCGGGAGCAAGCGCAGGAGGGGTGCGACACCAGCAACGCGACTTCCGCGAGTTTTCATTGGCGTTTCGAGCGATCGAGCAATGGCGCTCACTCGAATCTGAACTGGAAGCAGATCTTAGTTATCGCCGCCATGGCCATTTGACGACGATCGAGCACGAAGTAGACCTTCCCGCTCTCACTGCATCGACCGAAGCACAAATCGCGGCCGGACTCGACATTCGCTTGGTGCAGGGAGCTGAACTACGTGCCCTCGCGCCGTCGATCAGTCCAAGCGTGATTGAGGCCGCGTATACCCCAAACGACGGCCACGCGAATCCAGGCGCCACGACGCGAGCATTCGCTGCCGCGGCCGAACGCGCCGGCGCCAAGACCGTGACCGGCGTCGACGTGAAGCGCATCGAATGCGCTGCAGGTCGAGTGACGGGCGTGGGCACGGATCAAGGTTCTGTCGCCGCCGGCACAATCGTGCTCGCGGCGGGCGCCTGGAGCAAAACATTGGCGGGAGATCTTGAAGTCGAATTTCCGCTGACCGCGCGTGGCTTTCAGGCGATCACGACGAAGTCCGCGCCGCATCAGCTCGAATAGGTGTTAGGCAGCGTTCGGAGGCTGATCAGCCTGAAGCAGTTGCCGGATGGACGCTTTCTTCTCGGTGGTGGTTGGCCGGGCGAATTCAATCTCGACCAACCGCGCGGATCGTCGCTCGCCGAGAATCAAGCTAAAAACAGGGCGGAAGCGATTGGCATCCTGCCGGCGGTCGCGGATGTCGAAATCGAAGACGCCTGGTTGGGCATCGAGGCCGTCGCGATCGATGATGTGCCGATCATCGGACCAATTGAAGACTTCGAAGGACTGGTGGTCGCCGCCGGCTTCTCGGGTCACGGTTTTGCGCTTTCACCAGCGGTCGGCGAGGCGGTCGCCGGCTTGATCTCAACTGGCGAGCTTCCTGCAGAGCTCGCGGAGCTCACCGTCGAGAGGTTCTTTCGAGAAGGTGCAGTTTCGGCCCCGGCCAGGAATTCCGCGGGGTAAGGGATTATTCTGCCCCGGAAGCAGTGCTTCAATTGACTAAGGGTCGCTGTTCCATTGAAGACACTCGGTCGATACAATGACGCCGCTCGACCCCCGAGGCTAATGCGGGCACCCTATTCGTTTTTTGTCAGCGCTTGACTGGAGCAACAGACGTGATCGTTGTCGATTTAGCAAACCTCAAGGACCAGGTAGTCCTCACGCCGAATATGCAGAAGGCGATTGACTTCTTGATCGAGTCCGGACAATCGTCGATGCCGGATGGCCGGGTTGTGGTTGACGGTGACAACGTCTTCACCGAAGTTCAGTCGTATAGCACGGTCGAGGGAGGCGATGTTGTGTTCGAAGGGCATCGCAAGTACCTGGACATTCAATACGTCGTTTCTGGCGAGGAGATCATTGCCTGGGCGTCGCTCAAGGACGTAGCTGAAACCAAGTCCTACGACGCTGAAGGAGACTACTGGCTCGGTAGCGCGCAGCCGGACAAAGTAACGGAGGTCCGGCTCGGCGCGGGACAGCTCGCGGTGCTCTATCCGGTCGATGCGCACGCGCCAAGACGAGCCGCCGGCTCATCCTCACCGGTGAAGAAGCTTGTGGTCAAAGTCGCGATCGACTAATCGCTTCGGACATCAGCGCCGATTTTGCTTGAAAGGAGCCTTTGGATGGCGGTGGCAAGTGCCGAGGGCGTTGTCATTGGTTCCGGCGCCTTCGGTGCGAGCGTTGCCTGTCATCTGGCGATGCAAGGGCAGCGCGATGTCGTCTTGCTCGACAAGTTCGGGATCGCATCGCGGACATCACCTCGCGCCGCGGGTCTGACCCAGCAAATCCGCCAAAATCCGGAAATGACACGGCTCGCGATGCGCTCGGTCGAGAAGACGACGCGATTTGCCGAAGAGACCGGCGAGCCGATGATCTATCACCAAAGCGGAAGCGCGAAGATGGCGCGATCTTGCGCAGATCGAAGAAGAGATTGCCTAAGGACGAGCACTCGGTCTGGATATCGCGCCACTAGATGCGGACGGGCTTCGGGACCTCACACCATTCGTTCGCTCCGACGGTGTCCTTGGAATGTGGTTCACGCCCTCCGATCTCCATCTCGAGCCCGTTCAAATCCCGCTCGGCTATGCAAATGCGGCCTCGCGACTGGGCGTGACATTGATGCCGAATACCGCGGTGACCGCGATCGCTCGTGATGGCGATCGGGTGGCGGGCGTCGACACAACCGCGGGCAGAATCAGCGCCCCGGTTGTGGTTGATCACGCGGGAGCATGGGCGAGGGCCGTCGCGGCTACCGCCGGAATCAATGTCCCGATCCAACCGGTGCGCCATCGGTTGATGATCACCGAGCCGGTCCCCGGGGTCGAAACCAGGCAGCCGATCTGCCGTGTGATCGACGCCAACGTCTATGCTCGACCGGAACAGGGCGGATTGATGCTCGGCGGATATGAAACCAATCCGCTGCCGTTCGATGGGGCGGCGCTCGCCGCTGAATTCGAAATCGCGAACATGCCGCTCGATCTAGCGCCACTTCGGGACCTGGCCGAGAAGGTAAACAGCAGGGTCCGATCTTCCAGGACGTTGAAGTCCGGTCATTCCGCGGTGGGCTGCCGACGATGACGGCTGACGGTCACCACATCGTCGGCAATGTTCCCGGACTCGATGGATTCTTCACGGCGACTGGTTGTTGTGCCGGCGGTCTCTCGATTTCGCCCGCGATCGGTGAATGCCTGGCGGAGCTCATCCTGACTGGTTCGCCGTCGTTGCAGCTTGATGTGCTCGATATTCGCCGATTCGGTTCAGAATTGGAATCCGATGACGCGATTCTCGCTGCCGGGTTGCACGCCTACACGCATCATTACGCGACGCCCAAACGCGCGGGCGTTCACATAATCACGCCTTCGCCGTAAGCGATGATGCGGGCCGGCGCATGACCATCGCCACGCCGGCGACCACGCAGGCCATCCCCGCGAGGGCGACCGCGCCAAAGCGCTCATCGAACACGAAGTAGGCCTCGATCGCGGTCAACGGTGGCACCAGATACATCAAGCTTGAAATCCGCGATACGGAATGCGCCCGGATCAGACCCAAAAGCAGAAGCACCGCGCCGACCGAGAGCACGATCACCTGCCAGCCAAGCGCAAACCCGAACCGCCAGGTCCAATCGACCTCCATCGTTTCAAATGAAAACGCGGCGATGCCAATCACGATCCCGGACGCCAGATACTGGATCGTCGCGCTCGCCGTGAGATCGCCGGTCGGCACGAAGCGTTTCTGGTATAGCGTGCCCACCGTCGTCGAGATCAAACCAATTGCGATCGCGACAAACGCGGCTCGCTCGATCGGCTGGTCGAGCGCGGCATTGAGCTTTTCCTCCACTACGAGTCCGACTCCAGCGAAACCAATGAGCAACCCGAGCCATTGCCGGGAGGTCACGCTTTCACGAAGAAGCACCTGTGCCAGCACTGCCGCCAGGATCGGCTGCAGCCCGACGATGAGCGACGAGAGGCTGGCTGGCATACCGCGATCCAACGCAAAAAAGACTCCGCCAAGATAGCCGGTGTGGATGAGTACACCAGACATGGCGACATGCCGGTATTCCTTGACGCAACGGGGATACGACGCCTTTACCGCGAGTGAGATCGCGAAGAGCAGCGTGCAGGCGATGATCCAGCGAATGAAGAGAAACGTGAATGGCTCGATGTAGGGGAGGCCGTATTTCGCGCCGATGAACCCGGTGCTCCAGAGAAGCACAAACAGCCAGGGGGCGAGCTCGCCGAGCGCGGGCTTTCGGATGGTTGGGTGAGAAGATTGTGTCGAAACAACCGGGAGTGCCGAATCACCCATGGCTGGTCGCAAGACGTAACACCATACTGAGCACGGCGGCTTCCCCTCGCGCTCTGGCTTCTTGTTTGCCGGGTTCGGTCATTGCCAAATGCGCTCCGTGGCGAGGATTGTCGAAAACCGGCAAAATCGAGACGCGATTCATTCCAAAGTATCCCGCGACCGCGAACGTCGATGCCGTTTCCAGATCCGCCGCAACAAAAACCTGGGGATGCCATTGCTCGATTTCTTCGTCGCCTTCGGCCAGGAGTGCCGAGGTCGTCCAAATCGGTCCGGTGTGTACTGGAGCACCGTTGGCTTCAACCCGAGGCAGCTTGTCGACGATCGACTTTGTTGCTTTGAGCGACTCGACCCCGTGCAGGTAGCACTGTGATGCCCCATCCCCCGCGGCCGGCCGCGCCGGGAATCACGATATCGCCCGCGTTCATGCCGTCCGCGAGACCGCCGCACACGCCAGTCTGAATGACGAGACTCGTGCCGAGCAAGCCAAAGACGTGCGCGATCTCGGATGCCATCGCGGGTCCGTAGACCGGGGCATTCGCAACCTGGACCCCATTGCGCGGGCCGATGAAGAGATCCTCGAATAACCTGTTCGGCGACCCGACCTCGATGACATCGTCGAAGTGCTCGATGTAAGCCAGATATCGGGTCCTAAGTTCTCGAGTACCGCGTGGGTTCAAACTGGACGGTATGCGATCGGCGGTGAGATCGAGAAAACCCAACCAATCGTCTCGGGTCAGATCTTTGAGCACGGGCTAGTCCCTCGTCCAGAGAAGTGCAAGAAATTCGTCACAGGAGCAAGCATACGACGGCGCCAGTGCTGCGAACGGCGAACGCCATCGTAGAGTTCGTGCCCCGAGGAAGGAAGGTCCAATCAATCGATGGCAGCCCGGGCGTCAGGCCGAAATGCGATTTCCAGACGCTCCGTCGAAATAGTGGATGCTCTCTGGCTGGAAATCGATGCCCACCTCGTCGCCAATCTGATAGCGCCGGGTGCCGCTGACGCTCGCGCGGATCGACCTCGAACCGATCGCGAGATCGAGATAGGTGACCGGGCCGACCGGCTCGATGAGGTCGACCCGGGCCACCGCGGCGCCTGACGCCGGGGCAACCAGCGTCAGGTGCTCCGGCCGAACGCCGATCGCGACCTGTTGGCCTTTGGCCGCGACCGCTTTGGCTTGTTCGCCGGGCAGCGCGATCGTGAGATTCTCTGCCTGGAGCATCACGGCGCCGTTGTCCGCGACGAGCGAACCCTTCAGGAAATTCATCCTCGGGTTTCCGATGAAGCCCGCAACGAAGGTGTTGATCGGTGCGTTGTAGGTCTCCTCCGGGGTGCTGTACTGCTGAAGCACGCCGTCCCGCATGATTGCGATCCGGTCGGAAAGCACCATCGCCTCTTCTTGATCGTGGGTCACGAAAATCGTCGTTTTGCCGAGCTCACGCTGCAGACGCTTGATCTCCGTTCGCGTGTTGACGCGCAGAAGCGCGTCGAGATTGCTCAGCGGTTCGTCCATCAGGAAGACAGCGGCATTTCGGATCAACGCGCGTCCGAGTGCCACGCGTTGCCGTTGGCCGCCCGAAAGCTGTGCCGGACGGCGATCGAGCAAACGCTCGATTCCAAGCAGCGACGCGACCTGTTGCACACGGTTCGCGGTTTCGGGCTTCGGCGTCTTTCGCATCTTGAGCGCAAATGCGAGATTGTCCTGCACGCTCATATGTGGATAAAGGGCGTAATCTTGGAATACGAGCGCCGCGTCGCGATCCTTCGGTGAGAGCTCCGTCACCGGCCGTCCGTCAAAATAGATCTCGCCCGACGTCGCTTCCTCCAGGCCGGCGATGCAGTAGAGTGTGGTGCTCTTGCCGCAGCCAGACGGTCCCAGCAGCGTGATGAAGCTTCCCTCCGGGATCTCGAGACTGAGATCGTCGACGGCCTTGACTTGATTGAAGTGCTTGCTCAGATGGTCCAGCGTTACACGCGCCATTGAAGAACTCCGTTTTCAGCCGTGAGCCGCTAGCCATGAGCCGCTAGCCGCCAATACCGATCATTACACCCAACAAAAGAGCGGCACGTTGCCGACCGTTCTCGTTAGCGGCTAGGAGCTAGGAGCTAGCAGCTAGCCTTTCACCGAACCCGCGGTGAGTCCCTGGACCAGATATCGCTGGAAAACGAATGCGAGCAGCACGGGCGGCAGGATCGCGAGCACGCCGACCGCGAACAATGTGCCGTAGTTCTGCGGCGCGTACTGCATCAAACCGTAAACCTGGGCGATAACGTAGGTAATCGTCATCGAGTCGGTGTCCTGCGCCAGATTCAAGGCGAAGATGAACTCGTTCCAGGAAGCGATGAAGGCGAAAAGACCTGCCGCAATCAGACCGGGCACCGACAACGGCAGAACGACCTTGTAGAGCGTCTGCAACCGGCTGCAGCCATCGACCGCCGCCGCGCGCTCGAGATTGGCGGGCACGGTTTCAAAGTAGGTTTTGATGATCCAGAGCACCAGCGGAATACTGAAACTGGTGTAGCTGATTACCAGCGCCCACTTTGAGTTCGCTAGGCGGTAGTCCGTGAATGGAATCTCCTTCGCGAACAGGATGAACCAGGGCACAAGGATCGCAAGCCCAGGAATCATTCGCGTCATCATCATTGCGATCAGCGACGGCTGCATGAATTTCACATGGCTGTAGCGTGCGTACGCGTAGCCTGCTAGCGACCCGAGTACGAGACAGACGACCGTGACCGTGGCCGCGACGATGAAGCTGTTCAACATCGCGTGCGGAACGCGCTGGGCGATCACGGGAACACCGGCGATATCGGCGCCCACGGAGCCCGAAAAGATGTTCCGATAGTTCGTCAATGTCGCATCCGGCAAAAAGACCGGCGGCTTGGCAAGCAACTGCTTATAGGGGAAAAAACTGCAATACGCGAGCCAAACGACCGGCGCCGTCGACCAAAATCCAATGATCACCGCCGGGACGTAGATCAACCGCCGTTTCCAGGCTTTGCCGCTGCGCGAGCGCGACCATCTCGGAATGGCATTGAACGCGGAATCAGCGGCGTCAGCACTCTCGAGTTTGGTTCTTCCTCGTGTCGAGCGAGATTCCGCCAACTTGTTCAGCGCGGCCAGCGAGCTAGCGTGGCTTGTCGTTTGTCGTTCGATATCCTCATTGAGGTCGGCCACCGAAGCCTGCGTCGTTCCGCGAAGGTTTGTGCGATCGGTGGGCTTGCGATCTAGCAAAATCATATAGACGAACGCCAGGATGAGGCAGATGATTGTCAAAGCAAGCAGAACCGCGGTGCCGAGACCAAACTGGAAGAAGGAGAAGATCGTCGTGTAGCCAAGCCACGAAAAAACGGTCGTCTGAGCTCCTGGCCCGCCTTTGGTCAGGAAATAAATGAGATCGAACGCCATAATTCCGTTAATCGTCGAAAGGATGAGAACCAAAAGGAGCATCGGTTTCAGCCATGGCAGCGTGATATATCGGTAGCGATGCCATGCCCCCGCGCCGTCCATTTTGGCCGCGTTGTAAAGATTCGTAGGAACTGCTTGCAGCGCGGCGAGTATGAACAGCGCCGCCATTGGGGCGCTATTCCAGACGAAGGCAATGACGACGAAGTACAGCGAGCCTGGTCCGAAGATCCCGAAGTCGTAGCTCACGATCCAGGCGTGATAGCTGTCTATGATGCCCAGGCGAAAAAGAACGGCATTCAGTGTGCCGTAACCGCCATCATAGATCCAGGCCCAGAGCACGCCGACGACCGTACCCGACATCGCCCACGGAACCAAAATCAAGCTTCGGAGCAGACCCCGTCCGCGAAAGCGCTGATTGAGAACAAGGGCAATTCCCAATCCGAGCGCCATCGAGAGCACGGTCGACGTGATGGCGAAGCGGGCGGTGACAACCAACGCGTCACGGAATGCGCTGTCTCGGAGTATGTACTCGTAGTTGTCGAGTCCGACGAATGTCTTGAAGCCGAAGGAGGGGTTGTAGTTGAGGAGGGAGGTACGAATCGCATAATAGACGGGATAAATGCTAACCCCGATCACCGCAAGAAGAGTCGGCAAGATCAGCCAAAACGCGAACCAATTGTCCCGTCTCGTTTTTTTGGAGCGCCGAACGCGCTCCACATGAGTCCGGGTAGCTGCAATTGGCGCGTTCGACATCTTAATTCTCCGCGGGTACAGCCGCCGGTAGAGCTGTTGGGCAGGTTCTGCCGGGTATCCGGTTCACATTCAAGCGTGACCATGGCCCAGACCTTTCGGTCCGGGCCATGGTCGTCACAACGCTCTAGAACGACGGATAGAGCTTCTTGACGTTGTCGTAGCTCGACTTGGTGCCGTTGAGCACGTCACCGATTTCACCGTTGCCGATGACATACTCATTGATGAGATTCAGCGTTTCGAGCTCCCACTGCGGGTACCAAAGCTGCTTCTGTACGTTGCGTGGCTTCGCCAGCGACAGCTGCTGGTCGTAGATGTCGACATCACGCCACTTGGCAAACTCGGCGCGGTTTTCCGGCTTATTCATGACCTCGGTGTTGATCGTGCCGAGTCCCTCTTCCAACACCCACCGGTCTGCCACGTGGTAGAGACCGTCGGAGTAGGAATAGCCGAAGAAGCGTGCCATGTCGATCTGCACAACCGGGTCGAGACCGGAGTGCTTGCCGAGAACGTACATCGGCGAGATCGCCGTCGTCTCGTGCGTCGTGCCTGGATTCAGCATGTTCTTGACGTGCCCGCCGGCGGGATTCAACGCTGGGTCGTTCTCGCGCTTGTGGCTGTAATCGTCGTTCATCGCGAACGTGTGCTCGCCGGTGTTGTACCGGTTCATCGGATCCGGTAGCTCGAACACGTCCGGCGGCACGAGACCGTCCGCGTAGAGCCGGCGCCACCGCTCGAGCATTGTCCGGAACGGCGTGTCGCCGTCGACGACGGTGAGATTGTTCTCGGCATCGAAAATGTAGTCGCCGTCAGAGTAGGACTCAACAAAGAGCGACCATCCGAGTGCCCAGAAGTCCTTCCGCCAGTACGGAACATATGGATACTCGATACCGGAAGCCTTGAGCTGGCGGCACTGCTCTTCGAACTCTTCCCAGGTTGCCGGCGGAGCGGTGATACCCGCCTGTTCGAAGTGGAGCTCGTTGTAAACAAGGTACTTCGTGCCGGCCCAGTACGGGAGACCGACCATTTGACCGTCGGTGGTTGTCATGTTCTCGACGCCCCAGGGCTGCAGTTTTGGCTTGAGCTCCTGCACCCACGGCTCGTTTTCGATGTCGTCACGCAGCCAGCCGGCCTTCGCCCAGCGATTCACCTGATCCGAGTGGCAGTACATCATGTCGATTTTTTCGCCGCCCATCATCTTGGCGGCGATGACATTCGAGTAGTCGTAGACGCCCGGAATCTCCAGGAACTGAGGATCAGGCTGACCGTTCGTCGTGGCCCAGATCTTCAGGTTGTCCTGAACGATGTCGGGCCGGTATGACCAAACGACCACATTCGCTGGGCCGCCGACTGGAAGAGCGTCTTGCGCCGCGGCATGGCCGAGCAAATAGCTCCGCACTGGTCCGGGAGCGGCCATGGCCGCTGAGAAAAACCCGGCGGAGAGTCCTCCCTTTTTCACGAGATCGCGACGTGAGTACCGTGACGAAGGCATGCGCCAGTCTCCTTCATGCAAAAACCCGCCAGAGGCGGTCGTTTCCCGTGGCAAGCGCACGGGCACCTTTGATTTGGGTGTGGTGGGAGCCTACCTCAGGCCGGGACATTTGTAAACATCTTCCAATCGCGTGACGCACCGAGTTAACTGAAGCAATTCCGTGAATCAGTGCAGAATGCCTCATCAGTCACGATCAGGACGTCAGAAGCGCGTAAAGAATTTTCGCGGGCAGTGCCTCCACTCGCTCCATTACAATTCCATTCGTACGATTGGTACGGAAGTGAGGACCACAATGTTGATGAATCGAGATAATGACCGGAACATGCGAAGTGTCCGCCGCTTAATCTTGACACTGATGGCTATCGGACTTTTGACAGCCTTCAATGCGCCCGTTTCGGCCGAAGGCGAGGATGCAGCCGCGATGTTAGCCCAGGCCGCGACGGCGATGGCGGAAGTCAAATCCTTTCAGTTCGAGCTGAGCACGGTCCAGGGTCAATCGACCATTTTTCAGAATCTGGAACTTGCCGGAGTTGAGGGGGCCGTGCAGCGGCCCGATCGCTTCCAGGCCACGATCACCGCGAAGTTGGCATTTGTGGAGGTCAAGGTCGATGTCATTGGCATCGGCACACGACTCTGGGTGACGTCTCCGATGGAACAATCCGGCACCTACATCGAACTGACAGACGGGGAAGCCGGCGACGCCAGCGAGGCCGACACGATCACGGCATTGATCAATCCGGATCGGCTGCTTCTTTGGGCGGTCGGACTGGTTCAGCGGCCGGCGATCGACGGCGCCGAGGAGATCAATGGGGTCGAAACGACCCGGATCGTTGGCATCGTCGACCTGAGCGCAATCGAACAATTCGCCACCGCGACACCAGAATTTGCGGACGGACTGCTCATTCTTGGCGAAATGCCGGTAACCATTTGGATCGATTCGAGCGGTCAAGTTGTGAGTCTGGAAATCGAAGGACCGTTGACGACAGATGAATCTCCAGACGTCGTTCGACGGCTCGATCTCTTCGAATTCGACCAGCCCGTGACGATCGAAGAACCGCAAACGGCCGGATAGCGGCGGTCCACTGCAATCTGTAAATAGAGCACTTGTTCTAGCATTGCGAAAGTGCTAGAGTCGGCTGATGTCGCGCTCACCGGATAGTGGAACGCACCGCGGTCTCGACCAGTTTTCTTCTGCCCTGGAGGTCCCTGCCCGGTGAAGTCAGAGTTCAGCGTTGCCGGATCATATCCCTACAATCGCTCTTCGCCGGCAACGTGGGCGGTATCGCACGTTCTTCGCTACAAGGGGTTTCTAGCAACCGCTTGTTTCGGCATCGTGATCCAGAATGCTCTGAACAGTTCGCTTTTCGCACTGATCGGTAAGGCGTTCGACGGCATTCTCGAAACACCACCCGACCGCGGTCTCCTGACAAAGATCTCGCTCCTGCTGCTCGCAATAGTGGTCATTCGGGGTGGATTGGATCTGATCGGATCACTTGCTGCCGAGACACTGGCCAAGCGGTTTGAGCGGGACGCGCGAGAAGAGCTCTACGTCAGCCTGCTCGGCAAGAGCCAAACATTTCACAACCGTCAGCGTGTCGGGGATCTCATGGCCCGGGCCGCGAACGATGTGCGCACGCTGTCGGACATGATCAATCCGGGGGTGACGCTGATTGTCGACTCGTTCACGGGTTTGATCGTTCCAATCGCCGCAATCGCATTGCTGGACTGGCGTTTGTTGCTTTCTCCGCTTGTCTTCACCTTCGTGTTCTATTTCGCGCTTCGCCGTTACATGCGGGAGCTCAATCCGGTTTCCGGGCGCATGCGGATGCAGTTCGGCGTCATGAACGCGGGACTCAATGAAGCGATCACCGGCATCGAGGTCGTCAAGTCGACCGCTCAGGAGAAGCAAGAGCTTGGCCGCTTTATGCGCAATGCGACCGCCTATCGCAATGCGGCCGTCGATCAGGGCTACGTGCAGGCCCGCTATCTACCGACATTGCTGCTGTCGCTGGCGATCACGGGAGGACTCTTCCATGGCCTGTACTTGGTTTCGAATGACGACCTCTCGGTCGGCGGTTTGGTTACGTTTCTCGGTCTGATGCAGCTCCTGAGGTTCCCGACCTTCATCTCGATCTTCACCTTCTCACTCGTTCAAATTGGGCTTGCCAGCGGCGAACGGATTCTCAAGTTGATCCGGGAAGAAACGGAGCTCGACGAGAACGAAGGTGGATATCAGGCGGCGATCGCCGGTGAGATCGCGTTCGAGCACGTGACCTTCTCTTATGAAGGCGAGCCGATTATCAAGGATATGACCTTCACCGCCTCTCCCGGACAAACTGTAGCAATCGTGGGCGAGACCGGGTCCGGCAAGAGCACATTGATCAAGCTGGTGAACCGAATCTTCGACGTTGAGTCCGGGAGGATCACAATCGACGGAATCGACGTGCGTGAATGGAATCTGACGTCGTTGCGCTCACAGGTTTCGACCATTGAGCAGGACATCGTGCTCTTCTCTCGGCCCGTGGCGGAAAACATCGCGTTCAGCCTCGGCCAGAACGTCCGCCAGGAGGAGATCGAGCGCGCTGCCCGCGATGCGCAGGCGGACGAGTTCATCCGGGCGCTGCCCGAGGGCTACGAGACCACGATCGGGGAGCGCGGCATCACGCTCTCAGGAGGCCAGCGCCAAAGGATTGCGATCGCCCGGGCGCTGTTGACCGACCCGCGAATCCTAATCCTCGACGATTCGACAAGCGCAATCGACAGCGCGACCGAGGATGAGATTCAACGCGCAATCCGTCGCTTGCTCGAGGGCCGAACGACGCTGTTGATAACCCACAGGCTTTCGCAAATCCGGTGGGCAGACAAGGTGATCGTGCTCAAACGGGGCGAGATCGTAGATCAGGGCTCGCACGATGATCTGCTCGATCGGTGCGAGCTTTACCATCGCATTTTCGCTCATTACGAAACGGCGCCGTCGGGGTCTGCCGTGGCGGCGGGAGTCGTTGACTAACAAATCGCCTTCGATTCAGTAGATTAGCCGGGGACACGCGCGCCATGGGTTTCTTAATGGATGGTCTCGACGCCGAGACGTACGATCGCGGATACAGCGATCGTGAGCTGCTGCGTAGGATCCTCCAGTATTTCAGGCCGCAATTGCCGGTGATGCTGTTGGTCGCCGGAATGGTGGTCCTCAATTCGCTCATGGATTCGGCGCTGCCACTACTTGTGGCAAATGGGCTTGACCGGCTTACCGAGAACAATGTCGAGATCGACGGCGACGTACTCCTGCTGGTAACCGCAATACTGCTTGCCGGCGCGTTCTCCTGGATATTCAACTTCATCCGGCAATGGCGCTCGGCTCAGGTTGTCGGCGATGTCGTACTAAAGTTGCGGTCGGACGCCATGACGGCGGTCATGGCGCGCGATCTCTCCTTCTACGACGAATACGCCAGTGGCAAAGTCGTCAGCCGCGTGACCTCGGATACTGAAGATTTCGCGAACGTGGTGACTCTCACCTTGAACCTGATCAGCCAGTTGTTGCTGATCGTCTTTGTCACCGCCGCATTGTTCTTACGGGATGTTCGGCTCACCCTTCTGACGCTTCTGCTTGTTCCGGCGATTGTGGCGATCGCGCTCGGTTTCCGCCGGATCGCACGCAAGGGAACGACTCAAGCGCAGCGCGCGCAGGCAAAAGTGAACGGTATGATCCAGGAGACCATGCGCGGGATCGCCGTGGCGAAGAGTTTTCGCCAGGAAGAGACGATCTACAACGAGTTCCTGGAAGTCAGCGATCTCTCCTATCGCGTGCGGCTCCGGCAGGGGTACATCTTCTCGAGCATCTTCCCGATCCTGTTCACGGTTGCCGGTCTCGGAACGACGGTGCTCGTGTTCTTCGGCGGCAGGCGGGTGATCGATGGCGGCGTCTCCGCGGGAGACTGGTATCTGTTCCTGCAGGCGATCATGCTCTTCTGGTTCCCGCTCACCAGCATCGCCTCCTTCTGGAGCCAGTTTCAGCAGGGGCTCTCCGCCGCCGAGCGCGTGTTTGCCTTGATCGATGCCCAGCCGAGGGTCGTTCAGATCGACGACCGACCGGCACCCCGGTTGAGGGGCAACATCGAGTTCAGGATGGTCGATTTCAGTTACAAGGACGAGCAGCAGGTACTCGGGAATTTCTCACTGAAGATCGAGGCCGGGGAAACGGTCGCATTTGTTGGCCACACGGGCGCAGGGAAATCGACGCTCGGCAAGCTCGTCGCGCGCTTCTATAAGTTTCAAGGCGGCGAGATCCTGATTGATGGTCAGGATATTCGCACCTTCGAATTGGAGAGCTACCGGCGCCAGCTCGGGATCGTGCCGCAGTTTCCGTTCCTCTTCTCGGGAACGATTGCGGACAACATCCGCTACCCGCGCCCTGACTCCTCGGACAAAGACGTCGAGCTGGCTGCCCGTAGCATCGCGGGAGGGGACTGGGTCGACGCTCTTCCAAACGGGCTCCTGTCCGAGGTAGGGGAGGAAGGTCGTGGGCTCTCGATGGGACAACGTCAGCTCGTCGCGCTCGCCCGGATCTTGATTCAGGACGCCGCCGTGGTTGTGCTGGACGAGGCGACCGCGAGCGTCGATCCACTCACCGAGGCTCAGATTCAGGAGGGACTTGATGTGGTGCTCCACGATCGTACGTCGATCGTGATCGCGCATCGACTGAGCACCATTCGTAACGCGGATCGGATCATCGTGTTGCGGCAAGGGGCGATCGTGGAAGAGGGGAGCCACGATCGGCTTATGCTCCAGGGCGGCCATTACGCGGAGCTATACAACACCTACTTCCGTCACCAGTCGCCGGATTACCGTCCCGGCGAGGGGTTCGTTCCAGTTCTGGCTGCCGCCCGCGCCGGCTAATCCGGACCTTCGGAGCACGGCGATCGGCAGTGATCGTTGGGAACAGCAGAGATCGGTATGATCCGTATTGTCGCCCAGCGCCTCGCGGGCGGACCAGATCTGGTGAGCGCCAGATGGCAACAACGGAAGTTGGAACCGCGGCCGTGTCGTCGTTTGTGCGAGATCGCGTCACTTGGCTGGGGTACTTCGCCTTCACGTATCTCCTCTTCTTGGAATCCAGCCTCGGCCCGGCCATGCCGTCGATTCGCGAAGATCTCGCGATGGGCTACACGGTCGCCAGTTTGCATTTCACCGCATTAGCGACCGGAGCGGTGTGCGTGGCCTGGTTCGGCGACCGGATCGCGCGCCGGCTCGGCCGGGGACGAGCCTTCTGGTTCGGTGGCGCCGGCGTAACCGTCGGCGCGCTGATCATCATCGTCAGCCAGATTGCGGTTGGAACGATCGCGGGTGCTGCGATTCTCGGAATGTCCGGGGCTCTCCTTGGAGTCGTTGTCCAGGCAAGCCTGGCGGATCACCACGTCGAGCAACGCGCGGTCGCGATGTCCGAGCTCAATCTCGCGGCGACGATCGGCGCGATCCTGGCCGCGGTCTCGGTGGGGTTGTTCGAGCAGGTGAGTTTTGGCTGGAGGGGCGCGATCGGGTCCATGCTGATCATCGGAATCGTAGTTGCTTGGCTCTTGCGAGGAACCGAATTTCCGAGGGGCATTCCGCCCGCGGCCGGCCGCAGAGCAAGCGCCGACCGGCTGCCCCGGCTCTTCTGGCTGTGCTGTGTCGTCGGGACATTGAGCGCTGGCGCTGAGTGGGGATTCGCGTACTGGGGTTCCGATTTTCTCCACCAGGAGATTGGCTATTCCACATCGAACGCGGCGATCGCGATGGCCTTTTTCTTCGTCGCGATGGCAATCGGCCGTCTGGCCGGGGGCAGGCTGGCGCGCAAATACGATAGCTACGACTTGATGGTGTGGGCATTCGCGATCGCGGGGGTCGGCTTTCCGATCTTCTGGTTGTCGGGCTCCCGCGAACTGAGCGTGATTGGGCTGATGCTGGTCGGACTGGGTTTGTCCAACGTTTACCCGTTGATAGCCGCGATCGCGACCGGTCTCGTGCCGGACCGCACGGACGTCGCCATTTCGAGGCTGCTCTTCACGGGAAGTTGCGCCGTGCTCGCGGCGCCGTTCGCGCTCGGTATCCTGGGCGATCTAGTGGGGATCAAGTGGGCGTTTGGAGTCATTGTTCCGGTCATCATTTCCGCGCTGGTCACGGTCATTGCGATGAGACATGTGCAAGTAACGGTAAATGCCGCTCCTAGCTGATCCCATGTATCCTTTTCGCGGGTTATGCCGGCGAGACCGCGGATTCGAGGTTCACGGCGGAGATAAATTATAGCGTTGACTTGCCGGCAACGGAATCAATCGTAGAAAGAGTCTGATGTGTACGACCCCTGAATCGAGCGCGATTCCCAAGAGCCATGTCGACTTGCTCGAGTCAAGTGCCGTTGCACACGTAGCGACAGTTGGAATAAAGGGTGAGCCACAGGTAAATCCGGTCTGGTTTGGCTGGGATGGAGTTCATATTACCTTTAGCCAAACGACAACCCGGCAAAAGTTCAAAGACCTTCAACGAGATCCAAGGATTTCGCTCTCGATTGTCGATCCGGCCAATCCGTATCGGTACCTCGAGGTCCGCGGCAAAGTCGTGCGATTCGACCCTGATCCTGATTTCCAATTCATCAACTCAATGGCAAAGAAATACCTGGATCAGGATGTGTATCCTTGGCGGCAACCGGGCGAACAACGAGTGGTTGTCGTCATTGAGCCTGAGCGCAGCTCGACAATGGGATAGTGGATCAACGCGGCAGTGAGCCAGCTCGTTTTGCTTCAGATGAGCCGTCGCGCTTCGGCGTTGCCCCGACCGTCCATTTCGAGCAGCTAGTCTTTGCGGAGGGCGGGCTGAGACGCGAATGTTGGATTGCCTGCAAACGAGGGTTAGTCAGTGATCGTCCCGGCTGCTGGACTCGATGCGGCGGTACCTCGGCCCGGTGCTCCGGACCCGTTCGAGCCGGGGTTGTCGATCGTTTTCGGTCGCCAGTAGTCATGCCCCATGCCGCCGTAACAGCCTAGCTCGCGATCTCGGACGTATCGCTTGGCGTCACCAATAGGCTGCCAAACGAGGTTGTGGCACGTTCCTGTACAGGCGGATGGACCCTGTTGAAATGATGCACACGTTTCGCAGCGGCGCAGCAGCAGGGTATCCATCCGCTCCCCTTTGTTTTTGGCACATGTCGCCCCACGCGCCGCACCTGGCAGCGGCACGTCTACAACTCATAGGTAGCCCGATCCAAGCAAGATCGATGCTGGGTCAATTCCGGGGATTCACCCGCCGTTGCCTTGCGGACAAGATGCTACCGGACTGAGGTCAGGATTACAAGCAGCCAATTGGACCGGTGTTCTCGGGTACCCGGGGGAAAGCAGCAGATCGAATGGGCGGCGGTATAGCAGCAACAGAAAGGGTAGACGGTTGGAATATGAGTGAAGTTGAAGTATTGACCGCAAATTCGAAACCTA
This sequence comes from uncultured Sphaerobacteraceae bacterium, assembly GCA_964371945.1. Taxonomy (GTDB): domain Bacteria; phylum Chloroflexota; class Chloroflexia; order Thermomicrobiales; family UBA6265; genus CAYJPA01. Next base: position 10,519 of record CAYJPA010000040.1, on the reverse strand, counting down.
TGGTTTTCTGCCAATTCGCCCGCGTTCCGTCCGTGAGCAAAACGGAGCAACCGAGTTATTATCCGCAAATCCGGTCAGAGTTCAAGGAATTTGGCCTTAAGCGTGAGTGCTTGTGATTTCGGAGATCGCCAGCGACTGTAGCCGCGCCGGCGAACGAGCTGAAAGACCGTGGCTACCCGATACGCACTGTTGTCGGAGCAAAGCGATATGGCGCCACTCTTTGCCGCCGTTGGAGTGCGTAAGCGACCGTAAGCGGCCCAAGTCTGCCAAAAAACATCGCCGCACAGAGAACCAATTTGCCCGCCGTGGTCAGGGACGGCGTGATCCCGGTCGAGAGCCCGACGGTTGCGAGCGCGCTCATGGTTTCGAACATGAGCGTGATGAAGCCAAATTCGTTACTGCTGGAGAGCTCCTCAGTCAACGCTAATAGCACGGTAGCCGTAAAGTGGACCACGAGCATGATCGCGATCACGGCCATTGCGCGGAACACGTGCGGGGTCGGCACACGCCGGCCGAAGAGTTGCGTCTCTTCCTGGCCGCGCAGGGTTGAAACAACAGCCGCGGCCACGACGCCGATCGTTGCAAGTTTCACCCCTCCGGCCGTTGACCCGGAGGCACCACCGATCATCATCAATGCGATCCAGAGAAAGAGCGTGATGTGGTGCACTTCTCCAAAACTTACGGTCGCGAAACCGGCTGTTCGAGCGGCAACGCTTTGGAATAGCGCGACCAGCGGTCGCATCCCAACTGCCGTGGATTCCAGCGAACGGCTCCATTCGGTTGACAGAAAGAGTGCAGTTCCGACGACGAGCAGCACGCCGTTGACAGTCAGGACGAGCTTGCTATCGAGAGAGAGTGGTGACCAACGGCGGCATACAGCGGTATCTGAAAGGACAATGTACGAAAGAGCGCCGGTTTGAATAAGCAAGATCAGCACTCCATTCGTGACAAGTGAATCCTGGTATGGAACAAGCGACACGTAGCCGCCCTGCAGATCGAACCCGGCATTGCAAAAAGCTGAAATGGCGTGAAAAATCCCGAACCAGAGCGCGTCAAGGAATGGCATGTCGCGCCAGAAGCGCATTGTCAGGAACGTAGCGCCGATTGCTTCTACGGCGAAGGTAAAGACGATGATCCGGCGTGTAAGTAGCATCGCTTCTTGCATCGAAACGGACGGCCCGCCTTCTTTGACGAGCAGTACATCGCTTAGCCGGGTCGCTCCCCGTCGCAACGCCTGGAGCACGATGCTCGCGCCGACCATGAAGCCGAGACCACCTGCTTGAATCAAGATCAAGATGATCAATTCGCCCAGGAAATTCCAATGTGTCGCGGTGTCGACCGTGACAAGTCCAGTCACCGCCGCGGCTGAGACCGCCGTGAAAAGGGCATCGACGGGAGGAGTTGCCTCTCCGCTCTCCGTCGTCCAAGGCGACGCGAGCAGAACCGCTCCTGTCAAGACAACCATCATCAAACCACTGATGAACATCTGGGCGTGCCGGCCCTGATGGGGAGCTTCCGGCCGTTCGCGCAGTACCGGTAGCGTGATAGTCGCCGGTTGGCGAACGCGCCGTCTCAGAATGTCCGGTCTAGGAGGCCGAGGTGGACCAGGTCTACTCACTTGCTGATCTCACCAAGGCCCAGCTCAACGAATGCCTCGATTTCCGAGTCCGGCCCAATGACGATCAGTTCGTCTCCAGGCGAAATCAGTTCAGAAAGCGACGGTGTCGTGATGACGTGGCGGCCGCGCTTCAGTGCAAGCACGCTCAGCCGGGCGCCACACGCCGTGTGGGCCTCGGCCACGGTGCGGCCGCTCAGGCCGGGCGGAGCAGTGAACTTGGCGACACCGCTGGTTGGCGAAAGCGAGATGTAGTCATCAATCCGGGGGACGCCGAGTGTGTGAGCCAGGCGCACTCCAGCCTCTCGCTCTGGAAAGATCACCCGATCCGCGCCCACGCGGTGCAACACTTCACCCTGCAATTCGCTTGTCGCCTTGGCGACGACCCACGGAATGCCGAGTCGCTTGAGGACGAGCGTCGCCAGGATGCTGGCTTCCAGCCGGGTCCCCTGCGCGACGATTGCCACGTTCGATCGCTCGATCTGAAGCGAGCGAAGCATTTCTTCATCGGTGCCGTCTCCCTGCACCGCGAGCGTAACGAACTCCGAGGCGTCGGCCACTTTGCGCTCGTCGATGTCGACTGCCGTCACATCGTAGTGCAGTTCGTGAAGCGTCCGGGCCACGCTTTGCCCGAATCGGCCGAGACCGATGACGGCAACTCGACGGCCGTTCTCGTGATGTGAGCGCAGCATCTCTCGATTCTCCGTTGCCGATCCTAACTTCACACACGCGTGTGCCGGATGCAACGTTGGCCGATCGGCGAGAGACTGTCAATGAAAACGTGGTGCAGAATACCCGGCCGGGCGCCACCGGAATCGGAAGTGCGCAAGAAAATACTGCAACGGCCGACGGGCGCGCTCGAATTCCGGCGGTACAATCAGGCGAGATGCGACGACGTTCGACACAAGGATATGTAACTGATGAGCGCAACCGCGGATACAGGCGCGTTTCGAATTGAAAAAGACAGCATGGGTGAGATGCGGGTTCCCGCCTCGGCGCTGTATGGCGCGACCACGGCGCGGGCCGTCGAGAACTTTCCGATCAGCGGTCTGACCTTTTCGCGATCGTTTTTGAGGGCGCTCGGCTTGATCAAACTCGCCGCTGCAGAGGTCAACGAGAGGCTCGGGCTGATTCCGGCGGAGAAGGCTGCCCTGATCAAAGCGGCCGCTTTGGAAGTTGCTGAAGGACTCTTGGACGCGGAGTTTCCGATCGATATCTTCCAAACCGGCTCCGGCACGTCTACCAATATGAACGCGAACGAGGTGATCGCCAACCGCGCCGCGCAGATTGCCGGCGGCGGGCGGGCCGTTCACCCGAACGACGACGTCAATATGTGCCAAAGTAGCAACGACGTTATTCCCGGGGCGATTCATCTCAGCGCCTATCTACTCGTCGCTGAGTCGCTGTTGCCGGCGATGTTTCATCTTCAAACCACGCTCGAGCGCCGCGCCGAAGAAACGCGCCACATCGTCAAAACCGGCCGCACTCACTTGATGGACGCGACTCCAGTCCGGCTCGGACAGCAGATCTCGGGATGGGCAACGCAAGTCAAGCAGGCGCACGAACGAATCACGACCACGCTGCCCAGGCTAGCACACCTTGCTCTTGGAGGCACCGCGGTTGGTACCGGCATCAATGCGCATCCCGACTATGCTTCAGGGATTGCCACGACGCTTTCAGACCTTACCGGGCACCCGTTTGTCGAGGCGGAGAATCACTTTTCGGCACAGGCGACGCAGGACACCGCGGTCGAGCTGAGTGGACAGCTCAAAGCCTACGCGGCCGGATTAATGAAGATTTGCAGTGATCTTCGCTGGATGAACTCAGGGCCGCTGGCCGGACTCGGCGAAATTGCGCTGCCGGCTCTTCAACCTGGTTCGTCGATCATGCCGGGCAAGATCAATCCCGTGATTCCTGAGGCGGTGTCCATGGTTTGCGCGCAGGTCATCGGGAACGACGCCGCGGTCACGGTCGGCGCGCAAATGGGGAACTTCGAGCTGAATGTAATGCTGCCGGTGATCGCCCACAATCTCCTGCAAGCCGTGGAGCTGCTCACGAGTGCCTCGCAAGTGCTTGCCGCCAAAGCGATCGCCGGGTTCACCATCAACGAGGAGCACATCGCTGAAGTAGTGGCCAAGAATCCAATCATGGTCACCGCGCTCAATCCGATCATCGGATACGAGCTCGGCGCAAAAATCGCGAAGCGAGCGTACGCCGAGAAGCGGCGAGTCAAGGATGTTGCGGCTGAAATGACAGAGCTCTCGTCCGAGGAGCTGGATCGCCTGCTCGATCCTGCCGCGTTGACTGAAGGCGGCATAACCCCCGGCGGCGGCCGAGGCGGAGGATAAGAGCGCTCGTTCCTTGGGCCTTTGGAAGATGCAACTTGAGAGGCTGCGCGTGAACGAGCTGAGCAATCCGGTCAATTTGATTGAGTATGAAGCAGCGGCGAAGGAGATCATCCCGAAACCCTTGTTCGACTTCATCTCCGGCGGTTCCGAGGATGAAGTCAGCCTCCGCGGCAACCGCGAGGGATTCGATCGTTGGCGTCTGCTCCCGCGCTCGCTTTCAGGCGTCGAATCGCCATCGTTGATGACGACCGTGCTCGGTCATCAAATCAGCATGCCCGTGATGGTCTGCCCAATGGGACTCCAACGACTCGCCCACGCCGCCGGAGAGCTCGCCAGCGCGGCGGCGGCTCAGCGCGTCGGAACCATCTTCACGCTAGGCGTGGCGGCAAGCGTTGCGATGGAAGAAGTCGCCGCGGTCGCCGGGATCTGGTGGTTTCAGCTCTATTTGCTGGCGGATCGATCCATTTCGCTCGAGCATGTCCGCCGTGCGGAGAATGCTGGCGCCAGCGCGATTGTGTTGACCGTGGATGTTGCGGTGCGGGGCCGGCGAGAAGCCGACGAGCGGAACAGGTTCGAAATGCCGCATGGCGTTACGATGCCGAATCTGCTTCCGCTCGGTCACTCCGGCGAAGGATTGGGGTACACGACACTCACCGCCTGGGACAAAGCGATTTCGTGGCGCGATCTCGAATGGCTTGTCGAAGCGACTCACCTGCCGGTCGTAGTCAAGGGGGTGCTTTCGCCGATCGATGCAGTTCGCGCGATCGATTCGGGCGCCAAAGGTGTGATCGTTTCTAACCACGGCGGCCGCCAACTGGACAGCGCGGTCGCATCGATCGATGCGTTGCCGGCAGTCTCGGATGCCGTCGGCGATCGAGCCGAGATCTACCTGGATGGCGGTGTACGTCGCGGTACGGACGTAATCAAGGCGATGGCGCTTGGCGCGCGGGCGGTGATGATGGGCCGTCCGGTGCTGTACAGCCTCGCGCTCGGAGGCGAGGAGGGGGTTGTCCGTGCTTTCGGCCTCCTTCGGCATGAACTCACGGTCGATATGATTTTGTGTGGCGCGCATAATATATCGAAGATCCCGCGCGATCTCGTAGTGCCGGCATAGCCGATCCGTTCCCATTGAGCTTTTGGACCACAAGGAGTACGTGAATGAGGCTCCCGCCTTCGTGATGCGCTAGAGTATGTGCTAGTAGCGGACGGGAGTTATGCGTGTTCCTTGGCAGCCGAGAAGACATTGCCCATATTGGTTACGTTCAGGGACAGTGCCCAAAGTGCGGCAATGTGGGCATGTTTACCGTGTTCCAAGCCAGGCGCCGCCTGACGCTTTATGGATTCGCCGGCGTGCCGCTTAACGAGCAGCAGATCCTCGAGTGCCGATCATGCAATGTGCGCTTCGCAATTCCTCCTGAGATGCGCGACCAACTCAAAAGTCGCATGATCAGCGCCGACCGGCTTGCCGATCTGGCAGGGCAATTGCCGATGTCGAGCGGCAACGGCGATCATTCCAAGGAACCGAGCCAGACGCTTTACCAGGTCATGCAGGTCGATCCGTACGCGGATCCCGAGGTGATTGAGGCCGCGTTCAAGCGGCTCGCGCTCAAATACCACCCGGATCGATCGACCGCGCCGGACGCTGCCGCGCGCATGCGCGAGTTGATCAGCGTTCGCGATGTCCTGACCGATCCACAACGGCGTCGTGCGTACGACACGAGCATCGGCGTCAAGCCAAAGGTTTTTCGCCCAGTGGCGCTTCGACCCGAAGAGGTTTGAACGCAACCGCTATGACGAACAGAAGGAGGAAGGTCCATGGAATACCGACGACTTGGCAAAACCGAGCACGCCAGCAGCGTCATCGCCTACGGAACGGCGGCAATCGGGCGTGTCACGCAAGATGAGGCCGACCGATCGATCGAGTACGCGTTGTCGCGGGGGATCAATCACATCGATGTCGCCCCGAGCTATGGCGATGCCGAGCTCCGGCTTGGCTCCTATCTGAAGAGGAACCCGCATCCGGAGCTCTTCATCAGCTGCAAAACCAATCAGCGGGGGAAGCGGGAAGCCAACGAGGAGTTGCATCACACGCTCGAGCGACTAGGCCGCGACAAGTTCGACCTGTACCAGCTCCATGCGGTCTGCACCATCGAGGATCTGGACAAAGCGATGGGTCCAGAGTCAGCAATGGAAGCGATTCTGGAAGCGCGGGACGAGGGCATCGTTTCGCACGTCGGCATTACGGGTCACGGTTGGGATTCGGCCAAAACCCACACCGAAGCGTTGCGCCGGTACGACTTCTCGACCGTCATGACCTCGTGTAATCTCTTCATGGTCCAGAATCCCGCGTTTCATGCGGACTGGCGAGAGCTGATCGCGCTTTGCCAATACAAAGATGTTGGGATTCACGTGCTGAAGGCGACGGCACGAATCGCATGGGGTGATCGACCACATGCGTACACGACCTGGTATGAACCGTTCACCGAAGAGGCGGACGTCGATCGGGCGGTCGCGTGGGCGCTGGGTCAGCCGGTGTCAACGCTGTGCAGTGCGGGCGACGTTCGACTCTTGCCCGCGATCATCGACGCTGCCGAGCGGTACGTCTCGATCAGCGAGGCTGCCCAGATGAGCCTGCTCGAAGTTCCCGCTTACGGTGATTTCTTCCAGGAAGCGTGACCGCATACCGTCATGTTGAGCTTGTCGAAACATCTAGCCGTGAGGGCGTTCTCAGTTGCGTCATCACGTGGCCCAAATGATGGTCCGCCGGCAAGCACAGGATGGCGGTAGGGGAATACGGATCAAACGCGCAGAATGAACTGAGGGAGTCCGTGGTTCGGATCTCGATCGACATCGAGATCGGGTCCATACTCGGCGACCGCTGACACTACCGCGCTGGACACGCTCTGGAAGGCTGAATTGACCTGTTCGGCCCAGGCAGGCTCCATCCGCGCGGTTTTGATCTCCGCATCGAACTCATCGCGATCGAGCTCAGTCGCGGTGCCGTCCGGGTCTAGCCAGAGATCGAGCTCGAGATCGAGGTCGCGGTAATAGTTTGAGCGCAACTCGACCAACGGCTTTGAAAAGTTGACATAATAGCCAACAGTCGCGTCGGTTTCAGTCGTGAAGCGGAGGAGCGAGAACCACCGATCCGGAAAGAACCATTGCTCGGCGCCGGTGCGCTCCAGGGTCTGCAGGCCCTCGGGCGTGCGGACCTCGACCTCGCGCGGGCGGTAAAACGTGAAGCGATGGTGGAGCAGTTGGCGATCGCCGCCGGCAACAGGCACGTCGATCCAGCCACCCGCAATCTGGTACTCCCAGCATGCGCCTCTGAGCTTCTCTTTTCGATAGAAGATCCGTTCGATCATCGGCTGACCCTCCCAAGAGGATCTTTGACGGGAATGCCTGCCCGGCGGGGGTAACGGTCTGGAGTTAACTCTAGCTTAACCGCGATCACCAATCGCGTCACGGAATCGCTCCCGTTCACAGGCAATGGATCGGAACTGACGATCCGAGCACCGACCGCCGGGGCGGCTCGTTCCCCCACGGCAAGCTCGTCCGCAATTTCCATTCCTTTGGGGAAAAGCGCCTGCCCACCGACTCGGAGGAACGGGATGGTGATCTCCAACAAAGCCGGCAGCGCGGCGACGGCTCTGGCTGTGACGATATCGTACCGCTCACGGTGATCCCGATCGTGCGCCAACTCCTCGGCGCGCGCGTGGATCGCTCTGATCCCGGTGAGTCCGATGTCCTGAATCACATGCTGGAGGAATCCGACCTTCTTGCCGGTCGCCTCCACGAGCACAACCACGAGTTTGGGCCGCGCGATCTTCAACACGATCCCTGGGAAGCCCGCGCCGCTGCCGATGTCGATCAGCCGTGCGGGGCCGGGGTCCCTCAGACTCTTGCTTCGACGCGCCGCGGATTCGGCGGCCGCGATCGCGTCGTCGAGCGCGGCGAGCATTTGCAGTGCGTCGCCGATCAAACGGCGATCGATTCCCTCTGCATCGGAGATGGCCGTCAAGTTGAACCGCCGGTTCCAGGACACGAGCAAGTTGCGAAACAGGGTGAGCTGCTCGCGCATGTCGTCTGTCAGTTCGGTTGCGTTCGGTATCATTCGGTCTCCACTCAAAGCCGGCCCGCTGACTTAAGCCGGATTCTTACCACGCGCCGCGATCCGGCGTCGGACTCTGACGAACGCAGCGAAAAGCCGCCGGCCCGATTCGGCCGGCGGCTAATGTGGTCAGGAATCCGCTAAGAATGGACCAAAACGTCAGGATGGGCCTGTGGACTGCCAGTGTCGGACCCCAGGCGGGCTTCTTCGATGACGATCTTCGCGGCCGCCACGATCGAATCGAGAGTCAATCCCGCTTGCTCCCTCAGGCGCGCTTGAGACGCCTGTTCAAAGATGCGATCTGGTACGCCGAGCGTGCGTACCGCGACCTGCAGTCCGTTGGCCGCGAAGAGCTCGAGCACGCCGCTTCCAAATCCGCCCCGGACAGCGTTTTCCTCAACTGTGACGATCGCGCCACACCGGTTTGCAAGCTCCAGGAAGAGCCGTTCGTCTAGCGGTTTGATGAAGCGAGCGTTGACGACAGTCGCCCTGATTCCTTGATGCGCCAGTTTCTCGGCGGCTCGTTCCGCCGGCAGCACCATTGTGCCAGCCGCAATCAGCGCAACATCTGCACCATCCCGAATTAGCTCAGCGCGGCCGATCGGCAGGCAGTGGAGCGGTTCGGCGGTCGAAACACCGACGCCTGAACCACGTGGGTAGCGAATCGCGACCGGGCCGGATTCGTGCTCAACCGCGGTTTTCAACATGTGACGCAGTTCGTTTTCGTCTTTCGGCGCCATGATCGTCATGTTCGGAAGACAGCCAAGGTACGAGAGATCGTAGATCCCGTGATGGGTGCGACCATCATCGCCCGCGAATCCGGCGCGATCGAGCGCGAAGACGACCGGGAGGCGCTGCAAACAAACATCGTGCACGATCTGGTCGTAGCCACGCTGCAAAAAAGTGGAGTAGATTCCGCAAACAGGGCGAAGACCCTGTGTGGCCAGACCGGCGGCGAACGTAATCGCGTGTTGCTCGGCGATCCCGACGTCAAAAAATCGATCCGGGTGGGCGGCCTGAAACTTTCCGAGCGAGGTTCCGGACGGCATCGCCGCGGTGATGCCGACGATCCGCTCATCGTCATAGGCGAGCTCGATCAACGTCTGCGCAAAGACATCTTGATATCGTGGTGGGGCGACCGGAGTCCCCGCGGGGCGAGGCGCGGCCTGGGCCGACACGCTGTGACCACGTTCGTTGTCGGTTTCGCAGGCGGGGAATCCCTTGCCCTTTTGGGTCACGACGTGCAGGAATACCGGCCCGTCGACCTTGCGTGCCTGACGCAAAGCTTCAGAGAGCGCCCGGATATCGTGACCCGCGACCGGACCCATATAGGTGAACCCGAGCTCTTCCCAAATCATCGAGTGGTAGACGAATTCCTTGAACGAGTCTTTCCAACGTTTTCCGAGCTCAAGCAGGAGCTCGCCCTGCGGCAACCGCTCCATCATCCCGGCGATCTCGTGTTTCGCGCGGCGGTAACTTGGCTCGGTGCGCACTCGATCGAGATAGCGGCTAATCGCTCCAACATTAGGGGCAATCGACATCTCGTTGTCGTTCAAAACCACGATCAGTGGAACGTTGAGACTGCCCGCGTTGTTGAGGCCCTCGAACGCCATGCCTCCAGTCAATGCGCCATCGCCAATGATCGCAACCACGTCTCCACGGGTCGGGTCCGGCATCAATTGTCGCCCGACGGCCATTCCCAGCGCGGCCGAGATCGCGGTCGAGGCGTGGCCCGCACCAAAGGCGTCGTGCGGGCTCTCGTCACGCGACAAAAAGCCGGAGATGCCGCCCTCCTGGCGAATGGTGTCAAAACGATCTTGACGCCCCGTGAGGAGCTTGTGGTTGTAGGCCTGATGGCCGACATCCCAGACGAGAAGATCACTTGGTGAGTCGAAAACATAATGCAGAGCGATCGTTAGTTCGACCGTTCCGAGGTTGGCGCCGAGATGGCCGCCGGTCTGAGTGACCGTCGAGATCAATTCCTGACGAATCTCCTCCGCCAGTTGATTGAGCTCGGCGTAGGATCGCCCTTTGAGATCAGCCGGAGCAGTGATCTGCTCGAGGATCGACATAACGGTGGGACTCCCTGGGACCGGGCGACGTCGACGTGACATCCGATTCAACGGTCATTGCGGGTTGCGATGACATTTCGACATTGTGACGCGGAAACCGCTTCACAGGTCACGCTGGACCAAAGCAATCCGCGCGCTAACGCTCAAACGCTGCAAGCATAACCGAACGTACAGCGAATGACTGCCCGGCGCTGCCACGATGAGGAGCGCATCAGCATGCGTAGAACATGATACCAACGATTAACGAATTGCAGCGTTCTCGGCCGCTTGGCAGTACTCAACGGGCATGTTCTCGTACTCGCAATCTGCGACGCGGGGTCGCAGTAAGTACTCAGACTGGCGTGAATAGTTGTGCGACAATAGCCGTCTTGAC
>CAYJPA010000039.1:48517-51318 GCA_964371945.1 uncultured Sphaerobacteraceae bacterium | reverse complement strand
TTTCGCTCAACTGTTTTCAAGACAGCCGCCTTAAACCACTCGGCCACCTCTCCGCGTTCGTGGCTTCGCCGGCTCGACAGCACCTCTCTGCCTAAACAGACGACGGCACCGAAGTATAGGCGAGCCAGGCTTCACCTTCAATCGCCAATTCGTCGCATTGCCTTAGCAGGTAACAAAGGAGAAATTCAAGCTAGAACACGGCATGCTGCTACCTACAGCTCATGGAACTGTTCGAATCAGTAACCCGTGGGCGCAATGATGAAGCGTGCATTCTTGTTCGGTGTATCAGGGAGCGCATCTCGCCGTACGACGGCTTCGTTCTCAACCCTGGAAGGGTCGGGTGCCCTCTGGGCGTGGCGTAGCCCGGTCAATTTATTGCCGGGCGATGCACGACAGACAATAGTCCGTTCAATAACGCACGTTTCATAATTGCGCGACTACCCTGTCTTGGCCGCTCCGATCGCGGGCTGCCTTCCGATGAGCTCCTGGCCGCCCATGTATGGGCGCAAGACCTTCGGGATCAGGAAGGTGCCGTCTTCTTGCTGGTAGTTTTCGATGATCGCGATCATCGTCCGAGGCAGGGCCAATCCCGACCCGTTCAGGGTGTGCAGGAATTGAGGGCGACCACCCTCGGATGGCCGGAACCGAAGATTGGCGCGGCGTGCCTGGAAGTCAAGGAAATTCGAGCAGGAGGAGACTTCCAGCCACTCCTGCGAGCCCGGCGCCCACGTTTCGAGATCGATCTTGTTCGCCGCCGTGAACGAGAGATCGCCGGTGCAGATTTGGAGCTCGCGATACGGCAAGTCGAGCTCCGCCAGTACGTCGGCGGCCTCTCCCGTCAGGCGTTTGTGCTCCTCGATCGACTTTTCAGGATGGACGAACTTGACCATTTCGACCTTGTCGAACTGGTAGCCGCGTTTGATTCCGCGCACATCCCTCCCGGCCGAAATCTGCTCGTTGCGGAAGCAGGGCGTGTAGGCGCAGTGGTAGATCGGCAGTTGCTCCTCTTCGAGGATCTCGTCGCGATAGAGGTTGGTGACCGGCACTTCCGCGGTCGGAATCAACCATTTGTCTTCGCCTTCGAGCTTGAAAAGCCCGTCGCCAAACTTCGGCAGGCTGCCGGTGCCGTAAAGCATCGCTTCCGACACCATGAATGGCGGATAGACCTCGCTGTAGCCGTGCTTCTGGGTATGCAGATCGAGCATCCAGGTGATGATCGCGCGCTGTAGCCGGGCGCCGTCGCCGCGCAAGACGTAGTTCCGCGTCCCGGCGATTTTCACGCCGCGCTCGAAGTCGATGATCCCCAATTCCTCGCCGATGACCCAATGCGGCTTCGGTTCGAACGAAAAGACAGGCTTCTGCCCCGATTCCCGGACGACCACGTTGTGCGATTCGTCTGGACCGACCGGCACCTCGGGCAATGGCAGGTTCGGAACCAGCAGCATGAGCTGCATCAGTTCGGCGTCGTGCACTCGCGACTTTTCGTCAAGCTCCGTGATGGTGTCACCAAGTCCCCGGAGGTTGTCGACCAGGCTCTGGCGCTCAGCGGGGTCCTTCGTGCGGGCGACGATCTTCGAGCCCTCGTTGCGTTCGGCTTTGAGGGCTTCGACCTCGGTCAGGATCGCGCGGCGGCTCGAATCGAGCGCGATGATCTCGTCGATCGGCGCGGTGGCATAGAGCGTGGCGATCGCGGCCTTGACCTCTTCCGGTTGTTCACGAATCAATCGCAGATCGAGCATTGAATCCTCCTCACAAACAGCGACGCCCCGCGTGGAAAGGCGGGGCGTCGGTCAACGGCGTGGTGTCACCACGGATAGCCGGCGCTTAACCTGAACTCAAACTCCGTCCCATCTCGATGGTGTGGGAAGGTCGAAATCCGGGCAGGAATTTCTCCCATGTTTCGAAGATAGCAGATTCGATCCGCCGCTCGATCGTGTAGTACATGCCGGGCGATGGCTCGTGCGGCTGCGTCCGGAGCGCCATTCGCGCTTCATTGAGCGATTTGCCGCCCTTGCGATGGTTGCACGATTTGCAGGCCGAAACCAGATTGTCCCAGGTGTGACCGCCGCCACGCGATCGGGGCACGATGTGGTCTATGGTGAGATCGCCCGCCTGCCGGCCGCAATACTGGCAGGTGAAATTGTCGCGAATGAAGACTTCGCGGCGCGTGAGCTTCACCTTGGGGCGCGGTCGCCGGATCATATAGATCAATCGGATGACCGCGGGGGACTGAAAAATGCGCGAGGGGGAGCAGACCGTAAAGGCGTACTCCTCCAGGACCTCGGCCTTCCCGTCGATCACCAGCACTAACGCGCGACGCGTGTTGCAGACGTTCAAGGGCTCGTAGTTTTGATTGAGTACGAGAACGGAGCTATTCACAGACGTAGTCACCCTCAGCTCTCTGAGTCGCTGGTGACCTTCGCACGAGGTACCGGACTTTAAATGATTGATTTTCTTAAATGCGATGGTATCACGCGGTTTTCCGCACGCACAAGGACAATTCGTTGGTCGCAACCACCAAAACCGCCAGCAATCGCAATTGTTTAAGAACGATCGGTCCAGTAGTGGTTCGACAATGACCGAGGAGACTTCCGTCATGTGTAGAGGAGACACCTGCGGTCTCCTGCATGGAGGCTTTAGCCGACGTGCACAATGAGCTCTGTAGACACGAGAATGAATGCTCGTGCTCATTCCCTGAAGTCCCTCCGGGGCTGAGAACGGCGGTCATTCATCACATTCAGGATCGTCTTTGCGGAATCCATCGTCGATGCCGCGAGTCGTTTGGCCCGCGCAGAGTCGTC
>CAYJPA010000039.1:0-48417 GCA_964371945.1 uncultured Sphaerobacteraceae bacterium | reverse complement strand
TGATTCGTTTCCACCACCGAATCGAACCGCGGCAACCACCGAACCGATCCGCCTCAATCCTCCGCCAGTCCCAGCGGGACTTCAGGGAATGAGCGTGGGAATTCATTCCCCCGTCAGCGATCAACGGGCGTCTACATTAGTCCGCCGCCACCGCCACCGGTTCCAGCACCGGACGCAAGTAATGACCCGTGTACGACGCGGGGTTCATCGCGACCTCTTCCGGCGTGCCCTCGGCGATGATCCGGCCGCCGCCGGTGCCGCCCTCTGGCCCCAGGTCGATAATCCAGTCGGCCGATTTGATCACGTCGAGGTTGTGCTCGATCACGATGATCGTGTTACCACCGTCGGCGAGCCGCTGCAGCACGCCGAGCAGACGCTCGATATCGGCGAAGTGCAAACCCGTGGTCGGTTCGTCGAGGATGTAGAGCGTTTTGCCGGTCGCGCGCCGCGAGAGCTCGCTCGACAGCTTCACCCGCTGCGCTTCGCCGCCGGAGAGCTGCGTGGCCGGTTGTCCGAGCTGGACATAGCCGAGCCCGACATCTTCGAGTGTCTGCAATTTGTTCTTGATCTGCGGCACATTCTGGAAGAAGGCGAGACCCTCGGTCACGGTCATGCTGAGCACATCGGCGATCGATTTGCCCTTGTAGGTGACCTCGAGCGCTTCGCGGTTGTACCGGCTGCCGTGGCAAACCTCGCACGGCACAAAGACATCTGGCAGGAAGTTCATCTCGATCTGAATGATGCCTTCGCCTTTGCAGGCCTCGCAGCGGCCGCCCTTGACGTTGAACGAGAAACGGCCCGGTCCATAGCCGCGCACCTTCGACTCCGGCATGCTCGCGAAGAGCTCGCGGATGGGGGTGAAGAGTCCGGTATAGGTGGCGGGGTTCGACCTCGGCGTGCGGCCGATCGGGTTCTGATCGATCTCGACCACCTTGTCGATGTGATGCACTCCCTCGAGATCGTCATGGGCGCCCGGCTTTTCGCGCGAGTTGTGCAATTGCATCGCGAGCCGGCGATAGAGCGTGTCGGTGATCAACGAGCTCTTGCCGGAGCCCGAAACGCCCGTGATCGCGATAAAGGTGCCAAGTGGGAACTTGGCAGTCACATTCAACAGGTTGTTCTCGGTCGCGCCTTGCAACGTCAGAAACTTGCCGCTCCCTTTGCGCCGGGTTTCCGGTGTGACGATTGCGCGTTTGCCGCTGAGGTATTGACCGGTGATCGATTCCTCGACCCGGGCGAGATCGGCGATCTTCCCGGCGGCGACTATCCGGCCGCCGTGCACGCCCGCGCCGGGACCGACGTCGACGATCCAGTCGGCTGCCCGCATCATTTCCTCATCGTGCTCGACCACGATCAGGGTGTTGCCGAGATCGCGTAACCGTTCCAAAGTCTTGATCAAGCGGGCGTTGTCGCGTTGGTGGAGGCCGATGCTCGGTTCGTCGAGGATGTAGAGCACGCCCATCAAACTCGATCCAATCTGGGTCGCGAGACGGATGCGCTGCGCCTCGCCGCCGGAGAGGGTCGTCGCCGACCGCTCCAGGGTCAGATAATCGAGTCCGACATCGACCAGGAAGCCGAGCCGTTCCCGAATTTCCTTCAGAATTTGCCGTGCAATCAGATGCTCGCGCGCGGTAAAGACGGCGTCCGGATCATGCTCAGGGTCGGCGCCGACGCGCTCGAACCAATCGCGGCTGGATCGGGTCGACATCTGCGCGACTTCGATGATGTTCTTGCAGTTGACCAGAACCGACAGGCTCTCCGGTTTCAACCGCAACCCGTGGCAAACCGGGCATTCGCGCGCGGCCATGTAGCGGACGATCTGCTCTTTCACGTAATCGGACGACGAGGTTTCGTATCGTCGTTGCAGATTCGGAATCACGCCCTCATACGGCACGTCGTAGGAGCGCATCCGGCCGTTGCCCGACTTGTACCGAACCGTGACCTTCTGCCCGCGGACGCCGTAGAGCACCGTTTGCATGAACTCGGGCGGCAACGACCGAACGGGCACCGACACGGACTGGTTGAACTTCTCGGCAATCGCGTTCAGCAGCGCCTTGTACCACTCGGATCCTTCGCCGGTGCTCAAGAGCCAGGGCGCGATCGCCCCCTGGGCCAGGCTGAGATTGCGGTTTGGCACGATCAGACCGGGATCGAACTCCATTTTTGTGCCGAGTCCGGTGCATTCCGGACACGCACCGTGCGGAGAGTTGAACGAGAAGTTTCGCGGCTCGATATCGCCGAAGCTGAGCCCGCAATGAACGCAGGCGAATTTTTCCGAAAAGACGACCTCGTCGCCATCGATGATCTGGATAACCGCGCCGCCGGCGCCGATCCGAAGCGCGACCTCGAGCGATTCGATGATCCGCACTCTGTCGGGATGCTCATCGCTCGGCACGCCTTCCTGATGACGCACCACGAGTCGGTCGACCACGACCTCGATCGAATGCTTTTTGTTCTTGACGAGCTCGAACTGCTCGTCGAGATCGCGGACTTCGCCGTCGACCCGTACCCGGACAAACCCCTGTCGCCGGATCTCATCGAGCACATTCTGATGCTCGCCCTTGCGGTCGCGAATGACCGGCGCCAGCACCATGAAGCGGGTGCCGTCGGGAAAGTCGAGCACCTGCGCCGCCATCTGCTGCACGGATTGCTGGGTGATCGGGCGGCCGCATTCCGGACAATGGGGATGACCAACCCTGGCGAAGAGCAGGCGGAGATAGTCGTAAATCTCGGTGACCGTGCCGACGGTGGAGCGTGGGTTTCGACTGGTGCCCTTCTGGTCGATCGAGATTGCTGGGGAGAGACCATCGATGTGATCGACGTCCGGCTTTTCCATCTGTCCGAGGAACTGGCGGGCGTAAGCAGAAAGTGACTCGACATAACGACGTTGCCCCTCGGCAAAGATCGTGTCGAATGCGAGCGAGGATTTGCCGGAGCCGGAGAGTCCGGTGAAGACCACGAGTTGATCTCGTGGGATCTCGAGATCGATGTTCTTCAGATTGTGCTCACGCGCACCACGGACGATGATTCGATCGTTGAGCGGCATATGTCGTTGTCTCACCATCAGCGGGGTCGGATGTGAATACTCGAACAAACGAGCGCATCCCGGAAGTTTACCACGCTCCCGCTGGGCAACTCCATGGAAATCGTGACCATTTCAGCTGAGCGTCCAGAGAGGTCCAGTTGACATAGTACGGTCCCATTGACGAGAATTGGTCAACGAAACTCCGCCGTTGAATGGGAGCAGTAGGCGAGCGCCGAGCGGACAGCAAACGGGATCGAATGGCTGAGAGACCCGAACCGCGAAAAATCGCCGAAGTCGCCCAGGAGGCATCGAGCTGAAGCGTCGGAAGGCGTGGGTAGGTTCGACCGGCTGCGCCGGTTACAGCGTTTTTGAGAGCGGTGACTGTGAACGGCCGCCGAAGCAAGGTGGTACCACGGGGAGACCCGCCCTTGCGCGAACCACGCGCGGGCGGGTTTTGTTGTTCAGATTGATTTTAGTTGATCAACGATGCGGCGGGTTGGAGGCGAGCGGGTGGCGACGACGAGTGACGATTTGGAACTGAAGAGTCAAGGGGAGCTCGGCGCAAAGTTCGATCCGGTCGAGGTCGAGCGGGGAATGTACGATCGCTGGGCTGCGGCCGGCTACTTCTCGCCCAACGAACGCCGCGACCGCAAACCCTTCGTTGTGATCATGCCGCCGCCGAACGTCACCGGCGAGCTCCACATCGGCCACGCGCTCTTCGTCGCCGTGCAGGACATCATGACGCGCTGGCACCGGATGCAGGGCGATCCATCGCTCTGGCTGCCCGGAGCCGATCATGCCGGAATCGCCGGTCAGTGGGTGGTCGAGAAGCAGCTCGCACTCGAAGGTCTGACCCGTCACGATCTCGGCCGTGAGAAATTCCTCGAACGGGTTTGGCTCTTCATGGACCAGTACCGGGGCCGAATCCGCGAGCAGATGCGGATTCTCGGCGCTTCGTGCGACTGGACGCGTTTCACCTTCACGATGGACCCGGGTCCGTCGCACGCGGTTCGTACGACCTTCAAATACCTCTACGACAAGGGATTGATCTACCGCGGCGAGCGTTTGATCTCGTGGTGCCCGCGTTGCATGACCGCGCTCTCCGATCTCGAAGTGGTCCACAGGGATGTCAACGGTCATCTTTGGCACCTCGCTTACCCGGTCGAGGGCAGCGACGAGCGAATCGTGGTCGCGACCACCCGGCCGGAAACGATGCTCGGCGACACCGCGGTCGCCGTTCATCCTGCCGACGATCGCTACAGGCACTTGATTGGCAAGCCGGTTCGTCTGCCGATCGTCGATCGGTTGATTCCGGTGATTGCCGACGACGCGGTCGATTCCTCGTTTGGCACGGGGGCGGTCAAGGTCACGCCCGCGCACGATCCCAACGACTTCGAAATGGGCCGGCGGAACGATCTGCCATTCATCACCGTGATGAACCTGGACGGCACGATGAACGCCCAGGCCGGGCTGTTCGAGGGAGTGACGCTTGCCGTCGCCCGCAAAGGCGTTGTCGCCAGGTTCGAAGAGGCGGGTTTGTTGGTCAACGTCGAACCACATGCCCACGCGGTCGGACACTGCGAGCGTTGCGGCACGGTGGTCGAGCCGTTGATCAGCAAACAGTGGTTCGTTCAGATGCAGCCGCTGGCCGGCCCGGCGATCGCGGCCGCTTATGACGGCCGGCTCACCTTTGTGCCCGATCGATTCAAGGGCGTCTATCTCAACTGGATGGAGAACATCCACGACTGGTGCATTTCACGCCAGCTCTGGTGGGGACATCGCATTCCGGTCTGGTATTGTGCGGCCTGCGGCACGGAGACCGTCTCGGTCGATGAAAAGATCGACGCCTGTCCGGCCTGCGGCGGAACGGTTGAACAAGACCCAGATGTGCTCGATACCTGGTTTTCGTCCGGTCTCTGGCCCTTCTCGACGCTGGGATGGCCGGAGAAGACCGAGGATTTGGAGCGCTTTTACCCTTCCTCGGTGATG
This sequence comes from uncultured Sphaerobacteraceae bacterium, assembly GCA_964371945.1. GTDB lineage: Bacteria > Chloroflexota > Chloroflexia > Thermomicrobiales > UBA6265 > CAYJPA01. The sequence goes on along the minus strand of CAYJPA010000039.1, from coordinate 43,403 downwards.
GAGACGGGTCACGAGATTCTCTTTTTCTGGGTCGCGAGGATGGTCTTCTTCGGGCTCGAGATGATGGGCCAGGCGCCCTTCCATACCATTTATCTTCACGGCACCGTTCGCGACGCCGAAGGTGCCAAGATGAGCAAGACGAAGGGGAATGTGCTCGATCCGACCGAGATCACGGCCGAATACGGCGCCGACGCGCTCCGATTCGCGCTGGTGACGCAGGGATCGCCCGGTCTCGACATGCGGCTGAGCATGCAGCTCGTCGAATCGAGCCGGAATTTCGTCAACAAGCTTTGGAACGCGACCCGGTTCGCACTGAGCTCGATTCAGGGGATCGAGATCGCAGTGACCGGCGATGGTCCGGAGCGGCCGACGACCGGATTGTCGCTCGTCGATCGCTGGATTCTGAGCCGTTTGGACGGCATCACCGCCGAGGTGACATCGCTGCTTGGAAATCACCTCTATGGCGAGGCCGGACGTCAACTGCGCGATTTTGTCTGGTCGGAGCTCTGCGACTGGTACATCGAAGCTGCCAAAGTCCGCCTCAAAGGAACAGCCGAAGAACGGCAAGCTGTGGCCCAGACGCTGGCCTTCGTGATCGAGCGCAGCGTTCGCCTGCTGCATCCGTTTATGCCGTTCGCGACCGAAGCGCTCTGGCAGCACCTGCCGCATGCCGGCGACAGCGTGATGGTCGCGACCTGGCCGGAGGCGGGAGGTCGCGATCTGGAGGCGGAAGCGTCGCTTGCCACGTTCCAGGAATTGATTGGCAAGATCCGGAACGCGCGCGCCGAGATGAATGTCGAACCGGCGCGGTGGATCGCGGCCTCGGTTCACGCCGGCAAGCGAATCGACGAGTTCAACGCACTGCGCGGTGAGCTCGCGTTCCTCGGCCGGATCAGCGACGACGGTCTCCAGATCTCAAGCGACGATGCGCACCCCGCGGACAACGATGTCGTCGTCGTGGCCGGCGATGTAGTCGCGGTGCTGCCGATCGCCGGACTCGTCGATCTCTCGGTGGAGAAGACTCGACTTGAAAAGGAATTGGAGCAATCGTGTCTGGAGCGTGGACGGTTGAACGGTCGGCTTGGCAACGCCGCCTTTGTCGAGCGCGCTCCCGCGAATGTCGTCGATGCGCAACGACAGCGACTTGCGGTCGTCACGGAGAAAATCGACGTGCTCGAGCGAAGGCTGGCGCAATTTGAGTAGCGGCCCAGAGCGCCTCGATCGGCCCTTTTTCGAACGGGAAACCGTGGAGGTTGCCCGCGATCTCCTGGGAAAGGTCCTGATTCGAGTTGCCAGCGAGGGCACGACCTCCGGCAGAATCGTCGAAGTCGAGGCGTATCGCGATGCGACCGATCTGGCTTCGCACGCGGCCATTTACCGGCGAGGCGGCGTGCAATCGATGTCTGGTCCCGCCGGCATCGCCTACATCTATCGCTCACACGGCATCCATGCGATGTTCAACATCGTCGCCAAGACTCCGGGCTCGACTGGAGCAATTCTCGTTCGCGCCCTGGAGCCGATCGACGGAATCGAGATCATGCACCGGCGCCGCGGTGTTGAGGAGGTGCGGAATCTCTGCTCGGGGCCCGGAAAACTCTGCCAGGCGCTGGAGATCCGCCTCCCAGATCACGGAACCGATCTCGTGACCGACGAGCACCTCTGGCTTGGAGATGGACCCTTTCCGGAGCGCGTGTTCGCGGGCGAGCGAATCGGTATCACCCGCTCGATCGAGCACCCCTGGCGCTTCTTTGATCCCGACAGCCGATTCGTCTCGGTCCACCATCGCGGGACACCAATCTGAACCTGACCACGGAGCTTCGGCATCGGAATGGTGTGGTCGCAACGATGGACGGATGTTCGCTTTAGGTGGCATGGTAGCCTTGCGCCAGGAGTCTATCGACCCGCAATGACCATCCAGATTCTGACAAACGAAACGATTGGCAAGATCGCCGCCGGCGAGGTTGTTGAACGGCCGGCGTCGGTCGTCAAAGAGCTGCTCGAGAACTCGCTCGATGCCGGCGCCCGCCGGATCTCGATTGTCATTCGCGGCGGAGGGGTCGATCTGATCGAGATCACCGACGACGGTTGCGGCATCCCCGCGTCTGAGCTTTCGATCGCCATCCAGCGCCACGCCACGTCAAAACTCAAGTCCTTTGCGGATCTCGATCAACTCCACACGCTGGGATTTCGCGGCGAAGCGCTGCCGAGCATCGCGGCGGTCTCGCGGCTGTCCATTCGTACTCGAACGGCGGACTCGTCCGGTGGGGCTCTGCTGGAAGTCGATTTTGGCGAAGGTCGCGATGTTGTCCTGACCGGTGCGCCGCTCGGCACGACGGTCTCGGTCCGCGAGCTCTTCGCGAACATTCCGGCCCGCCGCAAATTCCTGCGCCAGGCGAGCACCGAGGCGGGAAACATCGGCCGGATCGTGGCCGCCTATGCCGCCGCCTATCACTGGATTCAATTCAGTCTCGAATCGGATGGGCGACGCCTGCTAGGAACCGACGGCTCGGCCGATCTTGTTTCGGCCGCGACTGGAGCGCTCGGCCCCGAGGTCGGAAACGGCGCGATCTTGATCGAGCCACTCGATCTCGATGCCGCGGTGGCCAGGGTCGATGTCTCGGGATGGGTCTGCGCGCCGGCGGTCAACCGCTCGCACCGGCAGCAGATGCTGCTCTTCGTCAACGGCCGCTGGATCCAGAATCGCCAATTGACCTTCGCGATCGAAGAGGCGTATCACAGCCTGTTGATGGTCGGGCGTCATCCGGTCGCGCTGATCCAGATTCGGGTCGATGCGGCGGCGGTCGATGTCAATGTTCATCCGACCAAATCCGAGGTGAAGTTCGCCGACGAGCGATCAGTCTTCCGGGCTGTGCAGCGCTCGGTGCACTCATCGCTCGCGAAAGCGCCGCGCGATGAGCTCCCACGGATCGGTTTCTCGCCGCCGCCGGAACGACCTTACGAACGACAGACCGCCTTCGTCGCAATGCCCGTCGAAGTGCAAAACGGCCACGCTCACGAAGAGGTCGACGCACCGAAAACTCCACAAATCACTCCCCGCTCACTCCCGGTGTTGCGCGTGCTGGGACAGGTCAGCGGCACATACATCATTGCCGAGGGACCAGAGGGGCTCTATCTGATCGATCAACATGCCGCGCATGAGCGTGTGATGTACGAGAAGATCCAGGGTCAACTGCAGGCGAACGGCGTCGACCGGCAGCCACTGCTCGATCCGATGCTGGTCGAGCTCACGCCCGAGGAATCGGCGGTGTTCGAGCGCTCGCTCGAGGAATTGCGCGAGATCGGTTTCGAGGTCGATCCGTTTGGCGACGGCACGGTCGCGATCCGTGCCGTGCCGGCTATCGTGACAGGCGTCGACTTCCGTGAGCGATTTCGATTGATCCTGGCGGAGTTGGCATCAGGCGGAGTCGGCACGTCGTGGCTGGATTCAGTCGCGATCAGCGCGGCCTGCCACACCTCGATTCGCGCCGGTCAGCAACTGAGCCTACAGGAGATGCGTGAGCTTGTGTCGCAGCTCGAGCGCACGCGCCATCCAAGGGCCTGCGGTCACGGCCGCCCGACCATGCTGCTAATGAGTCAAACCGATCTGGAGAAGCAATTTAGTCGGCGCTAGCTATGCTTCTAGGTCGATCTCCATAACCCTCGTCAGCACAATCGTCATCAAGAGGATAGCGAGCAGCAGCAAAATCGAGGCCGCACCAGCTTTCCCCATGTCGAGCGCGGTGAATCCCAATTTCCAGATCCGGTATGAGATCGTTTCGGTCGAGCTCCCAGGTCCTCCGCTGGTCAAGATGTAAATCAGGTCATAGGTCTTCATCGCCGCGATCATACGAATGAGCACGGCGACGAGCATCACGGGCGCTAGGAGCGGCAGGGTGATCGAGTGGAAGACCTGCCATTTGCTTGCGCCGTCGACCGTTGCCGCCTCAACCGGATCGCGCGGTAAAGAGGTCAGTCCCGCCAGCAGAATCACGAGCAACAGCGATGTTTCGTGCCAGGTGTCGACCCCGATAACCGCCGGCATCGCGGTCGATTGGAGACCTAACCACTCCTGACCGGGCAATCCGATGCCGTCGAGCGCCCGGTTGATCGCACCGAGATCTGGGTGGAGCAGCAGCTTCCAGATCAGTCCGACCGCGACGGGGCTGACAAGCAACGGAATAAGGAGAATCGCGAGATAGAGGTTCTTGAATCTCAATCCAGGTTGGTTCAGGAGCATTGCCAGCCCGAGTGCGAGCATGAGCTCGACCGTGACTACAGAGATTGTCAGGACCGCCGTGTTCTGTGCGGCGACGTGAAACGGGTCCATGTCGATGATGCGGCGGAAGTTGTAGAGACCACGAAAGTCTCCAATGCCGCCCTCGGTCAGATCATAATCATGAAACGAAATCCAGAGTGAGTATCCAAGGGGAAACCCGACAACCAGCAGCAACGCCAGAATCGTCGGCACGACCATCCTGACTCGAAATGGAATCAAGCGACCCAGGATTGAAAGTTTGCCGGCTGGTGTTGATGACATGTAGGGCCCAGGCAGACGAACGGCGGAGCGTTCGGCACGCCGAACCCCGTGAGCAACGGCTCACGGGGTTCGAGTGTGAGATCGACATCGGCTAAAGCAGCTCTTTCAACTCCTCGGCTGCCGCATCCATCGCCTCCTGGGGCACCTTGCCGCCGGAAACGGCATCGCTCAGATGGCGGCCCATGATCTCGACAAGCTGTGCCTGCTTTGTCACAGCCGGCAGACCCTGGCCGGTCGCAACGAGGTCCTTGACCTGGCTCATCCATGGATACTTCGTCACGTATTCGGCGTTCTCATACGGCGCCTTCTGCGCGGCTACGCTGCCGCCGAGAGCGCGTTTCATCGCCACCTCCGGCGACTCGACCCACTTGATGAACTCCCAAGCGGCATCAGGATTTGGCGAGCTCTTCGGGATTCCCCAGCTCCACGCGCCCGTGAGTCCGGAACCGCCCGGCATCGTGGTGACGGCGCCTTTGCCCTTGACCTGAGAGTCTTCCAGGTTCTCGGCATCGGCCAGAACGAAGAGGTAACTGGCAGAACTAAATGCCTTTCCCTGCCGCCAAAGCGCGCCGGTGTCGTTGAGATCCGCGTTGGTCGCCCCCGGCTGTGCGCCATTCGTCATTGCGTCGACATAAAGCGTTAGCGCTTTGACACCGAGCTCGTTGTTGATCGCGGGCGCGGTGACGTCGGCGTTGTAGAAAGAGCCGCCCACGCCGAAGAGGTAGTTGCAGAACTCCATCACAATCGGATCGCCTTGCATTCCCTGCATCGCGGCGCCATAGAGCTCGCCGGGCGTGATTTGATTGATTGCCTTGATCGCCGCCACGTATTCATCCACGCTCGCCGGGAGCGCCAGATCGACCCCGGCAATTGCTTTGTAGGAATCCTTGAAGGCCTGATCCTCAAGCAAATCCTTGCGGTAAAGCAAACCCATCGGGTAGACGTACATCGGAATGTAGAAGTTGCTGCCGTCAACGACCGAGCCAATCTGGAGCACCGCATCGGTATAGCGGCTGAGGTCGACCGCGCCACCACTACCGGCAATCCGTTGACCGAGATCTTCAACCCATCCTGACCGGGCGAACTCGTAAACCCAGTAGAAGTCGACTTCGAGGAAGTCGTAGGTGCCGCTGCCCTCTCCGAGGAGAAGCTGAGGAACGAGCTTGTCGTGCATCACCGGGTAGACGACTTTCTCGAACTGAACCTTGATACCGGTCAGCGCCTCGAAGTCCGGAAGCATCTCCTCGATCAATGTCGTCTCGAGCAAGTCTTCCATCAACGCGTTGAGCGTCGTGCCTTCGAAGGCTCGCGAGTAGGTCGTTTCTTGAGCGCCGGCGGAACCGGACCAGTGGTTGGCGGTCGCTATAGCGAGCCCAGACGCCCCCGCCGCCTGAAGCAGCCGTCGCCGGTCCAACGAAAGTGGAAATCGTGTTTTGTCCGTGAGGCTCATAATTTCAAGACTCCTTTCAACTTGTCTACGCTTCGAACAGCGGCCGCACCGGCCGCCTGCTACTTGACCGCTCCGAACGTGAGACCGCGCACGAGAAATCGCTGAATCACCCAGGTCAAGGCAACGATCGGCAGCATCATCGCGACCGTAGCGGCACAAATCGCTCCGACTTGATTACCCTGCGATGTCATCAGCGAAGAAAGCGCGACCGGCATCGTACGACTCTCCCGGCCGGTCAGAATGAGCGCGAACAAGAACTCGTTCCAGCTCAACACGAATGCGAACACACCGGCAGCGAGCATGCCCGGCAACGACACGGGTAGTACGATCTGCCGAAATGCCTGAAACTGCGAGGCGCCATCGGCCCTCGCGGCTTCTTCAATCTCACGCGGGATCGATTGGAAAAAACCGATCAGAATCCAGACCACAAATGGCAAGTTGAACGAGAGATAGACAGCGACCAGCGTCCAGCCGCGATCGAGCAGGCTGATCTCCGTGCCGAGCAACTCGACTTTCTGCCTGATCAACAAAAAGAGCGGAATGACGAGGGTCACCGGCGGCAACATTTGCGTTCCGAGAATCGCGAGTCTGAGCGGCGCGCCACCGGTACGATACCTGGCGATCGAATAGCCGGCAAAGGAACCGATGAGCAGACACACGATCGCGGTGGCGACTCCGATCCAGAGCGAGTTCCAGAGATAGTTTTGGAACCGCTGATCGACGAAGATCTTACGATAATTGTCGAAGGTCGGAGAAAACCACAGGTCGCCAGGTCTGTAGGCCAAATCGGGCGAACCGAACGAGGTCCGCGCGGTCCAAAGTACGGGGAGCAGAATCGTGAGGGAGGCAACTGACAATATGAGGTGCGTTGCGATCCTGCCCGCACCGGGTCCACGCCGCCGGTTGCGCAATGGTGCGACCTGGAACGGCGCTGAGTAGGTCGGCTGTACCAAAGGTAACATCCCCAAGTCTGAAGAGGCGCCCACGCTGACAGTTCGATGACCCGAGGTTACCCGTGGCCGTGTTCGGTGTCAACAGAACGTGGTCAATCAGAGGCAAGATCGCGGTGGCGACTTGTTCGGGACTCCTTACGGTGTGCTCGCGAGTTTAGCTAGGGAGTTTGGACCGTGGCTGGAGATGGAGAGCTCAGCGGAAAAGTTGCGCTGGTGACCGGAGCGGGAACGGGTATCGGCCGGGCAATCGCGCTCGCATTGGCGAGCGACGGCGCACACGTGGCGGTGAGCGATCTCGACATCGAATCCGCCGAACGAGTTGCGGCAGGATTACCGAACTCTGTTGCGCTTCGGCTCGATGTGACTTCATCGGACAGCGCGGAGTCAGCGATTGCCCAGGTTGAGTCAACCCTCGGCTCACTCGATGTTCTCGTCAACAATGCCGGCGTATCGAGCATGAAGTCCGTTTGGGACCTTACGGAGCAGGATTGGGATTTCAATATGGACGTCAATGCCAAGGGTGTCTTTCTCGTCACCCGGGCGGTATTGCCGGGAATGATGAGTAGGCGATCCGGTTGCATCGTCAACACGGCGTCGATGGCCGGCAAGCGCGCGACACCGTTGCTCGCCCACTACGCGGCTTCGAAGTGGGCCTGCATTGGCTTCACAAAATCGGCCGCGGTGGAGCTTGGGCCGTATGGGATCAGGGTTAACTGCGTCTGCCCGGGGTTTGTCGCGACCGGGATGCAGGCACGCGAGCTCGAATGGGAGGCAGCGTTGCGAGGCAAATCTGTCGAAGGAGTGGTCGACGACTATTTGCGACTGACGCCGCTTGGTCGCCTGGAAACCCCCGAAGATGTGGCCCGGGTCGTGGTTTTTATATGTGGTCCCGAAGCTGATTTCATCACCGGCGCGGCAATCGATGTGACCGGCGGCGCGAATCTCACCTGACCCAGCAACGAAACTCCTGGTCGCGCGTCGCCATTGCGCGTTCGTCCGTTCGAGCTGCAGTCCAAAGAAACGGCCGGGCAACCGACTGCATCGCGGACCGAGCCGATCGATTGCTCACTTCAAACAATCTCGAACCTACCTGGAAAAACAATTAAGCCGGCGTTGATTACGACTCCGCGGAGCTTTGGAATGTTACAAGACGTTCCAGTTCTTCGGCCGTCCGCGCCAATTCCTCAACGAGCGACGTTGATTCGACTGTCTGGAATGCATCGACCAATGCGCGGTAGTACCAGAGCGTTTCGGCGCCACCAACGTTGAATCGCCCCCAGAGATCATCTTTGAGATTCCGGTAGTCGAACAGGATGGCACGTGCGTTGTGCAGTTTGCCGGCGGCGGAAACGAGACGAACCGAGGGAGAAGCGGTCGCGAGGTGGGCGATATAGGCCTCTTTGCGTTCTTTCCAGGGTGGTTTCGGGATTGTTTCGGCGTCCGTACACCCGTCAACGATCTCGACGACGGCGTCACCAGATCTTAATCGGATCATGTCGCGTGCGCCGGGACCCCCTTGGTCCTCGATCTCATCGTGAAGCAAAGCAGCAATTGCCTCATCTTCCGCGCCTCCGTGCTCCAATACAAGCGCGGCAACCGACATCAGATGAGCTACATAAGGAATCGAGGTCAATTTGCGGAGCTGCTTTGTGTGCAACGCGCTGGCGAGTGCACATGCGTCCACAAACCGGGTCGTCAGCATCGATCACATTGCCCCGGTCGTCGAATTGATTACCGGACGAGCGTGCTGGTCTGCTCTTCGCTCAGCTTGATCCAACCGTGGCGCAGCGCATAGATCACGGCCTGCGTGCGGTCGTTCACGGCCAGCTTGCGCAAGATTGACGTGATGTGGTTCTTCACCGTTTGGTCGGAAATGCTGAGGATGCGCGCAATCTCTTTGTTGGAGTTGCCCTGCGCTACGCAATCGAGAATCTCGACTTCTCGCGGCGTCAGCGGCGAGAAAACGCCTTCGTGTGCCTGATCCATGTGCGAGAGCTCGCGGAATTGATCGAGCACGCGCGACGCCACGAATGGTCGCGAGAGCACGTTCTCGTTGATCAGATACTCACCCCGCGCAACCTTACGAATGAGCTTGATGATCTCTTCGGCCTCGACATCCTTGGTGCAATAGGCGGCTGCCCCGACCCGAATCGCGTGGAAGAGCTGCTCGTCGTCCTCGTGCATCGTAAGGATGATCACGCCGGTTTGCGGATGACGCCGCTTTAGCAGACGCGTCACCTCGAGACCGCTCATTTGCGGCATATTGATGTCGATCAGTACGACATCAGGCACTAACAAGTCTGCCTGTTGCACCGCGGTTTGCCCGTCGCCGGCTTCGCCGACGACGAGGATGTCAGGCTCGTTTTCGAGACTCCAGCGAACGCCGCGCCGAAACAGCGGATGATCGTCGACAATCAACACTTGAATGCGATTCACGTCAATTCCCCCGTTTCGTCAATGTGATCCGCGTCACGAGCGAAGCGGACCGGTATGCCCCCGGAGCGGCATTCTGAGTACGATGGTTGTGCCTAAGCCGGCTTCGCTCGTGACGAGCAGTTCTCCGCCGACCAGATTTGCTCGCTCTTTCATGCCCGGGAGCCCAGCTCCCTGCCCTGGACGTGGCGTGATGGCGGCCAGGTCGAAACCGCGACCGGTGTCGGCGATCGTCAATTCGAGCGTACTGCCGAATGTCGTCAAGGTCACCGATGCTTCCGCACCGGGGCCGCCATGTTTGTGAACGTTTTGCAGCGCTTCCTGCACCAGCCGGAAAATCGTGAGCTCCTGATCGGGCGAAAGAGGCGGTAGCGATTCATCGCATGCGAGCCCGACTCGTTTCGCGAAGAACCGGCTGTAGTCGTAAACATAGCGGGCGAGCGTGGGACCGAGTCCCAAATCCTGGAGCATTGTTGGCCGCAGATCGAACATAAATCGCCGGATCTCCGCCACTCCGTCCTTCAACAGTTCCCGCAGTTGGGCAAGCTCCTCGATTACCTGACCAGGCGCCCGCTTCGCGATCTGCTCGGCCGTATGCACCGCAAAGATCGCATTGCTGAGCACCTGCGCGGGACCGTCGTGGATCTCGCGGGCCAGCCGGCGTCGTTCGTCTTCGCGGGCTGAATTCATCGCTTGTTGCAAGCGGAGGTCGGTTGTGTCCTGCACTTGCCGGAAGGCTTGATCTGGAGCGAGCTGCTGGTTGGTCGCTTGAAGGATATGGACTACGATCTCGAGATTCGATTCCAACGCGCTGGATCGAGCGAGATCCTCCTTTAATTCCGCGGCTCCGGCTCGCATCGCGTCAACGTCGAACAAAGGTCCGGTCCCATCCTGGGCACTGACCGCATTTCGATAAACCTCCGGCTCGAGGCCGAACTCCTCGAGGAACCGTTGAAGCTCCGCGTGATCCTTGAAAGCGGTTGCTGCGATTTCCTGAGCGCGTTCGAGCAGGGCGCCGAGCCGGGTCTCGGCCGAGGCCAATTCTCGTCTAGCTTCCGCCGCGATTGCCGCGAGCTCGTCGGAAGAGGTTGCTTTGTTGATCGCATTCACGCCGCTTTTCGCTCCCGTTGGCAAGCGCTCTGCTTGTGACGGATGTGAGGACGGTCCTAATTCATGAGTTCGAGAGTAACGTTTGCGTCACGGTCCGGGTAGGACCTACGGTAACCCGAATGTACCAATCTACCGCCCGCGCCCTTAGTATACGGACACTTGGGTGTACGTACAACTCTTGGAACGCAACGTCTATCTTTCTTGCACATCTGGCGATCGACTCGAGGGCATGAAAACAGGCAATGGCACTCGCCATTGCCTGTGAAATTCGCCTATGTGCGTCGAAGTTCGCGACTGGTCGGGCTCTAGTCAGCCGCGGTCGCTAATGCAGCGCTCTCTTGCACGCGGCGTACGATGCCATTCGTCATTAGGTACTGGAGCGACTCGATGACATCCACCTCCGCCAGTACCGATCGCGAGGCAATCTGCACCAGCGATCCTGGCTCCGATGTCGAAACATAAACTCGCCATTGAGTTGGACTTACCCGAATAGGCAGACGAGGAGTTGTCGCGGACCGCTCGAACCGGCTTTGACGCGATGGGATCGTGTCTGCAGCTCGCGACCAGGTTTCGCTCCAGCGCGTTCCCTCGAGGACGGCTCGGTCTGCGCTTACCCGAACTGGGAGCCATTGCCCCTCGGTTGGCGCGGATTGACGGAATCTGAATTTACCATCCCGAACATCGAACAAGGAGTAGAGCAGTCGCTCGACTTGCCGGGAAACGAACGCCGTCCACTCTTCGGCAGTCATATAGCCGCCAGTGAGGATGGCGGCGCGAAGGTCCTGGATGCTGGCATTGATCGCCAGCAAACCGGTCAAGATCGCATCTGGAAGCAATTGAGAATCGCGGAGCTCCTGAGCAAGTGTCCAGCCGTCCGCTGTAAGCCCCGTTATCGTTCCCGAGGTGAAGATGATGCCATACACGCCGTCTCGACGCAGGATCTCCAACACACCGGAGCGAGATCCAAGGGAAATGAATTGCAGAATCTCCGCGAGCGGAAATTCCCGCATGTCCCCTTCCACGTATGCACCCCCAATAAAGTAGTCGCAGGCTCGGCGTTACCGCGGGGCCGAATCGCTTACCTGAACTACCAACACCAGGATACGAGGGTCGACCGGTGGGCGGTATGAGACATCAGGAGCAGTCTCAAAGAGACTTTCGGTGCATCCGTACCGCTTAGGTCCGGGCTCGACCTTACTGATAGTGGAAGAAACCGGGGATTATCCGCGGACCGAACCTTGCGAAGCCCCGAAGTGTTAGGGTGGGCACGGAAAGGACGGCCAATCAGGTCCCAGGTCCGCCCGCGAAGCGAGTCCGATCGAGCCCTCGGATTCGCTCGAGCATGTTGATGTCGAGCCACGCACAACTCGTGCGACTGATTGACGCGGGTGATCACGAGCTCGCTACTCAGCCGGCCAGGCCGGGTCCGCTGCTATAGTTGCTTCCATTCAAATTGCTGGGGGGAGCTCCGACATGCCGGGCGTTGAAATGTATCTCTATGCACATTGCAGCAGCTGTCGGAACGCATCCGCACTGGTTGACGACCTCGGTGTTTCGGCTGCTCGGCGCGACATTTTCAAGGAGAAGATGACCGTTGCCGAGATCACAGCGCTCTTTGCCCGGACCGGACTCGATCCCAGAACGGTGTTGTCGACCCGGAGCCGCCCCTACACGGAGCTTGGACTCGCCGGCAAGGACCTTTCTGGTTCTGAGATCATCGAATTGATGAGTCAGTATCCGGCGCTGATTCGACGACCGCTGACCGTCAAGGGCGACAGAGCGGTGATCGGCTTCAATCGCGTGGCCATCGAAGCGCTCGTTACGGAGAACTGACAGGGGAGAGGACTGCTCGTGACACTCGAGTTTGGAGCACATGTTTCCGCCGCCGGCGGTGTCGATTTGGCACTTGACCGCGCTGCCGAATTCGCGATGACTGCCTGTCAAGTCTTCACCAAAAACGAGCGGCAATGGAATGCCAAGCCGCTCGATCCCGCGGTGGTCGAGCGCTTCTTGGCGAAATGCTGTGACCGTGGGATGGGCACCATCATTTCTCATGATTCCTATCTCATCAATATGGCGACTCCTGACGATTCGCTCTGGGAACGCTCCCGGCTGGCGATTCAGGAGGAGTTGCGCCGGTGCGATGAGCTCACGATTCCATATCTCGTATCCCATCCTGGCGCCCATGTCGGCAGCGGCATCGAGGCCGGCGTCCCGCGGATCGCCGAGGCGATCAACCGTGTTCATGACGAAATGCCGGATGACAAGTCGATGATCCTGCTCGAAACCACGGCAGGCCAGGGAACGACGATCGGATCCAGCTTCGAGGAGCTTGCCGCGATTATCGACCTGGTCCATGACAAAACGAGAGTCGGCGTTTGTCTCGACACGTGTCACGTCTTTGCCGCGGGTTATGAATTACGCGATGAAGATGGATACAACGCGACGATCGGCTCGTTCGATTCGATCATCGGGCTCGGCCGCCTCAAGTGCATCCATCTCAACGATTCGCACAAGGGACTTGGCGCCAGAGTCGACCGGCATGCGCACATCGGCGAAGGCGAGTTGGGCGACAGCGCCTTTGCCCTGATCGTTAACGATCCACGTTTGAACGGATTGCCCGGGATTCTCGAAACGCCAAAGGGCGACGACGGAAAGGCCGACGGGATTAACCTAGCGAGGTTGCGCGGCTTGGTGCGGGCGACTGCCTGACTGTTCGTCCATACCGTCTTGACCCTCAGGCTGAAGGATCGTCGGGAGACCCCGAGTTCGCGCCTGATCGTTCGATGTGCGGAGCGGAGCACAGAGCAGGCTCAGCAATGCGAGGGCAGCCTTCAGTGCGGAATTGCGCATTGGCCGGGCCTTCAATGCGACTTGAAGGGGTCCGAAAGATTGGCGCAAGACAAGATGGCATTCGTGTGCGGCGCACACTTTGGGGCCGATTCGAGACCCGCGAAGCTCGATGGCCGCCAGGTCAATACGAATCGCGAAGCCGGGCACCAGCAATGAATCGGAAAGGCGGTTCAACGAATCAATATTGGTGACGAGAACCTGGGCGGTTCGCGAACCGCCCCTACCGTGACGCTTTTGTCACCTATTTCACTGCCTGGCTTTCCAGCCGGTTCACGACCAGGAGCCGCATCTCGGTCATGTCTTCGATGGCATAGCGCAGTCCCTCGCGGCTCAGGCCGGAGGCCTTTACGCCGCCGTACGGCATGTGGTCGATCCGGTAGGTCGGGATGTCGTTCATGATCACGCCGCCGGCTTCGATATTCTCGAACGCGTACAGCGCTTTCTCGAGATTGTTCGTGAAGACGCCGGCTTGAAGACCGTACTCGGAGTCGTTGACCGCATCGACCGCCTCCTTGAAGCTCTTGACCTTGAAGATCGTCACCAGCGGGGCGAAGGCTTCACGCGAGCAGACCATGCTGGTTCGCGGCGCATTCTCGATCACGGTCGGGTTGTAGAAACGGCCGTCTGATGTGCCGCCGGTGAGAACGTTCGCGCCGGAAGCGACCGCGGCGTCAATCCACGACTGCACACGGGCGACATTCTTCTCGTCGATCATCGGTCCGAGATCGGTGGTCCGATCGAGCGGATCTCCTAGCTTAATCGTGCCGGCGGCAGCGACCAGCTTGTCGCGGAATTCGTCGTAAACAGCTTCGTGAACAAAGACGCGTTGGACCGAGATGCAGACCTGGCCCGCGAACGCGAAGGCGCCGGTGCGGACGCGGCCGACCGCAAAATCGATATCCGAGTCCTGGTCCACGATCACGCCGGCATTCCCGCCCAGCTCGAGCACAACGCGCTTCATGCCCGCCCGCGACTTCATGCTCCACCCCACGTCCGGCGAGCCGGTGAACGAGAGCAGTTTGAAGCGGTCGTCCTCGACCAGCGCGTCGCCGACTTCGCGATTCATCGGCAGCACCGAGATCGATCCCTTCGGCGCGCCAATCTCGTCGAGCAGCTTCGCGACCAGCAGCATCGTCAGGGGAGTGCGAGAAGGCGGCTTGAGCACGAGCGGATTGCCGGAGGCCATCGCCGGCGCGAGCTTGTGTAGCGCCAGGTTGAGCGGGAAGTTGAAGGGCGAAATACCGGCAATCGGTCCGATCGGAAAGCGGCGCGTGATGCCGAACCGGCCCTTCGATGACTCCAGCAGGTCGAGCGGCATCACTTCGCCTTCGATCCGCTTCGCCTCCTCGGCCGCGGTATCGACCGTGAAGACCCCTCGATCGGCTTCGACTTCCGCGTCGCGAATCGGCTTCCCGGCTTCGAGCGCGATCGTTCTGGCGATCCGGTCCCGGTTCTCTTTCAATTTCTCCGAAAAGGCGCGCAGGAGATAGACTCGCTCATAGGTTGGCACGACCTTCAGGGCCGGGAAAATCGCCTCGGCAGCCTGAATCGCGGCTTCGAGTTGTTCGCGGGACGCCTGAAAGGTGGTGCCGATCAATTCCCCATCGTACGGGTTGTGCACATCGAGCTTGTCGCTCGACGTGACCCACTCGCCCGCGAGATACATTGGGTGCTCTGCCATGTCGTTTCTCCTTCTTCGACTTCTCACAAAAAAGCGCGGGACCTGTCAATCAGGCGCCCGCGCTAACGTACAAAGCTAAATCGCGATTCTTCGCATTGTCACGGTCGCGCGGTTACCTTGCGTTCTTCGGTCGAACCCGCTTCCCACCAAATCGCCGATTGCGCGCCGATCGTGGCGAGCTCGGTCTTGGTGTAAACCAGACCATCGCGATCCATCACGGAGAGCTCGTATTCGCTGCTCATTGTGATGGCATCGACCGGACAAACCTGAGCGCATAGCCCGCAGAACATGCAGCGGCCGGAGCGGAGGATGAACTCGCCAAGCTCGCGGTCGCCCTCTTCCGAGGGAACCACATTCATCTCCAGGCAAGAGGTCGGGCAAATCCGCGCGCAGAGACCGCAGGCGACACACAATGCCTCACCGGTTTCTGGATCAGAGCGCAGCGACGGCAATCCGCGGAACCGCGGCGCCATTTCCCGCTTTTGCTCGGGATACTGAATCGTGAGGGTCGGGGCGAAGAGTCGCTTGAAGGTGACCGCAAAGCCCTTCACTTCATCGAACATAGTCCGTCTACCTCTTAGTTCGCCGCGATGAACGCGGGCGACAGTGTTGCTCGACCATCCGGTCCAGCAGAAAGAATCTGGGTTCCAGCATCGGCGTAGGAGGCGACCGGCACACTGACGCCGTTCCGCTCCAGGCGTGCGTACGTGATCCCGCCGTACTCTGTGTTCACTTTGGCGATCTCGGACATGACTAGCAACGGCTGGGTCTGCCCTATGACGTAGCCCATCCGCTCGCCGAGGAGAGAGATCGCATCAAGAACCGACTTGGATTCGCCCATCGGCGGCACCGCGGCCCGCACCCGCTGGACAGTGCGATCAAAGCTGGTGAAGGTGCCGTCTTTTTCGAGCGACATCGCCTTCGGCAGAACGATGTGAGCGAGTTTCGAGAGCGATGAATCGAAGGTGTCGATCACGACCAGGAATTCGAGCCTGGCCAAAGCCAATTCAAGCTCTGAATCGATCGGTGCGTTCTGCCCGGCGATTCGGCCGTCGACGATCATGGCCCTGATCTCGCCACGCTCGATCGCGGCGATCAGACCTCCGCTGCCGGTGCCCCGCTTCGTTGACAATTGCCGAACCGGCAGGAAGCCGTTTGAGGTCTTCGCCTTCTCGGCCCACTTCGACAGCCAGGCCGACTCGAACTGCGAACGCGCGACCGGATCTTCGACGTTGCCGCCGCCCGGGAACTCCGCGGGGTTTGCGCCCATATCGGTGACGCCCTGGTAGTTCGCGGCGCCGCGGAACGAAGCAACTCCGCCGCCGGCTCGACCGATGTTCCCGGTCAGATATGCCAGGTTGTTGCAGGTGATCGCGATTTCGGCCGGATCGCCGTAGCCGTCGAATCGCCCGCCCGCTGTTTGGTGGGCCACGGTTTGATAGATCAGCGAAGCCGGATAGACGCCATCGTTGTCATGGCCGAGTCCGGCGCCGCCGGTCGCGTAAAGCTCGGCGGCCAGTTTGATGTCTTCCTCGGAGACGCCCGTCCTAGTGCTGACGGACTCGAGATCGTAGTCGCGCAGCGAGGCGAGTCTGGTCGAGTAGGTCGGGTCTTCGCTCTTCGCCACGATGCCGAAATCGATGATCTGGCGAGCGATACCGTTTAGCAAAATCGCGGTTGTGTTCGGGTTTGGCTTGAGCCAGACCTCGCTCCGCCGGGCCAACGGGTACTCGTCGAGACTGATCACGACCGATTTCGCTTCGCGATACGTGCGGGAATGGTAAATCCAGTACGACGCGACCGGCGCTGTTTTGCCGATATCCGGACCAACGACCAGCGAGCACTTCACCGCGGTCAGCAGTTCCTGCATGTTGTTGGTATTGCTGGCGTCGCGGCCAAGACTGGTGCGCACACCGCGATCAACCGCGGCCTCGGCCGGGGTGAGGTAGCGATCGATATTGTTGGTACCCATGACCGCGCGGGTGAACTGCTGGAGGGCGTAGGCCTCTTCGTTCGTGCTGTCCGGTGAAGCCAGCGCGGCGAAAGCGTCGCCCTGGTAATGGGCGAGCGTTTCCGCGACGGCGTCTATGGCGTCGCTCCAGGTGACCTCGAACGCCATCCCACTCGTATCGCGGACGCGTGGGTAGAAGATCCGATCTGGATGCTGGATCTTCTCGTGACCCCATTTGCCGGCTTCACAAACGTAGCCGTGGTTGACGCCGCGCTCCCAAAGGTTGGTCGTGCGCCGCACAATGCCCTTGTTCGATTCGATATTGACCGTGCACCCGACATCGCAGAAACCGCAAATGGTTTCAGTCGCTTCGAGCTCCCATGGGTGATGACCGAAGTGGCGATCGGTCAGCGCGCCCACCGGGCAAACCGCGATGCACATGCCGCAGTTGGTGCAGAGCGTGTTGCTCAGATCCTCGCCGAAGGCAGGCGAAATCGCTGCTTCCATACTACGATAGGCCGATTCGATCGCGGTCACGCCGACTACTTCATCGCAAACGCGTGTGCAACGGTTGCACATGATGCAACGATCCCACTTGTAGTCGATGAGATCGCTGAAGTGGACATAGGGCTGCGCCAGTTTCGGGCGGCGATAGGGATTCGCATTGACGTTGTGAAGGTAGGTGTTGTCCTGGAGATAGCACTCGCCCGACTTGTCGCAGGTCGGGCAATCGAGCGCGTGATCGATCAGGTACATCTGGAGCACGTACTGGCGCGCTTCGACGCACGGATCGGAGTGGGTGAGGACTTCCATGCCCTCGGTCAGCGGCGTCGCGCAGGATTCGATCAATCCGCCGCGCTTTCCCAGCACTTCGACCGTGCAGATGCGGCAGGAGCCCCATGGCCGCAACAAGGGTTGATAGCAAAGATTGGGAACTTCGATTCCGGCCATCCGGGAGGCTTCGAGAATCGTGGTGCCGGCCGGAACGGTGACATCCTGGCCGTTGATCTTTCCGGTAACCATCTTCGTTTCGGTGCGCGTCACCATTTGTGGGGTGCTCGCCTCCAGCATCGCCAGCTACGGCGCATGATTCAAGGGTGAGAAACCGCGACTTCGCAAGTGCCCGGATTTGTGAGCGTTTTCACGGCTCAACAGCCGTCCAGACACCTTCCACAGCCGTAGTGATAGTACCATGGGCCGTCGTCTTGCCGCGCCGGGTTTTGTGCGGTTCGTCCTCATTGCGCGTGGTATACTCCGCCGATTTTCGCCTTCAATTGGCGGCGAAAGCGTCGTTACACGATTGATGGGAGTGAGCTGGTGCCGGTCGCGACCGACGTAGCATTCGAAACGGTCATTGGACTGGAAGTTCACGCCCAGGTGCTCACTCGCAGCAAGATGTACTGCGGGTGCTCGGCCGACTACGCAAATGCCGATCCAAACACCTTCGTTTGCCCGGTTTGCCTCGGATTGCCCGGTGCGCTGCCGGTCATCAACCGGGCCGCGATCGAAACCGTGATCAGAACGGGATTGGCGCTCGATTGCGAGATTCCGCCGTATTGCAAACTTGATCGTAAAAACTACGTTTATCCCGATCTCCCCAAAGGCTATCAAATCTCGCAGTACGATCTGCCGCTCTGTGTGAATGGCGTGCTCGAATTCGAGTCCGGCGGCGAAATCGTTCGCGCCGGAATCACCCGCGTTCATATTGAAGAGGACACCGGCCGTCTGGTGCATCGCACCGCGTCGGATGGGCTCGAGATCAGTCTGGTCGACCTCAATCGCTCCGGGGTGCCGCTGATGGAGATCGTCGGCGAGCCGGATCTGCGTTCACCGGAGCAGGCGCGCGACTACCTGATGGCGCTGCGCCAGATTCTGCGTTTCATCGGCGCTTCGACTGGCAACATGGAAGACGGCGCTTTCCGGTGTGACGCGAATGTGTCGGTGCGGCCGGTTGGACAGTCCGAATTCGGCGCCAAGGTCGAGATTAAGAACATGAATAGTTTCCGTGCGGTCGAGCGTGCGTTGCGGTTCGAAGTCGAGCGCCAGGTCGAGGTTCTTTCAGCCGGCGGGCGGATCGGCCAGGAAACGCGCGGCTGGGTGGAAACTCGCGGCATCACCGTGCCCCAGCGAACGAAGGAACAGGCGCATGATTACCGCTACTTCCCGGAGCCCGATCTACCGCCGCTCACGATTGGCGCGGACGAGGTTGCTCGATTGCGATCGACCCTGCCGGAATTGCCGATCGCGCGTCGCGATCGCTTTGTGCACGAGCTTGGGCTTTCCGCGTCGGATGCCGGCCTGCTCACCTCGGAGTCGACGCTTGCCGGCTATTTCGAAGAGGCAATCGGAGATTCCGCCACCCCCGAAACGGCGAAATCGACCGCAAACTGGCTCCTGAACGACGTTCTTGGACTTCAGCGGGAAAGAGGACTTCCGGTCGATCAACTGCCGGTGACTACCGGCCAGCTTCGTGCATTGATTTCGATGGTCGCGGAGGACGCGCTCACATTGCGCGCGGCGAAGGAGCTGCTTCCGCAACTGGCCGAAGGAGAAGCGCCCGAGCCCGCGGCGAAACGGCTCAATCTCCTTTCGATGAATGATGACGCGGGGCTACGGACGGCGGTGGCTGAAACGCTCGCCGCGTTCCCCGAGGCGGTAGCTGATTACAAGCGTGGAAAGACAGCCGCAATTGGGCGACTGATTGGAGAGACGATCAAGCGCACGGGCGGACGCGCCAATCCTGACGCGGTCCGGCTCTTGCTCGTCGAGGTATTGACGTCGGATTGAGCGCGGCACCACTTTCTGGCGGTGGAGTCGATGTTGCCGGCGCCGCAATGGGAGGTACCGGCAATGTCGGTTGAATTGGCAACGCCTAAGCGGGCGTCGGATCATCGTGAGCGGGATCTTTTCGAAACAGCGGTCGAGCAGTTCTATATTGCCGCCGATGTGATGGGACTCGAGGATTCGATGCGACGAATCCTGTCCCACTGCCAGCGGGAATTGACCGTAAGTTTCCCGGTCGAAATGGACGATGGCTCGGTCGAGGTCTATATCGGGCATCGCGTGCAGCACAATAGCGGACCGGGGCCGACCAAGGGCGGGATCCGGTACCACCAAAGCGTGACGATCAATGAGGTCAAAGCGCTCGCGATGTGGATGACCTGGAAATGCGCGGTCGTCGGCCTTCCGTATGGCGGGGCAAAGGGCGGCGTCACGGTCAATCCAAAGCTCCTCTCCCAAAATGAGCTCCAGAACCTCACCCGGCGATATACGGCTGAAATCTCGATGATGATCGGCCCGACCAAAGACATTCCCGCGCCAGATGTCAACACCAACTCCCAGATCATGGCCTGGTTGATGGATACCTACTCGATGAATGTCGGGTATTCGGTACCGGGCGTCGTGACCGGTAAACCGATCGTACTCGGCGGTTCCGAGGGTCGGGCCGAAGCAACCGGCCGTGGATGTGTGTTCGCCATCCAGGAAGCGTGCAAAGTCACCGGGTTGAAGCTCGATTCGAGCAAAACCGTCGTCCAGGGTTTTGGAAACGCCGGCTCAGTCGCCGCAAAGCTGATGGCTGAAATCGGATCGAGTGTGGTCGCGGTCAGCGATTCACGCGGCGGGATCTACAACGCGAGCGGTTTGAACCTCGATGCAGTCGCGGCGCACAAGGACCGTACGGGCTCGGTGATCGGGTTCGCGGAAGCCCAAAACGTCTCCAACGAGGAGCTCCTCGAGCTGCCGAGCGACATCCTGATCCCGGCCGCGATGGAAGGACAGATCGGCGGGCACAATGCGGGCCGGATCAAGGCCAGACTGATCGCCGAGGCCGCAAACGGTCCGACCTCGCCCGAAGCTGACGCGATCTTCCGCGACAACGGCGTGCTTCTGCTGCCCGATATCTTCGCCAATGCCGGCGGCGTGACCGTTTCGTACTTCGAGTGGGTGCAGGCGATGCAGGCCTTCCCGTGGACCGAGGAGCAGGTCAACGATCGCTTGAAGCAGATCATGCAGAAGTCGTTCGCCTCGGTCTACAGCACGGCGCAAAAGTACGGCGTGCATATGCGGACCGCTGCCCTGATCCGGGCCATTGAACGGGTCGCCGACTTCACACGCGTCCGGGGTATCTATCCGTAGCGAACATAGGTGCGGTTTTGTAGCGGCGATCCCGCGTGATCGCCCCGTTTCCGCTTACGATCCTTTCGCTGTAAAGCCGGTGCGGTGTCGGACATAATGATCGAGCAGGGGCGCCGTCGAAAGAGGAATTCGCACCATTCGCGATCGATAAGCTCCAGGCTACGGTTGGTTCTCGACCTTCCGGTTCGGCGAAAGCAGCCCGAGGCGTTGCCCTTTTTCTGAAACGTCGATCAGTTGATCAAGCCGGCGATAGCGAGTCTCGGGGCGTTTGGCGCTGATCACCCACCAGGTCGATGTTTTGCGGTATCCGGACGGTTGCGACGAGAAGAAGGCCCACGCTTTTTCGTTTTCTCGAAATCCTGCTATCAGCTCTTCGTCGAGGGCCACTTCACTCTGTTCGGACGAGTAGAGGTTCATCCTGTGCTCTTTGCGCCGTTCGAACGCGGCCAGTCCTTCCGGCCGCATCTCGCCCGATGCCGTTAGCTCGACAACCTTCGCGAAATTGACCGCGCTCTAGATGCTATTCGGCCGTCGCGGCGTGTAGCGATTGGTGTATCGCTCATTATCGACTCGCTTGCGAATTCCATCGATCCAGCCGAAACAGAGAGACAGATCTAGTGCTTCCGCATTTGTGAGCCCCGAAAAGCCCGAGTTTCGCTTGTAAAACCCGACCAACAGCTCAGACGATGTCGCGTGGTTGGCTTCGAGCCACTCTTCGAGCTCAGCCTTCGACTTGAAGTAGATCGCGTCCATCGTGCGCTGAAGCTGAGCTACGAGACAAGAATGTGACGCAGATCCTCTTCATGATCGCGGTGCGCGATCGCGATCACATTGTCGCCAGACTGCAGTGTGGTCATGTCGTCAGGCACGATCAGGTGACTGCCGCGACTGACCGCCGTAATAACGCAATTGTCCGGCAGCGATATTTCGCTCACTTTCCGATTCACCACGGGTGACTTGGAATCGATCTTGGCATCGACGATCGTCATCTCCGAGTGCACCAGGTCTTGCAGGTGCACGAATGCGTTTCCGGGAATCGATTGCTCGATCAAATGCAGGATGAAATTGGTCTGGCTGACGGTGACATCGATGCCAAGCGTCTTGAAGAGGTGCTCGTTCTTCGGATTGTTGACCCGTGCGATCGTTTTGCCGACATGGAACTTCTGTTTCGCGATCTGGCAAATCACCAGGTTGTCTTCATCTTCGCCGGTCACCGCGATAACCACATCGGCGCGAGCGGCTCCAGCCGATTTGAGCGTTTGAGCTTCCGCCCCGTCGCCGGCGACCACGACAGCGCCGAACTGCTCCTGGAAGCGTTCGGTTTTGTCAGCGTTGCGCTCGATCAGCAAGACTTCATACCCCTCCGCGAGAAGGGTCTTCGTCAAGTAGAAACCGACTTTTCCGCCCCCGACCACGATGATGTACATCCGCTATACCTCCAACGCCGAACGGGACGGGGCGTTCTCCGAAGAGGCAAGCACTTGATCGAGCACCTGCGCGGCGATGGTCGTTGTTGGACAAACCGTCGTCAGGCCGAGCCGGCGATACGTGTCTTCTCGAACCGGGTCATAGATCCGGCAAACCACTTCTTCGATCCCGAATACGTGCCTGGCGACCTGCGCTGCCATGATGTTGCGATTGTCGCCGTTCGTGACCGCGACAAAGGCGTCGGCCCCCTCGATGCCCGCCAACCTCAAAATGTCCTCATCGATCCCTGTACCGATGACGGTTTCGCCTCTGAAATCCGTCGGGAGTCTGCGAAACGCTTTTGAGTCGACATCGATCACCGAAACCCGGTGACCGCCGTTATCCAGCAGAATGGCGACCCTCGCCCCAACCCGGCCGCAGCCCATGATGACTACCTTCACGCGTGTCAAAGCCTCCTAAACCAGCGGCTCATCGGGCGCCAGCCTAACCACGACGACGTCACACGGAGCATTCTTCAAGATATACCCAACGGTATCGCCCTGCGTGACCTTTCCGTGCTTGATCCGGTTGGTCGCCGCTATCACGATGGCGTCGGCGTGCCGCTCGATCGCTTCATCCACGATCGCGGCGCCAGCGGATCGGGCCTGCAGGAGGTCCGTGTCGACCGCGGTCAATTTGTGGCGAGGTTGGGTGCGTGCCAGATGCTCGGCTCGACTCAGGATGTTTTCGCCACGATCGATTTCGACGGGGAGCTCGGCATCCAGTGGCATCGCCTGCGCGACTTCAACGACGAAAATGAGGGTGATCGAAACTTGGTGCTGATGTACCAGGTCGGCGACGACAGCCATAACCTCTTCATCGCTCTTTGATCCATTGACCGGCACAAGAATTCGCTCATATCGCGAAGGCATATTCGAATCGACCGCCTCGGGAACGCCTGTTCACTGCCGCCTCATGTGAGGCAGTCGCGAAGTATGGTGCCGAGTCCGGTCCAGCGCAACATTCCGGGGTCCGTCACTACATGCCATGCGCGAGACGGAGGATCAACACCTCCGGCAGGTTCGCCATCGCCATTTGACGCTGGGTCGCGGCGATGTCGTACTCGACCCGGCGAGCCGTCACCGTGCCGAGATCGGTATCCAGCACCGCGTACGATGCTCGGGGATCGCGGTCCCGGGGTTGACCGACGCTTCCGGGATTGATGAGGTAGCGGGCAGCGCTCAACTCAATCATATCGTCGCCGCGAAGGGCATGGATTTCCGCCACGCTCGAGTCCTCGGACAATTGGGCAAACATTGCAACGTGCGTGTGGCCGATAAAGCACACGCCGGTCTCAAAGAATTCGAAGTTTTCCGTCGCCACTGGAATGGTCGTTACATACTCCCAGACCGGTGATCGGGGACTACCGTGCGCAAGCGTGTAGTCCAACGAGGTGGTTATCGCCGGCAGATCACTGATGTACGCCCGATGATCCATGCCTAGCTGCAGAGACGTCCAGCGTGAGGCGATTTGCGCGACTGGGTTGAACTCCGAGATGTCCACTTCACCGATGCAGGCCAGATCGTGGTTGCCCACCAGAACCGGATTTGCCAGGAGATCGACCATCCGGTCGATGCATTCACGGGGTTTCGGACCATATCCGATCGTATCGCCCAGGTTCCAGAGCGCGTCGTACACGCCGCAGTCCGTGAGAACAGCTTCCAACGCAACGAGATTCGAGTGGATATCGGAAACAATCAGGATCTTCAACGGGCCGCGGTCTCCGTTCTCGCCGTGTGAACGAGAAGCGCCGCGACGTCAGCTGGTGTCACCCCCGACAACCGGCTAGCTTCCCCGACGGTGCGAGGACGATGAGCGGCGAGTTTTTGGCCGGCTTCGATTCGAAGACCACCCACCTCGGCATAGTCGATCGCAATCGGGAGCGATCGATGCTCGAGTCCAGCCCGGCGTTGCACCTCACGCCGTTCACGCTCGACAAACGCGCCGTACTTGACCTCTTCTTCGATCAATTCCTTTTGGCGAGATGAGAGATCGGAGAGCCATCCCCCGAATCCGGCAGCAACGATGGCTTCGACGGATTCAATGCCGACCCCGGGACGCTGCAAGATCTCGGACAGCGTGATTTGACGACTGACCGAATCCATTCCGGCGATCGAGAGCGCCTCAGTCGAGACTGCGCTGGAAGTCATCGTCGTTTTTGTCAACCGATCGATGGCATCCGAAATGACTCTTCGTTCGGCGGAGATCTCCTCCGCGCGGGCAGATGAAATCAACCCGTATGAGCTGGCGATGTCGCTCAATCTCCAATCTGAAGTCGACGGTCGGATCGAGAGCCGGAATTCCGCGCGCGACGTGAGCATTCGATAGGGCTCGTCGAACGGTTTGGACACGAGATCGTCGATCATCACCCCAATGTATGCCTGATCGCGACGAAGAACGAGGGGATCGCGTTCGGCGACTACGCATGCCGCATTGATGCCGGCAATGATGCCCTGGCCGGCTGCCTCCTCATACCCCGACGTGCCGTTAATCTGACCGGCGAAGAAGAGTCCGCCGATCCGGCGCGTTTCAAGCGTTTGAGTCAATTCGGAGGGATCGACCGCGTCGTACTCGACCGCGTAGCCAAATCGCGTGACGTTCACGTTTCGCAGCGCGGGAATTAATCGTAACGCTTCTAGTTGAATGTCCCGCGGCAAGCTTGTGCTCATCCCTTGGACGTAAAGCTCGGTCGTGCGCCAACCTTCAGGTTCGAGAAAAATGGGGTGTGATGTCTTTTCCGCGAATCGCGCGACTTTGTCCTCGATGGACGGGCAGTAGCGAGGACCCACACCCTCGATCGAGCCGTTGAACATCGGCGCCCGGTGCAGATTGGCGCGGATGAGGTCGTGCACATGTGCGTTCGTAGTGATCCGGTAGCACGAGATCTGCGGTCTCCAACCGGACTGCATCCGTTCCGCATGAACCGCCGCCGGTGGCAAGGTCAGCGGCTCGATCTTGCCAGAGGCGCCATCCCGGCTCAGCCAAAGTGGGTCGTTGCTGCCAGGCTGAACTTCGCTCTTCGAGAAATCGACGGTGCGGGCATCGATCCTAGGGGGAGTGCCGGTTTTCAACCGGCGCAGTCTGAACCCTGAACCAGCGATCGAATTCGAGAGATCGGCATCGGCTTTGTCGCCAGCCCGACCGCCGCTTACGCGCTCCTCCCCTGAGATCAACGCTCCGCGCAGGAACGTTCCCGCGGTCACGACCACAGCCCGTGCTCCGATCTCACCAAGGGATCGGGTGATCACTCCACAGATCCGGGGACGGCCGTTTTCGCCGGGCTCAACGTTGATCGCAATAACCTCGTCCTGGCTGAGCTCGAGGTTTGGTTGGTGCTCGAGCGCTTCTTTCATTGCCACGGCGTACAGGATCTTGTCCTCTTGCGTCCGGATCGCCTGAACCGCGGGACCCTTGCTCGTGTTTAGCCGGCGGACTTGAAGCGCGGCCCGGTCGGCGGCCTTCGCCATTTCGCCGCCCAGCGCATCGACTTCGGCCACGAGATGGCTCTTGCCGGGTCCACCGATGGAGGGATTGCAGGGCATGAAACCGACGCGATCGAGATTTGGCGAAAGAACAAGGGTGGTGCATCCGGCTCGCGCGGACGCCAATGCGGCTTCGCATCCAGCGTGGCCCGCACCGACCACGATCACATCAACGTTTCGAACTGTAAGCACTTTGGACATCCAGCAAATTCACAAGCCAGCCAGGTTGAGCACCCAGCCCGGCAGATTGTAGCTTGTGCTCGGGTCTGGCTTCGGATTTTTGACTCGTCCAGTGGTCACGAGTTTATCGGTTGCTTTGTCCAGAACGGCATCCACCCTGGGGCGTGCCGGCGTGGATACGGTCGCATAAGTGGCGAGAGGGACGGAATGTGTTCTATCGTCGCGATGTCCGCCGCGCATAAGCGTGCCCGGCGGCCCAGAAAATGCGTGAGGGTCTGCAGCGGCTCATGACCCGCTTCGCGGCCGCGAAGGTCCTGACCCTCGAGAGGAAGAGACGATGTTCAGGCGAAACCACGATTCCGTGCAACAAGTAAAGGATCAAGCGACTACCTTGGCACAGTCAATTATCGAGCAAGCGGCCAATCGCGCCATTTATGGCGCGGACAAAGCCAAAGGTGTGGCTTCAAACGCCAGGGTGTGTGTGCCGGGTATGCAAAAGAAAGGCAAGGAGGAGGTCGCTCCCACGATCCGTGAGGTGGCCTTGCAGGCGGCGGCTGCCGCCCTTGATCTCTGGCAAACCGCGCGCGAGCGCGCCGGCGAAGCAGTCGAAACGGCTGAGCACAAGTACGGTGAGCCGGCGGTGGATGCCGTCGGCAGGGCGCGGCGTCACGTAAAGAGCACGGCGAGCCATGTCGTCGAGGACGCCACGGATCGCGCGAAACATGCTGCTTCGAGCGTTGTTGAGCGGGCTGAAGATGCCTCCGACCGCGCCAGGAGCGCCGCCACCCATGTCGTTGAGGACGCCACAGACCGCGCCAAGCATGCGGCATCGAACGTAGTCGAGCGCGCGGAAGATGCAACCGATCGCGCGAAACATGCCGCCTCGCATGTGGCTGACCGCGCCGAAGACGCCACCGATCGCGCAAAGCATGCCGCCTCGCATATGGCTGACCGCGCCGAGGAGGCCACCGATCGCGTGAAGGAAGCAACCCGCCACGCGGCCGGCGCCACCGTTTCAACGGGCAAGGACACGAGCGCGGCGCTGTTTTGGACGGCCGCGGCGGCTGGGATTGTCTTCTACGCGCTACTCGACAAGGATCGCCGGGATCAAGTAGTGAAGGTGATGGGTAGCTTCGTCAATCAGGCCGGTGACATGATTCGCGACTTCCAGGGCGACGACGAAGAATTCGTCTAGCCCTTCAATCAATCAGGCACTCCGACGTATTACATGTGACATGATAACGGGCCGCGTTATCGCGGCCCCGTTACTCGATGGCGAAAAATGCGCGGTCTAGACGGTCGTCGGCCGGGCGACGTTGGCGCCGTGGCAGAACTTGTATTTTTTGCCGCTCCCGCAGTAGCACCTGTCGTTCGGGCCGATCTTCTTCTTTCGAACCGGACCGTTACCCTCCGAGTCGCGATTGGTCGTGACTTCCTCGGTCATCTTGGTCCGAATCGGTTGCTCGGCGATGACCGGCTGTACGCGGTAAATCGTATGCACGACGTCATGCTGAATGTTGTCCAGCAGTTTTTGGAACTGCTTGTAGCCTTCGGTTTTGTAGACCACCAACGGATCTCGCTGACCGTAGGCCTGAAGGCCAACGCCCTCGCGTAGGTCGTCCATCCAGGTGAGATGCTCGACCCAGAGCCGGTCGATGACCGCCAGCAGGATGTGGCGCTCGACTGTCCGCATCGTGTCCGAACCGAATCTCGCCTCGACTTCCGCGTACGCGGTATCCGCGTCCGTGATCAGCCCTTCGAGGAGATCATCGCGGTCGAGTCCCTCCAAATCCTCGAGAATGACTTTTCCGTTTGGGATGATGGCGATGTACGCGGAATGGATTCCGTTGTAATCGATCTCGTGACCCTTGTCTCCGACGAAACGATCGACAATCGACTCGACTTCACCGTGAATCATGCCGGCCATCTTGTCGCTCATATCTTCGCCGGCCACGATCTGTTTGCGGTCGGCGTAGATCACCTCGCGATGGCGGTTCATGACGTCGTCGTACTGAACGACATGGCGCCGGATATCGAAGTTGTGACCCTCGACCTTAGTCTGGGCGCCCTCGATCGATTTAGAGATCACGCGATGCTCGATCGGCGTGTCCTCTTCCATTCCAAGGCGTTCCATCAATCCGACAATCCGCTCTGAACCGAAGCGGCGCATCAGTTCATCCTCGAGTGCCACGTAGAAACGGCTCGAGCCCGGATCTCCCTGGCGGCCGGCACGCCCTCGGAGCTGGTTATCGATGCGCCGGGCCTCATGCCGTTCTGTGCCGATGATGTGCAGCCCGCCGTGCTCGGCGACGCCCGGTCCCAGCACAATGTCGGTACCGCGGCCGGCCATGTTGGTCGCGATCGTGACGACGCCCTCTTGACCCGCGTTAGCCACGATCGCGGCTTCACGCTCGTGCTGTTTGGCGTTGAGGACCTCATGCTTTATTCCCTTGCGGGACATCATTTCGCTGAGCCGTTCAGAGGTTTCGATCGATGTGGTGCCGACCAGAACAGGACGGCCCAATTTCCGCATCTCCTCGATCTCGGCAATCACCGTGCGGAACTTTCCGGCTTCGTTTTTGAAGACGAGATCGGGCAGATCCTGGCGGATCATCGTCTTATTGGTCGGAATCGTGACCACTTCAAGTTCGTAGATGCGCTGAAACTCTTCCGCTTCAGTTTTGGCTGTACCGGTCATGCCGGCGAGCTTGTCATACATCCGGAAGTAGTTCTGGAAGGTAATCGTGGCCATCGTCACGTTTTGACGACGAACCCGTGCACCCTCCTTCGCCTCGATCGCTTGATGAAGACCCTCGCTGTAACGGCGGCCAAGCATCATGCGGCCGGTGAACTCGTCGATGATGATGACCTCGCCGTCACGAACGATGTAGTCCTTGTCGCGCTGGAAGACCGTTTCGGCTTTGAGTGCCTGTTCGAGATAATGGGTCAGCTCGATGTATCGCTCATCGAAAATACCCTCGCCGGCCGGAATGCCGGCAAGCTCCTCGACCTTGTCGATGCCCTCGTCGGTCAACGTTGCATTCTTGTGCTTGATATCGACTTCGTAGTGGCGACCGGCTCGAAGTTGCTTAACGATCTGTGCGAACTGGAAATAGCGGTCCGTTGAGCGCTCGGCTTGACCTGAAATGATGAGCGGAGTGCGGGCTTCGTCGATCAGGATGTTGTCGACTTCGTCGACGATCGCGTAGACAAGATCACGCTGCACGCACTGCTCGATATTGACAACCATATTGTCGCGCAAATAATCGAATCCGAATTCGTTATTCGTGCCGTACGTGATGTCCGCGGCATACGCTTCCTTTCGCGCGACCGGACGAAGGTTCGCTAAACGTGGATCTTCCGATTCCCAAAGCGCGTCATACATGAACGCTGCATCGTGCTGAATGCAGGCAACCGAAAAGCCGAGCGCATCGTAAATCTTGCCCATCCACTGGGTGTCGCGCTTGGCCAGGTAATCGTTGACCGTGACGAGGTGAACGCCGCGTCTGGTGACCGCGTTGAGTGCGACCGCAAGGGTCGCGGTCAACGTCTTGCCTTCGCCCGTTCGCATTTCCGCGATTTTGCCTTCGTGCAATGCCGTGCCGCCTAGGAGCTGGACATCGTAATGACGCTGTCCAATTGCACGGAGCGCGGCTTCCCGGGTGGCGGCAAATCCCTCGGGCAGGAGATCGTCAAGCTCCTCGCCGGCCTCGTGCCTTCGCGTGAATTCGTCGCCGAGCGCCTTGAGCTCAGCATCCGATAGCGCCTTCATTGCAGGCTCGAGCGCGTTGACTTCGTCGACCACGGGCAATAGTTTTTTGATCGCCTTCTCGTTCGGGTCGCCGAATACTTTAGTTACTAGACTGCGCATTGATGGAACCTCTGTTTGGCGCGAAATGGCGCGCCCCCGCCCGGAAAGTGTCAGGGCGACTAAACACTGCGAGTATACCGTTAGTAAGTACGATGTCCGATGCTGCCTGGTTCTCGAACTTTGCGACCGACTGGAATTGATCGAATGAACGAAGAGCCAGAGCTCGGCGCCGCTTCATCAAGTGAGCTCGCGAACCGTGTCTATCGGATCGTGGCGAAGATTCCACTCGGCCGGGTGACGACCTATGGCGCGATCGCAAAAGCCGTGGGCAAATCCCGGGGCGCCCGCCAGATCGGCTGGCTGATGTACGCGGTGCCATCCGAGCTCGATCTGCCATGTCACCGTGTGGTGAACAGCGTTGGGTTTCTCTCAGGCGGTTGGCACTTCGGGCATCCGGACATCATGCGGCAGCGATTGCTGGACGAGGATGTGCCGTTTCGCGCGGAGTATCAGGTAGATCTCAAGCGCTGTCTCTGGCTGCCCAGGGAAGACGACGATCTACCCCCCACCCACGAAGTGAACGATCTCGACCCGGTCGCCGGCGGCTAACCCGGTCGTCGCGAAGGCGGTTTTGGCAAGAATCTGGCCGTTCAGCTCGACCACGACAAGACGTTCAAGGTGACCGCGACTCTTCAGATAATCCATGACCGTCTGGTTGGGAGCGATGTCGACCGGTTTACCGTTCATTTGTATTGATATCGTTGATTTGTCGTGCATGTATCTTCCGTTCTCCAACGCCATCCGAAACTCGCGAGCGGCCGATTCCGGATCGTCGCTGTTGTTGATCGCTGAGATGACGGCGACCCCGGCCGCGCCCACGGAGAGCACCGGCCTAACCCG
The DNA here is from genome assembly GCA_964371945.1 of uncultured Sphaerobacteraceae bacterium. GTDB lineage: Bacteria > Chloroflexota > Chloroflexia > Thermomicrobiales > UBA6265 > CAYJPA01. The sequence goes on along the minus strand of CAYJPA010000039.1, from coordinate 12,458 downwards.
TTCAGGGGTGATCCCGCCAATTGCCAGTACGGGTTTCGGGTAGCGCTCGCGGATTCGATGTAGTCCATCGAGTCCAAGAGGCGAAAGCCCAGGTTTGCTCCTTGTTTCGAAAACGTGTCCAGCAACGAAAAAGTCGAATTGGTTGATATCGTCAAAGTCGCTGTCAGCGTGTACCGATTGGCTCAACCGCGGAAAAAAGTGGTCTTTGGGGTCGAACGAAACCGCCATCCCTTCCGGCAGATGAAGTCCGGCTCCAAGCTCTCGCGCGATTGCCGCCGAGCCGTTGATCATGAGCCGGTTTGGATCATCGATGCGTTCCAGAATTTGGATCGCCAGCGTCCTGAGATCATGGTTCGCAAGATCTTTCTCCCGGAGCTGAACAACATCGACCCCGCCCCGGACAGCGCGCTCGGCGAGATCCGGCAGCGGCATTTTCGCGCTCCTGCGATCCGTGACCAGTATCAGTCTTGGCGGTGGAAGGCGCTCAGTCATCGCCGGCGGAGCGCGCTGTGAACGGTCTCAGAAAGCTCAGAGGATGCCTCCAATGGATCCGTTGCCCCCAAAATGGCGCTCACAACAGCCACCCCAACCGCGCCCGCCTCGATTACCGCTCCCGCCCTGCCGTTGGTGATGCCGCCGATTCCGACAACCGGGAGCCCCGAAATCCTGATCCGCTTTTCCAGCGTCTCGAGTCCAATCGCCGATCCGGCATCCGATTTCGATTTGGTTCCGTAAACCGGACCCACGCCGAGATAGTTCGCTCCCCATGCTTTTGCATCGGCCGTGTCTTCATCTGACCCGGGCGAATACCCGATGACGAAGTCGGGCCCGGCAAGTTTCCGTGCCACCTGAACCGGCAGGTCACCGACGCCGAGATGAACGCCGTCGGCGCCTGACGCCAACGCGATGTCAACCCGGTCGTTGACGATAAAGAGCGCCGAGTGCGCGTCGCAGGCATCGCGGAAGAATCTCGCCATTCCAAGGACAAGCAAATCTGGGAGGTGTTTTGTCCGAAGCTGCACACACGTCACGCCGCCGGCGAGCGCGTTCTCGACGTCAAGCAGGAGATCGCGATCCGTCTGCTCGTTGTCGGCGACCAGATAGAGCGCCAGCTTTTCGATCAGTCGCGCGTCGTTCACGTTCAGCTCCGGCTGCCGACCACCCCGGTCAACGGGCTGCTCGCGGAGGCGTACGCCTTCACCGGAATCCGGCCGGCCAGGAACGCCTTGCGGCCGGCGCGCACGCCATCTGCAATCGCTTCGGCCATGAGCGCCGGATCTTCGGCCAGCGCGATCGCGGAATTCACCAATACCGCGTCGGCCCCTGCTTCAAGCGACGCCGCCGCGTCGGAGGGCACGCCGATTCCGGCGTCGACCACAACCGGCACATTTGCCTGCTCGATGATGATCTTGATCGCCTCGATATTGACGATCCCCTGACCGGAGCCAATCGGCGAGCCAAGCGGCATCACCGTGGCAGTGCCGATCTCTTCGAGCCGTCGTGCCAGAATCGGATCGGCGCCGATATAGGGCAGAACCACAAACCCCTCGTCGACCAGAACTCGGGCGGCTTCGAGCGTGCCGATCGGATCCGGCAGGAGATACTTCGGATCGGGAATGACCTCGAGCTTCACCCAGTTCGAAAGCTCCATCGCCCGCGCCATTCGCGCGATCCGAATGGCATCCTCGGCCGTTTGGCAGCCTGCCGTGTTCGGGAGAATCCAGTAGCGCTTCCAGTCGACGTCGTCGAGCACGGATCGGCTCGCGGGATCGTCGAAATCGATCCGGCGAAGCGCGACCGTGATGATCTTGGCGCCAGAGGCTTCGAACGCGGCGTTCATCTCGATGCTGTTCCGGTATTTGCCGGTGCCGACCATCAGCCGGCTGGTGAAGGTCTTGCCTGCGATTGTAAGCGGGGAATCGGAACGTGCGGGCATGGGTTAACTCCTTCGGATCGTGAGCACATCGGGCTCGTTGATGCGAACGTTGTGAAAGTGATTGACCGGGGAATGGCCGTCGCCGATGCGATAGCTCGCCTTGAGGGCGGCGGTCAGGTATTCCTTTGCCGCCCCGATCGCATCCAGCGGCTGATACCCACGAGCGAGATAGGCGGTGATCGCGGCCGAGAAGGTGCAACCGGTGCCGTGCGTGTTCTCGGTATCGACCCGCTCGGTTGCGAACTCGACAAAATCGATGCCATCGAAGACGACATCGATCGGTTCTCCGCCGCGGTGCCCGCCTTTCAACACGACATAACGTGGTCCCAGGGCTGAAATTGCGCGGGCGGCCTCTTCCGCATCTCCATCGGAATGAATTTCGCGCCGCGCCAGCACCTCGGCCTCGGGGATATTCGGGGTGACGATCATCGCCAGCGGCAGCAGCCTGGTTGCAAGCGCCCTCACCGCGTTCGCTTGCAGCAGCGCATCGCCGCTCTTGGCGACCATCACCGGATCGACCACGAGATTTGGAATGCCCCAGGCTTCGAGACGATCGGCGATGGTGTCGATGATCGACGCGCTCGAGAGCATGCCGGTTTTGATCGCGTCGGCTCCGATGTCTTCCATCACGCCGTCGAGCTGGAGCGCGATCACCTCTTCCGGAACTTCGGCAATCGCGAGCACGGCCCGCGTGTTCTGGGCGGTCACGGCTGTGATCACCGTGGTGCCGTAGACACCAAGCGCGGCGAACGTTTTGAGATCGGCTTGAATACCGGCGCCGGCGCCGGAATCGGAGCCCGCGATCGTCATCGCCTTCGTGATTCTAGGACTGAATTCGTTGGGGTCGAGCACCTGGGACCTTTCAAAGACCGAACAAGCACCGATGGCACATGCCGCGGCGATCTTGAACGCATGTCTCTCTTCCCAGGGATGTTGCCGTCCCTTCGCCGGTATGACCCGGATCAGGTTCGGAGGGTTGGCGGCTCAAAAAGCCATCCTCTCAGCGCAGCGCGCACCCCTGGCAACCGTTGCTAAAGCCTACCATGAGGAGGAATGTTTCGGAAGTGCCTGAATCCGCCGGTGCTATACTTCCTGCGAGAATTTAGCCCCCACCCAGCGCACACAAGGAGCGGCGAAATGAACGTCCTCGAGGGACTACAAACGGTCAAACGCCGCCTCGAAGAGAATGGCGCGAACCAGACCAGCCTCGATCTGGTGGATCAAATCATGAAGCGGGCGGCGCTTCCCGCCGCGCGTTCGGCTGACGCCCAATCGCTCATCCAGCTCGTGCGGATGCTGATGCGTACGCCCGTCGCGGCCTCCAATGTCCGCGTTTACAACGATTTCGTCCGCCTCGAGGAAGAGATCGAGATCGCGGCCACATCGTTCCGGGAGCGGCAGGCGCTGGAAGATGCGAAGCCGGTGCCGAAACTCAAGAAACATTACAAAGAATTGAAGGAGCGGGAAGAGAAAAAGGCGCACTGACCGGCCCGGTCGATCCGTGCTCGTGTTTGATTCAGAACCCGGCGGGTGCCGCCGGAAGTCAACAGTTGAAGGGTGGTTTCCATGGTCTCAGTTTCGCTCAATCCCACGGAGCTCATTCCCCGAGTCGTTGGCCGCTATTCGCCGGTTGTGGTCGATCGCGGTGAAGGGATCTACCTCTGGGACCTCGAAGGCAACCGTTACATGGATTTCACCTCCGGGATCGCGGTCGCGAACACCGGGCATAGCCATCCGAAGGTCGTCCAAGCGATCCAGGAGCAGGCGGCCAAGATCATCCACGCACAGCAGAATATTCTGGCGCACGAGCCGATGATGAAGGCCGCGGTGGAGCTGACCTCGACGCTGCCCGCCAAGCTGAATCAGGTCTTCTGGGCCAACAGCGGGGCCGAGGCGATTGAGGGTGCGCTCAAACTGGCGAAAGTAGCGACCGGCCGCCCGGGGATCATTGCCTTCCGGGGCGCGTTCCACGGTCGAACTCACGCCGCGATGTCAGTCACGTCGTCCCGTGCCAAGGTTCGCGGTCACTACGAGCCCCTGCTTTCGAGCATTTACTATGCGCCGTATCCGTATCTGCTCCGCAGTCCTTACAAGGGCGCCCCGGAGGATGCCGATCTCAAGTATTTTGAGGAGTTCGAGTATCTGTTCGAGACCATGGTTATGCCGGACGATGTGGCCGCGATCCTGATGGAGTCGGTTGCCGGCGAGGGCGGGTATCTCTTCCCGACCAAGCGCTGGGTGCAGAAAGTCCGTGAGCTGTGCGACAAGCACGGCATTCTGTTGATCATGGACGAAATTCAGACCGGCGTTGGCCGCACCGGCAAGATGTGGGGCTTCGAGCACTTCGACGTCGTGCCGGACATCATCACGGTCGCGAAGGGCATCGGTTCCGGAATGCCGGTGAGTGCAGTTGTTTCCGACAAATCGATCATGGACAAATGGGCGCCGGGCGCTCACGGCGGCACGTATGGCGGAAACGCGGTCTGCACCGCCGCGGCGTATGCGACGCTCAGGGTTGTGAAAGAAGAGGGTCTGGTCGAGAACTCAGCTGCCATGGGGCAGAAGCTGATGGATGGGCTGCGCGATATCCAGGCAGATTACCCAGTGATCGGCGAGGTCCGGGGTCTGGGTTTGATGGTCGCCGTCGAGTTCGTGACGCCCGATGGCAGACCAAACGGCGCGGCGGTCGCATCGGTGATCCAGAGCTGCCTGGCCGAGCGAGTGCTCTTGATCAATTGCGGAACCTTTGACCAGGCAATCCGGGTCGTTCCTCCGCTGGTCGTCAACGAAGAGCAGATCGCCGAATTCCTCGCGGTCTTCCGCCGCGCGGTCGCCTCGATCTAGTTTCAGCAGGCGATCAACCTAAGGAATTGGGAAAAGGGAGCGACCGGTCGGCCGCTCCCTTTTCGTCATCTCTCTTGGATGAAGTCACCAAAAAAATGAAATGCGTTGTCGCGCGTTTGGGCGTTGACTCCGCACTCTGCTGACGCTACGATAACGGCATCCGAATTGGTCAGACCAGTGAACCACCGTGGAGACGCGATGAGCCGTCCAACCATTGTCGAGCCTGTACGCCGCGAACGACTCTCGCAACAAATCGTTGTGCAGCTGTGCGACTTGATTCGACAGGGCAAGCTGAAGCCCGGGGATCGACTCACCTCGGAGCGGGAGCTCGCTGAACAATTGCGCGTCAGCCGTTCTTCGCTGCGCGAGGCGCTCCGCACAATGGAGATCGCGGGGCTTGTGGAGTCTCGCCATGGTGGCGGCACGTATGTCCGCGACACACTCTCGTGGGACGCCGTTTCGCCACTGGCGCTCGTTTTGCAGACGACTGACGACACGGTCGGAGATCTGTGGGAGATCCGCCTGATCGTCGAACCTGAGATCGCGGCCCGAGTCGCGCTCCGGGTAACCCCGGGAGACCTGATCGCACTGGAAGAGATTCTGACTCGACAAGAGGCGGCACTTGGCCGGGTTGAGATCTCGCTCGATCTTGACCGCGAGTTCCATAAGGCACTGGCGCGCGCCTCCCATAACGCCGTGGCCGTCCGTGTGGTTGAGCTTATAGGATCGCTGCTGATGGAGGGGCGCGGTCACTTCGTCGCGTCAACCGACCGGCAGCGGAGCTCACTTCGTGGACATCTCGAAATCCTGGATGCCATTCAATCGCGAAAGCCCGATCTTGCACGGGGCGCAATGCTCCGCCACTTGCAAGAGGTCGAGGCATACATCGTTGCCGCGTTCGTTGACGAGCCGTCCGACGGTGACTCGTCGAGCTGAGTGTTTCGGCCCGTCGTGGAGGGCCGCCGCAGAGCGATTCTGCCGCCTCGGGGCGCTGTGAAAGGAGAATGGCCGCCGAAACCAGTTGGATTCGCGAACCCTTGTCTCGAACGGTGATCATCCCTGCGCCGTACTTGCCGGCGCGGTACGAAGTGACGATCGTCACGTCCCTTGAGGAGGAGCGCCAGATGACTCAAGTCGATTGGAGCGTATTGAGCGGACCCCGCGTTTCACGCAGAAGAATGATGAAACTCGCGGCTGCGACCGGGGCATTCGGTTTCGCCGGGCGGCTGGCCGCGGCCGGTGCGAGTGGCGTGAGCCGGCCTGGACTCCGCGCGAGGAATCAGGACGCGAAGCCCGGTGGCACACTCAAGCTTGGTTTCGGAATCAGTCAGATCCTCACGCTCGATCCCGCCCAGGTGAATCTTGGCATCGTCGCCGGCGAGCTGGTTTCGAACATCTTCTCCAGTCTCGTTCAATTCGACGTGCAGCTTGGACTGGTTCCCGACCTGGCTGAAACCTGGGAAGTCACACCGGAAGGCACCCAGTACACGTTCAAGCTTCGGCCGGGGCTGACGTTTCATAACGGCGACCCGCTGAATGCCAATGACCTCGTCTACACCTATCAACGGACGACGAATCCCGATTTTGCATCTCCTCATGCCAACAAGCTCAGCCTCATCACCGAGGCGACCGCTGCTGACGACCTCACCTTTGTCGTCAAATTGAGTGCGCCATTTGCGCCGTTCCTGGCGGTCGCATGCAGCCGCGGCCCGGGACGCGCCTTGACGCCGATATCCAAGCGCGCGATTGACGAGATGGGCGACGAGCAATTTGGACTGACGCCGGTTGGTTGTGGTCCCTTCATGATCGTGCCTGAAGGCGTCGATCTTTCGAGCGAGTTTAAGATGGTCGCCTTTGATGGTTGGTACGGCGGGCGGCCGTACCTCGACGGGATTGACGTCACCGTCATTCCAGAACCATCGAGTCGCGTCAGCGCCCTCGAAGCGGGCGACGTCGATATGCTCGACATTGCACCCGCCATTGGCGTCGAGCGTCTGCGAGAAAACAGCGACGTTACGGTCATCGAGGTGCCCGGAACGAACTGGATCGGCTTGACGATGAACTTCACCCGGCCGCCATGGGACAACGTCGAGGCACGGATGGCGGTGGCGAAGGCGATTGACCGCGCCGACCTGATCACGAAAGCGCTTTTCGGTGTCGCCCAGCCTGCGGTTGGGGCGATCGCCCCGGCCTTCGGCTTTGCGTACAAGGCGCCAGATCAGATCGAAGATCCCCAGGCGTTCGACGCGGCGGCCGCGACGGCGATGATCGAACAACTGGGACTGAAGGACTCCAAGCCGTCGCTCATGTTCGCCGAGGGCAACAACCGGGTCGCGGAGACCCTCCAGAATCAGATGCGCGATGCCGGCATCGACATGCAAATCGATCTACTCCAGGGGGCGGCCTGGAACGAGCGCTGGCTGGCGAAGGATTACGACTGGATCGTCAATGGCAGCGTAGTCGATGCCGATCCCGACGACGGGCATTGGAACTTCTTCCATTCGACCGGACCGTGGAATACCCAGGGTTACAACAGTCCCGAAGTCGATGCGATGTTGGAGGAAACCCGCGCGAACCCCGTCCAGGAGGAGCGCGGCGCTCTCTTCCAGCAAATCCAGGCCACAACCGCGCAGGACGTGGCTTACGCCTATCTCTATCACACGCCCGATGTGGTGGCGTTTGCCAACAAAGTGAAGGGCTATGTCTCGATCCCTGAAATGCGCTATCTCGAGTCGGTTTGGCTCGATCAATAACCGACTCAGATCGAGCTAGCGGATCGACCGTTCTCTCTCAGCTCCTCCCCAGGCGGCTTCCGCGAGAGGAGCTGAGCAGAGCGGATCCGTGGCTCGATCAGTGGGAGTGGCGCGGTGACCCAGTACATCATCCGGCGATTAATCCACTCGGTCTTCATCATCTGGGGCTGCGCGACGCTGGTTTTTTTCATGCTGCGCGCCGTGCCGGGCGATCCGGTCGTTGTGATGCTAGGTCCGGAATATACGCCCGAAGCCGCGACCGCGCTCCGGCACAAGCTAGGATTGGACAAGCCGATCTATGTGCAATACGCCAAATGGGCGGGAAACGTGTTGACGGGCGATTTGGGAACCTCGATCGCATCGCCCGAACCGGTCATGAGCGCGATCAAAATCGGACTGCCGAAGACGATGAGCCTGGCAGCGCTGTCATTCGCGTTCGGGATTCTGATCGCGGTGCCGGCGGGGATCATATCCGCGCTGAAGCGGAATTCAATCGTCGACTACGGCGCGAGTTTTGTGGCGTTTCTGGGCGTCAGTATGCCCGGCTTCTGGCTCGGAATCATTCTGATCCTGATCTTTGCCGTTCGATTGCAGTGGCTGCCTGCGGTTGGCTATTCGACCATCGGTGAGGACGGGCTCCGTGAATGGTTCGAGCATCTTCTGTTGCCGAGCATTGCGATTGGCTCAAGCTACGCGGCGATTCTGATGCGCTTTGTCCGCTCGGGCCTGCTCGAGGTACTGAACAGCGATTACATCCGGACGGCTCGCGCGAAGGGCGTATCCGAACGCGGAGTGATCATCCGGCATGCGTTGCGGAACGCGATGATTCCGGTTGTGACCGTGGCGGGGATTCAGCTCGCGCTTCTGCTCAGTGGAGCCGTCGTGGTTGAAACGGTCTTCTCCATCCGCGGACTGGGTCGAATCCTGGTCGGAGCGATTTTCGACAAGGACTATCCGGTCGTGCAGGGGGTAATTCTGCTGACAACGGTTATCTTCGTCTTCGCTAATCTGTTCGTCGACATCCTCTATACCTTTCTGGATCCGAGGATCAAATATGGCTAGACAGGGGGGACTCGCCGTATTCGATCCAGTTGTCGACAGATTGACGTCGCTGGCCGATGAACGCAGGGCCACACCCGGTAATCGCTTCTGGTCGCGGCTGCGAAGCGAGCGCAAGGCGCTCTTTGGACTGATCTTCGTGGGCTTCCTTGTTTTGGTCGCGATCGTTGGTCCGGTGATCGCCCCGTATGATCCATTGGCAGACGACTACGACCTTTTCGGTTCGCCAACCTGGTCGCACCCGTTGGGCACCGACTCGTTCGGTCGCGACTTGTTGAGCCGGGTGATTGCCGGCACCCGTATCTCGTTGTCGGTGGGACTCCTGGCCACGTTTGCCGCCATGATTGTCGGGGGTCTGCTTGGGCTTATTGCCGGTTACTACGGCGGCTGGCTGGACAGCCTGATCATGCGCTTCATCGATCTGCTCTGGGCATTCCCCGTCATCATACTCGCGGTCGCGATGGTTTCCGTTTTCGGTGCGGGATTTAGAAACGTGGTTGTCGCGATCGCGGTCGCCTTCCTGGACGACTTCGCGAGAATTGTGCGCGCGGAGGTTCTCGGAATTCGGGAGCAGGACTACACGACCGCGGCCCGCTCGATCGGGGCGAACGATCAGCGCATCATGTTCGGCCACATCTTGCCGAACATGGCGGCTCCGATCATCGTCCAGGCGACATTCGCCGTCGGGTTGGGTATCCTGGCGGAATCCGCTTTGACCTTTATCGGTCTGGGCGTCAATCCATCGACTCCCACCTGGGGTATGTCACTGAACGAGGGCCGCGACTTTGTCCGCGAAGCGTGGTGGATTAGCGTCTGCCCCGGCCTGGCGATCGTTTTGACCGTGCTCGCGCTGAATCTCTTTGGCGACGGACTACGAGACACTCTGGATGTAAAAAGCGTGGCAGACGCTTAGTAAAATCAGGAATTCCGGCGAGCTCGAAATGATCGAATTGACGGAAACGTGCGAGGAACCCAATCGATGATCGGATTTCCATCTAACCAGGAAACGTCGTGGTCACGGCGGCGAGCGACACCGGTGATGAGTCGCAACGGCATGGTCGCGACGGCGCATCCCTTGGCCTCGTCCGCCGGTCTTCACACATTGATGAACGGTGGCAACGCGATCGACGCCGCGGTCAGCGCGGCAATTGCGGCAGCAGTTGTACTGCCCGCCCATTGCGGATTCGGCGGCGATCTCTTCGCGATCGTCGCGGATGCAAAGCGTGGTGGCGAGCCGGTCGCATTTCTGAGCAGCGGGATCGCGCCGCGCGGTTTTTCGCTCGACGACGCGAAGTCGCGCTCCGATCCCGGCGGTAGAACGTTCGCTGAGCACGGGCCGCTCGCGCCGTCAGTGCCAGGGTTCGTTTCCGGCATCTTTTCGCTCTTGGAGCGGTACGGCACAAAGAAGTTTGGAGTCCTCGCTGGACACGCGATCGATTACGCCTCGAACGGCTTTCCGCTCACGCCCGGCGTCGCCCTTCGGATCAAAGCCGGGGCTGACCTTTTGGGTCAATTCGACGCCAGTACGGCCGTCTTCTTGCCAAACGGCAAGGTATCGGCGGCCGGGTCGATTTTCCGGCAGGAAAACCTAGCACGGTCGATTCGAGCCATTGCCGAGGGTGGAGTAGATGTCTTCTACAAGGGCTCGATCGCGCGGGAGATTGAGCGCTACCTCGCGGCAAACGGCGGTGCGCTGACCGTCGCCGATTTCGCGGATCACGCGACCAGCATCGATCCGCCGATTTCGACATCGTACCGAGGCTACACGGTCTATGAAACCGGATTGCCGACGCAGGGCTTCCTCTTGCTGGAGGCGCTCAATATCATCTCCTCCGACGACATCGGTGCGATCGGCGCCGGCAGCACACGCGGCGTTCATCTGATGACCGAGGCGATGAAACGCGCGTTCGCCGATCGTTGGGCATACTGCGGAGATCCGAACTTCGTTCCGGACCACGTCGAAAAATTGCTGACACCTGAATGGGCGACAAAACGGCGAGCGACCATCGACGATTGCGCGGCATCTCATGTCGAGGCGGGATCGCTCACGGACGGCGACACGACCTATCTCTGTGCGATTGACAGTAACGGCCTGATGATCTCAATGATCATTTCGTTGTCGGGCGCTTTCGGAAGCGGCGTGATCGCCGGCGATACCGGCATCATGTTGAACAACCGGGCGGGCCATTGCTTCAATCTCATCGACGGGCATCCAAATGTGTACGCCCCCGGCAAGAAGACAATGCATACGCTGAATTGTTACTTGATCGCCGACGGCAGCGGTACCCCGGTCTTGGTCGGCGGCACCCCGGGCGGCGACTTCCAGCCGCAATGGAATCTTCAAATGGTGACCGGTTTGATCGACGGCGGACTGGATGCCCAGGCGGCCGTCGAGCAACCGCGCTGGACGATCTCGCCGGGATCGTATCCGCGCGAAGTCGGCGACCCCTACGAGCTGCGGGTCGAGAATCGTCTGGGAGAGAACGTGGTCAATGGGCTGACCGCCGCCGGCCACTCGGTGGTGAGGGCTGGCGACTGGGGCGTCGGCGGTTCAGGGCAGATCATCGCTCGCGATCCGGACTCGGGCGCGCTCGTCGGAGGATCTGATCCCCACGCCGAAGGGTTCGCCCTCGGCTTTTAGGCCCGCATGAACGCCATATACGTAAGGAAAGCCATACTTTGTAGGGGCAATCCGCCGTGTTTGCTCTTATTCCTCACCCAACACGATCGTGAATGAACCGCAGTCAGCAAATTGTCCGAACCGACAGAATGGCGTGGACGACGAAAAGGGCAGACACGTGTATAGACCGGGTACATCCGTTACGGATTGACGGAGACATCCGTTACACCACGATCCGCTCCACCGATCGCTCGACTTGGATGAAAGATTCCCGAGTGCAGGTCGAGTTGACCGATCTCGACGTGAGCATAGCGGACGCCGAGGACGCCGTCCGTGGCGGTCGGGCGTAACCCAATGCGTTCCCCTTTCAACGACGTGCTGATGAAATAGTGGTGTCCCTTGAACGAGATTTGGCCACCACCATGCACGGCTCGTGGGTCGTCGCCGGGGGCGTACTCGATCTCCGGCAGCGACTCGGGGAAGGGTCGTGGACTTGGTTGGTAGGAGCTCCCCGGGACCGCGCCCTTGAGCGCGTGATGGGGACGTTCGGTGTTGTAGAGCTCCCGCCACGCATCAAACGCGCCCTGCGTCGTCGCCAGATCCGGCCATGACCGGTTCGTCAGCAGATCGGTCTTGAGAGTGCCGTGGAAGCGCTCGACCTTGCCTTGGGTTTGCGGGTGGAGTGGACGACCATGGCTGACCTCAACCCCGAGCCTGAGCAACCACATCCCGAGTGCGGTCAAGGAGTGGCTGGGATTGGAACTGCCCCAGGGCGGTCCGTTGTCACTGAGCATTCGCCACGGCAGCCCGTAGCGGCGAAATAAGGCCGTGAGGATCGTCCGCACGGTGTCGTCGCGCTCGTCGGCACACGCCACCAGTCCCACCAAATAGCGGGAATGATCATCGAGCACGGAGAGCGGATGGCACCGTCCCCGGGCTAACGGGAAATGGCCCTTGAAATCGATTTGCCACAACTCGTTGGGTGTCTCCCGTTCAAAGCGGAGCTTGGCCGGCGCACCCTGCGGTGACGGCACGATGAGCCCGTGGCGATGCAAGATGGCGGTGCAGGTCCTGGCGCTCGGAACAGTGGGGACTCCCTTCGCCAACAACCACTGCTCAATCTTCCACCCACCCCAGGTGGGATTTCGCTGCCGCACCGCAACGACCGCCGCTTCGACCTGCGGAGTGGGGGGGGGGGGGGGGGGGGGGGGGGGGGGGCGGGGCGGCGGCGGCGGCGGCCGGCGAG
>CAYJPA010000038.1:0-51873 GCA_964371945.1 uncultured Sphaerobacteraceae bacterium | reverse complement strand
TCGTAGGACTGGGAAACCCAGGCAGAGAGTACACGCGGACGCGCCATAACGTCGGCTTCATGGTGCTTGACCTCCTCAAGCGCGATCTATCGATGACGGTTGAGCGCAAACGGTTTCGAGCCGTGCTGATTGAGGGATCGCTCAATGGCGAAAAGATCGTTCTCGCCGCACCTCAGACATTCATGAACCTGAGCGGCCAATCGGTGCGAGAGGTCGTCAACTGGTTTCACCTCGACCCACAAGACCTCCTGATCGTGTTTGACGACATCGACCTGCCCTTTGGAACGCTGCGTCTGCGCGGCGAGGGGTCGGCCGGCGGCCACAACGGGATGAAATCGGTGATCGAGCAGCTCGGCACAAACGAGATCGCCAGGTTGAGGATTGGGGTCGATCGACCGCGCTCCAGCACGGTCAGTCACGTGCTCTCGAGATTCAGCACAGAAGAAGAAGCGGAGCTCCCTGAGATTCTGACCCGCGCGGCCGCGGGTGTGAAGTTATGGATCTCGGCCGGAACGATTCCAGCGATGAATGAAGTGAATCGCAAAACAGAGTGATGCGGTACCATCGCCGGCGATAGGAAGTAGTGAATTCGCGACACGAGGCGTTTGAATCATGGTTCAGCAGGTAGCGGTGATCGGCGGCGGCACAATGGGCAGCGGTATCGCGCAAGTGATGGCGCAGGCCGGCTTTCCAGTAACGCTGATCGAGCGCTCGATTGCAGACGCCGATCGCGCCAGCTCGACCATTCAATCAAATCTCAACCGGCTGGTCACCAAGGGCAAACTCTCGCAAGACGATGCCGAAGCGGCCCTAGCCCGTGTCAGCACGGCCGATCGATATGAAGCCGCCGCCACCGCCCATTTGGTCATCGAAGCAGTGTTCGAGAATCTCGAGCTCAAGCGTGAGATCGCCCGCGCGATCACTCCTCTGCTCGCTGCCGGCGCCATTTTTGCCAGCAACACGTCTTCGATTTCACTGACCGCGGTTGCCGCGGCCGGCTCGAGACCGGGGCGAGTCGTCGGAATGCACTTCTTCAATCCGGTGCCGGTGATGCCGCTTGTCGAAGTCGTCCGGGCTGAGCAAACCGATGCAGTCGTCGTCGATCAGGTCTGCGATATCGCGCGCGCGGCGGGGAAGACACCGGTCGTGGTCAGCGATTTCCCCGGCTTCATCTCGAACCGCGTGCTGATGCCGATGATCAATGAAGCGGTCTTCTGTCTCGGCGAAGGCATCGCAGCCAAGGAGGCAATCGACGAGATCATGAAGCTCGGAATGGCGCACCCGATGGGTCCGCTGGCATTGGCGGATCTGATCGGACTCGATGTCTGCCTTGCGATCCTGGAAGTGCTCCAACGAGAATTAGGCGAAGACAAATACCGGCCCGCGCCTCTGTTACGACGATTGGTCGCAGCAGGAAAACTCGGCCGGAAAACTGGAGAGGGGTTCTACTCCTATGGCTCCTGATACTAAATCCACGACCGCGGCCGAAGTTCGTGAACGTCAATCGCCGATCCGAGTTCTGGTCGCCAAACCAGGGCTCGATGGTCACGATCGCGGCGCGAAAGTGATGGTCCGCGCACTACGCGATGCCGGAATGGAAGTGATCTACACGGGATTGTTCCAAACTCCAGAAATGATCGCCGATGCGGCGTTGCAGGAGGATGTCGATGTGGTGGGCTTGAGCATCCTCTCGGGCGCGCACCTTGCGATCTTCCCGAGGATCATGCAGACGCTCCGCGACCGCGGGCTCGACGACGTCCTCGTCATCGCCGGCGGGACGATTCCACGGGACGACGTCGACGAGGTCAAAAGCCTCGGCGTTTCGGCGGTTTTTGGTCCTGGCACCTCATTGCGAGAAGCGGTGTCGTTCATCCGCGACCACGCTCCCATTCGTCACGACATCGCCTAGCATGGGACTCGTCGACGAAGCTCTCGGCGGGAACATCCGCTCTCTTTCGCGTCTGGCAACCAACATCGAGAACGACAGCGCGCTCGCGCAAGTGGCGCTCGAACGCCTCTACCCACTTTCCGGCCGAGCGCACACCGTCGGTGTGACCGGTCCACCCGGCGCGGGGAAGAGCTCGCTCGTGAATGAAATGGTCGCTGCCTGGCGCGCCGTAGGTAAAACCGTCGCGGTCATCGCGATCGATCCTTCGAGTCCCCTCTCCGGCGGCGCCACCCTCGGCGACCGCATTCGCATGCTTCAGCACCAGGGCGACCCAGGCGTCTTCATCAGAAGTGCCGCCACCCGGGGTCGGACAGGCGGCCTCGCCCCCACAACCGCGGGGCTGATGCACCTGTTCGATGCGGCCGGCTACGACATCGTTCTGGTCGAAACGGTCGGAACCGGTCAGGAAGAGATCGCCATCGTGCATTATGTCGAGTCAGTCGTTCTCGTGCAGGTGCCGGGTTTCGGCGACGGCGTGCAGGCGCTCAAAGCCGGTGTGCTGGAAATCGCCGACATATACGCCGTCAACAAATCCGATTTGCCCGATGCCCAGGCAACCGCGCGCGAAATACGGGCGCTGCTGACGCTCTCACCGGCCGGCCGTGACTGGGCGCCTCCCGTGGTTGCCGTTTCCGCCAGGAACGACTCAGGTATTGACACCCTCGTGAGCGAACTGGAGCGTCATCGAATCTGGCTAATCGAGACCGGAAACCTGGCGACCCGGAGACGATCGGTTGCCGAAAAGGAGATCGCGCGCCAACTTCAGAAACTCCTTGACCTGCGTTTGGCGTCGGAGAAACGAGCGGTCGCCACGGACGTGCTAATAGACAGAGTCGCGAACCGTCAGTGCACGCCGCAAACGGCGGCGACTCGAATCCTGGCAAACTGGTCGCTCGAGCATTAACGACGTTCCGAAGCCGCGAGATTCGCGATCTTGGCCGCGGCAGCTCCCGCGCCGACGCCGTTGTCGATGTTGACCACGACGAGGCCCGGCGCACACGACTGCAACATCGTGGTCAGTGCGCCCTCGCCGCTACCGCCGTGACCATATCCGACTGAAGTCGGAAGCCCAATTACCGGGACTGGCACCAGCCCGGCCACGACGCTCGGCAATGCGCCGTCCATGCCCGCGGCAACCACGATAACGTCCACTTGCGACTCCGCTAATTGCTCCAACGGGCGAACGAGCCGGTGCAATCCCGCGACACCGACATCGCGTACTTCGAAGACCTCGCACCCCATCTCACGCGCGATCAATGCAGCCTCGAGCGCGACCGGGATGTCTGAGGAACCGGCGGTAATCACGGCGACCCGTCCGCCAGTGTAACGGCGCTCATGCTCCGGCACCGAAACCGTTATTGCTCTGGCCTCATTATGGACTTCGACCGTGAAGGCGCCATCCGCGAAGGTGCCAGGAAGCTCAATCAGTTGATCGTCGCGGCATCGTGTCGCCGTTGCACGCCCAATCGCGGTCGCGAGCCGGACAAGGCTCCGGTGAACCTCAGCGCTCGTTTTACTCCCGGCCAGAATGAGCTCGGGCACACCGGTACGAGACAGTCGGCCCGGATCGAGCCGAACCGATTCCGCTCCGTCGTTCGACCCGGCGTCCGAGAGCGCTTGACGCACCGAATCGAACGGTCGCGTGTTCCAAATCATGAGCTGAGCGCCAGTTCCGCGATCATTTCGTCCACGGAATCGGCGAACTTGTCGTCAGAAGACATGCTGAGGCTCGCTAGAAATTCGACATTCCCCGAGGCGCCCGTCAGCGGCGATTTGACCAGGCCGTCGACGCGAAAGCCATTCGCTTGTGCATAGTTCGCCGCCTCGCGCAGAACCCGCCGGTGAATTACAGGATCTCGGACGACTCCGCCTTTCCCGACATCTTTCCGTCCTGCCTCGAATTGCGGCTTGATCAGCGGAACGCAACGGCCGTATGGACCGAGAATCTTGGCGGCAACCGGCAGGATCAGACTCAATGAAATGAACGAAACATCGATCACGACGAGATCAACCGGTTCCGGCAGCGACTCCAGGTAGCGGGCATTGACGCGCTCCATCACCACCACGCGATCGTCGGCGCGCATCCGCTCATCGATCTGCCCGTACCCCACATCGACCGCATAAACGCGAGCGGCCCCACGCTGCACGAGGCAGTCGGTGAACCCACCTGTGCTGGCGCCAAGATCGGCGCAAACCATCCCGTTCACGTCGACGTCGAAGAAACTGAGCGCGTGATCCAGCTTTTCACCGCCGCGGCTGACAAACCGTGGCCGCGATTTCAGTTCGATGACGTCCGAATCCCGAACGATCGAGCCGGCATGAACAACCGCAACGCCGTTCACCAGGATATCTCCCGCCAGAATCAGCGCGCGAGCTCTCGAGCGCGTGTCGCTCAATCCCCGTCCGGTCACCGCCAGGTCGAGCCGTTGTTTCGTGATTGTCGCGAGATCAGCTACCATGCCGTCCGGCCCGTGTGTTCGGCAAACGCCGCTCGTTGGGAATGACACAGCGCGATCGCTAGCGCATCCGCGGCGTCATCTGGCTGAGGTGGAAAGTCGAGTCCAAGGATGATCCGTACCATCTCCTGGATTTGATTCTTGTCGGCCTTTCCATAGCCTGCCACCGCGTGTTTGACCTGCGACGGGCTGTATTCAGCGACCGTGAGACCAACTTTGGCCGCCGCCAATAGCACGACCCCGCGGGCCTGGCCGACGCTGATCGCGGTCGTTACATTCCGGGCGAAAAAGAGCTGCTCAATCGCCAGCACATCCGGCCGGTGATCCGCGATTAATCCAGCGACTGCATCATACAAACCCGAAAGCCGGGCGGGCATATCCGCCGCCGCCGCGGTTTCGATCACGCCGCAATCGATCAACGTCGGGCTCTCCCCGGCCTCGATCAGCCCATACCCGAGTCTCGCGGTGCCGGGGTCGATGCCGAGGGTTATCAAGAAGTGCGTTCCTAGCTGACCTGAGCGAGTACGTCGTCCGTGAGGTTCATGTTCGTGTAGACGGTTTGGACGTCGTCGAGATCCTCGAGCCGCTCAACCAACCGGATGACTTTCACCGCAAGATCGGTGTCCGGCGTGATCGGGTCCTTCGGTTTCATGATCAGTTCCGAGGATTCGATCTCGAGACCAGTTTCCGAGAGCTGTTCCTGCACTTTGTGCAGATCCTGTTGCTCCGTATAGACGATGACGGCGTCGTCCTCGATCTCGAACTCGAGCGCGCCGGCGTCGATTGCCAGGAGCGCGACTGCTTCGGGATCGAGCTTGCCGGGACTCGCGACGATTTGTCCGACCGAATCGAACATCCACGCAACCGCGCCGTCCGTGCCGAGGGTGCCCCCGCCACGAGTGAATGCCGCGCGGACCTCACCCACGGTGCGGTTTCGGTTGTCGGTCATTGCCTGAATCATGAAGGCGATCCCGCCGGGACCGTATCCCTCATAGAAGAGCTCGTCGAGCGATTCGCCGCCGGTTCCACCCTTTGCGCGCTCGATCGCTCGATCGATATTGTCTTTTGGCATGTTCTCCGCGCGCGCCTTTTGCACCGCAATCCGGAGCCGGGCATTGCTTTCAGGGTCCGGCAAACCAGAGCGTGCGGCAACGGTGATCTCCCTTGCCAGCTTGGTGAAGAGCTGACCACGTTTTGCATCGGTCGCTCCCTTCGCTCGCTTGATCGTCGCCCATTTTGAGTGTCCGGACATAGCATGTACTCCACGGGTTGAACCCATACCTCGCTTGCGCGAGTATACCATCGGGTTTCAGCCGTCCCGATCTCTGATGCATATCGTGTAAGCAACTCACAAACGCTTGAAATGAGCGAAAATTTCTAGTAGACTACACCCCTATGGACTCCGCGAATGTCGATGAGAGCAGGGGAAATGTCCGCCCAGAGCCCCCACGCGCCGCCCGATTTGATACCTCGATTCACCCCTGGCTGCTTGCCTGGGGTTTTTGTTTGACGCGCGGGGCTGGCGCCAATCCGTCGCTCAGAGTCAACCCGCAATCGAATCAGGTGGTGTAACGATCCATGGTCACGAGCCTGCTCGAAAAGGGAAAAGATCAGGGCTATCTCCTTTCTGACGAGATCATTGCACTCTTTCCCAATGCGGAAGAGCAAATCGAGCGATTAGACGATCTCTATTCCTGGCTTGTTTCAGAAGGCATCGAGGTACTCGATCAGGCCCCCACGGCGACTTCGAACGGCCGCATCAAAGAGATCGCGGTCACCGGGCGTCTGGAGATCGTCGAAGCCGCGGCGCTCGCGGTTGGTGATTCGGTCCGGCTGTACTTGCACGAAATTGGCGAAACCGATCTCCTGACGATGGCCGAAGAGGTTTGGCTCTCCAAGCGTATGGAGCGCGGCAAGGCCGCCGAAACCGGTCTTCAGACTGAGACGCTGACCGCGATTGAGCGATCGACGCTCGAAGCGGACATGATCGATGCCGACAAGGCTCGCGCCCACCTCATTCAGGCCAATCTTCGCCTCGTCGTCTCTGTGGCGAAAAAATACGTTGGTCGCGGTCTCTCCTTCCTGGACTTGATCCAGGAGGGCAACATCGGCCTAATGAAGGCCACCGACAAATTCGATTACACCCGCGGATTCAAATTCAGCACCTATGCCACCTGGTGGATCAGACAGGCGATCACCCGCGCTATCTCGGATCAAAGCCGGACGATTCGGCTTCCGGTCCACGTCGGCGAAACCATCAATCGCGTTCGCAAAACCAGCCATCGGTTACAGCAAATTCTCGAGCGCGAACCGACTCAAGAAGAGATCGCCCGCGCGATGGACATCACGGACGACAAAGTCCGTCAGGTGCTCGATGTTGCACGGCATCCGGTCTCGCTTGAGGCCCCAGTTGGCTCGGAAGGCGACGCCTTCCTCGGCGACTTCATCGAGGATGTTTCGATGCCGGCGCCGTTGGAGCTCGCATCGCAACAGTTGCTCAAATCACAAATCTCAGAAGCGCTCGGAAAGCTGACCGATCGCGAGCGCAAAATCATCGTGCTCCGTTTCGGTCTCGAGGACGGCAAGTTCCGCACGCTCGAAGAGGTCGGTCGCGAGTTTGGCATTACACGCGAGCGAATTCGCCAAATCGAGGCCAAAGCGCTCCGCAAGCTCCGCCACCCGACCTACAGTCGCAAGCTCCGAGGCTATCTCGAATAGCCTTCAGCGAGTTCAGGTATTTGAATGCCGGTGCACTTGCGCCGGCATTTTCATGTGCCCAGTAGCGTCGATCCCGTGTGCTCGACCCCGTCCCTACTCGACGACTTGGCCACGGGACGGCGATTCAGTCGTCGGGGACCCAATGCAACACCGATACCTCGAACAGTCGGACACATAGGTCCGGCGCTACAGGGTCCCAGGGCTGAAAATCAGTGCCACGTTATGACCACCGAAGCCCATCGAGTTGCTCAGAACGTATCGCATCTCCGCCGATCGGGCGGTGTTCGGCACGTAGTCCAGATCGCAATCGGGGTCGACCGTCTCATAGTTGATCGTCGGCGGCAAACATTGATGCCGGATTGCCAGCAAAGAGATTGCAGCCTCGAGCGATCCCGCCGCGCCCAACAGATGCCCGGTCATCGACTTGGTCGAGCTGACCGGAATCTTGTACGCGGATTCGCCGAGCGCCGCCTTCAACCCCGCCGTTTCGAGCTTCTCATTCATCTGAGTCGAGGTGCCGTGGGCATTTACATAGTCGATCTGGCTCGGAATTAATCCTGCTTCGGCGAGAGCAATACCGATTGCCCGCGCGATCCCCTCGCCACCCGGCGCCGGCTGCACCATGTGATTCGCATCGTCGGTGGAGCCATACCCGAGAATCTCGCCCAGGATCGTCGCCCCGCGTTCAATCGCATGATCGCGCTCTTCCAGCACAAGCGTCGCGCCGCCCTCGGCAAGCACGAATCCGTCACGATCCGCGTCAAACGGCCGGCTTGCGCGCCGCGGATCATCGTTCCGAGTCGAGAGCGCGCCCATCGCGTTGAAACCGCCGATCCCGAGCTTCGTGATTGGCGCATCGGCGCCGCCGGCGAACATCACATCTGCCGAATCGTCGCGAATGACCCGTGCTGCCTCTCCGATAGCGTGAGCGGCGCTGGCGCAAGCCGACGCGGTCGCCACACACGGGCCCTTGGCGCCCACATGGATCGCGGTCATTCCAGCCGCCATGTTCGGCAAGACCATCGGCGCGAAGAACGGACTTAGCCTGCGCGGACCCTGCGCTGCCAGCGTTTCGGCCCCTTGTTCGAGCGTCTCCAGCGCTCCCATGCCGGTTCCCATGAGCACTCCAGCGCGGGTCGGCTCGAATCCGCCGTTCGCCAGACCCGCTTGTTCTGCCGCCTGCAGCGTCGCGGCAACCGCGAACTGCGCATAGCGGTCCATCCGCCTCGCCTCCTTGCGACCAACGCTTGCCGCTGGGTCGAAACCGTCCACCTCGCCGGCAAACGTCGTTTCGAACCCGGTCGCGTCAAAGCGCGTGATCGGACGGACACCAGAGCGTCCAGAAGAAATACCCGCCCACAATTCGTCGATCGTCAATCCTATGGGGCACACCGCACCCATCCCGGTCACGACTACCCGTCTTCGCTGCTCCGACATCGTTTCCTCGTTTGGTCGTGATGCAAAAAACCCCCTGCTGCGACTCATGCTACGACGAACATCCGTCTAAAGACCATTCCAGCGGTCACTCCTTGTTGCCTCCACCGGTGCGTGCTAGCCTCTCCTGGGGTCGAGCCGGCGGTGTACGTGATGACCGATGTGTCTTGAGCCGATAAACTGGAAGTCGGGAGCCGCTAACCGTTGGGCTACTATCCGCGATGGCGCGGCGCCCACCTGCGAAAGCAGGTTCAAGGCTCCGTTACACACGGCACAGGCGGGTTCGCCCCACCCTCCACTCCTGGACGTCGAGAGGCCGGCTAACAAACGATGCTGATCCTTATCACGGGTCCGGATTCTTATCTGGTGCGCACGGCAATTGGGCGGATCAAAGCTCAGCACGATCCCGATGGTCTGAACACGTCGACGATCGACGCGAAAGCCGCCAATCTCGATGAAATAGTCGCCGCCCTCGGCACCCCCGGCTTCTTCGGCAGCGGCCGGGTAGTAGTTGTCAACGACCTCATGACTCGCTCGGGCAAACGGGCCGCAAATGAATCAGACGACGAAGAGACTACCGAACGACCCGGCGCGGTCGATTGGTCTCGCGTTCTTGGCGCGATTCAGCCTGAGAACATCGCGATCTTTGCCGATCGCGGAATCCAGTCTGTGCCGGCCGCGGTCAAGAAGATGCTTCCAAAAGATGTGGAGGTGATCCTGGGCGAACCTCCGCGAGGCTCGGAGCTCGTCTCCTGGATGAAACAGCGCGCGACCGATGCCGGCAGCACGATCTCGGACATGGATGCGCGGTTGCTCGCCGGAC
This sequence comes from uncultured Sphaerobacteraceae bacterium, assembly GCA_964371945.1. Lineage (GTDB taxonomy): Bacteria > Chloroflexota > Chloroflexia > Thermomicrobiales > UBA6265 > CAYJPA01. Next base: position 42,494 of record CAYJPA010000038.1, on the reverse strand, counting down.
TACTCTGCCCGACCACCTGGGCGTCCCGCCCCAGTAACCCAGCCTATGACCATCCGCCCGATCTCGAGCAATTCGTGAACGAGATCGGAAAACTTGCGATGGCCGCTTTTCCCGGAGCGATCGAGCGCAGTCATATCAATGAGATGACCGCTGCCGGTCAGTCGGACCGGCTCTTTCCTTTGATCGATGCGGTGATCGCCGGCGAGGGAACCGCCGCGATCCGCGAGCTGTCGACCTCGATTGGAAACGGCGACGATTCGGGCCGTATTTCCGCTCAGTTGTTTCAGCAGGCTGAGTTGATGGCCGCGCTCGAATCCGCGGGCCGCGTGGACCCTGTTGAAGCGGGACGACAACTCGGACTCTCAAATCCGAACAGGATGCACGCCGTTTCGAAGAGCCTGCGTGCACTGCGCGGAGGAGCCAAACCATTCCTGAAGACCGCGATCGAAACCGATCGGCAGCTCAAATCGGGTATATTGCGTCATCCCGCAGATCAGATCTACGCGTTGGTCGACAGAACGTTGACACAATCCCAGACACGCCGAAACGACGGCACATAGTGCCGCCGTTCACGCTTGCTGAATCGGTGAAACAGAGCTCAGGCCGAAGCGGTCAACTTGTTGAACTTCGCCATCAAACGCGATTTGCGCCGGGCGGCGTTGTTCGGGTGGATGATACCCTTGCCCGCAACCCGATCGAGCGTGCTGATCGCATCGCCGACAGCGGTCGCCGCAAGCGCGGCATCGCCGGTTCGAATTGCAGTTTCGGCCTTTTTGACGTACGTACGAGCCGCCGTGCGGTACGGCCGGTTGCGCAGTCGCTTTTGTTCATTCACACGAATGCGCTTCTCGGCTGCTTTATTATTCGCCAAGTTGGTTCACCTCTTGAGTAACACGTGACATTGGAAGCCATGCGAAATCACGGCTTGTTCGCCGCGACAACCTGATGGTACCAGACAAGGCTCCGAACCTCAATGTAAATCTCTTCGATTTGCCCCCCTGGGAGGCTTCGATCAGCACCCCGACGCCCTTCGATCAGCCAGTGCGCACCACTCGGAGGCGTGCGGTCGCATCGGCTGGTCGCAGCGCGTCGATCGTCGGTCTCGCGTTCATCGTCAGCCGCGTGCTTGGCTTGCTCCGGGACGTGATCCTCGGCTACCGGTTCGGAACATCGAGCGAATTTGACGCCTACGTGAGCGCGTTCCGCATTCCGGATCTGCTCTTCTTGGTCGTGATGTCCGGAGCATTCGGTGCGGCGTTCATCCCGGTATTCGGCGGCTTTCTCGAGAAAGGCGATCGCAAACGTGCCTGGCGCCTGGCGTCGGCGGTCATCACCTATGCCGCGGTAACGACCGTCGTCTTCGCGGTGATCATATTCGTGCTCGCAACTCCAATCATGCGCTACATCGTCGCGCCCGATCTCGCGCCCGAGTACCAGAGACTCGCGGTGCGACTGATGCGGATTCTGCTGCTCTCACCCTTCTTTCTGGGTCTCGGGATCGCGGCCAAGGGAATCCTGGAGGCGCAGGAGCAATTCACGCTGCCTGCGCTGTCACCGCTGCTCTACAACCTGGCGATCATCATCGGTGCACTTGCGCTCGCGCCGAGTTTCGGAATTGAAGGAGTGGCCGTCGGAGTCGTCGTAGGCGCGCTGCTCCATTTCGCCATTCAGATTCCTGGATTGCTGGCCTCGGGGATCGCACTTCGACCCACATTGGATCGTACCGTCGACGGATTGACCGAGGTCGGCCGTCTGCTGCTCCCTCGCGTGATCGGTTTGGCCGCGTTCCAACTGAACTTCATCGCGGTCACCCACCTCGCCAGCGGCACCGGCGATGGTCGCGTTTCCGCGCTCAACTACGCTTGGCAGATGATGATGTTGCCCCACGGCGTGATCGCGCTCAGCATTTCGACGGTGATCTTTCCAGGCATGGCCCGCCTCTTTCAGTCAGGCAAGCTCGACGAGATGCGCTCAACCTTCACCGGCGCGCTCATGCCGATGCTCTTCTTAACCATTCCAGCGTCGATCGGTCTGTTCGAGCTCCGAACCGCGATCCCTCAAACCGTCTTCCAGCTCGGCGGCAATTTCGACGCGACCTCGACCTCGCTGGTTTCGCCAGCCCTCGCCTACCTCGCGCTCGGACTGGTCTGGTACGCGCTAGTGGAAGTCCTTGCAAGGATCTACTACGCGATGCAAGACACCAGAACGCCCGTGATCGCGGGCGTGATCATCATCGCGATCAACATCGTTCTAGGAGCGATCCTGGTCGATCCGATGGGCCATGTTGGGCTGGCGCTCGCGCTTAGCGCATCGACCGGGATCGAAGCGCTGATCATGTTCGCGGTTCTACGTCGCCGGATCGGCGGGCTCGACCACTCGTTCGGCTCCTGGATCGGAAGAGTAATGATCGCGACCGCCGCGATGGCGACAATGGCAGAGCTAGTGCGCCCCAAGCTGGAAGAGGCAACAGCAGGTGGATTGACCAATCGGGTCGCGCAGTTGGTAATGCTCTGTTATGTTATGGCGCTCTTGGCAGGAACCTATTTCTTGGTCTCGTTTTTGTTGCGAATTCCCGAAGCTGAACGCGGTTTGGCGATGATCGTCGGCCGCCTCCCGCCTTCCCTTCGTGCACCCTTCTCAAGACGCTAGAGCCGCGGCTTCCTCAGCTATACTTCGGGTATGACAATAACGATCAAGGATGCTCCCATAGCCAGTCAGTCAACCGGTGTCCCGCTCGAGCGGATCCGTAACTTCAGCATCATCGCGCACATCGACCACGGCAAGTCGACCCTTGCCGACCGTTTGCTCGAGCGCACGGGCACCGTTGAACGGCGCGAGATGATGGAGCAGATGCTGGATTCGATGGACCTGGAGCGCGAAAAGGGCATCACGATCAAGGCTCGCGCCGTCCGGATGAACTACAACGCCAAGGATGGACGATCGTACGAACTGAACCTGATCGACACCCCGGGTCACGTCGACTTTTCGTACGAAGTGAGCCGCAGCCTCGCGGCCTGCGAAGGCGCGATTCTGGTCGTCGACGCTGCTCAGGGCATCGAAGCGCAGACGATGGCGAATGTCTATCTCGCCCTGGAGCACGACCTGGCGATCATCGCGGTGATCAACAAGATCGATCTTCCGAACGCCGATCCTGAGAAAGTCACCGCCGAGGTCCAGAAGTTCATCGGGTTGCTCGACGACGAGATCCTGCCCGCATCCGCAAAGCAGGGTCTGGGCATTGACGAAATCCTCGAAGCCGTGGTCAGGAGTGTGCCGCCGCCGGCCGGGGACATCTCCGCTCCGGCGCGAGCACTGATCTTCGACTCCCACTACGACTCGTTCAAGGGCGTAATCGCCTATGTGAAGGTCGTCGACGGCGAGATCGAGGTAACAGACCGGCTGCGTTTGATGTCGACCGGCAAGGAGGCCGAGATCATCGAGCTCGGCTATTTCTCACCCGGGATGGAAGCCTGCGGACGGCTCGGAACCGGTGAGGTCGGATACATCGCCACCGGACTCAAAGTCGTTAAGGACCTGCAGGTCGGCGACACCGTCACGATCGCGACTCGGCCCGCCGCCGAACCGCTCCCGGGTTACCGCCCTGCCAAGCCGATGGTCTTCGCCGGACTCTATCCGGTGGATAGCGAGGGCTATCCGCTTCTGAGAGACGCACTGGAACGGCTGCAGCTCAACGATGCATCGCTCACCTACGAGCCGGAGTCGTCCCTGGCGCTTGGATTTGGTTTTCGCGCTGGGTTCTTGGGACTATTGCACCTCGAAATCGTGCAGGAACGTCTGGAGCGCGAGTACGACCTCGATCTGCTGACGACCGCTCCAAGCGTCGAGTACGAGGTCGAAATGCACGGCGGGCAGGTCTTGACCATCGACAATCCGGCCGAGATGCCGTCTCCGGGCGAGATCACCGAAATCCGCGAGCCCTGGATGCACATCAGCATCATTCTGCCGGCGCGCTATATCGGCAACATCATGGAGCTGGTTACCGGCCGCCGCGGCGTTTTTGTCGAAATGATCTATCTCGACGAGGATCGGGTTCACCTTAAGTTCGATATGCCGCTCGGCGAAGTGATCGTCGACTTTTACGATCAGCTCAAGAGCCGGTCGCAGGGTTACGCCTCACTCGACTACACCTTCGCTGAGCTTCGGGCCGCCGATCTTGTCAAGCTCGATGTGCTCGTCAACGGCGAGCCGGTCGACGCGCTATCGACGATCGCCCACCGCGAGGACGCCTACTTCCGGGGCCGTGAGCTTGTACAGGCGTTGCGAAAGCTCATCCCGCGTCAGATGTTCGATGTGCCGGTCCAGGCATCGATTGGCAGCCGGATCATTTCGCGTGAAACGATCCGCGCAATGCGCAAGAACGTGATCTCCAAGTGCTATGGAGGCGACATCTCCCGCAAGCGCAAACTGCTGGAAAAGCAGAAAGAGGGCAAGGCGCGGATGAAGATGGTGGGCTCGGTCGAGATCCCGCAGGAAGCCTTCATGGCCGTATTGACGCTCGGTGACAAAGCCTCCAGCGCGAAGAATTAGCGCCGGATGAGGACGACCTTGACGATACTCGGGCTCGGTCCCGGGAATCCGGCACTACGCACGCTCGAAGCCGCCGAGATTCTTCGCGAGGCCCCTCGCATTCTGTTGCGGACCGCGATCCACCCAGGCCTTGAGGATCTTGCCGGCGATCCGCGTGTGGCGAGCTGTGATGACCTCTACGAACTCGGCCGGTCGTTCGATCAGGTCTATCAGGCGATTGCTGACCGTGTGTTGACGGAGGCGCAGGAGACGGATCTTGTCTTCGCGGTGCCTGGACACCCGCTCGTAGGCGAACGTAGCGTCGCGGCGATTCTGGAGCGTTCCGAGGCACTGGGGATCAAAACCAGGCTCGCATCAGGCGTGAGTGCCATCGATGTCGTGTCGGCTGCGCTTAGGATCGATCCGATGGCATCTGACGCGCAGCTGATCGACGCAACAGAATTGCAGCGCTTCGCCGAACGGGATCCCTTCAATGGCGCACTGCCGGACGTTTCACCGCTTCGACCCGTGCTGCTCTCTCAGGTCTACTCTCAGCCGGTCGCCTCTGTCGCGAAGCTCGCGCTTAGTCGACTCTATCCTGAGGATCACCCCATCGTGGTCGTTGCAGCCGCCGGAGTGACCGGGAGCGAACGGATTGTCTATTGCCGGCTGTTCGAGCTCGACCGCGTCGCTGTCGATCATCTCACCGCCGTCTGGATTCCGTCACTTGATGAGCTGGCTGCAACCAGGAGTCCCCTGACACTGAGTCGGATCGCGGCTCGCCTCCGGGCGCCGAACGGCTGTCCTTGGGACCGCAAGCAAACCCATGTGTCGCTACGGGGAACAGTGATCGAAGAGGCATATGAGGTCGCTGCCGCGGTCGACGAAGGCGACCCCGATCACCTGGCCGAGGAGCTTGGCGATCTGCTCTTGCACGTCGCGATGCAGGCGCAAATCGCGGAAGAAGCAGGCGACTTTTCAATCGGCGATGTCTACGATCATGTCAATCGAAAGCTGGTCAGGCGCCACCCTCATGTGTTTGGAGACGTGGTCGCTGAAACCCCTGATCAGGTCGTCCGAACCTGGGACGCGGTCAAGGCAGATGAGCGAGCGGCACGCGGGCAAGTGAACGAGGACGCCGAACAAGATCCATTCGATCGCTTGCCGCGAGCGATGCCGGTTCTGCACCGGGTGGCGAAGGTTGCGCGAAAACGGGGAGAATCGGCCGTCGCCTCGAATTGCGATGGGCTAGGACGTAGCTTGCTGGATGCTGTCGAACGGGTTGTCGCAGCCGGACTCGATCCCGAGATCGAGCTTGAACGGGCCTATCGAAGTCGCCTGGCTGAACAGCGAAGATCGTGACGGCGACGAAGTTGAAGAGTGCGGGGAGTCATAGAGCGTGAGCGTGAAATACGATGTCGATCCCAGCGTAACCGGGAAGTTGACCTGCGGCAGCCTCAGAATTGACGCTGTCGGGCAGGAAGTGACGCTCAATGGTTGGGTCAATCGACGGCGGGATCTGGGTGGGCTGATCTTCATCGATCTTCGCGACCGCTACGGCGTTACCCAGGTGACCTTCAATCCGGAAATCGCGCCCGGCGCGCACGCGATCGCCAGCGACGTCCGTACCGAATTCGTCGTGCGAGTGACCGGCATCGTGCGGCAGAGGCCCGAGGGCACGGAAAACGCCAGGCTCGTGACCGGTCAAGTCGAGATCGAGGCGCGGCAACTCGAAGTGCTCAACAGCGCGAAGACACCACCGTTCTACATCAATGAAGAGAGCGGCGTGGAGGAGATTGTCCGCCTGCAATACCGCTACCTCGATCTGAGGCGAGCGAAGATGCAACGAAACATCATCCTGCGCCATCAAATCGTCAAGCACATGCGCAGCTACCTCGAAAGCCGGGGCTTTCTCGAGGTTGAAACGCCGATGCTGATCAAGAGCACGCCCGAGGGCGCCCGCGATTTCCTGGTGCCCAGCAGTGTCTTCCCGGGGAGCTTCTATGCGCTTCCGCAATCCCCGCAGCAGATGAAGCAGCTCCTGATGATTGCCGGCTTCGATCGCTATTACCAGATCGCCCGCTGTTTCCGCGACGAAGCCCAACGCGCCGACCGCCAACCGGAATTCACGCAGCTCGACATCGAAATGGCATTCGTCGAGGAAGAGGACATTATGTCCTTGATCGAGCCGCTTTATATCGAGCTCACGGAGAACTATACGGAGAAGCCGATCGTCGAAAAACCCTTCCCCCGGATCTCATATGCCGAGGCATTGCGCCGGTTTGGCTCCGACCGACCCGATCTCCGGTTCGGCCTCGAGCTTCAGGATGTGTCAGATGCACTTCGAGAAACCACGTTCCAGGCGTTTGCCGGGGTGCTCGCATCTGGCGGGCAGGTCAAGGGCATCGTGCTGCCCGGCTGCGCGGGCTACACCCGGCGCGAGATCGACGAGTTGACCGAGCTCGCCAAACGGGCCGGCGCCAAGGGCCTTGCAACGATCGCGATCGCCGAGAGCGAGGTGAAATCACCAATCGCCAAATTCCTATCGGAAAGCGAGATCGAGGCGCTCACATCCGGCATCGGGGCAAAGCCCGGCGACCTCGCTGTCTTCGTCGCCGATAAGCCGGCGGTCGTCGCAAAAACCCTGTCAACGATTCGCGATGAGATGGGAAGGCGACTCAACCTAGCGGACCCAACGGTTATGGCCTATTGCTGGGTCTATGAGTTTCCGTTGCTCGAGTGGGACGAGGAGGGTCAGCGCTGGGACGCGACCCACAATCCATTCTGCGGATTCCATGAAGCTGACCGTCATCTTTTGGACACGGACCCGGGAGCGGTGCGAGCGAAGCAGTACGACCTGGTCTGCAACGGAAACGAAACCGGCGGCGGAAGTATCCGCATGCACAAGCGGGCCGATCAAGAGCGCGTCTTCTCAATGATGGGCCACTCGCCCGAGGCGCAACATGACCGTTTTGGCGCGATCCTGGATGCGCTCGAATACGGCGCGCCTCCCCACGGAGGAATCGCGATGGGACTGGATCGGTTCGTGATGCTCGCGGCGGATGAGGAAAATATTCGCGAGGTGATCGCCTTCCCCAAGAGCCAGCGAGGCATCGACTTGATGTTCGAGTCGCCGTCGCCCGTCGACCCACAACTCCTCGACGATTGCGGCCTTATGCTGAAGCCGTCGGCGCCATAGATTCCATCGAGAGCGCGTCAGTTTCCTGAAAGGGCAGACATCCGCGTCTACCCTTTCAGTTGTCGTAGAACCAGGATCCCCCTCCTGCCAACGTTGCTCTTCGAGACGGTAGAGCCACGCGTCGAATGGAACCGCAGCGTAACCCGCTCGCTGAGGGCAGCCGAAGATTGCAGGGCTGAGAACTGGTCGGAAAAAAACGCGACTCTTCCGCAACTCGCTCTGCTGGCAACATTCGGCAACACCTGGCAACAATTTCGGGGCCTTCGAAGCTAAGTTCGTGCATTTGTTGCCGGGCACGAACACCGGGATCGTGCGCTTCAGTGGAGCCTTATGTCAACTAAAATCGGAGTGCGATCACTGCCTGCCGGGGACCAGAGCAGAGTTCATTAAGGTTGGGACCGCGCGCTCGGCACCGGGGACCAAAGACCGGCTCACAACCATGTCAACTCATTTGAAGCACGCATTAACCCGCGGAATAGGTCCAGGAAAGACCGCCGGTGGCGTCAAAATTAGTGACTTTGAAGAGCTTCTCGGGCTTCCCTGGATCACCGTCGTCCATCGGCACAAGCCAAACCTCGAATTCGTAATTGATCATCCGCACAAAGGCGATCCACTTGCCGTCCGGCGACCAGACCGGGTTGCTTGCCGAGAGATTGCGCGTCACCCGGGTCAAATCGCCAGTCGCCCGGTCGATCGTAAAGATGTCCGTCATGTCGTCTTTGGAACGGACCGCAACCGCAACCGATTGGGCGTCCGGTGCGATTGCCGGATCGAATGCGTTCGCGTTGCCCAGCGAGTACGCCACGCCGTCGTTCAAATCCCGCAAGATCGCGTGATTGAGGCTGGTGCCGTCGAGTTGACGATCTTGCACAACATACGCTGCCAGAGCTCCATCGCCCGAAAGACTCAGGGAAGTGAGGTTGTCCTCGATCTGGGCAGCGGGAGCAAGATAGGATCCGCCGTCGGCAGTCGTGAGCCAGAGTTGGAAGGTACCGTCAGGGCTTTCATAATCCGACATGAATCCGATGACGCCCGATTCAGACCAGTCGGGATCGGACACCCACGAGGATGCCCACATGTACTCCGGCGTGCCCTCTTCGAAGTCGGGCCGGTTGTAAGTCAATTGGACTTGCGTATCGCCGGTCGTGTTGTAAAGGACCAAATCCGAATAACTGTTGCCGCTATCGACAAAAAGAACCTGTAAGCCGTCGGGAGACCATCTGGCATCGCTTGCGGTTCCGTGCTCGAGTAACTTGCCTGTTTTGTTGTTAGACCAGACCCACAAACTGCCGTTGCGTGTGAATAGGATCCGTCCTGGTGGAATCGTCTTGGCGGCGGCTCTGCTTTCCGCCATCGCGGCATATGACGACAGCAGCATCACGGCCACCAAGAGCAGCGAGAACGAAGACCCGAATCGTAGCTTCACAAGCGTTCCTCGGTGTAACCCAGCGACGCCAGGATCTCCGCAGCCACCGCTGCTTCGTCCCAGGGCCGTTTTTCCAGCCCCCATATGATCGATTGCTCATGTCCTTTGCCGGCAAGCAAAACACAATCGCCCCGCCGGGCGAACGAAAAAGCGTGCTCGATCGCTTCTCGTCGATCGACAATACACTGAAAATCGATTCCGGAGACCCCGCCTGCCTTCTCGGCGCCCTTAGCGATCTCGGCAATAATCGCGTCCGCGGCTTCAAAACGTGGGTCTTCGGTCGTGAAGATCGAGTAATCGCCCAATTTCGCGGCGACCGCGCCCTGAAGCGGGCGCTTCTCGCGATCACGTTCTCCGGCGCTGCCCATCACCAGAATTAGGCGACCAGGGGTTAATCCCCGCAGCAAGGTGAGCACCTTCTCGATCGATTCGGGTGTGTGTGCGTAGTCGACGACAACCGAAAAGGGCTGTCCGCGCTGGACCGACTCCATCCGACCGGGGATCCGTATGGTTTGGGTAAGAGCGATCTGACAAGTCTCAAGGGATATGTCGTGCGAGAGCGCCGCGCCGATCGCGCACAGCGTATTCTCGACATTGAATCGTCCGATCAACCATGTCCGAATGGGAACCCGCTGGTTTCGGTACCTGAGCACGTATCGTGTTTGTCCTGAACCTAGTTCGATGTCGGTTGCCGAAAGTTCGGCGTCCTGGTTGTCTGCGCCGTAGCTCAGCACACGCGCGCCAGCGGCGTACCTGATCATCTCGCGGGCGCCCGTGTCGTCGAGATTGACGACCGCATTCCCCTCTATCTCCCCGACTCGCTCAAAGAGAATCCCTTTAGCTCTGAGATATGCCTCACGTGTACCATGATGCTCTAGGTGCTCGTGGGTCACATTCGTCACCGCACCTGTCGCGAATCTCGTTTCGTCGAGCCGGTGGAGATCGAGACCATGCGATGTTGCCTCCACGATTGCGTGCGTCACACCGCTGTCGCACATGGTTCGCAGGTGCCGTTGCACATCGAGCGACTCCGGTGTGGTTTGGCGGGTCTCGCCGTCCAGCACCCGCTCTCCAATCCGGACGCCGACAGTGCCGATCATTCCGGTTCTAAAACCAGCTTGGCTCAGTATCGCTTCTGTCAGGTAACTCGTGGTCGTCTTGCCGTCCGTGCCGGTAATCCCGATCACCTGGATCTCGTGTGATGGATGCTCGTAGTACGCGGCTGCCACGACGGCCAGCGCGGCTCGAGTGTCGGGGACAACGATTTGAGGCAGATCCACGGGCAGCGGACGATCGATCAAGAGCGCGGCCGCTCCGCGTTCTTTCGCCTCGTGCGCGAAATCATGGCCGTCGTAATAGCCGCCCGCGAGCGCGACAAACAGGTCGCCTTCACCGATCTTCCGGGAGTCATACTTGACTCCGTGAATCACGGTCCTCGGATCGCCAGTGAGTCGAGACGCGGCGAGATCGGCAGCCACACCGGCAAACTGGAGTGAGAAGCGACTCGTTGTTTCAGGAGCCCCGGTTGGCATAGAAGTGTCTCACGCCGAAGGAAAGTATCGGACGGTACCGCCGCTCAAGCGTTGGCGGATACGATACGATGCTTCCGCCGAAGCCGACTTTGAACTTGTACAGTCCGCCCCAATCGTCGCCTTTTGTTCCCGCGACGCGGTCACCGTCGACGTGCTGCGTATTGGGATCTCCGGCGGGGATACCCCATAGGTCGTAGATGGTACACCCGTGCTCTCTCGCCCACTTCATCGCTTCGAACTGAAGCGCGAATGCCGCCCCATGAGCGCGATGAACGGTCGATGACGCGCCGTACATGTAGATCGCTTCATTCCCGAATCGAGCGGCGATCAGCCCAGCCGCGGGCTGATCATCCACATATGCAAAAAGCAACAGCGCGCGATCCCCAAAAAAGCGAAGAAAGTCGCCGTAATACGCCGGACTATGGATCCCGAACTCATTCCTGTTCGACGTTTCTTCAAGCAGGCGATAGAAGGCCCCGACCGTCCCGTCGGTGGCTGTCTCATGCCTGATCTCGACGCCGCGGCGTTCGGCCAAACGCACGCTGTATCTCGTCTTCTGGTGCATCTGATTGAGCAACGCGTCATCGTCGAGGAGTGGTACTTTTACAGTCCGGCACGGTTGGAAATGTTCTGGACCTTTGACGAATTCCTCGTCGCGGAACGTGCCGTTGAATGGCAATGCCCGGTCAGCTTCCGCAACCAGATAGACCGCCCTATGACGACGACTGACCTGGTCAACCGCTTCAAAGAGCTGATGCAGCGAACCGGTGCTCCCGTCGTGGAAAGCGGGGCCTCTCGGAATGTACCCGATGCTGAAGGGCCCACGACCGCGGAACAGCACTTGTGCCATCGCGGTGGGCCGGTCATTCCCGATCGCGATTCGTTCGGCGGTCCATCCATGCTCTGATTTGAAACTTCCCCATTCCCATGATTGCAGGAGATGACCGCCCAGCGATCCCAGCGCATCGTTCCATGCAGCGGCAGATTGCTCGATCGAGGGATTCCGACGAAAGGAGGTCACGGCTGTGTCCGGGGGCCGTCTGACATGAGCTCGGCTTCGGCAATGGCGTCTTCGATTGCTTCCCGATCCGCCGGCTCCTCGGATTGCAGAAGCGCGCGCAGAACGCGGATCGCGCCCGGACCACCTATTTTGCCCAGCGCAATTGTCGCGGCAGTACGGACTTCGACGTCGGTGTCCAGAACGAGCTCTGACAAACCGGGAATGGCATCGGCGTGACCCAGCTCGCCGCTGGCGCGCGCCGCCTCGTAGCGCAGTTCGGCGTCATCGCTTTCAAGCTCAGCGATTACGGTCCTGAGCCAGCGTCGATCGAGGGATCGGCCCATTGCGTAAACAGCGGACGCCCTCACGGCCGAATCGTCTGAGTCGTATGCCTCAAGAATCAGCGCTTCCGCTTCATCCTTGCGACCAAACACCGTGGCATGTTCCAGCGATTTTCGCTTTACCAGCTCCGGCTGTTCGTCTGACCTGGCGGCTTCAAACAGCGCGGATTCGATTCGCCTGGCACTTGACTCGCCAAGCTCACCCAAAGCCGCAAGCTCGGCAAACCGGCCAAGCGCCGTCGCGGCTTCGGCCCGGACATCGGTTGATGGATCGTGTTGTAACAGCGTCAGAAAGGTCTCGATCAGATCGCTTCCAGTGTCTTCCCAGAGCCCGGCGATCGCGAGTTGGCGCACGACCGCCGATTCATCGGCGAGCGCGATCCGGTAGACCCGGCCAAAGAGCAGCGTAACGTTGGACTCTGCCAGCTCATCGAGCTGACGAAGCACTGCCACGCGCCGCTCCTCGGGGAAAGCCGGCCAGACATCCGCGAGTATCGTCGCATCACGTCGCGTCAGGTCCGACAGTCCCGCGAGCTCGGATGCTTTGGGGTTACCCCGGCCGATCGCGATGATCGCGTCGGCCGGGGTGATGACGCGTTTAGCTGCTGACGCCTGGGACATAGGTGTAGGCATCTTGTCCATCTGGGTCTCGCGCAAAGGCTCCCGTCTCATCGTTTTCGAGAATCGCGCGCAAGTAGCGCTCGGAGAACGGACGCTCAATGTTGACCGCCGCCATGAGGTCTTCGAAGGATGCCACGAAGCCGGGACCGTCGCTCTTGTGTCCTAGGCGCTCGAAGGTGGCCGCGACGATCGCTTCCGGACGACGCCGGATCTTCTCTTCGAGCGGCTTTTCTGATCCAAAGTTCGGGAAACGCTCTTCCGTCAATAGATATTCGTCCAGGACACCGCACGCGTACGTGGTCGGTCGGAAGACATAACGTCCACGGCGCTCCTCGAGCTCCAACAGCCGGCCGCTTTGCGCCGGGGCTTGGATGAACTTCACGATGTAGTGACCATTGTTGTCGGTGCGCTCGATCGTGATCAGCGCTCCCGGCACCAGACTTTCATTGTAAAAGTCATCCAGCCCGAGAATGAACCCGCCCCGGTTCGGCGTCGCATATCGCAGCTCGACCAAATAGGTCGTATACGTTTGCGGACTCTCGAACGTGAAGACGGCCGATCGTTGGCTCGCCATCAGCGGACCCGGCAACAACGCCTGCAACTGATCGTCGAACGGAAGCAGCCCGAGATTGTATTCATAAAACGAGAGAACGTGATCGACGCTTGAAACCGGCGCGATCTCTTCCGGCGCCGGCGATTCGTCGATCAAGTAGCGGTAGTCAGTACCTATTTCGTTCGGCTTGCGGCGCGTTGTGCCAATTTGCGGCAGATTGCTCGTGCTCCAGAATCGCTGGTCGCGCGTGCCGACAAAATCAAACTCTCGATGTTCTTTCGAGAGTCTGAAGTTGACCGCGAACCGGAGGCCGTCGAATTCCGGGGAGCCGGGGCGTCCGCCCAGGACATCCTGCGCAAGCGCCTCATCTGTCAGCGGTTGCTCTTGCTCCTGCAGATATTCCCGCAAGCGGCGGAGGTCACCACGGCTAAAGCGCGGAACGCGATCTTCGAGCATCCAGCTATCACCAAAGGTGGCGACTCGCGGATCGGATTGCAGGCGGTCGACGACAGTCGCCGCGAGCTGATCGTCGTCGATTCCCAGGAATTTCTCCGGCTGGATGACGGGCGCGGGTGCTTTGACGACCGCAGGCGTGGGAGGCGCAACGTCGGCCGCCTTCTCCGCAACGACTGGTTCTGCTATGACCACCGGTTCCGTCGAGACGGACTCGGCCACAATCGGCTCGGGCTCCGCGGCAATTTCCACGCGCGCGGCCGGAACTTCCGCCGGCTCGGGAATGTTCGGTATGGTGACGATTTCCGGCACCGCCTCGATTCTGACGACCTCGGGAGCCGCTTGAACGACTGGTTCGACAATCCCGCGCGCGGCCGAAGCAGCTTCTTCGATCGGCTCGGCCATCGGCTCGAGCTCCTGAATCTCCGGGTAATCCAGATCGATATCAGGAGCGCCCATTTCGAGCGGATCGAGCAGATGCGAGATGTCGCCCCATTTGTTGGCGACACGTGGCCGTTCCCGGGGCGGCGCCACCGGCACATCCGGCTTTGGCAACGGCGTGATAAAGCGCTGGGCAAACGTGTGCAGCACGTCCACATGTCGCTCGACCGGAACACGCCCGTCTCGAGTGGTGACGACGAGCACGAACTCATCCCGCTCTTCAATCGCGAAGACTTTGGAATTCTTCTTCACGACCGCACGAATCTTCGCTTCATCGACGATCGGATTGATCGTTGCCATGAACTCCGCGAGCGAATTCATCTCGACCCTGATCGGTTCGCCCGAGGACATGAACCGCCCCTGGCCACGCATGGCATCAAAGATCGCGCTGGCGATTTTCTTGTCCTCTGGCGCGCCGGTGAAGGCGACGTCGAGCGTCATCATTGGGAATCATCCCTTTCTCGAAGGTGGAACGTTCGACTACCTGCCGGTACGGCCTCGAAGTGCATCAACAAGCTGCTGTGTCGTCATTGGCTGAGGTCGCGAGGGGTCTCGCAGCACTGAAATCAAGAAGGCCACGTCGTCATCGCTCAAGGTAATTTGCTTCGACGCGCTTTTGTCTTCTTGGCTGGTCATTCTTACTCCATGCTTGAAGCCAGGGCCCAATCGGTTCCTGAACCAGGCAATAGTAATGGATAGACTTACGGATCACCAGTTCGTTCCACCGGGGCACGGACGAAGTTGTCAAACGTGCTCCAGCGGAGAACCGTTTGGTTCCATGGGTTGCCGCGCCGGGTTTGGCAAACGTATACTCGCCCACGGTTCGTAGAAGCTCACACCATGCGCGAAGGACGCGCACCCCCAGGAGGGCGAGGAACAATGCCTAGCCTCGGTTGGCAAGAACTCACAATCGTACTTGTGATCGTGATCATCATTTTCGGAGCCGGTCGCCTTCCAGAGATCGGTGGAGCGCTCGGGAAGAGCATCAAGGAGTTCCGGGCGCAGTCGGAAGACGAAACACCCGGCGGTCAACTCAAGACAGGATCGAAGGATCGTGTCGTCGTTGACGATGCGAAAGTCGTCGAGACTCGTGAGGTTCGACCTGACGAGATTTAGTCGAGCTTGGTAACGCTCCATCACAATAGGAGAGTTGTGAACGGCGGTGGCAAATGCCACCGCCGTTTGCTCGTTCCGCTTCGACGAGATTTAGCGGTCTTCGTCCCGGAAGAACCCAAGCACCGCCGTTCCCTGCGGCGCCGCGTTTTTCGCTGATGGGCTCAATTCGTCAACGTCGGCCAATAGCTCAATGAACGTGATCCGAGACCACGCATACAAAAACGACATTGCGCCGTCGGTCAGGTATGTCAGCTGCTTCCCGTTTTTTGTCCTCATGTTCCGCAAGACGATGTAGGAGTGCGTCGGGTTTGGTAGCTCATCGAGATCAGCCAGAATCGCATCCTCGCCGACAATGTGAATTACTGCTGGAATCGCCATAGTTGGGCCCCTTTTCGAATGCTTGAATCGTTCAGTGGCTCAGGAGCCGCGAGTCAAGGCATAAACGCTACCATCAAGACTTCCGAAAACGATGTGGTCATCCGTCACAAGTGGTTTGGTAACGATCGCGCCGCCTGCCCCGAATCTCCAGTTGATCTCACCGTTTGCTATGTTCAGGCAGTAAAAAACCGCATCATTTCCGCCGATGTAAATCGATTCGCCGTCGAGGGTTGGACTCGACGTGATCTGGCGGCAGACCGGTGCTTTCCACGCAAGCTCTCCATTGGCAATCGCCATCGCGTACATGTGACCGTCCGCCGAGCCAATGTAAGCGATTGAACCATCAGTGGCGGGTGACGAAATGACCGTCTTGCCCGTCTGGACCGACCAGAGCAACTTGCCATCATTGATGTTGAAGCCTCGGACGTTCCCATCAGACGCGCCGACGACAACCACCCCCTCCGCGCTCGCAGGCGAGGACATGACCGGCGAGCCCACTTGATGCCGCCAGGTGAGCTGTCCGGTCTCCGCATGCACGCTGTAGAGATACCCATCATCCGAACCAAATATGATCGATTCCCCGGCCTGCAGCGGAGTCGACCGAATCGGCCCGAACGTCTTGTACCTCCAGGTCACCACGCCCTTGATGCGATCCAGCCTGTAGAGAAACCCGTCGTCGGACCCGACGATACACGCACGCTCGTCGGCGATCGGAGATGACCGAATCGGCATGTTGGTTCTGAACGACCAGATTGCGCGGCCATTCAACCGCGACACCGAGTACAGATTCCTATCTTCAGAACCGAAAATCACCATTTCGTTGAACGGCATCGGCCGGGAAACGATTCCGCGCTGCGCTTTGAATTTCCAGCGAACTGTTCCATCCGTCTCGTCGACCGCATATAGATTGCCGTCGTACGAACCTATGTAGATCGCGCCGCCAGCGCTCGATGCCGATCCGCGGACTTCATCACCGGTGTTCAACGTCCACTCGAGCCGGTCCTCAGCGGGTCGTTCAGCAGTTCGCACGGCCACCGTCGGAGTCGACGTCACCGCCAGGATCGGCGTCATTTCGACATCCGGCGCAAGGATTTGAGATCCAGACTCCCGCGGGCGGACTCCGGCTTCGACCGCGGTAACCGAGGTCAGGCCGGACGACAGATTCCCGGTTGCGTTCGATCCCCTACTCCGACGAATTGCTTCGAGCGCGGCCTGTAGCTCTTCCGTGGTCTGATACCTATCGTCCGCGTTGTAGCTTACGCAACGCAGGACGAGATCCTCGAACGCTTGGGAGAGGATCGGATTGAGCTTGCGCGGGGGTCGTTGAGGAAACGTGAACGGCGTCTCGGAGCGCGGGTCGTTGCCGGTAGAAAGGTGGTGCAGGGTTGCACCAAACGCGTAGATGTCGCCACGGGCATCCGCAATGCCTTTGTATTGCTCGGGCGGTGCATACCCCTCCGTGCCGATCATCGTGCCTTTCTGCAGTGGCGCGAATGAGCGGGCAATGCCAAAGTCAATGAGCATCAGCGCTTGATCGTCCGTCCGGATCATGATGTTGCTGGGCTTCATGTCCCGGAAAATAATCGGCTCCGGCGTTTGATTGTGCAGGTAGCGGAGAACCGAGCAAAGACTGATTGCCCAACCCAGAATCTGGTCTTCATCGAATGGCTCGCCCCGCTGACTTAAGATCGATTCCAGGTCATGACCGACGATGAGCTCGAGGACAAGGTAGATCGTCCCCTGCTGCTCGAAGTAGTCGTAAATCCGGGGAACAGCGGAATGGGTCATCGTCGCGAGCAACGAGGCTTCGCGATGGAAATTGGCGAGCCTGAGCTGCCTGAGTTTTGCTTCTTCGGCAGTGTTGAACATCTCCTTGATGGCGCAGGCTCGATCGACCGTGGTGAATCGGAGATCGCGAGCCTTGTAGACGGTGCTCATGCCACCGATGCCAAGCACATCGAGCACCCGGTAACGATTCTGGAGAACCGTGCCGAGTTTGAGGAGATGCGGTCTCCCAGGAATGGCTGAACGCCCCCTTCCTGCTTCTTCGTCGCCAACATTCGCCGAACGGGGCGCGATGAGCGGCATTTCCGTTTTTCCGGTCGGCACTGGCACTTGTCGAGGAGAGCCTTTCCGGCACGGTGCCGTGATCGAATGACTGAAAATCGAATCGCTCGGGTATATGCAGTTCTCTTCCTCATTCTAGGGATCAAATCGGTCCACAGGAAGTAAAGTTGACCACTCATGATGGGGAGTTGGCCCTTAAGTACCTGATGCGTCGTGATCGGTGAGCCGGAGTGGTTGCCCTTCTGAATCATCGGTCGCTATGATGCCATTCGTCAGCCGGAGCAACGCGGCCAGAGTGGGAGTATTGATGGGCATTGACGAAACGAGATCGACGCAGAAGAGCCCCGGTTCGCCGGGCTGGGCAAACCGCTCCTCTGCAGACGCGCTGGGTCCAGTGTCACCTGACTACACCTACAACCCGGCGCCAACCCCGACCGCTCCGCCACCGTTGGAATTTGAATCGCAGCCGGTTCCAGTAGACCTCGTGTCGCCGAAACCCAAAGCCAAGCGACAAGGACTCGGCGCCGTTCGAGAAATTGTCGAAACACTGCTACTGGCGTTCATCATTTTTGTCGCGGTTCGCGCGGTGGTGCTCAATTTCAGAGTAGACGGCAGCAGCATGATCCCAAATCTTGAAGACCGCGAGATGCTGCTGGTCAACCGAAACGTCTATTTTCACTTCGATCTCAACAGCGCGCTGGACAAATTGCCCTTCGTCGAGCGCGACGGCGAGCGGATCGTCTACCTCTTCCACCCGCCGGAGCGCGGTGACATCGTCGTGTTCGATCCTCCAACCGTCGCCGACAAGCCGTACATCAAACGGGTGATCGGGCTGCCCGGTGACACGATCACGATCGAGAACGGCAACGTATATCGAAATGGCGTGTTGCTCGATGAACCGTATATCGAGGATGGCATCACCGATTGCCGTGGGTCTAGGTGCGACCCCGTGCGCGTGCCGGACGGAACGGTCTATGTCCTGGGGGATAACCGGCGAAACAGCACGGACTCCAGAATCTTCGGCCCCGTTTCCGTGGACAGCATCATCGGCAAGGCGTGGGTCACCTACTGGCCGCTGGATGACTTTGGGCTCGTGCCCCACTACGACTATCCGTCGGCCGGGTAGCATCATGGACATTGCGATTGAGTCAGCCTCGCTGCAGTTGTAGAATTCACATGCCGGGACGGTTCAACCGTTGCGCGGCGCTCATGTCGGCCGGGGTTTCAGTTGTCTCATCTCGGTGACTGAGGGTAGCGCCCTCCCGGAAAGGACTCTTCCGATGATCGAGACCATTGTCGACAGCATTCGCGTCAATCTCGTTACGCAAAGCCGGGTGGTCTTTCTGCGGGAGCTCCATGGCGACCGGCATCTGCCAATCTGGATTGGTGAGTTCGAAGCGCACGGGATCGCGATGGAGCTACAGGGCAGCCCGTCGCCTCGCCCGCTGCCGTGGGACCTGATCAAGTCATTCATCGCTGAAGTCAACGGCACAATCGAAAAGGTCGTCGTCAACGATCTCTCGCAGGATGTCTTCTTCGCGCGAATCGTGGTCGACATTGCCGGACGCTCGATCGAGATCGATGCCCGGCCGAGCGACGCGATCGCGCTCGCGGTTCGCGCACGGTGTCCAATCCTGGTCGAAGACATCGTTATGGAGCGCGCGGGCGTAAGCACTGATATCGACGCCGATGTCGACGACGAGCCAACGCTGGATGCCGATCCGCTCGATCGAGTGCGGAGCGGCGAATCTGACCAACTTGGCGTATTTCGCGACTTTATCAACACGCTGGACCTCGACGATTTTGAAAAGCGGCGAGGCAGCTAGCGAGAGGGTTCATCTTCATCATGGAGGCCAACGAGGGTCAGATCAAACGAATTGTGTTGAAGCGGATGGGACGTTGTCGCGTTTGCCATCGCTCCTATACCGACGACGACGTCTCGATCGTCTCGCGCAAACCCGATATGTGGATGATGGTCGTGGAATGTGAAGACTGCCACGCCAAGAATTACGTGGCGGCGGTGCTCAACGAAGGCGACCCCGCGCAAGCGGAACTGGCCCTTCGCAGAATGAGCTCGTCCAGCGAGTTCGCGGTCGACGAAGAGCCGATCAGGTTCGCCGAGCCCACATATCCGGTTACACCGGCAGACGTGGCAGATATGCACATCTTCCTCAACGATTTCGACGGCGACTTCATTTCACTTTTCCGCAAGCGGGAGCGCGCGGACGCCTAACTGCAAGTTTTCGGCCCAATCGATTGACCATAATTGATTACGAATCAAGAATTCGTAGCGGCGCACGGCGTGCGCCTGCGACCCCGATCCACCCAAGTTTCGTAGGATCAGACTAATCGTACGTCACCCAGCGCCTCCCCGGCACTCTGACACGGCTCATGGGGCATAGAACGCCCGGTTTAGGCCGCTTCGCGGCCCATTTTGGTCTACAAAATCGCGGCTCCCACCTCGAGAATTGATGATTCCTCATCATCCCGTCTCAATTGACAGCCTCTAGATCACTGTATAACCAACGTAGTTCACCGATCTCAGAACTTGAGTTTTGCGGCCGTTCACGTGGTGCGGCCACGTTCGTGGCGTCCCGTCTCTGTATGGAGGTTTGATATGCCTGTAACACCAACAGCGACATCGACTACTGAAGCCGCTGTGATCCACTTCAAGGCCAGTTCCGGCGAGGGATTTCTTCTTTACGGCATCTTGATAATTGCGCTCCTGGTCGTCTTGATTCCGATCATCTTGCGTCGCGGCGACCGCAATTTCTTCCGTATTCCGTACATCACCTGGTTCTTGCTGCACTACAGCATCGCCGCGCTGGGAATTCTGGCGATCGTGATGTTGGGCTTGACCGGGATCATCAATGCCGAAGTGATCTCCGCCCTGCTCGGCAGCTTGCTCGGCTACATCCTCGGCAGTTCTTCCCGCTCCTCGACGACGCAGAATCGTGACGACAACGACGCCGCCAAAACACTTTCGATCAGCACCGACGCGACGCTCCCCGCCGGAAGCACCACCGCCGCCTACAACCAGACACTATCAGCATCTGGTGGCGCGACACCCTATCAGTGGGCTGTCACAAAAGGCACACCCCCAAGCGGTCTATCACTCGATCAGGCCACGGGCGCACTGACCGGAGCACCAACCACGGCCGGCACATCGACCTTCACCGTCACCGTTTCCGATTCCGGCGAAGCCACCGCCAAAAAGGAATTCAAACTGACCGTCTCCTAATATTGCTTACCTCAAGTGTGTGAAATTTCCGCCGGCGCCGGGTCAGTGTCTAGCCGCGCCGGCGGTTTCATGTCCAGCCTTGGGCAGATACCCGAGCTGCTTTCGTTGACTCCCTTGTGGCCCACTTCTATACTCCGGCTCGGAACGCGTTCGTGAAATCGATCACGCGCGCTCCACACTAGGTCGCCGCGGGATGGCAGGGAGGAACCGTTGACCCACGCAGCTGCAGACGCACCGGCCCGTCGAGAAATCGATCTCGATGTCGTCCGCGAACTCCTGTCGCATTTCAAACCTCTCGACCATCAAGAATCCCAAGAGCTCATACTCAGCGCACTCCAGGAAGTCAACGAGCATTTCGGCTGGGTCTCGCTCGAGGCCGCCGAGGTCGTTGCCCATCACCTAGGCACGACCGCCACCCGCGTCTACGGACTCCTGACCTTCTACGCCGACTTTCGCACCGAACCGCGCGGCAAGCACTTCATGCTCCTCTGCCACGGGATGTCCTGCTACGTCATGGGCTCTCAGAATCTCGTGCAAGAGCTCAGCGATCGGTACGGCATTTCGGACGGCGGCACAACCGCCGACGGCGAGATCACCGTCCAGGTCGTCAATGGCTGCCTCGGCGTGTGCGACCGCGCTCCACTGGTCAAAATCGACGCCGACTACTACGGCAAACTGACGGTCGACTCGTTCAACGATGTGCTCCAGCGGGTGATCGCCAAAGGCGGATCATGGGAGGATCAACATGGCGGCCACTGATTCGACGCTCAACCGGCTGACAACGAGTGCCAAGTTTGAAGCCTTCCGCGACAAAGCTGAAGCCGATTGGCAACAGCTCTGGAACGGCAACAAAATAGTCGTTTCGGTTGGCGTCGGCAGTTCGTCCATCGCCAAAGGCGCGCTCAAGGTCTTCTCCGCCTTCAAGGAAGCCGCTGCTGGACAGCCTGATGTCATCGTTCGCCAGACCGCGGTCGATGGCGCCGACTGGATGGAAGTCCAGGTCCAGCTCAAGCGGCCGGGCCAGCCGATCGTCTACTTCGGCAACATTGAAGTCTCCGACGTCGACGCGCTGCTCTCCGGCAAGCTTGCGCACAAGGCGATCGCGGTCGACGGCGACGAACCGCTCGGCGCGATTCCACCGCTGAAATCATTGCCCTTCTACAGGTATCAGCAGCGGATCGTGCTCAAGGATGTCGGGGTGATCGATCCCGATTCGGTCGAAGAGGCGATCGCGCGCGGCGCCTATAGCGCCTACCTGAAGGTGCTGTTCGATCTGACCGCGGAAGAGGTCATCGCGGAGGTCACGGCGGCCAATCTGCGGGGTCGCGGCGGCGCCGGATTCCCGGCCGGAATCAAGTGGGAGAGCGGCCGCAAAGCGCGCGCTCACCCGAAGTACATCGTCTGCAACAGCCACGAAGGCGAACCGAACGTCTACAAGGACCGCCGTATTCACGAGGGCGATCCGCACCGGATCCTCGAGGGTTTGCTGATCGCGGCGGTGACGGTTGGGGCCGAACGAGCCTACAACTACATCGGCGGCGAGTACCCGCTCGCGATCAGGCGCTTCCGCAAAGCAGTCGCCGACGCCGAACGCCTCGGCTTGATCGGCAAGAACGTGCTCGGCAGCGGCAAGGATGTCGCCTTCCGCGTTCGCACCGGCGGCGGCGCATATATCTGCGGCGAAGGCTCCGCGCTCATGTACTCGGTCATGGGTCTGCGCGGTCAGCCGCGGACCAAACCGCCTCGTTCGGTCGAGGAAGGCATCTGGAAGCGGCCGACCGTCGCCAACAACACCGAAACGGTTTCCAACATTCGCGACATCGTGCTCAACGGCGGCGCGTGGTTTGCCGGAATCGGCACCGAGAAGAGCGCCGGCACCAAACTGATGACCGTCCAGGGTCCGATGAAGACGCTTGGATTGGTCGAGGTGCCGATGGGTATCACCCTGCGCACGCTGATCGACGAATGCTGGGGTGGCATGGCCGATGGCTACACCTTCAAAGGCATCCAAACGGGCGGCGTCTCCGCGGGACCGCTGAAGGAAGAGCATCTTGATCTGCCGGTCGATTTCGACTCGCTCACCCACGTCGGCGGCATGCTTGGCTCCGGCGGATTCGTGGTCTTCGATTCGACCGTTTGCGTCGTCGATTTCGCGCGCTACCTGACCGCGTTCAACCGGGTCGAGTCATGCTCGAAATGCGTTCCGTGCGCGAAAGGCAATCCGGCATTGGTCGAAATTTTGGACCGGATCAGACTCGGGCGAGGCTCGGTTTCGGACCTCGCGCTTTTGGAGCGCACTTCGAAGCATATCATTGAGCTGTCGCTTTGTGGTCTCGGTCAGGTGGCTCCGATGCCGCTCCTGGGCATGATGCACATGTACCCGGAAGAATTCCGCGCCCACATCGTCGACGGCGTTTGCCCGACGGGCGACTGCCCGATCGGAGCCGGAGAGCTTGCACTCACCGGCGACTAACGCGCCATAAAGCATACGTTGTTGATTTGTTGACCCTTGCCGAACGGCAAGGGTCAACGTTTTGAGAAGGCAATCCCAGCAACCCTCCGTACCACATCGATTCCGCAATCTCTGAAACGATTTGCGCCGCCCGGTCGTAATTGATGCAGGCGGCCGCGAATGGCAGTGTCAGGTGACAAAAAACTGAGTAAGCGACAAGTAGCAACGCCTCCGGCATGTAATGGTCCTTGCTGTAGATCGGATTCCGGAGCCCAAAACACCCCGTGGTATAATCCCGGTCGATTTGTGGTGCGAAAAAGCATCGTCGGACGTGTCGCGCCCTTCGCTGGAGTGATCCCCTCCCCTCAATGAGCGCCCCTGGATTGGACAAACGTCTCAACCAGCACGCGCGCCGCGCCGGTCTCATGGTCGGCATCTCAATGGCCCTGACCATTGCGGTTTGTATCGGCTCGTTTGTCTGGATTTACGCGAAGGTCGACCCGTTGACCCGAGACTTTGTCGACCAATCGACCGCCGCGCCGACACGACAGGCGGCTGCATCCAATGACTCGAACGACGACGAGGAAGAGACGCCGGTTCCAGACGAGGAAGACGATTCGAACAGCGGCGAAGTTGAAGAAGCTGACCCAACGGAAGAAACCGAACCGACCGCAACCTCACGTTCATTCAATGCGACACACCGCGTGATCTCTGAAACCCCTGTCAATTTGCGCCCTGGACCTGGTATCAACAGTGGCGATCCGCTCGCCACGGTAGATCCAGGTGAAGGTCTGCAATACTTGAACGACACGGAGCTAGGTCAGGATCCCGGTGGTGGCGAGCTGAATTGGCTCGAGTTCCGAACCGAAGACGGTCTCGAGGGCTGGATTCGCGAAGTTGACGTTGAGCCAATCAATCCAGGTCAGTGAATAAGTGGCGCACACGTGGCGCTTGAAGGATGGAATGGAATGCAGCGAGTAGCCGTCATCGGACTCGGACTGATCGGAGGTTCGATCGGACTCGGCCTCAAGGCCTGGTCCGTTCAGGAATCGAAGGGCAGCGGTCAAGCGCTCGAAGTCATCGGTTTTGACACCGACCTCGAGCAGCAGCACTACGCCAAGAAGATCAACGCGGTCGATCGCGCCGAGTGGGAGCTCGCCAAGGCCGTCCGCGATGCCGACATCGTCGTGATCAGTACGCCGGTCCGGGCAATCAAAGACGTCTTTACCGATATCGCGCCGCTGCTCACGAGCGGCGCTGTGGTCACCGACGTCGGATCGACCAAGGCGCAGGTGCTCGAATGGGCCGGTGAGCTCCTGCCTCGCACCGTTAGCTTCGTTGGCGGTCATCCCATGGCCGGCAGCGCGCTCAGCATCGAGGCCGCGGAAGCCGGTCTGTTCAAAGGCGCGACGTGGTGCGTGACTCCTTCGGTCCACGCGACCGACGAAGCTGTTCGCAATGTCCTGGGAATGATCACGGCGCTGGATGCGGACCCTTATTTCGTCGATCCGGTTGAGCACGACGCGTATGTCGCCGGTATCAGCCACTTGCCGTTCGTTCTGGCTGCGACACTGATGAACTCCTTGAGCGGCGACACATCATGGCGCGACATGAAAACGCTCACCGCTGGCGGCTTCCGTGATATGACCCGGCTCGCGGGCGGAAGTCCCACGATGCACCGCGACATCGTCATCACCAACCGCGCGCCGATCACCCGCTGGGTCGATACGGTCCTGGCGGACTTGTCCGCGTTTCGCGAAACCTTGAATGGCGACGACGAAACGGTCGCGACCGCCATGACCGCGTACTTCGAACGTGCGCGCGATGCCCGCGCGGAATGGGCGACGCAAACCACGCGCGAGGGCGAGCTCCTTCAGGGCACCGAATCCGACCTTTCGAAAGAAGGCTTCGGTGATCAAATGGGCCGAATGCTCTTCGGCGGCTTCATGCGCAGAAAGGGCCTCGCGGATCGCATCGGGAAGCCCAATTCGACAACGGGCGGCAGTAACAATAACAAGCGCCATTAGCCAATTGTCAGGGCACGATCGTCCAGGTTTCCGGGAGCTCATATCGATAGAACCGTCCCGTCGGACGTCCGCGATCGCGAATTCGCCCACGGTCGCAACGGAGCAACGTGCCGTAGCTGTTCTGAACTTGCACGATGCGTCGCTCGCCCAGATTGAAGATCACGAGCCCGAGCCTTTCGGGATTGAGGCTTGCTTTCCGTGTTGTGGGATCGAGCACCCTGAACGGCTCGCTCGCGAAATCGGCCCGTTCCGATGTCCAGGCGGCGATCGTTTCCGGAGATTCTCGCAAACAATGCTCGTCAAAAATGGCAAGTCCGCGAAAAACGTCATCGGCAAGCGTTTCATCAAGCGGCCGCAGCTCGTCGAGCAATTCACGGTGTCCGGCCGCCCCGCGGCTGGCCGCGGCCGTGATCATCTTGATCGCGTGACCAGGTCCACGAAAGCTGATCGTTCCATCGGGATCAACCAGGGTAAAGCGCATGTGCATGACTAACTCCGCCGCCGATTGCGGCTTCTCTCTTCACATCGATGTGATGTGGTCTGGAAATCAAACCTGGGCGCATAGAATGCGACCCCTTGGGGACTGAAATTTAACGCGCCTACTGTACCATGTGATCCTACGGAGAACGTCTCGCCCTTACCTAGATGGCACTCAACAATGAACGCTCCAACGATGCACGCGGTTCCGGAACTGGAATCATCCAATCGTTCGAATCGATATGTCCGGCAAGAGATCTTTCCCCCTATCGGCAGAGACGGCCAGGCACGAATCGCGAAGACCAACGTCGCGCTGATCGGTGGCGGGGCGCTCGGAAGCACGATCGCGGATCTGCTCGTTCGTTCTGGAGTCGGCAGCCTCACGATCGCCGATCGCGATTACGTCGAGCTGCACAACCTGCAGCGGCAATCGCTCTATGACGAATCTGATGTCCGCAATCATCTCCCGAAGGCCGCGGCCGCGGCTGCCAGGCTGCATGCGATCAATGGACAGACGGCGATCAACCCCGTCGTCACGGATGTGAACGCTTCCAATATCGCCGCTATCGTCGCGGACGCGGACATCGTGGTTGACGGCACCGACAATTTCGAAACCCGCTACTTGATCAATGACATCGCGATCAAGCTCAACAAGCCCTGGGTGTACGGCGGCGTCATCGCCAGCTATGGCATGACGATGACTGTCATTCCGGGTGAAACCTCGTGCCTGCGCTGTGTGTTTCCGGAACCGCCGGATGCCGGCAGCGCTCCGACCTGCGACACCGCCGGCGTGATTGCACCCGCGGTTCACGTCATCGCCGCGATCGAGGCGACCGAGGTGCTCAAGCTCGCCGTCGGTGATCTGCACAGCATCAACCGCAAGCTAATCGCCATCGACCTGTGGGGGCTTTCATTCGACGAAATCGAAATCGGAGCCCCAAAGCCTGATTGTCCGGCCTGCGGCTTGAGGTCATTCACATTTCTCGATCGTCCTACGCCATCGCGCCAAACCGTGCTTTGCGGACACGATGCGGTGCAGGTGCTCATCCAACCACCGGTCGAGCTGAATCTCGATTCGATCGCCGCCCGGCTCCAATCCGCCGGCGATGTCATGAAGAATCGCTTTCTCGTTCGTTTCCGCGACCGCGCCACGAGCCACGAACTGACGATCTTTCCGGACGGCCGTGCCATCGTCAAAGGCACCACCGATCCCGTTGAGGCACGCGCGCTCTACGCACGGTATGTCGGAATCTAGCGAGCGCTCGATCATGATTTATCTCGACAATGCCGCCACCAGCTGGCCAAAGCCGGATTCCGTTTACGAAACGCTCGGCAGTTTTCTCCGGGATTCCGGCGCAAACCCCGGACGCTCCAGTCATCGCATGGCGATCGCGGCCGCATCGGCGATCTCTGAGACGCGGGCGGCGATCGCCCGTCTCCTCGGGATCGACGCTCCGGAACGGATCGTCTTCGCCGCGAATGCAACTGATTCCCTCAATCTCGCGATCCTGGGGCTGCTCAAACCCGGCGATCGGGTGATCACGACCTCCATGGAGCACAACTCGATTCGGCGGCCGCTTCGGGCGCTTCAAGACGATGGTGTCGAGGTTGTCACCGTTCGGGCCTCGACGTCAGGCATCGTGGATCCTGCCGGGGTCGAATCGGTCGCGGCAGGGGCGAAGCTCTTCGCGGTAACCCACGCTTCGAACGTAAACGGAGCCATGCAACCGATCCCTGATCTTGCCGAAATCGCGCATCGAGCCGGCGCGCTGCTGCTGGTCGACGGCGCTCAAACCCTCGGGGCCATGCCGGTGGAGCCGGAAAAGCTCGGAATCGATCTTCTCGCATTCCCAGGTCACAAAGCCCTCTTCGGACCGCCTGGAACGGGTGGACTCTACATCGGACCTCGGGTCGATCTCGAGTCGTTCAAGCCGCTGCGCTCCGGAGGAACGGGCATCAGTTCCGAGGACGATCGCCAACCATTGTCGCTCCCTTTTCGATACGAAGCGGGCACCGCAAACACACTCGGCATCGCGGGACTCGGAGCCGGCGCGCGCTTTGTCGAAGAGATTGGGTTGGAATCTATCGAGTCCCGTCACCGCTCGCTGACCGATCGACTCGTCGACGGATTGAGCAGGATTGATGGAGTACGCGTTTTCGACGCGGGATCGAGTCGCGCGGCCGTCGTTTCATTCACGATCGAAGGCTGGACTCCGGCCGAGGCCGGCTCTGTACTCGATCAGTCATTTGACATCGCCTGCCGAACCGGATTGCATTGCGCTCCTGACGCCTGCGCGACGATCGGCGCCGGCGCGAACGGCACGATCCGCTTCAGCCCTGGCTGGTTCACGACCGGCGACGAGATCGACTCCGCCGTTTCAGCCGTTGCGGAACTTGCAAGCTCGCCCCTAAGCTAACGTTGAAGTTCATTTATTCGGAATCCAGGAAGGAGTCGTCGTCATGGTTCAAGACTCACCGCCAGACCCTTCCAAATCGCGCAGCCGGCTCGAAGACGAAGTGCTCGAGATTCTTGAGCGCACTGATCGACCGCCCTCCAAGGTGGTCAAGTTCAGAACGCGCGCGGAACGTGAGCGACGCTCAGTCGCAAGCCGGGTGAACAGCAAGGTCTCGGACTTCCAGGTCACAAGCGTGACACTGCTTGGCGCTTGTCTCGTGCTCGCGATCCTGGCCGCGATCCTCTCGGATTCGTCACCCCTCGCCGGCAAAATCCTGGCCATCGGCAGCATCGCGGCACTGGTCGCGCTCTTCACCAAGAGTTGGCGGTCGCCGAAACCGCCGACGACCAAAACCTGGCGCGGCCGCGACATCCATCTCCGCCCCTCGCCGGCCCAGGACATGTGGAACAGATTCCGGGACCGATCGAGAAAACCAAAACGATAACGGGCGCATGGCGTGCGCCCGCCGCCCCGCGCCACCGAATCCAATCGATCAAACCAGCTTCAAGACTCCTCACTCCAGGAGACCGTGATCCGCATTCACGAACTGGTTGCGGTTGCTGACATCAGCGAGATCCACCTGCGCTTCGGCATTGCCGGCATTTTGGCACGTCATCAAACCTCTTTGATCAAGGGTGGAGGAAGCTCAGGAGCACCTGCCGCCCCGAGAATCTGACCATCCACCAGCTTTCTGCCCTGCACGAGCGCCTGTGCATCCATCTCGGCCGAACCCGCGAACTGAACCCGCTCCAGCACGAGTGCCCCCTCGCCACATGCAACCACAACACTCCGCTCGATAAACCGGACCGTTCCAGGGTTCGACTCGATCGCCGAAGCAACCTGAGCACGAAGAACCTGAACCGTTTTGCCTTCCGGAGATGTGGTAAACGCCCGCGGCCAGGGTTGCATCGCGCGGATTAGGCACTCGATCTCTTGTGCGGTTCGACTCCAATCGATCCAGCCGTCGGCTTTGACCAGCAGCCGCACCATTGAAGCACCGGCCGCCGGCTGCGGTTTCGCGCTGATCCCGCCACTGACCCAATCGGGGATCGCGGCAATCGCCAGATCGGCGCCGATCTGTGCAAGCCGCTCGGTGAGCGTCGTCGTTGTGTCGTCGGCGGTGATCGAGATCGATTGCATTGCCACGATCCCGCCGGTATCCATACCGGCTTCCATTTGCATCAGCGTCACACCGGTTTCGTTATCGCCGGCAAGAATCGCCGCCGTCACAGGGCTTGCTCCACGGTATTTCGGCAGCAGAGACGCATGCAGGTTCAAGCACCCACGTCTCGGAATGGCCAGCGTTTTCGGTCCGAAGATCAACCCATAGGCGGCAACCACAAAGAGATCTGCGTTTGCCTCACCGAGCGGGTCACGATCAACCGGCGTGCGAAGAGAGACAGGTTGGTACAGGGGAAAACCAAGTTCGATCGCCGCGAGCTTGACCGCCGGCTGATTCAGCCCGTGTCCCCGGCCCGCCGGCCGGTCCGGTTGCGTGACTACCAGCACGACCTCGAACCGCTTATCCGTCGCCAAAGCGCGAAGCGCCGGCACGGCATATGCCGGTGTACCGAAATAGACGACGCGGATCGGCATGGAATTCCCGATCATTTGAGTTTCAGCCCATGCAAAAACGATTCACACTCCGTCGCATTCGACTCGACCGCGTTCGCCACGGAACCGTACAATCCGGGAGATATGAGCCGCCACCTCCGGTTCCCCGAGAAGTTACGCATCAGCTCGACCGGAATCGCCCTGGCGATGATCCTGCTCGGCGCCCTCTCTCTTCGTCTCTACAACCTGGATTGGGATCAAGGCACATATCTCCACCCAGACGAGCTCCACGTCGCCAACACCATCACATTGAAAATCGTCTTCGAGTGGCCGCCGGATATTGGGAATCTCCTCGACGCTTCGAGCTCCAAGCTGAATCCCAGATCGATCGATCCCGTCACCAACAAACACTACAACTACGCATATGGAGCGCTTCCGCTGATTGTCACCGATCTGACGGCAACGACGCTGTCGAAGATCACCGGCGCCGACTGGAGCGCCTTCTACGATCGCATCTACAAAGTCGGACGCTTTCTCTCCTCGCTCGCCGATACCTTTACCGTGCTCTTCGCTTTCCTCATCGGTCGAGCGCTCTTCTCGCGCTCGGCTGGTCTGGCCGCAGCCGCGGTTTACGCGACCGCGCCGGTACCGATTCAACTCTCGCACTTCTTCACGACCGACACTTGGATGACTTGTTTCGCTACCTTGAGTCTTTTCGGCGCGGTTCGCGGCGCGCAAACGGGACGGTTGCGCTGGTTTGCGCTGGCCGGCATCGGATTCGGCCTCGCGATGGCGTCCAAGGGAAGCGTGATCCTGCTTGGAGCGGTGATCGTGGTCGCGGGTCTCTGCGATGTGTTGACCCGACTCAACTACGGTGGACCGGCGAATCTCGCAATCTCCGAGTTTCCAGTTCAGCTCGTGGCGGCCGGCCTGGGATCGTTCTTCAGTTTCGCGCTCTTTGAGCCGTACGCGCTGGTGCAGCTTAATGTGTATCTCCAGCAGCTCAGCGAGCAATCGCGGATCGTGCGAGGAACGCTCGATGTGCCATTTACCCGGCAGTATGTCGGCACGCAACCGCTCATCTACCAGGCGGAGCAACTCTTGAAGTGGGGTCTCGGGCCCGTGGCGGGAATCTCCTGTCTGACCGGCGCGTTTACGATTGGTTACGCCGCCTTCAAGCGAATGAGCCCAGGCGCGATCGTTCTCGTCGCCTGGTTGATTGGGCAGGGCGCGATCACGCTGCTCCCGGAAACGAAGTTCCTGCGCTACACCGAACCGCTCTTGCCCGCGCTCGCGGTTGGGGCCGGCGCGGCGTTGATCGCCGGTTTCACTTTCCTCCTCAATCGGTTCGGCAGACTTCCCGCCAGGGCCGCGGTCGTGGCGATCTTCTTAGGCATCGCCTTCTGGACAACTTCCTTCATCTCGGTCTATGCCTCCACCAATCCCCGGATCAAGGCCTCGATCTGGATCTACCAAAACATCCCGACCGGGAGCCGGCTGACCGCCGACACCTGGGACCTCGCCATGCCGATCGCTCTGGCGCCCGGGCTGAATCCCGCTGACCGACAACTCGAGTCGGTATCGCTCGATCTCTATCGCGATCGTCCGCCATCTGAAGTTGCGGACGATATATTCTCCGCTCTCGATCAAACCGACTACATCGTGATGTCGTCCAACCGCGCCGCGACCGCGATCCCGCGTTCTCCGTGGCGTTACCCGGTGCAAAGCCGGTACTTCGAGCTGCTCGATTCGGGCCGGCTCGGATTCACGCTGATCGAAAAGTTCGACAATCCACCGCGGTTTGGAACACTGGAATTCGACGATGGCGGCGCCGACGAGTCGTTCATCAACTACGACCATCCGACCGTGCTGATCTATCAAAAAACCGGAACGATCGACCGTTTCACCTATGACGCCCTGATGGCGCCGGCAATGGGACGCGACTATTCGCCGACTCGCCACGCCCCGGAAGATACCCTGGTTCTCGACGAGCCGGTTGGCGATCAACCGGTCGTCGCCGACTCCCGTTGGAGCTCCCGGATCACCGATCACACCCTCCCGGCCGTGCTTGTCTGGATTGTGTTGCTCGTGCTTCTTCAAGTCGTTGGAGCTCCGATTGCATCCAGACTCTTTCCGCGATTCCCCGATCTCGGATGGGGTTTCGCCCGGCTGATCTCGACACTCCTCGGCGGCTACCTCGTGTGGATTCTCGCCAGTCTGGAGCTGATCAGTTTCCGTGCAATCTGGTCATGGGTTTCGATTCTTCTTGTGACCGCGCTCGCGATCTCTCTCACGCGAAAAAACGATTTGCGCGAAAAGGTGCGATCGAGAGGAGACGCGATTTGCGGCGCGGAGATCGCCTTCTGGGGCGTTTTCCTGCTCTTCCTCGCGTTTCGCTTCGTCAATCCCGATTCCTGGCATCCACTCTGGGGCGGCGAAAAGCCGATGGAATTCGCTCACCTGAACGCGATCTTGCGGAGCGCCCACTTTCCGCCGTTCGACCCCTGGTTTGCCGGCGGCTACATCAACTACTACTACTACGGGCTCTACCTGGTCGCATTCTGGATCAAACTGACCGGGATTCCATCCGAGATCGCCTTCAATCTCGCCCAACCGACCGTCATTGCATTGATCGCGAGCACCGGCTATTCCGTCGCCGCCGCTATCAGCCGCGGCATCACTGGAAAAAAGAATGTTTGGCTCGGTGGCTCGATCGGAGCGGGTCTGCTCGTGAGCGCCGGTAATCTCGACTCCGCCCTAAGGGTGCTGCACGGACTACCGGATGACATCAACCCGACCTTTTACGAGTGGACATGGGCCGGCAGTCGTTCGATCTTCGGCGGTATCACCGAATTCCCCTACTTCACCGGTCTCTACGCCGATCTTCATGCGCACGTCGTCGCCTGGCCAATCACGATCCTATTAATCGGACTCGCCTACTCGATCGCCCAACAACCACGGGTCGCGACCGTGGCGCTGAGCCAGGGACGGGGCCAATTCGCGGCACAACGGATCACCGCCGCACGGGTAGGTATGGTGATGATCGCGCTCGGCTCCCTCTTTTCCTCGAATGCCTGGGATGTGCCGGTCTACGGTGCTTTGATCGTGGTTTCGATCTTCATGGCGACCTCGAACCTGCCCTACCTCTCACTCAGAATCGCGATCACGATCGCCATCTCCCTTGCAACCGCGATCGGTTCTTTCCTCCTTTTTCAGCCATTCTTCTCGCATTATGTCACGCTATACAGTTCGCTCGAGCGAGCTCGCTCACAAACCGGCATCGCGGAATTCGCCACCCACTTCGGCGGATTCTTAACGATCATCGCGCTCGGCGTGGTTGTTTGCTCCGTTTCGCGTGGTGTTCGTTGGCGCGCGATCGCGATCGCCGACCCGGCGATCATCACCGTCTTCTTCGCCGGATTCGCGGCTATCTCGATCTTCAGTGCCGGCGAATCGCACTGGATACGGGTGTTGGTCGTGGTCGCGGCAATAGCGGTGCTCACTGCCGCGTCACTGAATGCCGCATTGATGTCAGAGATCGAACAGGGCCATTCAATCTTGATCGCGATCATCGTTGCGGCGACCGGCGGCGCAATCGCGCTGGTCATGGCACTGACGAACCACCAAACCGTGGCGCTCGCAACCGCGTTCATCGCTACTGGAGCCGCGCTGTGGCTCACAGGCGAAACGGCGTCAGCCCGGTTTACCGGACTGCTAATCGCGGCCGGTGCGTCGATCGTCGCGGGAGTGGAGATCGTCTTCCTGGCCGACGATCTGGCGCAAGACCCGACCTGGTACCGGATGAACACCGTCTTCAAGTTCTACAACCAGTCGTGGACACTCTTTGCGGTCGCCGCAGCGGTTCTCCTGAGCACGATGATCAGGCAGCTCGCGGAGCTGTCACGAGATGCCCCGATTGTCGAAAGCGAGGCGCCAGAATCGTTCATGTCAGTCGATAGCGTCGACGAGCCGGTTGAATTCCCCGATGACGCGGTTGAGTTGCCCGAAGAGCGCGTTGATGTCGCTATGGAAGAACCGAACAGGGGACTCGAAGAAATGATTCGCCGGCGCTGGTTGCAGGCAGGAGTCGGGATTTCAGTCGTTCTGGTCGCAGCGATGCTCATGTTCCCGCTCTTTTCGACGGTTCCGAGACTCGATCTCCGCTTCCCCAGCCACCCCGGCCCTACGACCCTGAACGCGCTCGACTGGATGCGCTACGGAACCATCGACCGGCCGGACGGCCAGGGAGTGATCTCGTTCGCCGGCGATCTCGACGCGATCAATTGGCTCAACGAAAACGTTGACGGGACGCCCGTCATCGCGGAAGCCAGCATCGGGCCCTATCGCGGCAACGGTTCGCGCTTCTCGATCGCGACGGGTCTGCCAACCATCCTCGGTTGGGACCGCCACGAACGTCAACAGCGCTACTCGGAGGGCATCGATTCCCGCTGGGTGGAGGTGATCGAGCTCTACGACTCGGCCGATCCCGCGCTCAAAATGCAGATCCTACGCAAATACGATGTGCAATACGTCATCGTCGGTGATGTCGAACGCTATTCGTATCTCGGCAGTCGACTGTTCGCCTCGCAGGACGGTATAGATGCCTTCGCGCTAATGGTCGGCACCGACCTCGAAATCGCGTTCCAGTCGGGCAACACCATTGTGTACCGCGTCCTCGACCCGGCTATTCCTACCTAACCAACCAGAGCAGTTGCTTAGTCACTCTTCACAGGGGAACCAATGTCTGCCTGCCGAATCCACTCGCAACTTCGCGGCCGGTCATCTCAAACCACAGCAGCCCGCGACTCGATGAGCTCCCTCAACCGCCGGATGTGCGCCGGACGCGTTCCGCAACAGCCTCCGATCACTGTTGCTCCAGCATCGAGCCAAACGTTGGCATGACCGCGATACGCTTCAGGATCGAGATCTTCGCGCAATCCGATCAGCCCGCTTGTCGGTTCGCTGCCATCAAGCGTCCAGGTCTCAGGCACCGGCGTAAAGGTGTTCGCGTAGCCACCGGCAAATTCCGCGCCCGTCGCGACAAGCTCCCCCATGGCGTTCGAAATGCTCTCCGGAGCGCAACAGTTGACCAGGAACCCCGTGACCGGAAGCCCGTCGAGCGCGGCCCTCGCCTCAGCGATCGACTCGCCGCTTCGCAATCGGCCCGACCGGTCCTCGTGCAGCGTCCACGACACCCAAA
Organism: uncultured Sphaerobacteraceae bacterium; assembly: GCA_964371945.1. Classification (GTDB taxonomy): domain Bacteria; phylum Chloroflexota; class Chloroflexia; order Thermomicrobiales; family UBA6265; genus CAYJPA01. Next base: position 7,433 of record CAYJPA010000038.1, on the reverse strand, counting down.
CCGGTTTACCGGTGCCGCAGGCCGCGGTCGCGGCAGCGAATCCCTCCGCGGCGCTCGCCATTGTTTCGCAGATGAAGAGATCGACATGCGGGGCGAGGATTTCGGCTTGCTCCCGGTAGAGCGGCTCGATCGTTTCGAACGGCCAGACGCGATCCGGGCGGTAGCTCCCGTTGAGCGGCGGCAACGATCCGGCGATCAGCACTGGGCGATTGGCCGCATCGCGCGCCTCGACCGCGAGTTGGCAGGCGAGCTCATTCAGTTCCTTGAAACGCTCTTCGATGCCCTCCCTTGCCAGCTCGTGCCGAATAATGCCGTACGTGTTGGTCGTAATGACATCGGCCCCCGCGTCGATGTAGTCACGGTGAATATCTCGCACCACCTCCGGCGCGGTCAGCAGTGCGTTTGCCGACCAGATGGTCGTCAAAATCTCGACGCCCCGAAATCGAAGCTCTCGCCCCATTCCACCGTCGAGCAGAATCGGCTTCGGCAATGCCGAAAGTGCATTCATCACTGCAGCTCCAGACACTCACGGATCGAGTGCGCTACGCCAGACCGCGGGCGTCGATACCTTCCTCGAACCCCACGGTGAACATCTCGTCGCGCTCTTTGCCGGTTCCGTGGGCTTCGGGATCGTCAATGGGCGTCCCCGGCGGATCGCCGAAGTACTCGGTCGCCGCGACTTCGACGCGCTAGATGTCGCTGGCCGGGACAACACCACGTTCGGCGGCATCCTGGGCCCAAACTCCGGCCAAGCAATCTGCTTGTAGCTCGATCGCCTTGCTGTTTCCCAGCCCTCCGCGGGTGGTCGCGTCGCGGCCCTCGAACTGCAGCAATTCTTGCACGTGGTGGGCGATCTCGTGCGCCGTCACCACGCGGATCACGACGATTCCCAACGGAAGCAGCTCGACGTCGAAACAGTCGATATCGATATAGGCGCTCTGATCGGCTGGACAGTAGAAAGGCCCGGATTCTCCCCCAAACGCGTTCCCGCACTAGGTTTCGACCGGTCCCTGGAAGGTGATGAGGGCCGGATCGACCTACTCAAGGTCGTTTTGCTCGAAAATGCCGCTCCAGTACGCATTGATGTCCGCACCCGAGTCCCGCGCAATTTGCTCGAGATCGGATGAATCGAATGTGCGTTCGCCGCCGGCTCCGATCTCGACGGTATCCAGCACGGCCTGGATGTCCTCCAGAGCTTGCTCGTCATCAGAGGCAAAGAGGGCGGTGACCACCAGCACGGCCGATTCCGGCACGATCGCCTGGCACTCGATATAGACAATGAGCTTGTCGGACGACCCATCTGCGGCCGCGGCGACACCGAAGAGTGCATAGGCGTTGTCACCGGTCGATTCACCGATCTCCGCTCCTGAGTCGTCGGTCACCGATTCGAGATCGCCGAGACCACCTTCATCGAGGTTCAAGGCGCGCTCACCCTCGATGCACTGGTCCGGATCACCCTTGTAGAAATACATGCCCTCGAAATAGAGATCCGCGGTCTCCGAGGCCAGATAGAGATCGCCGTAGCCGTCTTCGCTGAGCTCGTCAGCCGCCTCCCAAACGGAGCCATCCCATTCAAAGGTGTAGCCAAACGTCGGACTGGTGTAGGTCGCGCCGTCGACTCCTGAGGCCATATCGTCTTGCGCCTGCACAGCTCCGGCCTGCACCGCGAAGGCCGCAAGAGTCGCCAGCGTCAACAAAATCCGTGAAGCGCGTGAAATTAGGGACAGCAACTTGCGCTCCATCGCGTAGATCGCGCCATACATGAACGCGGTAAGCGTTTCCGATTGCGAGTCGACGGACGTCAGTTACCCTCGGACTCGCTTTTCGTGAACAGGCAGCTGAATCGGATTAATGACCGGCTGTTTGCTAGAATCTAATTTCCGAGAGATAATCTCCTATTCACATCAGACATTGACACTCTTTTGCCGGAGTGTCTATACTCGCCTGTCGGATCACAAATCCGGCGGGGTGTGGCGCAGTCGGTAGCGCGCGGCGTTTGGGACGCTGAGGTCGGAGGTTCGAGTCCTCTCACCCCGACCATATTTCTCTCAAATCTATTTGCATTATCACCAATTCTCATTGCTTGAGCATTCCCGGCGGCCATCGTCCTTCAGTCCCCGCCGTTCAGACGTGGAATGAGTGCGCGGCCGGCATCGCTTATGCATTCCAACGAATGCCGATGCCATCTCTTCCGGCACGGGTCCGCTTGATCTTCAACGAAAGACCGTCGCCGGCCCCAGGTGTCTGGGGCCGGCGATTGTCTTGCAAGCTAAATCGCAACGCGTCGGCCTAGCCGGCGCTCTCGACCACGATCTGTCCGATCATTCCCTGTTCGTAGTCATCCTCGATCTCGGAGAAGAGCTCGTACTCGCCGGCCACGGTCGGGATCAGATAGAGATCCACCTGAGCACCCGGGAACACCTCGACCACCGTGAGCAGCGGCCCTTTGTATTCGCCCGAGGCATCCTGGACCTTGCCCACCGCAGCGGTGAGATAGAACTCGACGGCGCCGAATTCGTGCTTTTTGGTGCCGGTGTTCTTGAGCTCGATCTTGTATGCCTGATCGGCCTTGAGCGTGACCATGTCAGGCTTGAAGAAGTATTCACCGAGCTCCACGGGAACAACTTCCGCCGCGGCCCAGTCGGCTGCCGCAACCCGTTCCGCGCCGTCCTGCACCCATGTGCCTTCTGAGATCGGTGCAAAGACGGGTACGGGTTCAGTAATCGCTTCGCCGGTCACCGTGATCGTGCCGGTGGCCACGCCTTCGGTGACTCCCTCGGCTCCGCTCGTGAAATCGTACGTCCCGGGCGCCACTGGGATGAAGTAGAACTCCACCCACTGACCCGGAAAAACCTCGATCGAGTCAAAATACGGATACTTGACTTCGCTCTGAGCGGTTTCAGTCTTGCGGGTCGCGACCTCGAACATGAAGTCCTTGGCCGTGAAGAAGTGCTTTTCCGTCCCTGTGTTCGTGATCGTGAACTCGTACCCGATACCGACTTCGAACGTTAGCTCGCTTGGAGTGAAGGCGGTCTCATTCACCTCGACGCCGACCGCGGGCTTGGTGGTCCAATCGAATGCCGAAACGTAGTCGGCCGCGTTGACCATATATAGAGTCTCTGCAGCGGATTCAGGCGTCGCTTGGGCCGCGACGGGGCTTCCTCCGGCCAACCGGGCCCCGTTGGCAATTGTGCCGACCGCCAGCCCGGAAATAAGCAGGCGCCGCCGCGTCAGGTTTGTCGTAACCACCGAGTGCAATGTGCTTTGTTGATCCATCGGAAATCTCCTTCGTGCCTGCTCCACCGGGAGAGGCGTCGCAAGAACCCGTCGGTCAGTTCTCCCAACAAGTTGACTCCTTTCACGACAAGAAGCGCACGAGTTCGATTGCGCGTTGGGCTTTTTGCCTATTGGTGGAGAGACTACGCTCTAGGTGTTCAGGCAACGTCGCAACGGGACAGGTTGTGTCACAAAACCGTCTCAACTCGGCAGTATCGCGGCGTCCGCACCCCGAAAATCAACCCTCTAGCGACAAAGCAAATGCCGGCATACCACCCAGCCCAGTTGCTGGCTTCGGGTCGTCGCTCACCGGGTCCTGCGCCTGCCGTTACGCGTTTGATGCATTCAGGTCGAAGTCCGTTACGTGCTTTGGACGAGACGAAGCCCAATATGCTCCGAACAAGGGAGCAATGCCCATGAAGACAGAGACCGAGAGCAGAGAACCGTCGGATCTATCGCGGCGACAGCTCATCAAGGCGATTGGCGCCGGCGTACTGGCTGCAACCTCCGGTGTCGAACAAATACTGGCACAGGACGATGCAGCGACCCCGACGCACATTCACCCGGCGGCGGCAACGCCAGGTGCTGACGGTCAAACGATCGTCGATGAAACGACCCTCGATCGCCAGTGGGCATTTGTTGTGGATATGCGACTGTGCGACGGCTGCAACGAATGCACCAAGGCATGCCAGCAAACGCATTTTCTTTCGCCTGACCAAAAATGGATCAATGTATATCGCATGACAAGTGTCAGTGGACAGCCATATTTCATGCCCCGTTTGTGCATGCATTGCGAAAACCCACCTTGCGAAAAGGTCTGCCCCGTCGGTGCGACATTCATGAACGATCAAGGCGTCGTTCTTGTCGATCAAAAGACCTGCATTGGATGCAGGATGTGCATGGCCGCATGCCCCTATGAGGCCCGTTACTTCAATTGGGGCGATCCCCCGGAACCACCGCCGGAGTTCGACAATCCGATGCCGGAATTCCCGGTTCCTCAGATCAAAGGCACCGTCGGAAAATGCATTCTTTGTGTCCACTACGAGCAAACGGGGCAACTTCCGGCCTGCGTCGAGGGATGCCGGATGGGCGCCCTATACATCGCCGATCAAAATGCTGACGTAGCCACGAATGGTTACGAAACAGTGAAGCTCTCCACCTTCCTTAGGGAAAACGATGCGATTCGCTACCGTGAAGAGCTCGGCACTCGTCCACGCGTGTACTACATCCTCGGTCATAGCCAGAACTACACGGATAATTAGCTCGCCATTCACTCCATGCATAAGCGAAGGAGTTGAGCATGAAGCATTCATTTGCCGTACCGATTCGTGAAGAAATCCGCGAGGCCGCGGTGCGTCCTATGGTGAAATCCGGCCGCTGGTTCTGGGCAATCGCGGCAACACTCGCCGTTCTCGTTGGCGTCGGACTGGTCGCTTACATCATCCAGTTGAGCCGCGGCCTCGACGCCGCGGGTTACAGCGATCACGCGTTCTGGGGCATTTACGAGGCTAATCTCGTGGCCTTCATCGGCTTCAGCTACGGAGGCGCTCTCGTTTCGGCGATCCTCCGCCTGACGGATGCCAAATGGCGCGCTCCGATCACGAGGATGGCGGAGGCGATGGCACTGGTCACGCTTCTTGTCGGCATGGTCTACGCGGTCGTACATCTTGGACAGCCGATCCGAATGTGGAGACTGATTGTCCATCCGCAAATCAGTTCGCCTGTCGTTTGGGACTTCGTTGCGATAACGTCATACCTCGCTGCCACGCTCTGTTTCTTGTATCTCCCGCTCATCCCGGACCTTGCCATCGTGAATGACCGGCTTCACCAGGGTCGAGGTTTGAGAGGCAGGTTCTACCGCGCCCTTTCATTAAATTGGAGGGGACTACCAGACCAACGTCACTCCCTCGCCAGAGCGATCACCACCGTCGCAATCATCATCATCCCGCTCGCTGTGGCCGTTCACTCGGTTCTCAGTTGGGCGTTTGCGGTCACCACACGTCCCGGATGGAACAGCACCATCTTCGGACCGTATTTCGTGATCGCGGCCCTCTACTCGGGCATCGCCATGGTTATTCTGGTTGTCGCCGGCTTCCGTAATGCCTACCACCTGGAAAATCAGATCGCGCCGGCCCATTTCCTCAAATTGGGCTACCTGATGATTACCTTAGGCGTTGCCTATCTCTACTTCACCTTCACCGAACTGCTGGTTGAAGGGTACAAACAGACCGAGGAAATGACCCCGCTTCTCGAGGAATTGCTTACCGGGCGATACGCCGCTTACTTCTGGCTCTTTGTGGTTGGGGCTGGCCTTGCCCCGCTGGTTCTGATCGGCCTCCCCAAGACGAGAAAGGTGCCGGTGATCGTTGGCGCCGCCGGACTGGTTGTCGTTGGGATGTGGCTGAAGCGGTTGCTCATCGTGTTGCCCGCCGCCACGAATCCACAGATACAGGGACCCTGGGGCAGCTTCGAACTGACCTGGGTCGCCGTCGCCGTCACCGTCGCTGGGGCGGCCGCCATTCCACTGCTTCTGATGCTATTCTTCAAGGCTTTTCCAATTCTCGCGATCGACGAGATGGAAGAGATCACGGCATCAGAGTCGTCAGCGGTCAGAGTTCCCCCACTTGCCAGTGCGCGCCCGTCGTTTCATGCAGAAGGAGCGAGACGATGAAACTCCTGCGACTAACGCTGGCCGCGTTCGTGATTGCCGTCCTGATTGCACGAGCGGGCATCTACCTTACGGCGACCGCACAGGATGATCCGAAAGCAACCCAGATCGAGCTGATCATGGCGCAGGCCCAAGATGATCTCGGCGTTCCTGTGGATGGTCAATACTCCATCACCGCGGTGCTCACCACCGATGATGGCAAAAACGTCGGGAGGCGAACTGTAACGTTCGTCGAGGACGTCGAGTTCTTTGGATCACGGCAAGCAAGCCTGGGGGTGGACTCAACGGACAGGAAAGGAACCGCGTCTGTGATCTACCAGCCTTCACAGACAGGCGAGCATACGCTCAATGCAAAATTCGCCGGTGACGCGGAATACGCCTCAAGTGAGGCCCAGGTTACGTTCGTTCCCGAGGAAGTTATTCTCCCGTTCGCTTCGCCGCCGCTACCGCTCGTTTCAGTCGGCAAGTGGTTGGCGGTTTCCCTCGCCGTTCTTGGGATTGCTTTCTGGCTCGTGCTCCTGGGCGTGGTGGGGCGTGCAGTACGCGAAATCAGGAATGTTGGAAAGTCTCAGGATCTCACGATTTCATGAGCATGGCACGACCGTCAGAGACCCGAAATGCGGCACTCAGTGCACCGAAGTGACAACGTACTCAGGGCCCGTTCCCGGCCGAAGCAGACTCGGTGATCGTTATCGGAACATCCCCGAGTCCTTTGGTTGCATGCTTTGGGAAGACAACCTGCAGGGTAGCGGCCAATCGCTTCAGCCGATTTTGGAAATCCGTTGGATCGGAATCGGTGGCGTGAACTTCTGTGCTTCCCGTGGCGCTTGTTGAATGACGCGGACAACATCCATGCCCGCGCTAACCTTACCGAACGCGGCGAATCCCTGACCATCGGGATTGCGCTTGCCGCCAAAATCGAGCTCCGGCTGATCGCCGATGCAAATGAAGAACTCGGTGTCCGCGGAATCCGGCGTCGAGCGGCCCATCGAGATCGCGCCGTCGATATGACGCAATCCGGTCAGGTTCGTTCGCTCGAGCGGAATCGGGTCATCGATCTCGTCCTTGCGGTTCGGATTGATGCCGCCCTGGATGACTTCGATCTTAATTCGATCGTTGGGCTGGTTCTCCATGGTGACGGTGCGATGGAAGACCCCGCCGTTGTAGGCGCCGGTTTCGACATAGTGCAGAAAATTGGTCACCGTAATCGGGGCAGCGTGTTGGTAAAGCTCAACTTCGATTTTTCCGGCAGTCGTCTCAATTACGACCCGAGCGATTTCCGGCATGGCGAACGCGTACTCCTTGGTACCCCAACCCAAACTCAGTTTCGGGCAGGCAGCACGCGACATTGCATGCGTCGCCGGCTGAACAATCGATCAACATCGAACGTGGATTGGAGTATACTTCGCGGCGGCGTTGAGCTTCTTGCATTGGGGGCAGCGCTTCGCGGGGGTAACTCAGTTGGTAGAGTGTCTGCCTTCCAAGCAGA
>CAYJPA010000037.1:0-53231 GCA_964371945.1 uncultured Sphaerobacteraceae bacterium | reverse complement strand
TCGATCGCGTAGTCCTCCTGGTCGTATCGTTTGCGGGTTTCGGTGGCGGTCCAGCCTTCGCGCTCGTAAAACCGCCGCGTCCGGTGGTTGACCTCGAGCGCCCAGAGGGTCGCTTCCGAGAAGCCGCGCGTACCGAGATAGGCGACGCCCTCCGCGAGGAGCCGCGCTCCGATCCCATGGCCGGCGTGCTCCGGTAGGACGAAGAGCATGTCCACATGGCCGGTTTCCGCCGTCGCGTCGTCGTCTGGGCTCGGCTCCACATAACAGAAGCCGACCAGCTCGTCGTCGATCTCGGCGACCCAAGTGGCGTGCGGCTCCGGCGACCCGAGGCGGCGGCGCCAGCTCTCCAGGTAGTCGTCCGGGGTCATTGCATCGAGCTCGGCATCCGGAACATACCCGCGCTCGGCCACGCTGCTCGTCCGCACGTAGACGTCCGCAATGCGATCGGCATCGGCGAGGGTGCCGCGTCGGATGGTGCCGTGGTCGTTGGGGGACAGTTTCGTGCCTGGTGGCGGCAGTTCAGGACCGTGCATGTCCGCAGTATAGGGGCCACGGCTCGCGGTGGAGTTCGCCGTTTCGAGACAGCGGAAAGTGTTTCAATCACGGTCCTGCTTGTTGGAAAAGGACGAATGCAGTTTCTGGCAAAGCGGACCCGATCATGGGCGGTGTCCCAGCGGTTGTTGCTGAGCGGGAGCATCAGATTCTGGCCTGTGGTGATCACGTGAAGCTGAGAATTGATGTTCTCCAGTCCGCGCATCTGAAAGCGGCGCAATCCGTCCCACTCATGGGCGAAGAGCGACTCCGCCGTCACCCCTCACCCGCTTTCAGGTGAGGGGGTGTCGATCCAGTTGCCTTCGGGGGCTGGCTGGATTCAGCCCCGTGTACCCCTGGGTGGTCTAGCTCCAGACGGAAGCGTGGCGTGCGACCGTGTCGGAACGAATGCCCGATTGCTCCGTCCCCGTCCGGCCGGACGACGATTACGACATCGTTACTGCCTCCTCGATCCATTCCCCCACGAAACTTGGCTCCGATTCGTCCTCGTTCGACGCCGTCTCTTCAACCGGGATGTCCGTGTAGTACGCCACCCGATGAGCGATGAGGGCCGCCAAAAACTCCGGGTGGTCGCTGATGTCGCCTCCAAACAGCTCGTAGTAGATCCTGTCGTTCGAGTAGCCGTTCCTCAGGTACATGCCGATGAGCTGCATGTCCTCGCTGTCCTCGGCGCCGCCCAATAGATCTTGAAGTCTCGTCGCCTCTGGCAGCGGCGTCGGATTGACGAAGGCGAACGTCGAGACAATGGAGCCGTCGACCACACGCGACTCCATTCCGGAGACAAGTCCCGTCGGCACGTTCCAGAGAAAGGCGTTGGCAGAGAACTCCCGTCCGCCGAAGAAATCGGGCGGCAAACTGTCGAGATACTGGCGTTCTAGAATGTCGTTGGCCTGGTCGAGTTGGACGAATGCGGTTGGGGAATTGTTCAGCCATGCTCTTGCCGCCTGCTCGTCGATGAAGCCGAGCTGGCTACCAAAGCCGACCAACGGCTGTCCGCCGATCATCGTCTGGTAGTTGATCTGTACGAGGCTTGTTGCGTCACCGGCGAAGAGCGCATCCCGCTGAACGGAGTCATCCGCTTGCTTGTACCCGAGCTGCTCCGCGGTCGGCCAGCGCCGGATCGTGACATTGGTCTCGGTCGGGCTGCCGACAACCGGGATTCTGTTCGTTGCGGACGAGCTGGTCTTGGCGCCGCGCAGTAGACGGTCGATCGACTGGCCGAACTTCACGACGGCTTCGGTCTCGGCCGGCTCCGCCTCCGCCGTGAAGGCGTCGTGCGTGAAGACCTCGACGACGTTGTCGCGGGTCCATTGGGTCAGGTCGCGATTGAGGTAGGCGTTGTCGCCGTAGGGAAACCCGCCGGTCCAGATGGTGCTCCGGTTGCCGATCCTCGCGTCGCCGGTCACGTCGCTGTAAGCGCCGAGGGCGGCAGAGCGGTCGACTTCGGCGGCGTAAAAGTCGCGTGCCGCCTCAGCGCCGTTGAAGTAGTACGTGTTGAGGTAGCCTGCCTCGGAAAACTCCAGTTCGCCGGGGGCGTCGTCGTCCTCCAACGCCCAGGAGCTGGCGAAGACGCCGGCGAAGCCTGACGGGGGGTCGCCCTCGGGCAAGATGCGCCGCTGGATCAACGCGACCGGATCGGTGATGAAGCTGTGGGCGATGGCGCCGAAGCCACTGAGCAGTCCGCCGAGGCCCGCGGAGATCGCGACCGGGTCGTAGATGATCGTCGGCTCGGGAACGGGGACGCACTCGCTATTCCCATCGCAGTACGTCCCGTCGGCGCAGCAGAGGGTCCCGTCCGCCCCGCAGCGGTCGCCCTCGGAGCAGCAGACGGCAGTCTCAATGCATTCGGTGGCGACTGGCTCATCCTGCATCGCCCGAACAGCCCCCGCGGCGACAGCGGTCTCCTCCTCGGCGGCGACGCAGGCGGCGACAGCGCAGAAGGTCGCTTCGGGGCACTCCGTGTCGGTGGCGCAGCCGGCGTCGGCCACCTCCACCGTCGGTTGCTTGAAGCGACAGGCAAGGTTGCCTTCGGCTCCCCTTGAGCAGACGTGCCGCCGGCTGAAGAAGACCTCGTCGTCTCCCGTCGCCTCGCACTGGATTTTGCACTCCCGCTGGCCGATCTCGTTCGTGCAGGTCGTCTTTGTCCGCAACCGGTTCAGGCAGCGGCAACAGCCCTTATCCTGGGCCAGCGTCGTGTCGGCGCGCCCAAGATGGACAACGCCGGCCACGGCACCGCCGAGAACGGCGCGGATTATCTGACGGCGAGAAGCGGCCCCGCCCACGATCCGGGCAAGACGGTCGAATCGGTCGATTTCCATGGTCGGTACTCCTCGTTCTGCCGGAAGACGGGTTGGCGAGGTAGGAATGCGTCACGTCGCAGCCAAGGCCACGCGTGCGGCATTGTCGGTCCAGGCGACCCACATCGCCACACGGATTCCACAGGTTAACGCACAGCAATCGTTAGCGGATCAGGTATGCGGGTCATCGCAACCTAATGGCCGATGACAGAGAGGAGGCAGGCGGCATCCCATCCGGCCATGAGGCGCTTGACGGGAACGCCGCCCATGGCCTTGTGGGGCCGCCGGAATCGTCCTCCCGTCGGCCGGAGTGGTCGCCATCTCACCCCGGGGGTCAGGTCATTCGCAATTCCCACGAGTTCGCCCTGATCTCCGCACTAATCTCGGCACCCCTGCTTCACCGGGCTGGAACGTCAAAGCAACTTGCTTGCCGAATCGACTCTTTTCGATTGCGTGGACGTTTTTTGCGTAATCGCGGTCGAATAATCGGTTGAAGCTCTTGGCCCCCAAGATCAAACAGTCAGGGAATGTCAAGTGATCTACGGAATCGAGCGTTGAAGATTGCGCGGTCAGTTTTTGAGCCTTCTCAAACCAACCCAGTTTGCGCTACACCCAGCGGCACGCTCTTCGGAGCCCAGGGTTAAAGGAGGAACGCGGCCGCGATTGTCGACACCGAAGTTATAGGCACCTCTAAGCAAATTCTTCTCCTGCCACGCCTAGCGGGTGCGATATGGGTGCAGCAAGTGGTGAGGGGTCTCTTTCGGCGATACTTCCGGCACAATGAGAAGTGACTCAACAAGGAGAAGCGTGTGCGCATCGTGACCGGGGGCATTGCCCAGGAGACCAATACGTTTCAGTGGCAGCCGACCACGCTCGAGGATTTCGCGCGGCCGGGGTTCGGCGGTTTGTACCGAGGGCAGGAGATTCTCGATCTCGAAGGCACCGGCACGGTCTACGGCGGCGCGGTCGCGGAAGCGAAGCGGCTTGGGGTCGAGTTGATTCCGACCATGTTTGGTTCGGTCATGCCGGGCGGACGGGTAAGTCGCCACGCCTTCAATACGCTTCGCGACGAGATCGTAGGCGGGATCAAAGCGGCGCTGCCGGTCGATGGCGTCTTTCTCGATCTGCACGGCGCGATGGCGCTCGAGGACAACGACGATGCGGAAGGGGAGCTGCTGGCGGCGGTGCGCAATGTGGTTGGACCAGAGATGCCGATCGTGTCGCCGCTCGATCTGCACACGAATCTCTCGGACGGGATGATCCGGCTCTGCGACGCGTTTGTCGGGTACAAGGAATACCCGCACACCGATATGCCGAATACGGGGATCGAAGCGCTGCGCATCCTGGAGTCGACCATCAAGGGCGATGTAAAACCGGCGATGGCGCACACGCGGTTGCCGCTGATCGCGCCGAACCAGTCGATGGTCACCACCTGGCAGTCGCCGCTGAAGATCGCGATCGACCGCGCCCGCGAGATCGAGCGCGAACCGGGCGTGCTCTCGGCGACCGTGCTCGGCGGCTTTCCGTTCGCGGATGTGCCATTCACGGGGGTTGCGACGATTGTCGTGACCGATGGCGATCAGGCGCTCGCCCGGAAGTACGCGAACGAGCTAGCAGCGATTTGCTGGGAGCGGCGCGCCGATTTCGCCATCCATCCGATGCCAATTGCCGATGCTGTCGCCGAGGCAATGGCCGGTGAGGAAGGCAGTGTCTATGTGCTGGCCGACATCTCTGATTCCGGGGCCAGCGGCACCGCGGGCGACGGCACGGAGGTGCTGCGCGGTCTGATTGCGGCAAACGCGAAATCAGCCGCGGTTGCGCAGATCATGGATGCGGAAGCCGTTGCCGCGTGCATTGCCGCTGGGGTTGGGAGCGAGGTCACGCTGACGATTGGCGGCAAGCACGATCGCCGGCACGGCGCACCGATCGAGGTGACCGGCGTGGTCCGGATGATTCACGAGGGGTCGTTCACGATCGGCGGGGTGATGGGTTCGGGTACGCTGTCGAGTCGCGGGAGAACCGTGCTCTTGGAGATCGGCGGCCGGGGCGGGATCGAGCTGCAGCTCACAGAGTTGCGTGGGCATCCATACGATCTGAACTATTTTCGCGCGTTCGGAATCGAACCGACGCAGCGGCGCATTCTGGTGCTGAAGAGCGCCGCGCATTTCCGAGCCGCGTTCGAGCCGATCGCGACCAAGGTGATCGAGGTCGACGCGCCTGGCATCAGCAGTCCGCGGCTGGAGACGTTCGACTACGTCCGGCTCCGTCGCCCGATCTATCCGCTCGACTCCGAAACAACGTGGTCGCCAACGAACATGTAGCCGCGCGATTTGTTTCGTCCGGCGATTGGACTCTCGTCACTCGCGCATCGCCGGGGACTAAAGATCCCCGGCTACTCCAACGAAGCGCCTCCAGCGCTGAGAACGCGATGGCCATTCGAATCGACGATCCATGTTGGTACCCTGGTTAAGAATGCATGATTCATTATTGCTCACGTCGATTGTTGATGCGGGCGCGATGAATCGCGCGACTACCGGGTGTGCGGCCGGCGATTCGAGGAATTGGGTCCCGAAAACGCGGAGTGTTTGCTATGCTCGCGCTTCGGAGCCAGGTTGCAAAGGGAAGATGCCATGAGCTTTGCGTTCAATGATTGGCCGCCGTTCCGGCCGCATTCGCTGGAGTTGATCGAAACGAGCTTGCGGATCGGCAAGCTGGTTGATGGACCGAATACAGCGGCACTCGAAGCGACATGGAAGGATGCGACCGGCGCCGCGTACACCCTGGCCTGCTCCAGCGGAACGGCCGCGCTTTACATGTCGCTGGCGGCATTGGGCGTTGCTGGTCGGGAGGTGATCGTTCCGGCCTTCACCTTTTCCGGTTCCGTCTTCCCGATCATCATGGCCGGCGCGACCCCGATCTTCGCGGACATCGATCCCGCCACCTATTGCCTGACGGTGGAATCGGTTCAGCGCGTGCTCTCGCCGCGAACCGTCGCGGTGATGCCTGTTCACATTCACGGTTATCCGGCCGATCTCGAGGGGATACAGGCGATCCTGCCGGAGGGCGTTCGGATCATCGAGGATGCCTGCCAGGCGGTGGCGTCGACGCTCGCGAATGGTCAACGAGCCGGTCGGTTCGGGCTCGCGGGCGGTTATTCGCTGAACCAGACGAAGGCGTTGCCGGGCGGCGAGGGCGGATTGATCGTGACCGACGACGGCGATCTGGCAGAGCGCATGCGGACCCTCCGCCGCTTCGGTGAAGAGTGGGACGAAGTGTCGCCGCGAACTTACATTGTCGAGGATCGGTGGGGCGGCAATTACCGGATCGACGAGCTTTGCGCGGCGGTGACGCTGGGTCATCTGCCGTATCTGGACAGTGTCACTGAGCAGGGTCGCAAGAATGCGGCAATCCTAATTGGCTACCTGGAGGGTTTGCCGGGATTGCGCGTGCCGGCTTCGGATCCCGGTCATTCCTGGCAGAAGTTCCGGGTGCGAACGGCGTCCGCGGTGGCACGCGATCGCGCGATCGCGGCGCTGGACGAGCATATGATTCCGGTTTGCCGGTGGCAGGTCGCGGCGATGCCCGACCACACCGCGTTTCGCGATCCGAATGCAGAGGTGCCGGAGTCGAGGGCGCTGCTCGAGGATTCGTTCTTGATCTTCACCGAGCGGTGGCCGCTGCATGCGCAGACCGAAGAGACGGCGCACGCGGTCGGGGAGACCATTCGGCGGGCGTGGCGGGATCCGTCCTAGCTTCAAGCTCCAAGCTACAAGCGGCAAGCTCTGGGCCGCTGGGAGTCACGAATGATTGATGAGATTCCGATTGCGTGCGCGTTGTCGGACCCCGCAAAGGCACGGCGGATCGCCGCACTCGAGACCGAGATTTTCGCCGCAGCGTTGGAGACACGGGAGATCGCCGACGGGTACGAGTTTCGGTTTCCGGGTGATGGTGATTGGTTGGTGCGGTTGGCGGCGTTTGTGGTCGATGAGCGGCACTGTTGTCCCTTTTTCACGTTCGAGCTTGTGTGCGAACCGGCGGAAGGGCCGATCTGGCTCCGATTGCGCGGCCGGGAAGGGGTGAAGCAATTCATCGCCGACCAGTTTTTGCGCGGTTCGGCGACGTGACGACTGCGCCGGTTCCAATTGATGACTACTACGCGACCGATTTCGTCGTGTTCCATGACGATCGCGAGATCGTCGTTCACATCGACGAGCACAGTGCTGAACTCGATCAGCTCTTCACCAAGCTCGGCGCGTCGAGTGGTCTCTTCATCACCGGCTGGAATCCCTATAGCCGGCCGCAAAGCGACGGCGAAAACGAGACGGCGAATGCCCGGATGGCAAACCTGTTTGCGGAACGAGGAATCGTTGCGCTGGCGCATGTTGGGCGTTCGCGCGATGGCGCCTGGTGCGAAGAGGGTTTTTTCGCTCTCGACCTGCATCCCGAGGTAGGCTTGGCCATTGCCGCCGAGCTCCAGCAGCACGCGATTCTCTTCGTGGCAAAGGGCGGATGGGCCGAGCTCAAGCTGACAGGCGTGTGACGGCTTTTGGCTCTCACGCGGATCCCTTCCTTTAAAGGATGTGAGAAGAGGCGGCTCAAGGCAGTCAAGAATTAATGGCTACACCACTTGACGTATCGAACAAGTGTGCTATACCAGACGGTGCGCCCCGTACAGGCGTAGCGCCCGGTGAAGGGCGATAACGAAGGAGCACACATCGTGGTCTCTCGGTTCATCTGGTTCGAGCTGCATTCGAACGACGTTGAAAAGGCAAAGTCCTTCTATCAATCGTTGATGGGTTGGACCGTCAATCCGATGGATATGGGCGAAGCCGGAACGTACAACATCTGGGTTAACGACGATCCAAACGGTCTCGGCGGCGCGACCGCGCTGATGCCGCACGAGGGCGATCATTCCTACTGGATCACCTACATCTCGGTTCCGAATACCGACGAAACCGCCGAGAAGATCAAGTCGCTCGGCGGCGAGATCGCGGGCGGACCGCTCGATATCCCCGGCGTCGGTCGAATGGCGTTTGCGAAGGACTCGCAGGGCGCGTATTTTGCCATCATCACGAATGAACCGGGCATGCCGCCCGATGCCGCGACTTCGAACTTCAAGAGTGGCAAAGGGAATCCGATTTGGAACGAGCTGATGGTGGCCGACGCAGCAGCAGCAGCAACGTTCTACGGCGATCTTGTGGGCTGGACCAACTACATCGCGGATATGGGCACGGGTCCCTACACGCTCTTGAAGAATGACCTCAACGAAGTTGCCGGGGTGATGGCGTTCCCGGAGGGAGTTTCGACGGCAGCCTGGATGACCTACTTCGAGATCAAGCAGGATTCGATGGATGAAGCGCTGGCCGAAGTCAAACGACTCGGCGGGCAGGTCGCGATGGGACCGATGGAGATACCGACGGTCGGCACGATCGGAGTCGTGGCCGATTCGACCGGCGCCTTTTTCGGGTTGATGAAGTCGGCGCCGATGTAACGGTGGCCGTGAGCTCCACTCGGCATTGACGCGGGCGGTAATGCTTCCAACTTGATAGTATTGGCGGAAGCGGGCGGTTTTCGTCCGCTTCCGTGCGTGCTAGCTTCTTGCAAAGGAACACGCTCCATGATGATCGATTCCTCGACTCCATTCGGCGCTCGTGTCCAGGAGCGCTTGAACAACGAGATCATCGGTTGGCTGACGACCGTCGGCAAAGACGGCACGCCGCACCCGAAACCGGTGTGGTTTCTTTGGGACGGCGAGACGGTGCTCATTTACAGCCAACCGAACACCGCCAAACTCGCGCACATCATTCGCAATCCGCGAGTGTCGCTCAACCTGGATGGCGATGGCCGCGGCGGGAACATCGTGGTGTTGACCGGCAGTGCTGCAATCGACCCGTCCGCTCCGGCCGCGAACTTGATTCCGGCTTATGTCGAAAAGTACAAGGCCGATATTCCCCGGATCGGCATGACGCCGGAGAGCTTCGCGGCGGCATATTCTGTCGCGATCCGCTTCACGCTTGAACAATTGAGCGGGCACTAGGCCGCGTTCAACGTCGCTCATATTGGAGTGCAGCAGAGCATCGCAATAGAGCGTCTTGAAGACACTAAGGTTAACGCGATTTTGCGGCTGACGGCCGTCAGATCGGAACCGCCGATCGTTGTGCTCGATGGCCGTGGCGGTGCAGGAAAGCCGACAACCGCCGTGCGGATCGCCGGCTTGAAAACCAACCCGGTTGGTTTCTTCTACCGTAGCGCCGTCCATTTCAGGGAATTCAGCGCTGTCCGGGTCGATCGCAAAGGGAGTTCCGTCGACCACGATCGCCGTCTGGGTCCGAGGACCGTTTTCTCCGTTCGCCGGGCGGAGACCGCCGAGCGACGAGTTGCCTTTGAGGCGCATCCCGGCACACTCATAGGCTGCACCGTCGATGGTGACCGTTCCTCGATCCAATCTTTTTCTCCAATTTCGGAATAGGTCTGGATCATGGCGTCGTAGATCGTCTGATCGAAGGTAGCCGCGATTTCGTGAACGATGTTTGGGTCCAGGAAGGTCGAGCCACTCGTGGCGCTTTGCGCGCTGCTCGTGAAGTGTGAGAACCGCCGCTGTGTCGCGATGAGGGCCGCCGCGCCGGCGGAGAATGAAAGGAAGCCGCGCCGGGTAAGCGACAGCGCCGGGCGGGAATTGTCGGTGAACATGGAAACCTCCAGGCGATTGAACTGGTTCGAGAATCTCGAACACATTCACCAGTGTTGCTGCCTGGTTTGAGAACTCTCTGTGAATGAGGTGGGAGATCGGCAGGCTCTTCGAAAGCGGGCGTAGGTCGTGACGAGGGCAGACACGGAGGTCTGCCCCTGCAACAGACGCGGATCCAAATCGGTGTGATCGTGTAGGGGTCAACCGCCGTGTTGACCCTCGGTCGTTGACTGCCGTGTGGGCAGGAGTCGACGCCCTTCGGGAAGATGCTTCGTGCCGCGGAATGACGGTGGGGAAATGTTGCGGTTCTTTGAATGCGAGGTTGGGTGATGACGAGGGCAGACATGGAGGTCTGCCCTCGCCAATCACCCACAATGCAGCCAAGAGACGCCACCCCCGGTACCTTCTCGTCACTCTTGACCCGTGGTGGCAGCGAACCGAAGGCTGCAACCGGTTCACCGGGGTCGTTCGAATCGAGCCTTCCAACGTCAATGTTGTCAAACGAAGTTATTCTTCACCGACCAACACGAATTGGTGGGAAGCCAACTTATGTCAATAAGCGCGGACGTTAGTCCAGCGACTCCACCTCCATGATCGTCCGACACCACCACACCGTCGAAAAGTGTGACAAAGTGTGAGCTTGTGTGACATCGGGAGCCGACCAAAGCGGTCACTGGTCTTTTTCTCGCTCACCCCCAACGCCCAATTCGTTGATAATGTGCAGGAAGCGGTACGTATCGAAAAATTCAGTGCTTGTCTTCCAACATCGCGCCACTGGGGGAGTGTGTCTTGACTGTTTCGCACGATCCAAAGCTGGTCAGTCATCACTACGACAAACAAGATCTCGGCCAAACCATCTTGGAGGGATTGCGGGCGGTGGGCAAGGATCTCGACCGGCTCATCCCGGAAGACCTGAACCCAGTCGATCAATTCCATATGGGCGGCAGGGAGGCGACGCTCCAGCTAATCCAACTTGCGAATCTGCCGCCCGGCGCCAAGGTGCTTGATGCCGGCGGTGGCCTCGGCGGTCCGGCCCGCACGCTCGCGGCTCAACTTCACTGCCACGTCACCGTGCTCGATTTGAGCGAATCTTATTGCCAAACCGGCGCAGAGCTGACGGAGCTGACCGGGATGAGCGACAAGGTCTCGTTCGAACATGCGGATGCGTTGAACATGCCGTTCGACGACGGGAAATTCGACGCCGTTTGGACCCAGCACAGTTCGATGAACATCGCCGGCAAGGAAGCGCTCTACGCCGAAATCCACAGGGTGCTTCGACCAGGCGGCCGGCTCGCGATCCACGAAGTCATGGCCGGTCCGAATTCGCCCGTTCTCTTTCCTGTCCCCTGGGCGCGCGAGCCTGAGATCAGTTTCGTACGGCGTCCTAACGAGATTCGAGCGCTGCTCTCGGCGTCTGGCTTCAACGAAGTCGTTTGGTTCGATCTCACGCCGGCCGCGATCGCATTCTGGCGGAAACGACTGGCAGCGCCACCACCAGTGGCGCAACCGATCGGATTGCATCTGCTATTCGGATCTGAATGGGACACAATGGCGGCAAACACCTCGCGTAATCTGGAGGAAGGGCGTATCGAGGTCATTCAAGCCGTCTTCGACCGAATCTAGTCGCCTATCAGGAGACATCGATGCGTGAGAACCGGGTCAAACGCACACTTGCCGGGGGTGGAACAGTCGTTGGAACCACCGTGCTCGAATTCGCCACGACCGGGATCGGGCGAATTGCTGCAAGCGCCGGCGCCGATTTCGTGATGTACGACCTGGAGCATACCGGATGGAGCATTGAAAAGATCCGCATGTTGATGGCGACCACCCGGGCGGCCGACGCGGTGCCATTCGTTCGCGTTCCGGCCACGCAGTACCACCTGATCTCGGGTCCACTCGATGCCGGCGCGATGGGCATCATGGTGCCGATGGTGGAAACCGCGGATCAGGCCCGGTTGATCGTGCGGTCCGCCAAATATCCGCCACATGGGAAACGTGGATGCGCCTTCGGGGTAGCCCACGACGACTACACCGGGGGCGATGTCATCGCGAAGATGCAGAGCGCCAACGACGAGGTCTTTTTGATCGCGATGATCGAAACGCCGCTCGGCGTACAGAATGCCGCCGAGATCGCGGCCGTCGAAGGCATCGATTGTTTGTGGGTTGGCCATTTCGACCTGACCACGACCATGGGAATTCCGGCCCAGTTCAATCATCCACGGTTGATCGAGGCGCTCGACATCG
Organism: uncultured Sphaerobacteraceae bacterium; assembly: GCA_964371945.1. GTDB lineage: Bacteria > Chloroflexota > Chloroflexia > Thermomicrobiales > UBA6265 > CAYJPA01. Next base: position 41,450 of record CAYJPA010000037.1, on the reverse strand, counting down.
TTGTGGCCGCATGCAACGCCGCCGGCAAAGCCGCGGGCACTTCGCAGGCGACTGTCGAGGTTTCGCGCGATTGGATGAAGCGTGGCTTTCGTGCGTTCTCCTACTCGATCGACATTCCAATCTACCAACAGGCGCTGTCGCACGGAATCAAAGGACTGAAGGCGAATGATGCGTAGTCGCCACAAAGGAGTGTTGCCGTGAAGTTCGTGATCGTCGGCGGCGCCGGCGCGATGGGTGGCGTTTGGGCCAGCAGCCTGAGCGCGGCCGGCCACGATGTTTCGATCCTGGATGTCGCCACAGAGGCGATCGACGCAATCAATCGCAACGGTCTCACGATCGAAGAGTCGAACGGAACATCGCGTGTCTATCGAGTTCCGGCAACAGATCAGGCCGCCAAGATCGGCGTGTGCGATGCCGCGATTTTCTTCACCAAGGCTCACCACACCAGTTCAGCGGTCGAGCTGGCAATGCCCACGATCGGCCCCGACACGACCGTAGCAAGTCTCCAAAATGGTTGGGGGAATACGGACACACTGGCTGAAGTAGTCGACCCGGCTCAGCTCGCGATGGGAGTCACCTACCACGGCGCAACGGTGCTCCGGCCCGGCATCATCCTGCACACCCTGAACTCCGGTCCAACCTTTGTAGGTCCGTACCTGGACAATCAACCGCTTGCTCGAGCGCGGGACATTGGCGCCGCGATGAATGAGGCCGGCATCCAGACGAGCGTCACGGCCGATGTCAAAACCGAGATTTGGAAGAAGTTGATCATCAATGCCGCTGGGCTGCCGGTCGCCGCGCTGACCCGTCTGAACTCAGGCGCCATGGGTTCCGATGAGGCGATTCTGGGTATGTGCGAGTCATTGATCCGTGAAGCAGTGGTCGTCGCTCAAGCGAAGGGCCTTGCTATCGATGCCCGAGAACGGATTTTGGCCATCAGAGGCCTACTGGCCAAGGGGAGCACGGGCAGAGCGTCGATGCTCCAGGACGTCGATGCGAAACGCAGAACCGAGATCGACGTGATCAACGGCGCCATCGTTCGCGAAGCCGCCGCTCTCGGCATCTCGGTTCCGCTTCACAGCATCATGGTCGCGTTAATCAAGGGACTCGAATTAAGTTGGGCTCTTTGATTTCCCCGTTTGTTGATCGATTCGTCATTCGGAGGTATCGCAGAATCTCGCCCTCCCACCGTCATGCTGAGACGACCCCGAAGCAGCTCTCGTTCGAATGCCGCGGAGCTGCGAGCAGACAACGCCCTCCGGAGAGATGCTTCGTGCCTCAGCATGACGGTAGGCGGGCGCGCCCCGAACCTGACAGATGACGCTCGTAAGAGCACGCGGGATGACCGCAGGGGAGGGCGTCGTACTGAAGACGCATCCGTTTGGACCTGCCGCACTGGCCGGCTGGTGCGAATGCGTGTGGCATTAGGCCGAAACCCGGGCCAAGCCATCGGAATTGGCCTAGAATGGCGAGCGGTGCTGTTGCACGTGATCCCATCGATGATTGAAGCCACCCATCTGGAAAGCCACTAGCCGCTCTATGTTGAGACGATTCTTCGCGTATTACCGCCCCCATCGCAAACTCTTCATCCTCGATTTCTCCTGCGCGGTGCTTTCCGGGCTGCTGGAGCTGGGTTTTCCGATCGCGGTCGGGCTGATGATCGACCGGCTCCTTCCCGACGAGGATTGGACGAAGATTGTGCTCGCTTCGGCGGCCCTGCTTGCGGTCTACCTGATCAATACCGGGCTCATGGTCGTGGTCAATTACTGGGGACATGTGCTCGGCATCAGTATCGAAACCGAGATGCGAAGACGCAGTTTCGACCATCTTCAAAAGCTCTCGTTCAGGTTCTACGACAATCAAAAAACCGGTCACCTCGTCGGCCGGGTGACGAAGGACCTAGAAGAGATCGGGGAAGTCGCACACCACGGTCCCGAGGATCTCTTTGTGGCCGTGATGACCTTCGCCGGCGCCTTCATCCTGATGTTCTCGGTGAACGTGAAACTGGCGCTGATCACAGGGCTGATCGTGCCGATCACCGGTTGGGTTACCACAAAATACGGCGGGCGGATGACGAGAACCTGGCGGTCGCTCTTCGCGCGGGTCGGCGAATTCAATGCCCGGATCGAGGACAACGTCGGCGGCATCCGGGTGGTCCAAGCCTTCGCCAACGAGGATTACGAGCGTCAGCTCTTCGCAAAAGCCAATGCGCGTTACCGCGCAACCAAGCTGGAAGCCTACCGCGTGATGACCACCAGTATGACGCTCAGCTACTTCAGCATGCGCTTCACTCAGCTCGCGGTGATGGTCTCAGGCACCTACTTCGTGCTCCACGGTCAGCTCACCAGCGGCGGATTCATCAGTTTCTTGCTGCTTGTCGGCGTCTTTTTCCGTCCGGTCGAAAAGATCAACTCGGTGCTGGAGTCCTATCCGAAGGGCATCGCCGGATTCCGGCGCTACACCGAATTGCTCGACACCGAACCGGACATCGTCGATGCGCCTGATGCAATCGAGGTCTCAGACCTGAGGGGCGAAATCCGATACGAGCAGGTGACCTTCGGGTACAACGAGCACCAGAGCGTTTTGCGGAACATCGACCTGGTGATTCATCCGGGCGAGACGGTCGCGTTCGTCGGTCCTTCTGGCGCGGGGAAGACGACGATCTCATCGCTACTGCCGCGGTTTTACGAGATCGATTCCGGACGGATCACGATCGACGGTATCGATATTCGTCAAATGACCCTGGCGTCGCTACGCCGGGAGATCGGGATCGTGCAGCAGGATGTTTTCCTCTTTACCGGCACGATCCGCGAGAACATCGCCTACGGCCGGCTCGGCGCGAGCGAACTGGACATCCTCGAAGCAGCTCGACGCGCGAGGTTAACTGAGATGATCGCGCAACTGCCCGATGGACTCGACACGTTGATCGGCGAGCGTGGCGTCAAGCTCTCCGGTGGACAGAAGCAGCGGCTGGCGATTGCCAGGATGTTCCTCAAGAATCCGCCGATCTTGATCCTCGACGAAGCGACCTCCGCGCTCGACACGGAGACCGAGCGCGCAATCCAGCAATCGCTGGCGGAGCTCGCGGAAGGCCGCACAACGCTGGTGATCGCCCACCGGCTGGCGACGATCCAAAACGCGGACAGGATCGTGGTTGTGGATGAAACGGGCGTCGCTGAACAAGGTCGACACCAGGATTTACTGCTTAACGACGGCATCTATCGCCGCCTCCACGAAGCGCAATTCGGGATGCTGACTGCTGTTTAGGTACACCGCAGGGCCCTGGAATAAATTCCGGGCTCAGTCACGGAAGTCCCGCTGGGACTGAGAACGACAGCAACGGAGTCCCGGAGGGACCTCCGGGAGTGAGCACGGGAATTCACTCCCGTGTATCCGTCGGGTCCGATCAAACCTACTAATGCATGATCAGGCCGGCGGAGACGTTGATGGCCTGGCCAGTGATGCCGCGCGCCTCTTCCGATGCCAGGTGACGCACCATCGTTGCGATCTCGCTGGGATCCAGCAATCGCCGTTGCGGTATCGACGGAATGAAGAATTCCTCGATCACTGACTCCTCGGACATACCATGTACTTCCGCTAGCTCGCGTCGCTGGTTCTGTAGCAGCGGCGTGTCAACGGCGCCAGGACAGATCGCGTTGACCGTTATGCCGTCTGTCGCGGTTTCGAGCGCGGCGGTGCGGGTCAATCCGATCAGGCCGTGCTTGGCGGAGCAGTAGGCAACCTTACCCTGATCCCCGCGCTTGCCATTGACGGAAGAAATGTTGATGATCCGGCCCCACTTTTGTTTCCGCATGGTGGGCAGGACAGCCCGTGTCCAGAGGAAGGGTCCGGTCAAGAGGATGTTGAGCAACCGGTGCCACTGCTCGAGCGGATAGTCGTCGATCGGCGCGATGTACTGCACACCGGCGTTGTTGACCAGGATGTCGATTCGCCCGTGCGATTTCATCAACGCGTCGACACCAGCCCGAACGCCGGCGGGATCGCCCGCATCCCCCGCAATCGAGCCCGCTGTACCACCCGCATTCCGAATCTTCTCCGCGACCGCTTCGGCGGTCTCTGCACGGAGATCTTGAACGAGCACATAGGCGCCGGATCGACCCAGCTCTTCGGCGATCGCGGCGCCGATACCGCTCCCGGCTCCCGTCACGATCGCTGTTCTGCCAGAAAGAAGGTCGTTCGCGGCCATCGGTTGCATCTCCTGGTTGCCGGCCCGCTCGACGAGCGGGTGAAAAACGCTTCAAAAACTCACGACCACTATCATCCCTCATATTGGCTTTGATCACGGCGCTCGATATTGCGTCATGTTCGTTGCTCAGGGCAGAACCGCGGTGGAGATAACCGGTGGACGTCGACGGTCTAGAAGAGCTTCGCGCAATAGCCGCCGGCGTGCTGCCGGGTTCTGGGGTTCCCGTAGTTCGGCGAACAGAGAATGGAACGTCGACGCCCGTTTACGGCATCGAACGGGATGGGACGACACTCTACCTACGACTAGCGGAAGGACCGGAAGCGAGCCTCGCGCCTGAAGTCCGCGCTCATGAGCTGCTGTTGGCGCTTGGCGCGAAGGTGCCGGCTGTCGTTCATTTCGACCCATTCAACGAGCGACTGCAGCGATCGGTCATGGTGACGACCGAGATTCCAGGTGAACCAATCGGCGCGAACCATCACGGGATCGATGTCGCTGTCGTGATCGAAGCGGCCGGCCGCGATCTGGCAATCATCAACAGTATCGAAGTCGACGGCTTCGGTTGGATCCGGCGAGACGAGCCGGTTGTCGATCGGCTAAAGGCGGAGTTACCGTCTTTGCAAGACTTCGCGCTCGACGATTTTGACTCCCATCTGGCAATCACTTCCAGCTTCTTTTCGAGCTCGGAGATCCGCACCATCAGGGAAACTGTTGAACGAAACAGCGGTCCTCTCGAAGCCCTTCAGGCATGCCTTGCGCACGGCGACTTCGATGTGACTCACATCTACCATCGAAACGGTGTCTACACGGGAATAATCGATTTCGGCGAGATTCGTGGCGTTGATCGGTTCTACGATCTCGGTCACTTCGCGCTCCACGACGGCGAAACGATCCCCGCTTCATTGTTGCCTTCGCTGATCGATGGATATCGCGACAGCGCGAGCATAGCGGCGGGCTTCGAGCCTCGGATTCACCTCTGGAGCCTGTTGATCGGTTTACGAGCGCTTGCAAGAAGTGCCGGTCGAGCACAGAACTCCTATCAACGACATCTCATCGTTGCGCTTCGACGAATCCTGGCGACGATGCAGCACTACGACTGAATCTACAGACCGCGGGCACGCGATGTGCGTTGGAGGATAGGGAACGGGACCGATTGCGATTCCACCGGTCTCTGTCACGGTTGACCGAAAGATCGGTCGACCAGGGCGATTGGTGCAACAGCCAACGAGGAAGGAACCAGCGATGACAAGTTCAGCGAATGACCGGGTTGAAGACATGGTTGATGACGCCAGGGGACGAGGCAAGATGGCCATCGGCGATCTGACGGACAACGCCGAGTTGAGAGAAGAAGGTGGTAAGGACCGGCCGGCCGGCGCCGTTAAGCAGACCGTCGCGGATGCCAAAGACAAGATCAGCGATTTGGCCGGCAGAGTGAGCGATAAGGTAAAGAGCTCCTAAATAGATGCCTCGGTCACATGTAGGCGAACGCACATTAGAGCACCGACTCCGATTGCCCGGAGTAGGTGATTGAACGAGCGTAGGATGGTTTGGGCTCACGTGCCAGATCGAATTACGTCCCGATCGGGGGGCCGCTTCCTTCGAAGGTTGGAAGAAACCGATAGCCCTGGCCAGGCACGGTTGCGATGAATCGCGGACGGCGCCAGTCGTTTTGCAGTTTGACCCGCAAGGACCGGACATGGCGGTCGATGACATTGCTTTCAGCCACGAAATCGACGCCCCACAACGCATCGAGGATTTCGTCTCTCGTCACCACCCGACCGGCGTTGGCCGCCAGGAAGTAGAGCAAGCTCTGCTCCAAACTGGTCAGATAGAGCTCTGAAACTCCTGCTCGCACGTGACGATTGAGAATATCAATTTCCAGATCGCCAATCTTCAACACGGCCTTTAATTTCATGGGTTCGCCGTAGACTCTCCGGGAAAGGGTCACGACCCCGGCCAACAACTCCTCTGGAGAGAAGGAAACGGTCATGATGTCGTCCACTCCCTGGTCGAATGCCGCCAGCTTGGTCGGAAGATCCCCTCGTCTGGTCAAACCGAGCACGGGAATTGGCGACAATCCGTTCGTGCGACCCAAGCCAATTTGGTGCAACAATTGCGAGTTTCCAAGGTCCATATCGACGACCGCAAGATGGGGCTGCCAGCCGGTAACCATCTTGGCTGCCTCTTCGATCCCGGCCGTCACTCGAGCCAAAAAACCCCGTGATTTAGGGTTAGCACAACCGTTTCGGCAATCAGGGCCCGGTCCATAACGACCAGGACTCGCCCTGGAGTGTCGAGTCTCACGTTGACGAAACCTCCGAATGAATTTGCGCCTCGCAAGGGAGGCACACGACTGAAGACCACGATCGCGACGCGCCGGATTGTGCCATGCAATTGGACTCACATATTAATCCAGTCTCGACACTTGTAAATGACTATTTCGTCATCACGATCAGGTTCAATGGCCTCTTGCTTTTGGGGAAGATTGACGAATCCTCACCATCACTGTAGATGGCTTTTCGAGATCGGGGCTGATTGGCTCGAGTGAGAGGCTCGGAGCGAGGAGTGGACGAGTATGACTGGATCGCCGGCGAAGGATGTTGTGATCATCGGAGGTGGTATCAGCGGAACCGCCGCGGCCTATGAGCTGGCACGCCGCAGCGTCCGCGTCACGCTCGTGGAACAAGGAGGGCTGGCGAGCATGGCCTCTGGATGGACGCTCGCAGGGGTTCGCCAGTCGGGTCGTCATCCGGCGGAGCTTCCACTTGCCGTTGCCGCGGTTCGTCGCTGGGCGACACTTGGCGACGAGCTACAGGCTGACGTGGAGTATCGTCAGGAGGGCAATCTCCGGTTGGCCCGGACCCCAGAACAAGTGCCGGAGATCGAGCGGGTTGTCGCCACGGGGCGTGCACAAGGCCACGACTTGGCCTTCCTGTCTGACAACCAAAACGTGCGCGACATCGCGCCCGCGCTCAGTCCGTCAATTGTCGCCGCGTCGTTCTGCCCAAGTGACGGGCACGCGAATCCAACCAAAACCGTGCGGGCATTCGCCTCGGCAGCAATTCGTCACGGGGCATCCATTCGAACGGGCACAGCTGTGACAGCGATCCATACCGCGGGCGGACGGGTGGTTGGCGTCGAAACGCCGGATGGGTCGATTGTGGCAGATGTCGTGGTGGTAGCCGCGGGCGTACATAGTCCAGGCCTGGTGGAACCTCATAGCATCGATCTTGCGTTGCAAATCAATGTTGTATCTGTTGTTCAAACGATTCCACTGCCGCTTGTGCTGAAGCAGGTGCTGGGCGTGGCGGGAGCCGATCTTGCCGGACGTCAACACGTCGATGGCCGGCTCAGGTTTACGGGCGGTGGGCAGCGCTGGGAGCACCGATTGAGAGAGGTCGCTCAAAGCTACGAGCTCCTGCAACCGCCGGCGGCAGTGATCGCTGCTCTGGTTGAGAGCGTCAGCCGCGTGCTGCCTGCCTTTGCGACCGCACCGGTCGCCCGGGTCTGGGGCGGTCTGCTGGATGTAACACCTGATGCACTCCCGGTGATTGAGCGATCAAGCGGCATCGACGGGCTCGTTGTCGCGGCAGGATTCTCAGGTCACGGTTTCTGCCTTGGACCAGTTACCGGTCAGATCATTTCCGAGCTTGTCATGAGCGGACACTCTTCGTTTCCGATTGAGCCGTTTCGTAGCAGGCGGTTCTCGACGCTTCGCGTTCAGGAGGAGGCACTGCTGCACGGTTGATCGAAACAGGCTTTGGTAGAGTGATTACGAACTGATCAACGGTGATTGGTTCGGATAGCGCGTCGAAGCGGACGGTCGCTTCCCATGACGAGTGACCCAGCGCATTCGACGGCAGAGACAAGCGGAGGATACGAAATGGATCGTCCCCGACGTTTTCGTGCAATGTTCGTTTCAGTTGCGGCGTTGCTGGTGCTTTCCCAAGTACTGGTTTTCTCGAGCCCAGCATCGGCCCAGGACCGGCCGGTGCTTCGTTTTGGAACCAACTCAGCGGATCTTTCCAATCTTGATCCGCACTTCGCTTCCGGCACGTAGGACCGGACAGTGGTCGATATGGTCTTCAACGCGTTGGTGCGCTTCAAGCCGGGCGATGCCTCGGTGATCGAGGCGGATCTCGCCACAGAAGTACCCGAACCAGTCATGGAAGGCGACAAGCAGACTTGGACCTTCACGCTCCGCGACGACGTGATGTGCCATCCGTGGGAGGGCGGAGAATCGTATCCGCTCACTGCCGATGATGTTGTCGCCTCGCTGCAGAAGTCTTCGAGCGCGGACAGCTCGGGCTACGCGGCTGACTATGCCGGTATGACCTTCGAGAAAATCGATGACAAGACCGTCAAAATCACTCCTGAGGTTCCGTTGTCGCCGCTGCTCTTCTTGCCCAAGGTGGCGAACTACAACGGCGGATTCATCGTCTGCGCCAAAGCATACGAAGCGCTCGGACTCGAAGGCATCAAGACCCATCCTGTCGGAACCGGCCCGTTCATGTTCGAGTCCTACACGCCGCAGACTAATGTGACCCTCACCGCGAATGACGCCTACTTCCGCGGCGCGCCGTTGCTCGGCGGCGTCGAGATTCGGTACATGCCGGACGCGACCAGTCGCGAACTGGCGCTCCAGTCCGGAGAGCTCGATGCCGCGTCAGGACTCAGCGAAGCGCAATGGGTCGAACGAATTAATGCCGAGGGAACATTGACGGCCGATGTCTTCGGACCAGGCGAAGTTGCGTTCGTCAATCTGAACATCGAGAACGAGTACCTCTCCAATCCGCTTGTCCGGCAGGCGATCGCTTACGCGATCAACCGTGAAGAGCACCAGGCGCTTTACGGATCTCCGGTCTCCGAGATCGTCTATTCCGTTGTGCCCGCGAGCTTGATGCCCGGCGGATTGACCCAGGAGGAAGCGACTGCCGCGGGTGTGGACTACCCACATGACATCGAAAAAGCAAAGCAGTTGATGACCGAAGCTGGATATCCTGACGGGTTCGAGATGACGCTGGTCACCAGCGAGATGCCGGCGTACCGGTCCAACTACGAAGTGCTTCAGGCCGAACTGGATGAGATCGGCATCAAGATCGATCTGCAAGTCGTCGACCATGCGACGATGCACGCTCAAATCCGGGAAGGCGTGAATCCGATCGTGATCTACGTCGCCTTCCGGCCAAATCCCGATGTCTATCTCACCCAGTTCTTCTACTCAGCGTCGATTGTCGTCACCGGGTCAGCTCCGTCGACCAACTTCAGCGGCTACAGTGCGCTGGACGACTTGATCCTTCAAGCACGGGCGGAAACCGATCCGGCCGCACAGGAAGCGCTCTGGAAGCAAGCGAACACCCAGATTCTGACCGAGGCGGTCGCGATACCGCTTCAATTCCAGAACCAGGTTTACGTCCGGAGCCCGAAGGTCGATTATGGGCACGAGCTCGTCTCGGTGCTCGCGCTCTATCCGGGGATCGACGAAACAACCACGATCACCGAGTAGAACCTAGGCCCGGGTGGCTGCTCTCACGAACAGCCACTCGTTGTGGTTCAACTCCGATTCACGACTTGCGACGAAGAGCGAGCGATATCGGTCCTGTGACCAGCTGAGGATGTCGGTCGTGGAAGTTGCGGCCAGATTCGTAAATTCCTGGTCGCAACGGAAGGACCATGCTCAAGCACATTATCCGGCGACTTTTGCTCTCCATCCCAACCTTGCTGGCCGTGTTCACGGTCATTTTCATCATCGTGCGCGTTGCGCCGGGCGATCCCGCGACCGCAATGCTCGGCGACAATGCCTCTCAGCAAGCCGTCGATTCGCTCAAGGAGCGGATGGGACTCAACGAACCTCTCTGGAAGCAATACCTCACGTTCCTGACCGATCTGGCCCGGGGAGACCTCGGTGATTCGTTGAAGACAAGCCAGCCGGTTTGGTTTCAGATCAGAACCGCACTCCCCCACACACTGGAATTGACCCTGGCCTCGATTCTGCTCGGACTGATCATTGGCGTGCCGATCGGCGTCATCACCGCGGTCAAGCAGAACCGGGCGCCGGATTACATCGGCCGGATCGTTTCGCTCATCGGGCTTTCGCTGCCGGCCTTTTACCTCGCGATTCTGCTCATGTATTTCTTTGCGGTGAAGTGGGATCTCTTCCCAGCCGTGGGCGCCCCTGCATTCTCCGATCCGCTTGCCAATCTCCACCACCTCGTGCTACCGGCGATCACGCTTGGACTTATCGAAATGGCATACATCGCACGTATGACGCGCTCGGTCATGATCGCAGTGCTCAACGACGACTATGTACGAACGGCCAGAGCGAAGGGGCTCCGGGAGCAGGCGGTGCTGATCAACCATGCGTTGCGAGCCGGCTCGATTCCAATCGTGTCGTTGATCGGTATCTTCGCGATCAGCCTCATCGGATCGTCTGTCTTGGTAGAGGAGGTCTTTGCCCGGCCAGGACTCGGCAAATTGATGGTTGGAGCAACAAAGCAGAAGGACTACACCGCGCTACAGTCGATCATGGTGGTCTACGCATTCATCATCATCGTCATCAACATCATTACCGATATCGCCTACACGATGGTTGATCCGCGAGTTCGATATGCCTGAAATGTGCGCGGCCGGTCATCGCGTTGAAAAGAAGAGGAGCGGCGTTTGACGGAGTCCGTGTCACTGGCGATCGCTGCCAATCTGCCACCGGGAAACATCGTTTCGAGGCGGCGAAGATCATTGCACGCATTTACGCGCAATCGCACCGCGGTCGTTGGCGTTTGCTTGATCGCGATCCTGTTATTGGTGGCGGTGGCCGCCCCACTCTTTGCGCCTCACGATCCGCTTGACCAAAGCGTGCGGGATCGGCTCGTGCCGCCTGATTCAAGCTATTTTCTCGGACGCGATGACAAGGGTCGCGACATCTTTTCGCGGGTGATCCACGGAACGAGAATCGCGCTCCAGGTCGGGCTTTTTTCGGTATTGCTCGGCGGGGTTCTTGGAACGCTGATCGGAGTCAGCGCTGCATTCTTCGGTGGCAAAATCGACAACACACTCATGCGTCTCACCGATGTACTGCTCTCGTTCCCGGACCTGATCACCGGGCTTCTGGTTTTAGCCGTGCTCGGTCCGGGACTCTGGAAGATGATCATTGCGATCGGGCTGACGATCGCGCCACGTTTCGCCAGAATTTCGTATGGGCCGACGCTTTCGTTGAAGCGGCGCGATTTCGTGGATGCCGCACGAACGGTCGGTGTTGGCAATGCACGCATTCTGCGCGTGCATTTGTTGCCGAATCTGTTAGGTGAGCTGCTTGTCTTCGGGAGTCTCTGGACCGCGTCGGCGATCAGGCTCGAAGCGAGTTTGAGTTTCATAGGGTTGGGCGTGCAGCCACCGACACCGACGTGGGGGCAGATGATCCGCGAAGGAACGCTCTATCTCACGACCGTGCCGTGGTATTCATTGGGCCCCGGTCTCGCGCTCTTGCTCACCGTGCTGTCCTTCAATCTTGTCGGCGACGGGTGGCGAGATGCGCTCGATCCGCGCTCCCGTTCTTAATCCCGCGACAACGACATCTCTTCGGCATCCTCGGTCATGCTTCGGAAAAACACTCGTTTCATTTCGTTGCACGTGACGAGTTGCCGGACGTGAAATGCGATCGTGTCGAGCTCGCGTTCGATGATGTCAAAGCGGATTGATATGCCGGCTATGGAGCTCGGACGCTGGACCATGTCAAGTTGAAGCGAGGCGATGGTCATGCTCTCCGAAATTACCGAGGAATGATTCTTCATCTGGGACCTGAGGGACTTGGGTTACCAGATCAGGAGAGTCGCACAGAATGAGCGGAGGTAGTCTTTGAAGGAGACCATACACGCACCGGAAAAGATGGACACGACGAAATCGTCATCGCTCGCCGGTGATTCGACGATCTGGCTCACTTTACTGCACCAGTACGATAGTACGCCGGATACCCCTGACTTCTGGGCCCCCCAGATGGGTTTACCCCATCGTCCGGGGTGATAGCCTCGGGAGGTGGGGATTGCCAGGTCGGTAACGCCGAGTGTTGTCGGCGACCTCCTCACATGCCGGCAGGCATAAGGGGTCCAATGCGACGCGACGAGGTGTGCGTGATTGGGGCGGGGCCGTACGGGTTGACCGCGGCCGCCCACCTTCGCGCTTCCGGCCTGAGCGTTCGCGTGTTCGGCGACGTGATGTCGTTCTGGCGAACGATGCCTTCAGGGATGCTCCTGCGCTCAACCCGAGAAGGTATTAGCCTCTCCGATCCCGCCCAGGCGCTCTCTCTAGGTGATTACGAGCAGTTCCGCAGCACGCCGTTCACGACACCTGTTCCCCGCGCCGAGTTCATCCGGTATGTCGAATGGTATCAACGATCCGCGGTGCCGGATATCGATCCCCGCATGGTCGAACATCTCAATCGAGTTGACGGCGGATTTCAGCTTAGGCTCTCAGACGGTGAGCTGATCGAGGTCTCGCGAGTCGTTATCGCAATTGGACTCGGCCCATTCAAGCGCCGGCTCCCGGTGTTTGACGAGATCCCGCACGAGCTTGCGCCGCACTCCTTCGACGAGCGGGACTGTTCGATCCACCGTGGAAAACACGTCGTCGTCGTCGGTTCTGGTCAGTCCTCTTTGGAAACGGCGGCTGCGCTCACCAGTTCCGGCGCGGAAAGCGTGGAGATCATCTCGCGCTGCGATCGGGTCTACTGGCTCGCCCAGTCCGACCACATCAACCGTGAAGGTGGACTCTGGTCACACCTGCTCTATCCTCCGGGCGCGATCGGCCCCCCCGGCATCAACTGGGTCGTGCAGTTGCCATGGTTATACCGGTCATTGCCGTCACGGGCGCGCAAACTCGTATTCGAGCGAGCGGTTCGGCCCGCCGCTTCAGGACGGCTCAAAACCGAAGTTGACCATGTCACGCAAACGTTCGGGCGGTCGGTTGTTCGCGCCTCGCGGATCGGCGGCAGAATCCGGCTCGAGCTCGACAACGGCTGTGAGCGAACGGTCGACCACATCGTGCAAGGGACGGGTTTCGAGATCGATGTGAACCGGTTTGGGTTTCTCTCGCCGGAAATCGTTCGCTCGCTTCGAATGATCGGCCGGCAGCCTCGGCTGTGCAATGGATTCGAGAGCTCGGTCCCCGGACTTCATTTTGTGGGAGCGGCAAGCGACCTAAGCTTTGGGCCTTTGATGCGGGCGATCGCGGGCACCAGCTATACGGCGGTGGCTGTCGCCCGTGCCGCGACCGGCAGTGTCCGGAACGGCGAAGGCGTGCCGTGGAATCGCGCGATGGACATGCTCGGCCGGGGCGTCAATCTCCTGCCGGCACTCGCGGGTACATCGTCGACGGCCGCGGCGGTGGCTGGATTGTTCGTTCCCGCGCTTGGGATCGACCCTGGGATCATCGATCCGAGAATTCCGGATGAGTTGTGAGACATTAGCTCCAAGCGCCAAGCTCCAAGCTCCAAGCTCCAAGCTCCAAGCTCCAAGCTCCAAAAAGTAGTGTGCACGAGACAGAGTCAGTCCGAGAGTGGGCTTGGCCATCCCCTTCTGGAACGAGCAGGGTAACGGTGGCGGCGAATACAATCACTCCTGCCCTCGGAAACCGGGATGGGGCGTTCCCGTCATGACGACCGGCGAATCATCGACGCGATGCCGTGGGTGATGCGGACCGGGGGCGGGTGGGCCCAGCTCCCAGCAACGGTCGCACCGGCAGCGACCGGCCGAGCACGATGTCAACACTGGCAGGAGAACGGGACATGGGCCTCGATCCTCGCCGTCCTCAAGCGGTCGAAGCGCAATGCACCAAAATAACTGTCGCTGAAGTACTGAAGAGGCTTTCTCAATCGTCGTCCGCTACATCGCATGGCACCGAAGTGACCGTGCTAATCCGCACCCAAGGGGTACCCGGTCCTTCCAGGACTGAGCCCGGCTCGCGGCAATGGCCAGCGTTTCGGAACGCCGCTTTGGACTGCTGCGCTGGCAATTGCCGTCGATGAATGCGATGGTCATTGAACGAGCGTTCGAGGCGATGGGCGACAGGGCAGACACCGCGGTTTGCCGCTTCAGAACCAACGCCGATTCCATCGTCACGTATTCTCAAGCGAAGATGACCAAGCCGAGTGCCACGTGGATCGCGGTTGATAGCCATTGCATGACCCAGAAGCGTTTGTGCAGGGTTTTGTGGCGAACCGCGAGCATCCCGAACCAACCACCAATGAACCCACCAGCGAGGTTCGAACCAAGCAGAACGACTTCCGGAAGCCGGCGCTTGTTTCGACGCGCCTGGAACTTGTCGTAGACGAAGGCGCCGCCGGTCGTGATCGTACCTGCCACAAGCCACAGCAGATAAAGATGCCACCCTAGCAAAAAGAATGCGATGAAGAGCAGCATACCCCAGGCGACGGCGACTTCGACCGCGCCATTGATGACCGGGGAGCGCTTGCCGTTCCGGTCAGCCTGTGAATTGGTTGCAGATGGCATCGCGCGTTCACCCCGGACCAGGCGAGAGTTCGATCAAATCGCCCGGATGGAGCTACAGAGTTGATTCGGGCAACTCGCGAAGTCTAGCGCCTGAAGCGCGCTGGATGAAATGCTAGGCAAGCGTGAGGAGCACTTTGGTGTCCCAGGGATCGCGAACGACGGCAACGTCGTCCTCCCATTCGGGATTGATGCCAGCGGCGGCCACGCGCTCGAGCACGCGTTGTCGCGCGGCTTCGTCCGCGAGCACGATCGTGAAGTCGCGCAGCCCCGCGGTACCAGCGGGAGCCGCTTTGGCGCCGCGACTGTGCCAGGTGTTCATGCCGAGGTGATGGTGGTATCCGCCCGCGGAGACAAAAAGCGCCGCCGGCATCTCGGCGACAAGATCGAACCCGAGCATATCGACATAGAACGCGGCAGCGTGCGAGATGTCGCCAACCTGGAGATGAACGTGGCCGACCGTCGTTCCGGCCGGGAAGCCGTTCCAGGATTTGCCATCGGCGTGGCCGGCGGACAGGACGCCTTTGACATCGATGGGCAGCGAGTCCATTTTGACCCGGCCGCCCTCCCATTGCCATTCTGATCGTGGTCGGTCGCGATAGACCTCAATTCCGCTCCCATCCGGGTCCGAGAGGTAAAACGCCTCGCTGACGAGATGGTCACCCTGTCCGGGAAGCGGATACCCTTGATCGAGCCAGTTTTGGAGCCAGCGGCCGAGATCCGCGCGGGTGCGAAGCAGAATCGCGAAGTGATAGAGCCCGGTCGCATGTCCCGGCCACGGTTTCGCGCCTTTCTGCTCGGTCAGGTAGAGAAGTGGCGTGCCGCCGGCGCCGAGGGCGGCATCGCTTCCCTGCCGGGCAATGACTTCAAACCCCAGCGGACCCGTATAGAAGCTGATGGAGCGATCCAAATCGGCGACAGTCAAGGAAACGTGCCCGATCGTCGTTCGTGGATCGATCGAGGTTGCTTTGGGTTGCGGGAGCGCGACGTTCATGGTTCTTCCTTTCGGTGATGAGCGTCCGCGCGTTTGCCGCCGACCGCTCGTCAATTACTTCTTAATGGTATGTTACTTCTGAATAGTAAGTCAATGGCCAAACAATCGTGCCGAAGTATGGGCTCTGACAGGCTTAACGAACGAACCCGCACGCTCGATTGCCGAGTGCGCGGGTCCATTCGTTGTGCTTTACCGGTGTGACTAAGGTGGCGGAGATTCGTCAAACCGGCAGTGAGAAGGGAAAAGGAGTTGGCGTTGTAACTTGGCCTTAGAGCACCGTCCCGGTGCTAGCGGCCGGAGTCGCGTCGATTTCTGGAGTAGCAATCGAATCGACGGCGTCACCGCTAGCGCTCTGGCCGGCGGGGGCGGCATCAATCAGCTCGTCGAGTCCCGCCGTGTACTGCTCGATCAAGAATGTCTTCAGTTCGTCCCGGGTTCTTCCGTGTGCTTCGGCGACTTCGGCCAGGCTGGAGCCCGTTCGCATTTCGGCTTTCAGCTCATCCGCGGTCATGCCCAGGAAAGTTGCGAGTGTCTCAGCGTCGACATGGAATCCGGCCCCCTTGTGGGCCCCACCCATGCGCATGCCGCCTTCTCGGTCGGAGCGACCAAAACGCCTGAACGGACCCTTGTCCTGATCGAATGCCGAATCCTTTATTTCCGCGCTGTCGTCCGTGATCGTGGTGTCATCAGCTGTTGTGCTCGGCGTCGCGGTTGAATCCTGCGCGAAGACGCCGCGGTCGCTGATCGAGCCGACCGCAAGCAGCGCGAGCAACGCGATTCCAAAACTGAATACCTTGAGCTGTCTGGTCATGTTCTCATACTCCCTTTGAACAAAGCGACGTGCGATGTCACGCCCCGAATCAAGACAACGGTGTCGGTTGCTCCCGGCTCCGAGCGCTCCGTGAGCGGCGCCGAACTTCGTGCCTGTTTTCACAATCTAGTGCGCCAGGATGAATGGAGGACTAAGCCTGGGTAAGGATCCGGTAAGGAATCGTTCCATTTTTGCCGGAGCGCGGCATAATCGTTTTGGCGTCATGCGGACCGCGGATGATGCCCGCGATTCAGTGATGGGGTTTTGGGCCAATGGCCTCCCATGTTCTCGTGGTCGATGACGACGAGCAGATCCGTTCACCGCTGCGGCGGTTGCTTTCGCTCGAGGGATATTCAGTCTCTACGGCCGCGGATGGGGAGGAAGCGCTTCGCTTTGCCGCGGAGCGATTCCCGGATCTGGTCGTACTCGACCGGATGATGCCCGGGCTGGATGGGATCGAAGTCTGCCGCCGCTTGCGAGCCGCCGATCCGCGCCTCTGCATCATCATGCTGACCGCGCGCGATGCGGTACCCGACCGCGTACTGGGATTGGAGACCGGCGCCGACGATTACGTGGTCAAGCCGTTCGCCTTCGCGGAACTGCTCGCGAGAGTTCGTGGCTGCCTACGCCGCCGCGAGTGCAGTGGGCAAACCGAGCTACGCTTTTCCGATTTGACCATGGATCTTGGTACGCGCGACGTCTCGCGTGGACCACGGCAGATTGCGTTGACCGCAACCGAATTCGAGCTCCTTCGCCTCTTTCTGCAGAATCCGCGCCTGGTGTTGACCCGCGATCGCATATATGAAGGTGTCTGGGGCTACGAATTCGAGGGCGAATCCAAAGTAATCGAGGTCTACATCAGCCAGCTCCGGCAGAAGCTCGAAGCCAACAGGGAACCACGGCTCATCCACACGATTCGCGGCGCGGGTTACGCGCTTCGCGAAGAGGGATGACGTGTCGATTCGACTCCGCCTGACGCTCTGGTTAACCGCGCTCTTGGCCGCCGTGCTAACGGGTCTGGCGATACTGGTCTACGTGGTCGTCTCCGATCAGATGACGAATCGACTGGACGCCACGCTCAGGGAACGTGCCGTCGAAATCCGATCGAATTTGATCCGCGATAACAAACCCGAAAAGGACGACGAGCACCACGAATGTGTGCCAGGAGAGACGCAGATCGCACAACTCGACATGAGCACGGAAACGCTTTTCGTCGAGGTCCTTGATCGCTGCGGCAACGTCGACGTCCGATCATCGAGTCTGACCGAAGGACTCCCGATCTCGCACTCCATGCTCGACAAAGTGATCGCCGGAAAGTCGAAGTTTTTCACAGCCGAGCTCGCCGATGGCAAGGAGATGCGGATTCTCGGCTTCCCGCGAGACGATGATCCTCGGAGCTCATCGGCGCTGTTTGTGGCCACACCGCTCGGTTCCCTGAATTCGGACCTATTCCAAATCAAGGTCCTGCTGATTCTGGTCGTGCTCAGCACGACCGTGTTGAGCGCTCTGATCGGTTGGTTCCTAGCGGCCAAAGCGATGCGGCCGGTCGACGAGATCACCACGGCCGCGCACCGGATCGGCGTGGCTGCCGATGTCTCCGGAAGGGTGCCGGTGCCCGGGCAACGCGATGAGATCGGCCGGCTCGCGCTGACCTTCAACGAGATGCTCGACCGGCTCCAACAAGCGTTCACAACCCAGCGCCATTTTCTGGCCGATGCGTCGCATGAGTTGAGGTCGCCTTTGACCGCGATCCGGGCAAATGTCGAGACGCTTCGGCGCGGCGCAGAAACCGACCCGGCCGAACAGGATGAAACGCTTAGGATCGTCGAGCGAGAGGTCGATCGGATGGGGCGGCTGGTGGACGATCTGCTCTCGCTGGCAAGAGCAGATGCGGGGCAGGCTCCCGAGCGATCTCGATTTGCACTGGACTCGCTCTTTCTCGAGGTCTATCACCAGCAGCGTCCGCTGGCGGGTCGGGTTCGACTGACCCTCGGTGAATTCGAGCCGGTCGAGATCGACGGCGATCAGGATCGACTGAAGCAGCTCCTGCTCAATCTGATCGACAATGCCTTGCGCTACACGCCGGCCGGGGGAGCTGTTACGCTCGATTTGGTCCACGGGGCACAAGAAGCGATCATCCGCGTGCGAGACACCGGTCCCGGCATCCCAGCCGAGCACCTCCCGCACATTTTCGAGCGTTTCTACCGGATCGATTCGGCACGGGCGCGGCAGACCGGCGGCACGGGACTCGGGCTGGCGATCTCGCGGGAGAT
Organism: uncultured Sphaerobacteraceae bacterium; assembly: GCA_964371945.1. Lineage (GTDB taxonomy): Bacteria > Chloroflexota > Chloroflexia > Thermomicrobiales > UBA6265 > CAYJPA01. The sequence continues at coordinate 22,672 of CAYJPA010000037.1, read as the reverse complement.
CGTGGAAGCGCATGGCGGACGGATCGAGGTCGAGAGCACGATCGGGGCCGGTTCGACCTTCACCGTGGTGCTGCCCGCCCCGAAACCGGTGCCCGCCCTGACTGAAGAGGACTCCAACGGCGGCTCTTCGATTGGCTGGTAGCCAGACGGTTCAGATGGGAGATGGCGCTTTGTGGATTTCGAAGGGTCTTGTACCCGCCGTGGTTGTCATGATTTTCGTCCGTTGGCGGATGCATACCACCTTCTCACCTGCCACCTAGATTTTATCCGAATTGCAGCCGAGTTTGCCGGACTTATTCCGCTCATTACTGGATTTCCTCACCCAAGCTTGATAGCTCCAGCGATGGGGTGTGTCCACGAAAACAAGATGACTCCAGCCGGATTTGACCGTGGTCAGCGCCTCCCCAAGGTCGCGCCCCACATTTGCCTCCCTCAGCTCCAGCGACAGCGTGATATGGACGATGACCCGATGATCACCGGCCGCGGTTATTCTTCGTCCATCGGCAACAACCCCGTGGCCCGAGGACCGGCCCATGAATCGCGCCAACCGCGCGCCTTCAGCCAGATTCTCGGATCAGACGGCGCGGGAGGATGCCCAGCGTAAGGGCCGACACCAGCCCGTCAACCGCTGCCTCGTCGTCGGGCGCGACCGCTTGTTGTTCCGTGCCAAAGGTGGTGGCCAGGAAATGAGCCAGCAGCCCTCCCTGAAAGGCGCGGGCGACCGCGAGCACATCCACGTCTGGGGAAACCTGTCCGTCTACCCGGCGACGCTCCAGGAACCCACCAAGATCCTCGGCGACGCGGCGATGGAACCGGCCCAGGACGTCCGCGAGATCCGAATCGGTTGGAGCTTCACTCAACACGGTCAGCACGAGCTGGCGACGGGCACGCAGCAACCCTAGCAGGTCCTTCCCGAGCTGCCGCAGCACCCCGTCAACGGTCGCATCGACCGTTGCATCCAGTAGATGAGGGATCTGTGAGAATGGGGCGTACCGCGCAAGGACGGAGGTCAACAAATCGGCCTTGTTGGTGAAGTAGTGGTACAAAACCGCTTCGGTGACTCCTGCCGCCCTGGTAACGTCACGTACGGACGTGCCCCGATAGCCATGTTCGGAGAAGAGCCGGAGCGCCGTCTCCAGCAGGAGCTCCCGGCGTAAGGCTGCCTGGGTCCGGCGTTTTCCGACGACGTGATCTTCTGACGATGCCGGGTGGGATGCTGGCGTGGATGATTTCAATGAAGCAGTCCTTCTCGGGTACGGTCTCATCACATTAGGTCGTTGTGCTGGCCTTCATGGCTGGCGGCTCAAAGCCGGGCGTTCGCGGATTCTCTGCCGGTTCCGGCATTTCCAGAGCGACGCGGGGCAGCCAACGATCGAGCCAGTGAGGTAAGTACCAATTGGCGGAACCGAAGAGACCCATTACCGCGGGCACCAGCAGCATTCGAATGATCGTCGCGTCGATGAAGACAGCGGTCGCCATCCCAAGCCCAAACTCCTTGACGATTCGCGCGTCGCTGAGCGTGAACGAAAGGAAGACGACGACCATGATAGCCGCTGCCGCTGTGATGACCCGCGTCGTCGTGGCGCTGCCGTGATTCACCGCCGCCCGGTTGTCCTTGGTCGTCAGCCATGCCTCGTGGATCCTGCTCACGAGGAAGACCTCGTAGTCCGTCGAAAGGCCAAACAACACCGCGAAAAGCATCATCGGCAGGAATGACTCGATCGGTCCAGTTCGATCGACGCCGAACACCCCGGCAAACCAGCCCCATTGGAAAATCGCGACCAGCACACCGTAGGCCGCGCCGATCGATAACAGATTCATGATCGCCGCCTGAAGTGGCACCAGCAGCGAGCGGAAGACAACCAAGAGCAACAGGAAACTTACCCCGATCACGACAGCAAAAAACACGACCAACCGGTCAGCGATCCGGTCTCCCATGTCGATGAATGCCGCGGTCGGACCGCCGACGTAGGCTTCCGCCCCGCTCCCGGCAAGCACCGGCGCGGCGACATCCTCTCTCAGTGTGTAGACAAGGTCCTTAGTTTCCTCGGACTGTGGCGACGTCGTCGGAATGACGGCAATCACGGTGGTGTCACCGGCCGCGTTGGCAACGGGGGGAGCGACCCGTGCGATGCCGGGTGTGTCCTGCAACCGCGTGACCAGCCGGTCGACAACCGTGGGGTCGGTCGCGTAGGCCGTGTCGACCACCAGCGTCAGCGGACCGTTGAATCCCGGTCCAAACCCTTCGCTGAGCAGGTCATAGGCGCGACGGCTGGTGAGCGAGGTCGGGTTATTGCCCGCGTCGGAGGAGCCAATCCGCATGTCGAAGGCAGGCACCGTCAACAGGAGGAGGATCGCTAGTGCAGAAGCAGTCACCGGCCACGGGTGCCGCTGTGTGAAGTCGGCCAGCCGATACCAGACCCCACGGTGGTCGCCAGCTGGCGCCGCGCGGAGAGCGGAAATGCTCCAGCGATCAACGTTGCGTCCGACGACGGCGAGAAGAGCCGGCAGGACGCTCAGTGCGACCAAAACAGCGAGGGCGACGACGATGGCGGCGGCGATGCCGAGGGCGCCGACGAACGGAATCCCCATCGTCGAGAGACCGAGCAGGGCCACGACCACGATCGAACCGGCAAAGAGGATTGAACGGCCGGCTGTGTTTACCGCCTGGACGACCGCGTCCTCAATGGAGGCGCCGGCGTGCAGCGATTCGCGATACCGGGTGACAACGAACAGCGCATAATCGATGCCGACGCCAATTCCGATCATCGCGGTGAAAGCGCGCGTTTCTGTGCTGAAATCGAACCGAAGCGCTAGGATTCCGATCAGGAAGAGACTGATGATGAGTCCAGTGAAGGCGGTGGCGAGCGGGAGTCCCATCGCCACGACCGAGCCGAACGCGAAGAGCAGGATGACGATGGCGGCGGCGATCCCGAGCGCCTCTGAGGTGCTGGGCGGAGCCTGCTCGCCGGCGGTGATCACCTGCCCACCCAGTTCGACCTGAAACCCGTCACGATCGTGGGCGTCGCGGAGGTCATAGAGCGCTTGGACGCTCGAGTCGGACACCGCATCGGCCTGCTCCGCGAACTGCACCAGCACAAAACCGATCGTGCCATCCGCTGAGATCGCGCCGGCGCCTGGAGCATAGGGCGGGATCACGCCGGCGACGCCGGGGATGGCCGCCGCATCGGCCGCCATTTGCTCGACTTCGGTTCGAACCTCGGGACTCATCAGCCCGGCGTCCGCATGGAAGACGAACGTCGCACCATCGCCCGCTCGCTCAGGCATCCGCTCACGGAGGAGATCGACGGTCTGTTGCGCTTCGGCGCCGGGCAGGTCGAAATTGTTGACAAATGTGCCATGGTCGAGGCGCCAGAGCAGACCCAGAGTGATCAGCAGCATTGCCCAAACCGCCAGGACCCGCCAAGGGTGGCGTGCGGTCTGGCGGGCCCAGCGACCGAGCAAGGGCTCGTTCTTGCCATTCATCGATTGCATGTTCGGACATTCCTCTCGTGAAAAATCGGAAGCGGCGAGTCGTGGACGCGCCACCGGTTTCAGGGTTAGACGATCCGACCCTCTGCCGTTTGAGCGATCAATAGGAGCAACGCCAACTCAAGGCCGACCTGAGCGAGCTTGCTGACGAGACTTAGCGGTTCCAGTTCGGCACCTCCCGTCAAGAAGGAGACCATGAACGCAACCATCACCAGCGGGTTCAGGACGGCGCCAAGAATCAGCAGACGCCGGCGGAGGAGCAGGATCAGTCCCCCGCCGACCAGATAAGCCCCGCCCGCGGCGAACATGATCGGAGCCGGTGGCGATGTGACATCGCCGGGAGCGAGACCGGCCGCTATGACGAAGTAGACGAGCGCCGCCAGACCGGCGAGACCGGCCGCAACGGTCGCCAGCACCCCGCGGTTCGTTGACCCAGCGCGGAGAGATTGCAGCCGATCGATCATGTTGGTAGCTCCTTTTGGGCTTGCCGACGAGCCGTGAAACGCGGATTGAAAGCGCTGGCTCGCCATCCGGCAATTGCTCCGCGCGTTAATCAAACAGCGATTACTAAACACAGTTTACCCAAACGCGATTGACGTGTCAAGGCCCAACAGCGCTCGCTGTTCTGGTGATCCAAGCGGGGCCTGACCTCGCCGCGATCAAGGTGTCGCGTTTCCAACGTCAGGTCTCACTCCAACAGCTCTCGACTGGGTTCCAGAATGCCTTCGTCAGCGTCCCGGCCCTGCTGTAACCGCCGAACGCAGCGCTCCATCCTGAACCGTCACCCGGAACGGACGAGAGTGCCGCGACCCCAGCGATGACGCCGCCAGACAGCGCGCGAGTGGCAAAACCGAGGCTGGCGAGAGCGCCAGTAGCCATGCCGGTAGCGGCCACGTGGCGGAGCACTTAGGGCCGCCTCGTCATCAGAGGCGCTCGGGCGTTGCCGCCGTGGGCCGCGACACCAAATTACCCATCCGTCGCGTCCGGCCGCCTAGTCACGGCGAACGCAACCCGTCGGGCCCCAGCCTCGGGAATACCTTGAGGACGAGATTATTGATATGTATGATCTTGCCGCATGCTCTTCACAATCCTTCCTGGTAACCTCATCGGCTCCGGCGTCAATCCGCGATGTCACACTATGGTCGAGTAGCGGTTTCCGCGCCTGACAGCGGTGCAAGCGCCGAATCTCGGACACCTGTCGAGCGCGGGCTTGGCTAACTTTTTCCGGCAGCATTGAAGATGCAGGGGCGGTTTGCCTTTGTCGATCGCTTTCGACTCGAAACGGACCAGATCCGAGCAGATCCAGGCGGACGAGCGACGCGGCGATGCTTGACCCTCGGTGAATTCGAGCCGGTCGAGATCGACGGCGATCAGGATCGATTGAAGCAGCTCCTGCTCAATCTGATCGACAATGCCTTGCGCTACACGCCGGCCGGGGGAGCTGTTACGCTCGATTTGGTCCACGGGGCACAAGAAGCGATCATCCGCGTGCGAGACACCGGTCCCGGCATCCCAGCCGAGCACCTCCCGCACATTTTCGAGCGTTTCTACCGGATCGATTCGGCACGGGCGCGGCAGACCGGCGGCACGGGACTCGGGCTGGCGATCTCGCGGGAGATCGTGGAAGCGCATGGCGGACGGATCGAGGTCGAGAGCACGATCGGGGCTGGTTCGACCTTCACCGTGGTGCTGCCCGCCCCGAAACCGGCGTCCGCCCCCACCCAACGAGATCCAAATGGCGCCGATCTGAACGGTGCGTAGATCCTTACCTGGTCCTAACCCGGGGCTTAACTCCGTCTGAACCGGCCCAACTAACGTAGGGAAAGAGGGAGAGATCACATCGCGTCCGGCAGAGGCCTGGACTGGCGGACGTTGATGTGGTTTCCCCCTTTTCTTTTTACGGCGATCTGTATCTTACTTTTTGATATGCCATAGCCATCTCGCAGTCTTTACCAAATCCTCAGGATACTCAGACCTTACTTTCAGTATTTGGCGCTATATTCAAACCAACGACCCCGAGCTTGCGAGTCTCGGGGATTGGAATCGAACGGCCGGATACCCCGCGGTCAACCAAACAAATGGAGAAGAAATCATGGCAACCCAGTTCCTGATCAATCGGAGAAGTGTGTTGGCGGGCGCGCTTGCCTTTGGGGCTGTCTCGGCCCTTGGACGGGGCATTTCGTTGGCGCAAGAGGGTTCGTCCTCTCCGGTCGCTATCGATCCCGCGACGGAAGCCGCGTGGACCAAGCTCAATTTGAACGCAGCGACGGACGATCAGTTTCTGAAGATTCCGGCGGTGTCCGATCGAATGCTCCGCGAGTTCAATGAATATAAGCCGTACAGCACAATCGAGCAGTTCCGGCAGGAGATCGGGAAATACGTTTCCGAGGAAGAGGTCGCCGCATATGAGCGGTACATCTTCGTACCAGTCGATCCCTCGCAAGCGACTGAGGCGTCGTTCCAGCAACTGCCAGGCGTCAGCACCGATGATGCGGCCGAACTGGTCAAAGGCGTGCCGTACGCCGACGACTTGGCGTTCTCGAGCGCACTTGCGCAATACGTTTCCGCGGAGCAGGCAGCCGCGGCGCAGGCATTCCTGACGTCGACGGCGACCGACAAAGCAATTTGGATCCTCTACAACCTCGACACCGCCACCGACGAACAGTTCCTATCGATTCCGGGCGTCGGCGACAACATGGCCGGCGAATTCAATGAATACCGGCCGTACGCGAGCGTTCTGGAGTTTCGACAGGAGATCGGAAAGTACGTCTCCGAGGAGGAAGTTGCAGAATATGAGAAGTACCTCTTCGTACCGGTCGATCCTGCTCAGGCAGATGAAGCGACATTACAGCAGTTGCCGGGCGTGAGCGCCGATGACGCCGCGGAGCTCGTCAAGAGCGGGCCGTTCGCGGATGCAGCCGCCTTGCTGACCGCACTCGAAGCGTATGTTTCGGCAGATCAAGCCGCGGCTGCAGCGGCCTTCATCAAAACAGCATGAGCGCGGCCGCCAGGCTTGGCCAGCTCCGAACTTTCCTGTTTGCCCTGTCCGCGAGTCTCTTTGCCGGGACAGTGGTGGAGCTGATTACCGTCAAGCATTATCAGGACTGGTTGCAGTTAGTACCCTTCGCGCTCGGCGGACTCGGGATGGTTGCGACCGCCGTCGTTTGGAGGCGTCCCGCCCGAACGACGGTGGCCGCCTTCCGCCTTCTGATGCTCGTGATTGCGGTCGGAAGCGCACTGGGGGTGTACAAGCATGTTGAAGGCAATTATGCATTTGCCCACGAAATTCACCCGCGAGCAAGCACGACGAGCCTGGTCAAATCCGCGCTCACGGGTCGCGATCCCTTGATGGCGCCGGGGATTCTGGCAATTGGCGCGACCATCGCGGTTGCCGCGACCTTCGCTTCTGTTTCCACCGAATCCCGCTCGGTCGCCGTGGCCGAGGCGCAGACTGCTCGCGCTTAGCGATCTCGCATGCAGGTCGATCCCGGCACGCGAGGAAATGATCCCCACCAAGATCACCGGCTCGTCTCACAAAGATGAGGACGGTGATCTTCTCTCTTCAGACCAGTCACCGGGTATGATGACGCGCCGCAATTCCGCGGCAGGTGACGAGGGGCGAAGCGACGGTGGAATTCGATCAGATCATTCGGAACGGCACGATCATCGACGGCACAGGCGGGCCGTCGCGTCGGGCCGATGTCGCCATCAATGGCGATCGCATCATCGCGGTCGATTCTCTTTCGAGCTCGACAGCAGGCGTCGAAATCGACGCAACGAGTCGGGTCGTGGCGCCCGGCTTTATCGATGTCCATGTCCATTCGGAGGTCGCGCTTCTGGGTGGCCCGCACCGATACGGCAGCGTGCTGCAGGGCGTTACCACCCATCTACTCGGGCCCGACGGATTTGGATGGGCGCCGCTCTCACCTGAAATGGCCCGCCAGATGTGGGAGGCGACGCTGCCATTCACCGGCGAGCCGATGACACCGGACTGGTCGCTCGACTGGCCGACGCCGGAGTCCTATCTCGCGATCTTCGCGGGGAAGACCCCGGTCAATGTGCTGCCGCAGGTTCCGCACTGCGCGATCCGGCTTGACGCGATGGGGTGGTCGCCCAGGCCGGCATCGGACGTGGAGCTCGAGCACATGCGGCGAACGACCCGCGCGTGGTTCGAAGCGGGCGCGACCTGCCTCAATCTCGGCCTCGACTACCAACCGAGCGCGTTCGCCGATACCCGAGAGCTGATCGAGCTGAGCAAGATCGCGCGCGAGTACAACGGGATCTACGCGGCACACATTCGCTACTCGGACATCGGGCAGGCTGAGGCCTGGCGCGAAACGATGGCGATCGGGCAACACGCAGGAGTTCCGGTTCACATTTCGCACGAAAACGTTGACGATGTGACCGAGCCGCTACTGGCTGAAGCAGCGCAATCTTGCGATCTTACGTTTGAATCGTATCTCTATCCGGCCGGTTGCACCCATCTCGCAATCATGCTCCCGGTTTGGGCGCAAACCGGCGGTCCAGCGGGTATCTGGCAACGTCTGCAGTACCCCTCGACCAGAGAGGTGATGAGAGATCACCTCGAGCAGAATTTGCGGGCTGGAATCGATCTGGGAGCGAAGGTCGTTTTCGTATCGACCGCGAGCGGCCGCTACCTCGGGATGGATATTGTCAAGGCGGCCGAAAGCGAGGGCGAAACGCTGGGAGACTTCGCGATTCGAGTTCTGGACGAGGAGCGGCCGCATTCGCTGATGGTTTACCACCGGCCAGGCACCGAAGCAGAGCACCTGGAAACTCACCGCCGAACCGCGGCGCATCCGAAGATGATGCTCGCCAGCGACGGGATGTATCACGGGCAGTCGGCGCACCCGCGAGGGTACGGTTGCTTCGCGCGAGCGCTCCGCCTGGCGTTGCATGACCTCGGGAACGTGTCGCTGGAAACGATGGTTCAGAAGATGAGCGGGTTTCCGGCGGAGCGATTCCGAATCACCAATCGCGGGGTGCTCCAACCCGGTTACAAGGCGGATGTGGTCATTCTCGATCCGGAAACGGTGGATGGGCCGGCGACCTGGACGCGGCCGCGACTGGAAGCAGTTGGGATCGACCACGTGATCGTCAATGGCGAAACGGTCGTTCTGGCCGGCAAACCGACCGGCGTTTTGCCGGGCCGGGTGTTGCGAGGGCACACGGCTCCTCATTTGGCCGGTTAAGCTGACGATCGATTACATATGGGGAGACTCAGCTGTGCAGTCAATGAACGGAGCCGAGGACGCTAGACAGCTAAACCAGAACCAAGCGTCCATTTTTCATAGCCAGAATATCATTCGCTAACGCGACTTGAATCATTGCAGAGAGTCTGATCTGTATTTCTGAACCTGTTCGCTGATACCCCAACAATCTTGCCGAATGCTGAATTAGCTCGTCCTGGCCCAAGGACAAGGCATTCGCCAGAGTCAGGGAGAACGCGGCAAGTATCTCCTCACCGGCAACGTGTTCGATTTGTCTCACCGCACCGACGGCTGTCGACGACCGCACTACCACTTTTGTTTCGCCAGGGAACCAATAGAAACTGCCGCGCTTCTCTATCCGATGGGAGTTTGCCGCAGAAGAGATTGCTTGGTTTATCCGATTGGCGATTCGAGTGCCTGTTCGGTTGTAGCTCCAACCGGACGAAATCCGACGCACGATCATGTCATGATGAATTGGCGATTCGATCTGTACACATGAAATGACATTGTCCACAACCGAGCTAAGCGGGGCATTCAAGATATCTGGGTAGTTGCCAGTGCGAACCTCAGCCTCGACGTATTGTTCTCCCATTGGCGCTCCGAATTGATTCTCGCTAGCGGCCCCCGATTCCAAGCTGACGAGGATCTCCAGTGTTTCGTCGTCAACGGATTCTCGTGGCTGTTCGTCGGCTTCCTGATCGGACAAACCGAGATTCGCTGGGGAGGAAGGAGTTGCCATCTCTTGCTCAATCCGCACAAGCAGGCGCGAGAATTCTTTCTCAGGCTGTCGAATCCAATCGGTTGACCATACTCGATGGATTCTCCAACCAAGCGATTCAAGAATCTCCTGGCGAAGGCGATCGCGATCTCGAGCGGTCCTCGAAGAATGATAAGTCGCGCCATCGCATTCAATTCCTAATAGATACCGACCGGGAAATCGTGGATGGATTACTGCGAGGTCAACTCGAAACTTTGAGCAGCCAATCTGGCGTTGAACCACGTAGCCGGCTCTTTCCAGCGCTGCCCCTACCTCCTCTTCGAACGGAGACTCGTAGTCGTCACTCCCGCCTGAAGTTGCAGATTCCAGAGCAACGGCGCCCCGCTCAGCAAAATCAAGGTATTCGCGAAGGAGGCGTGGTCCAAGTTTCTGAGTTCTACTCAGATCGATGTCGGAAGCACGGATGGAAGAGACTACGATGACCTGGTGTTTCGCTCGAGTAATCAATACGTTAAGTCGACGTTCGCCACCGTCACGATTGAGCGGTCCAAAATTATGCGAAAGTTTCCCGTCAACTCCTTTTCCGTAGCCGACACTTACAATCATGACGTCACGCTCGTCGCCTTGAACCTCCTCCAGAGCTTTGACAAAGAACGGTAGAGTGCGGTCTTCCCGAAAGAATTCGTCAAGGGAAGAATCGAGTAATCGCGCCCTCGTTATCTCTTCCCTTACGACTTCCCGTTGATTGCTTCCTAACGCAACAACACCCAGTGTCTCTTCGGGTCGTCTCCTTGCGTGCTCGACCACCAACTTCGCGACCCGTCGCGCCTCAACACGATTCACCTTTATCGAAGTTTGCAGCACCCGATCTCGTTCGTCGTGGTAAACCCCATCAGCAACATATTCGAAGCGCAGACCTCTCTCTGGCCCCCTATCGGTGGAAGAGTCGGGGAAGGTTACGAGCCTATTCGCGTAGAAGTGACGGTTAGAGAATGCAATCAGATCCTCGTGACGACTGCGGTAATGCCACACAAGTTCAGTGTCTGGCATGTGCTTGACCTTCAATGCATCCAAGATGCTCTCCATGTCTTTGAGACTTGTTTCGTCTTCCTGAGTTGCATCGTCCAGATTTCGATCGAAGAATGATGTAGGAGGGAGCTGCTTGCTATCCCCGGCAACCACAAGTTGCTTTCCGCGGATGATTGCACCAATTGCATCGTGCGGCCGGACTTGAGAAGCTTCGTCAAAGATCACGATATCGAATTTGTAGTAATTCGCTGGGATAAACTGTGCGACTGAAAGCGGACTCATCATTAGGCATGGCTTCAGACTAGTGAGAAGATTTGGGATTCGCTCAAAAAGCTTTCGAACAGGCAGGTGCCGGCGTTGCTTGCTGACTTCACGGCGCAGAATCTCTGGTTCGCCTCCTGAATTGGCCGAAACAGTCCGCTGACTCGCGGCGATAGTTCTGCGTATTCGATTGGCTGACCCGCTGACGAATTGACGATCGAGACGACGAAAACTCGAAACATTTTGTTCCTGTATTTCTCCTCTGAAACGCCTAAGCGCTTCTGAGGCGCCGTAGACGCTAACCAGCCAATGCGTCAGAATGAGTCGTTGAGAGGCGTTCACCCATTGATCCAAGTCGACGTCAAGACCCACCAACGCCGTCGCGACTGACTCCAACCCGTCGGCATTTGCTCGTCGCAATTCCGCTTGGGCATCGAGCCAAGAATTCAGTTCGTCGAACTCCTTAAGCCGGAGAGCGGCCCAGTCTATCAAGCTTTCCAACCCCGCCGACGACAACGGCACACCATCGATCTGAAACGCCTTTGACTCAAAAACATCTTGAAGTTCGGCCAGGCCCGCCTCAATATCCTGCAGTTGGCGTTCAACCTTCGCCGCGATCGAAGAAGTCCGAAGAGCAAACCCCGGTGTGCAAATATTGTTGATCAACTCCGCGCCTAAATGTACGTCAGGAACTCGTTCGACGATCGATGATGTTTTAGATAATTGGGACATGATCCGATTTAGCCGATCCAGACCAGCGGCATCGGGCACAAGAGCTGTACCAAGCGTGCTTCGGAACAAGCTTTCGTTGGACCTGAACCATTGCACGGCTCGACTTCTCTTGTTCGCAGTGCGCAATCGGCCAAGTATTTCACTGTGAGATCGTTTGCGTTGGTCGAGAGCAGCACTCCGAATCTTGGTGCGGTAGCTCCGATACGTCGACGAGAACATACGAGAAAGAAAACTCGAACGCTCATACGCTTCTAGAATTTCGTCTGATGCCAAATCGAAAATCTGCGGACTCCACTCCTTGAGCAACTCTTCGTCGGCTTTTTGGATGAATTTCGCTTGCTCGATTCCTTCTGAACTCAACTTCATTGTGGAGACAAAGACCGACGGATCAAACCATTCCACGCGAGCGTCAAAATCAACTGGGACACTGCGCTGAATATCAAGTGTCTGCTTGGCCTCGCTCAGATTACGCGGTGAAGGTTGGGAGATCTGAGCGGAGAGATCTGTCCCGTCTCTCAAAAGTGCCTCTGTCGACGCTAGAAGTCGTGTGAGGTTTGCTTGCAATCTACTCCGATCTGACAGGCTGACTTCAGCTGCTCTGATTCCTGACCATGGATGGTTATCTCCTGCTCGGAGCGTTGCTCCGTGACTAGCCAGTGCCTCGATTCGCCGAGTCCAGTGATCATACTGTTCGAAAGTCATCGTTTCGACCGAGGGAGGCGCTGCGGTCAAATATGGGGCCATTTGGAGTCTCGCGAGTTGCCCGTGGACCCAGAAAGCTGACTTCCCAAAAGAATTGTTTTCACTTCCAATTTCCGCTGCATACATATTTAGTTCTGAGCGTAATTCGCCTAGACGCTTTAATCCAAGCTCGACTTCAGGCCCTTGTGAAGGTGTTTGAAGGTGACGCAATCGCAATCCGAGAGCGGCGATCACATCTCGTTTTGTAGCCTTTTGGCTATGTAGCATAAGACAAAATTCGTCAAGTCCCTTGCCCGCGAGACGCTGATGAACGACCTCAAGAGCAGCTGATTTTTCGGCCACAAAGAGTACTGTTTTCTGTGCTGTAAGAGCCTCCGCAATTATGTTCGCGATTGTCTGGCTTTTTCCTGTCCCAGGAGGACCGTATATGATTAAATTGCAACCTCGCTTCACAGTTTCGATAGCGCGCAGTTGACTCGCGTCTGCGTCGAGGATTGTGAAGCTGTTCGAAGGTGGCGCGATTTGATCTAGGTCGGCGTCGTCGGGAATGACCTCCCCCGAGGGCGCAAGCGTAACTCCGTCCAATCCAAGAGCCTGCACCACTTCATGCTGGGCTGCGATCGCGGCGTGTTCGGATAGGTCTTTGAACATCCGTATCTTATGGAATCTGAAGATGCCGATGTAAGCCTCTTCGGCAATTGACCATCCTTCCTTAGTTTTTACGATACCGCGTATCTGTTCAAAGACCGATGCGATCGGAACTTCTTCATCAAATTCCAATCCAATATTCAGTCCAAAGTCTCGCCTAAGCCGCTCGATGAGCGTAAGGTTGAGTTCCGGTTCCTCCGCGCTGTTGATTGAGATCTGAAATGACGACCCTCGAACGCTCTCTGTGATTGTCAACGGGACCAAGATAATCGGCGAACGCCTTTCTTCGTTTTTTCCACCTTCCTCGAACCACTTTAGAAATCCGAATGCGGCGTAGAGGACATTGATCCCTTGTTCTTGATCCGAGGTCCGGGCCTGATCCGAGAGGCGATGCGCGACTGCGTGAAGCTTTTCAGACATAAGGGGCGACCGCGCGCTGCCCGAGACGAGGGGAGTCGGCGACGCAGTCGGTGCGTCTGGGGGGCGCTCGATAGAGGTGGACCAGCCGTTTTGCTCTGTGTGCTCGAAGTCTTCAGCGGCAATGGTTTCGACTTCGCCCCGACTGGCCTCCGGTGTGATGGCTTCGTCGTCCGCGATTCTTCCGTCAGCAGGAAACTCGGTTCCGACGAGAGTCAGCTTCTTGCCCGACACGATCAATTGATAAAGACTGCTAATCGATGGGTCAACTAGGGGGATTGTTGATGGGCGTGAAGAAGAATGCCTGAAATTCAGCAGTCGGTTCCGGTTGTCAAACTGAAGAAGCTCTTTCTGCCACTCCGCAATCTTTTCTTCGATCGTACTCATTGCCAAGAATCCTTGTCGCTTCGACATGCGAACGCAACTGCCTTGGCAGTTATCGCTCATATGTTGGCGAAAGGAAAGCTCGAGAATCGACAAATGAACCGAGCAAATCGCTTTTCTAGTATTTCAGGGAACTTCGCTTTCGCCTCGGCACCCGATCGAGTTCCAATTGAGTTAACGATATGTCACTGCGAAGACTTGCTTCTTGGAGCCATCGTTCGGCGAAATTGAGCGATCACATCAATCTGCCAGCAGGTGATCAGGCGTCAGCCGGAAGCGCTACAGGGAGATGAATGGTGAAGGTGGCGCCGGAGCCGGGCTCGCTGTCGATCGTGACGGAGCCGCCGTGTGCTTCGACCAATGAGGTCACGATCGCCAGGCCGAGACCGGACCCGCCGGTTTTGCGGGCGCGGGCCGGGTCAGCCCGCCAGAAGCGCTCGAAGACGCGCTTCTGATCCCCGAGCGAAATGCCGGGACCCTCGTCTCGAATGGCAATGTCGACCTGATTGCCACCTTGCGCGACGGTGATATGGACCGGTGTGCCGGGCGGCGTGTGGATCCGCGCATTGACCAATAGATTGTCGATGATCTGGCGGAGGCGAATACGGTCGCCTCGCACGAACGCATTACCTGACGTCGAAACGGTCAGCGGCCGTTCGGGATCGACCGCGCGGAAATCGGATGCAGCCTCCTCGACCAATGGCACAACATCGATCGTCTTCAGTTCGAGTCCTCGCTGTTGGTCCATCCGGGCGAGCAGGAGCAGATCGTCGACCAGGCGGGACATGCGAGCACCCTCGGCCTCGATTCGACCCATGGCGTTAGTCACGCCCGGCTCGTCTTGCAATGCGCCCTGGCGGTAAAGCTCCGCGTAACCGCGCAGTGAAGTGAGTGGCGTGCGTAATTCATGCGCTGCATCGGCGACGAAGCGTCGCAGGCGGGATTCACTCGCGGTTCTCACCTCGAGCGACGATTCGATCTGGCCCAGCATCTCGTTTAGTGCGCCGCCGAGCCGGCCCAGCTCGGTGCGGGGATCGGCGTCTGGCACCCGGCGGCTCAAGTCGCCGGCCGCGATCGCGGCCGCGGTATCGACCATCAAATCGACCGGCCGCATGCCTCGCTGGATGATCCACCAGCAGACCGCGGTTGCCGCCACGAGCGCGATCAAACCAGAAATCACGAGGATTCGGACCAGGCGGTCGATGGCGGCATCGACGCCGTCGAGCGGCGAGGCCGTTATCAGCGTTTCACCAGCCGGGTTCTGTTGGACGAGCATGCGGTAGTCGAGACTGCCGTCGACCGAAGGCGTCGTCACAATCTTGTTGACCAGGAATTGCAGCTCAGTGCTCGGTATCGGCGGCACTTTCGGCGCCGGCTTCGGGTCGTCCGCGAACCCGCATGGTTTGCCGCTGATCAGCTCGCCGGTCGAGCTATAGCGGTATTGCGCTACGGATCGCTCGTAGTTGTCGGCAATGGGGTCGGTCGTGGATGTCGAGGTTGCGTTCGCGGACGGTTTGGGATGCGGTTCAGATGTTCCACTCAAGAGATACGCGGCGTTGCTCGTCGTCGCATCTTTGTTGTCACCGCTGCGCGAAGGCGACTCATCCTGGACTCGAGCGGCGTTGGCGATGACTTGCTCGTCAACCTGGTCGATGAGCGTTTCGCGTGTGCTCCGAACGAGCGCGGTTCCCAATAACGAGATCGTTACCAGCAGCACGAGCGCGATCGCGATGGCCAACCTGGTGCGAATGTTCACGGAACGCTCCCCGGTGAATCAGTTCGTCGTGCGATTAACGCTGGTGAAGCGCGGCATCCCGCGGTTGAAGCAGATATCCAAAGCCACGAACGGTGCGAATAAGCCGCGCGTCCTTGTCGTCGAGTTTGCGGCGCAGGTAGCTGATGTAGGTTTCGACAGCGGCGGGATCACCGGCAAATTCGTAGTCCCAGACGTGATCGAGAATCTGCGTTTTCGAAACGACGCGTTCCCGGTTCAACATAAGGTAGCGGAGAAGGCGAAATTCCGTCGGCGAGAGTGACACCTCGGAGTCCTTGCGCCAGACCCTGCAGGCATCCTCATCGAGTACCAGATCACCGCAGGTCAGTTTGAGATTCGAGCAATCCGGAGTACGGGTTCTTCGTAATACGGCATCAATTCGGAGCATAAGCTCTTCCAGGCTGAACGGCTTCGTAACATAGTCGTCTCCGCCACCGGTGAAACCGGAACGGATGTCGCCGGGGTCGTCGCGGGCCGTGAGGAAGACGACGGGCACCATATTGCCGCCGGATCTGAGCTTTCGGCAGATTTCGAATCCGTCGACGTCGGGTAAGTTCACATCGAGCACGATGAGATCGAATGCGGAGTTGCGGGCAAAAGCCAGCGCTTCCCGCCCGGTTCCAGCGGTTTCGACCTTGAAGCCGGTGAACCGGAGCGCGGTCGAAACGAGCTCTCGAATCGGGTCCTCGTCTTCGACGACCAGAATCGTTTCGTGCCGCTGCATTCGTCCCATCGGAGCTGCCATCTTATGCGTCCTTTGCATCGTCGCTATGGTGACGCGGTCGCCGTGCCGACCGCGACCGATTTACTGGGAATGAAGACAGTTGGCAATGACTGGTCGGCGAATGGCGTGATCGAGCCGGCAACACGAGTTGGATCTGTTTGCCAGGGCAGATCGCCGGCGACACTTGCCGTGTAAATACCGATGACCAACATCACGGTCACTATTAGCATCGCAACAGCTCCGACGGCGCTGAGGAGCTTGCGCCGTTGAACAAAATTCTTCATGAGCGTCGCCTCTTCATTCAGAATCCTGGCGGCCTCAACAAACTCGGTACTACGCCTGTTTGGCGGTAATGTCGAATTCGAGTGCGACCTCGTCCGCTATCGAGAGCACTGGACCCATCTTTGGCGGCGTGATGCCGAACGCCGGCATGTCAAAGGAGATCGACGCGGTGCCGGTGATGGTGTCACCTTCCTTGGTGACTGTCGCGGCCCAGGCAACGACCCGCGTTTCGCCATGAAGTGTCAGGTTGCCGATAAGGGTGAACGAGGTCTCTTCGCCGTCGACGAGCGCGGCATCAAGTCCCTCGACCGACGTCAGAATAAAGGTCGCAAGCGGGTAGGTCGCGGTTTCGAGCCCCTGCGTTTGCACCGCGTTGTCGCGGCGTGATTCGTCGCTCACCAGGGTGCGAAGATCGACGTCGACTCGGGTGCATGCCACCGGCAAGCCATTGGCGTCGAAGTAGAGAGCGCCAACGATCGCGCTGGTCGAACCGACCGCGGTGGTCGCGCCCTGGCCGGCAAGCTCTTCCTCGACCTCATAGCGAGCTTCAGAGTCTTCGCTGACGACCGTGTAAGCAGTGGCGGCTGATGTCGTGAGCGGGCTGGGCGTGGCGGCGTCAGTTGAGCAGTTGACCTCGGTGGCCTCAGTTTCGAGGACGCCGATTTCGGTGGCTGTTGGAGTCGATTCTTGCGCGGAGACCGGTGTGACGATCGAGATCAAACCGACCGCAACGAGCGCAAGCGGTGTGAGGAGTGCGGTGGCCGTTTTGGCCAATGAGATCGAACGTTTCAATGCGAAGACCCTTCCTTTTCAACGGCGAATGTCGGTCGTTAGGAGTTGCGATCGGTGGCATCTACCCGGATTTCGCGTCCAATTCCCGGTTACCAGTTTGCTGTCGATCTGAACAGTACCCCGTTGGGCTCAACCGGTGCTGGGTGTTTCCTGTGAAATAGCTGAGAGTCGCTGTGCGTGCTGCACGGCCTAGCGCACGCGAGCCTCGAGCAGGCATTGGGCCGGCTTAGGTCGAACTTCAACGGGCCGCGGACGCGGCCCAGTTCCCAGGAATTGCCGGCTGGAAATGAATGCCGCGATCCATGGCCAGATGACAGCCAGCACGAGTCCTGGAACCGTGGTCTGAGCATGCGACAGGAAGATCGCGGCGAGCATCGCGAGCTCCGCGATCGTCACGAACCCTATAACGAGTAGCACTCGGGTCAATGGTGGTTCATGCGGCGCGTCCATCCCCCATCTATTGTTCACGACAGTTCATCCTTTCTTCTCGTGGGGCCCGATTTGATCAAAAGGATCGACTCGCAAGTCCTTTTAACCTGGATTGCCCGCACATTGTTCGATGGCGTATCCGGGTTACTCACAGCGTAGTGAGCAAAAATCGCAGGTACCCACGGAATGGCTGAGCGTTTCCTGTGAATGCGGTTTTCGCGTTTCAGTTTCTGGGGCTGAGCACCTACCACGATGGAGTACGCTGCAATCCACATGCCGTTTTGGTTGATTGAGCGAAATTCAGGAGTCCTATTGATGTCGAATCCAGCGGAGACGTACGAGCAGTTTCTCGTTCCGGCGGTTTTTCAGCCGTGGGCAATTGAGTTACTGACGCGAGCCGGTTTGCAGGAAGGCGAGCGTGTGCTCGACGCCGGGTGTGGAACCGGCATTGTCAGCCGTACGGCCGCGAGCATGATCGGCCGCTCGGGCAAGGTCACCGGCGTCGATTTGAACCCTCAGATGTTGTTGGTCGCTTCCAGTTCGGCGCTTTCACCGGACTCGGCGAGCATCGAATGGCTCGAAGGAATGGCCGGCGCATTGCCCGTTCCAGATTCGGCGTACGATCTGGTGACCATTCAGCAGGTGCTGCAATTCGTGCCAGATCGTGTTGCCGCACTGCGTGAAGCGCACCGGGTGCTTGTACCTGGGGGCCGGATCGCGCTTAGCGTCTTCAGCTCCGCCGAGCTGCACCCCGCTCACCAGGCGATGGATCAGGTGCTCGCCCTGCATCTCGGGCAGCCACCCCTGGTGGCTGGTTTCGCGCTCTGGGACGCCGGCGAGATTCGATCTCTGCTCGAACAAGCCGGATTAACGGTCAGCTCGTTGGAGCTGGTGACCAAACAGAGTCGCTATGTCAGTCCAGAGCTCTTCGCCCGGCCGTTCATCGAATCGGTCTCGGTGGGCATCGTGAGTTTCCGACAACTTGATGGAGCAGCACGCGGGGAGTTGATTGCCAAGATCGTGCCGGACCTAATCGATGTGATCAAGGAGCTCACAGTCGACGGCGTCATGGAGTTTCCGTGGCACTCCCATATCGCGATCGCGTCCACTTGATGCACCGGTGCTCTGCCGAAATGAAGGAGCCCTGCGCGTAGCGCTCCTTCATTTGTTCGATCAGTTGGACAAGCTAGTCCGCGGCTGAAGCTGGTTCGATGTCGGGATGCTCAACCTTGGGTCCCTCGAACCTCAGTTCAGGCAGCCAGTGCAGCCAGCTCGGCAGATACCAGTTGCGCTTGCCCAACAGCGCCATCGCGGAGGGCACCAGGATCGAACGGACAATCGTGGCGTCGAGCAGCACCGCGGCCCCGAGCCCGAAGCCCATCTGCTGCAGAAACGTCAGACTGCCGCTGGCGAATCCGCCGAAGACCGCGACCATGATCAACGCGGCGCCGGTGATGATCTTGGCCGTTACTTGCAGACCGACCGCAACCGATTCGGCGTTCCGAGCTGTTTCGTCGTAATGCTCCCGAATCCGGCTGAGGAAGAAGACGTGGCAGTCCATGCTCAGACCGAAGAGGACGGAGAAGAGAAAGAGCGGAAGCCAGGCCTCGATCGCCTCGATCCTTTGGAACCCGAAGGAACCCGTGAGATGACCCTGCTGGAAGACCCAAACGATCAGACCGTACGCGGCGCCGACAGAGAGCAAGTTCATCAGGATCGCTTTGCCCGCGACGACAATCGAGCGGAAGACGATCAACAATAGGGTGAAGCTCAGCCCGAGGACGAAGATGAAGACGATCGGCGTGTCGGTGTCGCGCATCTCAAAGAAGTCGACATTGTTCGCCGAAACCCCGGTGACCAGGATTTCGGCAGAGCCCATCGCCTGTTCAACCCCGGGAACAATGTCCGCGCGGAGGCTCTCGATGGCGTCGTAGCCGACGCTCGCGTCCGGCGCGACCTTGAGCGGAACAGAAATCAGCGCGAGCGAGTTATCCGCCGCGGGCTGATACGTGATTGGTCCATAGAGCGGCTGGCCATCCGCGGTCGTCGCTTCCGCGGAGTCCAGAGTCCCATGGCCACAACCAGCGCACCTGAAGCGACGCTGTGCCATGGGAAGTGCGTCTCCGGCAGGATGTAGTGCGATGCGAAGAGCGTGATCAGGCCGAGCGCGACGACTCCCGCGGTATGAGTAACCGTCACAGTGAGACCGAGAAAGAGCGCGTGACGGGCCGTGCCGCGCGAGTCGACAAGGTAGGCGCCGCCGACCGTTTTTCCGTGACCGGGGGAGAGAGCGTGGGCCGCGCCCCAGACCATGGCCGCCAGGAGCGCAAGAGCCATGCTGTTACGCGAAAGATCGTCATCATCCAGCAGCGCCGCGAAACGGCCGCCGCTCGATCCGCCGTTGGGTCGAATCGCACCGGTTGCTTCCGGATCTGAGACTCCGAAGGCAAATCCGGCGAAGGACGCTGAAGCGGGAGCGCCGGGAGTTTTCCGTACACCGAACGAAACGGATGTTTGATCGAGTGGGCGCTGCAGTAGATCTGACGGATAGGCGGTCACCTCGCGGTTGAAGCCGCTTGCGGGCAGGTCGATTTCAGAAACAGCAATGCGTCGCCATTCGTAACGATGATTTCGCGCCAGCCGAGCCGGTCAGTCTGGTATGTGTTGGAGAGCGCGATCTGCTGGTCACCGCCCGTGAAGAGCAAGGGCGCGAGCGGAACGAAGATCGCCCGCAATCGCATTGTTGTCAGACCGGCCTGACCATCGGCGAAAACGAGCGCAGGTTTTTCTGGTCGCAAGGAGAGCGTTTGTGCATCAACCGCGAGCTGGAGCGCGTTCCCGATTTCGGGCAAGGCCGTCTCGAGGTAGGCGGAGCTCTCGAGCTCATCAACGGTTCCATCGCCGTTCAGGTCGCTTGATTGCATAAGCTGCAAGGCAGGGATCTCCGCGAGAACGAGTACGTAGACGATACGCGGGCCACTTTCGACGACCCCGATCCGAATATACTGATTTACCGTAAAATTACCCAAAGGATGAGCAGAAGCAACCTGGGAATTGACTCGGCAGGCTCAGCAGAATCGACATGGAGATGACGGCAGCGTCAATCCGCGTTTGAGACATCTCTCGAAGGCGAGTCAGTGCAGACCGCCTGGAAGGGCGATCAACCAACGCGGCGCGTCCGCCGAAACTGTCGAGCCGTCCGGATCTGTTCAAGAGCGAGCCAACTCATTCCGTGAAAACGACGTGAGCCTGATCTGGTCGAGATCCGCGGCAGGCACCGTCGGATTGACGATTGCAGCATCCGACGGTGCGGGTCAGGTCGCTGTCACAAAATGGTCCCAGCGCTCCATGCCGCAGTGAAGATCGAGGCATCCCGGCGGTGCGGAGCCGTTTACCAAACAGAGTTGTGAAATCGAGGCGTCAAGTCTCCGGAGTGGGCGTCGGAGTCGACTCAACCGAGATCGATTCTGTCGGCGTGGGCGACACCGAGCTGTCCACTCCAACATTGAGCACAGGCAGAATGCCGTCGCTTGGCACGTAGACGACGTTCGCTTTTTCGATGGCACGGATCCGCTCCAGCTCCAGAATCTCCGGATTTTCGCGAACCGCTTTTCCGGTTTCCGCCAGGCTCTTCGCCTCGCCCTGAGCTCGGATATAGCCGGCGTCAGCCTCGCCTTGAGCCTGAATGCGGACTTTCTCAGCCTCTTGCTCGGCAACCAGGGTTTCTTGCCGCCGCTGTTCGATCAAAACCGCGGCGATCTGGCGCGATTCAATCGCTTGCTCATATTCGTCGGAGAAGTTCGGCCGCTTCAGCTCGAAAAACTCAAGGATCAGTCCCGCTTCCGTGAAACGAGGTGCAATTTCGTCTCGCATTTCGGCCGAGATCGGCGCCAGATTGCCCAAATAGAGCTCGTCGGCTCGTTTGGTGTTCGCGATCTGGCGGGTGAGCGATCGGGTGTGGAACTTCACCACCCGCTCGTTGATCTCGCCTGGCGTTTTCCCTACATCGGCATAGATATGCGCAACCTGTGTCGCATCCACCCGGTAGCGAACATTGAAAGTGATCGCCAATTGCTGACCATCGATTGTGACGCCATCCACGGGACCGCTGGTGTAGTCCGCATTGGTTTGATTCGCGCCGGCCTCCAATACTTCATAGTAAGTAGTCGCGGTGCGGAAGCAGTGATACTTCGTCATTACCGGAAGCTTGAGGTGCAAGCCTGGGCCCGCCGTGCCGGTTACCTTACCGAACCTGGTAACCGCGCAGGCCTCGGTGGCGTCCACCTGGACGGTGAACGATGTGAGCACGAAGAGCGCGATCACGATTGCGACCACGATCAGGCCGATTCGAAGTCCCAACGACGCCGGAATGTTCTCGCGATCCGGAAAGCTTTTTGGCATTCTGTTCATCGTGTTACGCCTTCCTCAAATCTGCAGTGCCGGGAACAAGCGGGAGTCACAGGATGGGAACCCACTCACGGCATCATCCTACTCCAGAGCCGCACAGCAGGCGGCACCGGCGAGGAGTCGACTCACTCAGTTCAGCGTTTGGGAATGAGGAAACTGGCTACCTGGAGAGCTCCGCGAGCCGGGCGCGCTGATCTTCGTCGAATTCGACATGAGTTTCGACTTCGTCCGCGAGGGTGATCGTGCCTTCCGCATCGGTGGTTGCGGTTCGTTCCCAGTCGCGCAAGGTGAGATTCATGAGAATCGAGATGAGATCGCCCCTCGAGTTCTCGAAGCTGGCGAGCAGCTCGTCACGATCAGTCTCGGGCTCGATGCCTTCCAGGAGTAGGTCTAGCGGTGGCAGCGGTTTGAGGTAAGGATCGATCTGGTTTTTTATCCGCTGCAGGCGCTTAAGCACGATTCGATCGCGCGTACGCATCGCCAGCACAAGACGGAGTGCTTCGGGGTTCCCGCCGGCGATCATGTCTCGCACAAGCCGCGGCGTGCCCAACAACTCGTCGATCAGGTCCTGATAGTTGTCGAGCATTTTGAGCCTCTAGCCTCTAGCCTCTAGCCTCTAGCCTCTAGCCTCTAGCCTCTAGCCTCTAGCC
>CAYJPA010000036.1:10348-53317 GCA_964371945.1 uncultured Sphaerobacteraceae bacterium | reverse complement strand
GGGCGCCGGAATTCAGACGTGTTTTTGCCTTAGGCGCGGACCTTGGCCGGCCTGGAAAGAAGAAATGGAATGAGATTGATTTTACGGTCAAACAAACTCTTTGTTCACGTGTTTGCTGTGACTCTGGTGGTTGCCACGCTTGTTATGCCGTTGCTGCCGGCAGCGACTGAAGCCCATTCGATTCGCGCCGCCGCCGACAACGCACTCGATCTAGCGGCGATTGCCATTTCGCCGCTCGACATCGAGCACGAGGGCAACTTCGGATACGGCCTCGCTTCGGTCGGACTCGAGAGCTCCGGCTGGCAAACGCTTGGCGATGTCGTCGAGGAGAGTGTGGCGGCCAACAAACCGGGCGATGTCGTCTCGCTGTCGCGGCTGAACTTCGAGTTTGGCCAAACGGGCTGGAAGCGTCAATACCGGCGGGTGCTGGCGCGGCCAGACATGGCTGACCCAACCCACGTCAGCTTTTCGATCACGTCGGAGATTGCTGAGTACGCCGATGCCGAGGGCGCGGATGCCGCCCTCACCATGTTGATGGACGGCGGCGAGGAGCAAGAGATCGGCGGCGACGTCATTGGCGACCGTACGGAGATCCGTCACGACGTTATGCCCGACGCGGGCGCGGTCGTCTATGTCAAATTCCGCACCGGAAATCTGATCGGCGGCGTGCGGGTCATCACGTGGGGGGATACGCATAAGGAGTCTCCCTATCTTGCGCTCGAGCTCTCTCGAATACTGCTCGAACGGATCGAAGAGGCCATCGCCGATCCGCGGCCCGGTCTGAGCGATCTCCTGCTCAGCATCGAAAGCGTGTCGAGTCCTGCGGAGTTCGAAACGTATTGGCGGTTCGATGGTGAGACCTTCGCCGACTACAACGGAACGCCGGAGGATCTCGAGGCGGCGTCGGCGGCGTACGACCCGGCGATCGCGGTCTATCAAAAGATGTACCGGCCGGTCGCGGCCGGCGCATTCGTCCTGCCGCAGCTCGTCGTTCGCGTGCTTCGGTTCTCGGACGAATCGACGGCAAGCGAATGGCTCGAAGCGCTTCCGGCGCATCTTGCCGAGGACGTCGCCAACTCCGGCGGCGAGCTTACGCTGGAGCCGGTTGACGACGCGGATACGATCGGCGACGAGTCACAAGCCTACGCGGTTGAGTACGCAAACGATGGATCGCCGACCGTCGGCTATCGCTTCTATCTGCGAGTTGGAGCGGATGTCGCACGACTGCAATTCGACGCGCCATGGGATCCTGAATTCGAGGCCGTCGAGTTCCTCGCCGAAGCGCAGGCTGATTGTCTTGAGGCCGGTGGGTGTGACGGAGCGGTTCAACTCCCCGACTCGCTTGCCGAGCACGCCTGCTCAACTTCAGTGACCTCTGAGAACTTACGTAAGTCACTTGCCACCAATAGTCGAACGCCTGGACTCGAGGCGATTGGCGCTCATTACGCCCCGGCCGAGCCGGCAGTGAACTGGCAGGTGCAAGCACCTGGATTGGGGGCCGCCCCGCCGCTAGCTGGGGACGGCAATCTCTACTTCAAGTCGCTGGAACTTGATCCCGCTGATGAATGGCTGCGCACGATCTACGCGGTCGATGCGCTGACCGGCGAGCCGCTCTGGTGCACGGTCACGGGGGAAGTCGCAGGAGGGCTTGCGGTCGCGGACGGACTCGTGTTGACGGTCGGCGCCGAGGTAACCGGCGGAATGTACCAACCCTTTGTCGTCGCGCTTTCGTCCGAGTATGGAGTCGAGGAGTGGCGGTTTTCGATCGGCTGGCCCGTGGACTCCTTCACGCCCGGACTGACCGTCGCGGATGACATCATTTATGTGACAACCGGGCTCGGTGCGGTCTACGCGCTGGACGTCTTTTCCGGTGATCCTCTCTGGATGTATCAAACGGACGAGGATGCCTCGTTCAGCGACATGGAACTGAGCTCCGCGGCGATCGCCGGCGATCTGGTCTTCGTGTCGGGCGGCACATCGCTCCTAGCGCTCGATGCTCAAACCGGTGAGCTGAGCTGGAGTCTTGAGGCAGGCTCCGGTGACGAAGACCTCGGGTCCCCGACCACGGACGGTGAAACCGTTTACGTCGGTGGAACAGACGCTGTCTACGCGGTCGATGCAGCTACCGGCGAAGTCAACTGGGAGTTCGAGGTCGAAAGTGAAGGAATCGCAACGACGAGCCTCGTCCACGACATGCTCTTCTTCAGCACCGGTACAGAATGGGAGCCCGAGACCGCGTCGTCGATCTATGCGCTTGATGCGATTTCCGGTGAGGAGCTCTGGCGGGTCGATGGCGACGGCTATCTCTCCGCTCCGGCGGTCGAGGGAGAGACCATCTATGCCACCGACCGGTATGAAGGAGCGTTGATCGCACTCTCAGGCTCGGACGGCGACTTACTCTGGAGCGCGCAGCTCGAAGTCGGATCGTATGCACCATTGATCGTTGATGGACTGCTCTACATCGGCGCAACCGTCGAAGACGGCGTTACCGTCCTCGCACTCACGCCGGACGGCGGAGACGTGGTCAGCTCACACGCGCACTCGCGCGATCCGCGGGAGTAGACCATGCCACTCTTCACACGGCTTGTTTTCGTTTTCCTTCTACTCGCGGCAGCGACCGTGAACACCCACGCGTCGGTTCGTGCCGCCATTTCGGTGGCGGCCGCGGACGCACCCTGCGATCCGTCTCAGCCCTTTGACGACGCGGCGGCCAGGGAGATTCTGGCCACCGAGCGTCCGTTCTACCCTGCCGAAAGGGATCTCTATATCAGCTACGACAACCCGGACTGGATCGGCGCCGCACCGCCCACTCACATGCGCGGCCCCGGCCAGACCGAGCAGGAGATCAAAGAGGAGTTACGTGCGTTCCTGGAATTGCGCTTCCCATGCGAACCGTGGCGGGTGCTCGACGGGCTCCAGGTCTTCGACAATCCACTTGCACAGCAAAAAATCCCGGATCCGACCCTGCGGGCCGCTCTGGCGGCGCTGACGGGCACGATCGGCGAACCCGCGATCGACTTCCTCCTTTTTGACGCGCCGGTGAGTTCGATCTTTTTCGGCGTCGTGATTCACCGCTGGGAAGGCATTCCTCCCGGCGAGACCGCGACGGTCTACAACATGCCCGACGGTACATGGGTCATCGTGTTCGATAGCCGATTCCGGTACAACTCGTTCAAAACGCTCAGCGCGCTGCTCTTTCACGAAGCGTTTCACATCGAGATCCCCGATGCTGAAGTTGACCCGTCTGTCGTGGCAGATGGAGCGGGGGCGTACGAGGAGAACGCGGCGATTGCGCTCGAAGGCATCGCCTACATGCAGATGCTCCTCACGGATCCCTCGATCGCCCATCTGCCCGACACATTGACCCGGGGAGCGAACAATGCGCTCGCGTTGGTGCGTCTCAATTCCGGCGAGGCCGGCACTGAGGGTTTGAATCTCTACCTACCTGACAGCACGAACGACATCGATCCGATCTATGGCGGTGTCCTGACTCAGTTCGCTGACTACTATGCCGCGCAGTTTGACAAGATGGACAAAGAGGACTGGTTGTCCCTGGAAACGCAGGGAAACGCGTTGCTCGAGCGGGTGCTTCCGTTGCTGGTCGAACCCGGCGAGGAGGCGCCCCAAAAACCAGATTTCGACCAGGCAACACTGACCTTTCTGGACCAACCGCAGGTGGTGCTTGGCCCGTCGGATTTGATCGCGGTTGCATGCATCATCGGGCTCGATCTCCCATGCGACTAGCCGAGCCATCAATCCAAGGAAAGAGAGACATGAAACGAATATGGTGGCGCGTGGTTATGTCGATCGCGCTACTGGGAGGTGTGGCCATGCAGGCCTCTTCAATCTCGGCCACAGAAGCAGTCGTCGGAAGTTCATCCGCGACCTTTCGCGGAGGGCCGGCGCGAACGGGCGAGCAGCCCGGTCCCGGCCCGACGGGGACGCCTGGGCTGCGCTGGGCCGCGTGGCTGGGCTTCATGATTAGCTCTTCCCCGGTGGTTGTCGACGGAGTCGTCTATGTTGGCTCCGTCTCGCCGGTCACGGAAGCTGGGGGCGCCCTGCATGCCGTCGACGCTGAAACCGGTGAGGAGATCTGGCAACGCGCGACGCTCGCCGGAGATGGGATCTTCGCTTCCCCGACCGTGGTGGACGGCATCGTTTATGCCGGAAGTTATGACGGGATCGAATTCGCGGTCGACGCGGCAACCGGCAATGAGCTGTGGCGGTTCCAGGCCGAAGGGTCGATTTACTCTTCCCCCGCGGTCGTCGACGGAATTCTCTACTTCGGCGACGACGCGGGGTACCTCTACGCGCTCGCCGCAACCGACGGGGAGCTCCTCTGGCAGTTCGTCGAGGGTCAGCGCTACGACCGCATTATCTCTTCCGCGCCGGCGGTCGTCGACGGGATCGTCTACGTCGTCAATGTGCCGCGGCGTGAAGAGGAGCCCAATCTTCTGCTTGCCTTCGACGCCCAAACCGGCGTTGAGCTCTGGCGCATCAATGGGCCCACGGTCGGACTTCTTCGCGGCACCCCGGCTGTTTCCGGTGGTGTCATCTATGTCTTGAGCACTGTCGGATCGCTGTACGCGATCGATGCCGCCACCGGCGGCGAGCGTTGGCGTTACGACGGAAACTCCGAAACGCTCTTTACGAACGCCGCGGTCTCCGATGGACTTGTGTACTTCGCGACGACGAATGGAATGCTCTTTGCGATCGACGCGGCGAACGGAGAGGAGCAATGGCGGCTAAAGATTAGCGAGGTCGCGGTCACGTCCTCTCCAACGGTCGCTGACGGAGTGGTGTACGCCGGCGATGCCGAAGGGGTCCTCTGCGCCGTTGACGCGGTCACGGGCGAGTGGAGGTGGCGAATCATCATTGAGAGCTTCATGTCCAATCCCGCGATCGTTGATGGAACGATCTACATCGGCGGCGACGAAGGAATACTGCGGGCGCTCGGTGACCCGGTAGGCATCTCACTACACCTCGATCCGTCTTGAGTGAGCTGCTTATTCTGCCAATCGAGCTGGCGGCGGCGTTCGACCAAGCTAAACTGCCACCGAGCTGGCAGATGCGACCGCGTTGAGCACGACGGGAAATCCGTGTTTCGGACTAATGTCCGTGGGTGCGTCGACTTCTTCGCGCCAGCGCGACCGGAGCCGCTTCAGCCCACGGGGGAACCATCGTGACAATCGTGCTCGAAACAGACCGCCTCATCCTCCGTGAGTGGACAGCCGGCGACGCCGAAGAGGCCTTCGCCTACACCAGCGATCCTGAGGTGATGCGCTACCTTGGCGCCACTGGAGAAGCACACCCGGACATCGCGTTCACGCGAGCGTCATTGGAGCGAACCGCGGCCCACTACCCAACCTGGAACGGGTACGGAAACTGGGCCGCGATCGAGAAGTCGACTGGCGCGGTGATCGGTGGCGGTGGATTGCTGGAATTGGAAAACGGTCCCGATGTCGAGGTCTTCTACCATTTCAGGCGCGACCGATGGGGAATGGGGTACGCGACAGAACTGACAAAGGCGCTCATCAACTACGGTTTTGAACGCCTGAATCTGCCGCGCGCCGTCGGCGTCGCGTTCCCGGCCAATACTGCCTCCCACAAGGTCATGCTCAAAGCCGGGATGACGCACGAAGGTCTGCGCTACGTCTACGAGCACGACCTGGAGCTCTTTGTCATTGAACGGCCAACTGTCGCGGGAACGGATGGGCCGAGGTAGTGCCCGTCACGACGGCAAAAAAAGGAGCTTCAGCACGAGCGCGCCAGAGACGGGCCCAGTGAGGTTTGGCGAGAACACGGGCTCTTGAAAAACGATCGTCCCGGCACAACCCGATCGGCGATCGGATGACGTCAATAGAAATCGAACGATGCTGCAATCGTTCGTCAGCGCGTTACTCTGCAAGCTGGCGCGCATCGGCGGAGAGCCGCTGGAGATGTCTCCGAAACTGGAAGCGGTTTTCGAGGAGGGGAAGGTCCATGTGGAACGACTTGGGGCCGACCGCTTCGACCTTCGACACGATCGTCGTCAATTGCGATCCCGAGAGCGCGACATTGAATGCGGAGGCAAACAATTCGACCGTGCCGGCGCGGACGACGGATGGTACTCCTGAGGCGATCGCGACCCCGGCCAGATCGGTTCCGGTCGAGGTTGCCGTCGGAAAGCCGCCGGCCGAGAGCAGCGATTCGTTGTCGAAGACCACATGGGTCAGATTGCCCGGCCGGTAACGCGCGAGTGCCGACAGCGAACCCAAATTGATCAGGAGCGAGCCGTCGCAGTCGATCGCCACGACCGGATTGTTTGGCATCGAGCGCGCGATCCCGAGTCCGAGAGATGATGCCAGCCCCACCGCATGCTCGAGATAGAAGAAATTGTGGCGATGTCCAAGGTTATGGGGCTCGGCCGCAACCGCGCCCATGATCGTAACCACGGTCGCGTCATCTTGGATCAGCCTCGGATAGATCGCCCCAAGCGCATCAGCCCGAAGCATTCAAGATTTGCCGTCCATCAAGGAAAGACCCCTCGCCTTGGAACTACTTGCTTGTGGCTCACGGCTAGCGGCTTGCGGCTTGCGGCTTGCGGCTTGAAGTTCATACTTCATCCCACATCAGGTCGCGGGTGAGCAACAGAGCGACAGGGGTGAGCGCGCTTTCGGTGAGCGCTTGGCCCTGACGGATGAGCCGCGGGGCGCTCGCGGGATCGGTCAACGGAAAGCTGGGTATGCCGAGCGCGCGCAAGACGGGCAATGTCGCCATCCCGCCCTGGGTCTGCCAGGGATCGCGCTCGCCGAGATCGCCCCGGTGCGAGATCAGCACCAGAAGCGGGGTCTTGTAAAGCTGGGCGAAGGAGACGATGCCGTTCTCGCTCGCCAGAAATCCGTGGTTCTGCATAAGCATCGCCGACTTGACCCCGGAGAAATGGGCCCCGGCTGAAATGCCGATCCCTTCCTCTTCCTTCGCGAGCCGGACGAGCGTCATTTCCGGATCGTCCTCGGCCATGCGAATCAGATGCACCAGCCATGTTTCGGGCAGCGCGGAGACAAGCGGGACATCGACAGCTTTCAGCGCGTCATAAATGACCCGTGAATTGTCGACCGAAACTGGCATTGAGAGAATCCCGACTCAGAGGGGAGTAGACGTGTGCCGGAGATTCCAGTGAGGACCGTATGACAACGGCGATGCTCCCGGCAACTCGGCCGGGAGCGTCTTTGCGCTGTCGAACAACGAGTTGACGCTCACGCGTCCCTGTTCACGAACTTTGAATTGACAATTCGAGACCCGGTCGCCTTGCTGCCAACCGGCTTGGCGGGCGGCGCGTCAACCACGAGCACAGAACCGGCACTGATCGATGACACCTTCGTGCCGTGCGGTTTTCCCCCGGCTGGTCGGGGCGCTGGACTTCGGGAAAACGGTGCAGTTGCCGCCATTCTGGTCGCAGACTTCACGGTCGCCATTCGGATAGACGCAAATCGTCATGTTGTCGGCCGGCGCGTCGATGAAGCCGCCGCCGATGAGACCACAGAACTCTTCGAAATCGGCCTTCGATCCCCAGTCGTCGAGACCGGATTGGTTGTTCTGCGCGCCGGTGCTGCCGCCGTTCCCGAGCGCTGTCAACATCGCGATCGCCGCGACCAACGATCCGAGAACGATTCGTCGTATTGCCTTCACTGGCGACTCCTTTGGTGAATCCGCTGTCTGCCGCTTCGATGCCTTCACTGTCGGGAGCCGTCAAAACCGCGATATCAGTAACATCACCCATTCGCGGGGAGAACGAAAAACCGGGGCGCGCAACGGCCCCGGTCTTTGAATTCTTTGGATGTTTATGCAGCGTTCGTAATCAAGCAACCACCGGTGCAGGGGAGAGACGGCGCTTGATTGCCCACGCGGCCAGCATCACGACACCGATCATCGGAACCGCGATGAAAAATATTTGTGAAACCAGAGATCCGCTCGTGGTGAAATCCTTGACGCTGCCCCGGAAGCTATAACCGAGCAAAAGCGGGGTGCCGCTCCAGACCAGTCCCGCTGGCAAAGAGCCGAGCAAGAACTGCCGCCAGGACATTTTCGAAAGTCCAGATGCGATCGTGACATAAATGCGAACCATGGGCACGATCCGTCCCACGAAGACCGCCGCGGCATCGTGACCACCGAGTCGTGCGCGCCAGCGTTCGAGCGGATTCACCGCGTTCCCTGTCCGCTTGCGCTGGATTCTGGCGACGATTCGGGCGCCGCCGGTTCGCGCGGCGAAGTGCAGCGCCATGGCCCCGAGTACATTGGCCGCGGTAACGGCGGCAAGCCCATACACAAGATCGGGTATTGAGTGCAGCGCCATGCTCCCTGCTACAAGCAAACCGACCTTGGGCGACATCCCGGTTGGAATTCCCAATTCAGCGAGGAAAACCATCAAAGCAACGATCGGCAAACCGTGAGAGACGATCAGCGGGAGCAAGATTTCTTCTAGATGCACGAATACTCCTTGAACGCGAGAACGCGAGTTGTAGCGCGCCGTTGTTTCAGTATATGCACCTTACCTGCCATTAGCGCAACCAAGTGTTACAGGAGTTTTGGCACAAGTTCACGCAATAGGTGGATGTCGTCAGCGTTCACGCCATCGACGCCCCAGGCCAGGAGTTGACGCGCGTGCTCGAGCGACGTCACTTTCCACGGGACCACCATCCCGCCATACTGCTTCAACGAACGCACGATGTCGGGTGTGAGCAGGTCCGAATTGATCGAAACCGATGCCGCCGGGTCCTGTTGAAGCCGCGCGGGCAGCGCTTCGAGTTGTCTAGTGTTGCCCGCGGAGTAGAAGCGTTGCACACCGGTCAGATCTCGGAAACGGGACACCAACTCCCAATTGCGGGAGCAGACCGCAAACGCCCGGTCTGGGGAGTGTTTTGCGCGCGACTCCAGCAAGAGATCTGGAAGCTGCCGGCGAACGCCTTTCAAGTCGAACAACAATGTTGTTGTGGAGCTCGCGGATTGCAGGAGATCGGAGAGCGTCCATCGCTTGGTCCAACCGGGATGCAGGGACCAACGATCCCACAGAAACGGCAGCCATCCCGCGGTCTTTTCATGCCGAACCTCGAGCCGTCCGTGATAAAGCCAAACATCGCATTCGATCATGTGCACCCCGGCCGCTTCCGCTTCCTTGAGGCGTTCTGGATCATTGCCGGCGCGATGCGCGACGAGGAGCGGTGAGCTCACGATTTTCGTTCCGGTCACTCCTGGTCTCCGCTCGTTGCGGCGGCGGCGCGCCATGGAGCCTCGCCTCGTTGGTGCGCTGGCCGGGTTAGCCAGGGGCTCCAACGTGGCGTCAGGTGATGCGCGAGCGCCAGTCCGGAAAGGGCAAAGATCGCGCCGGCCACGGCATCCAGGATGTAATGGTTTGCGGTCAATACGACCGCGCTGAGCATCAGCACGGGGAGCACGACTCCGAGCAGCCGCCCGGCGATGCCGTTTGCATGGCGAGCGATCGCGATTCCAACAAGCAAGTCCCACCCGAAGTGGAGACTCGGCATCGCGGCATAGATATTGGTCAGGGCCGACGGCTGAAGAACTCGATACGCGTGTGAGTTGAGCGTGACTGTATCGACGAGTCCCAATTCTGGGACGAGGCGAGGCGGCGCAACCGGATACAGCGCGAACACAACCATGCCGGCCGCCCCGGAGATCAGGAACGCGTTGCGGTAAACCGCATAGTCCTTGTGATGCCGAAACCACATCCACACGACCCAGGGCAGAATGACGGGCCAGTGACCCCAGACGTATATCCAATTGAAGAAATCGACCAGGAATGCGTGATCCAGCAGCTTCGTCTGGAGGTCTGGCTCCCAATAGATGCCGAGCGACCGCTCCAAGTCCACAATCCGGTGACCGTGCGCGATTGCCGTTTCGGCCCCGGCGTGCCCCTGCCCGCGGGCGAAGAAGTAAAAGAGACCTGCCGGGAGAATGAGACAGATCTCTTCAGCAAAATGTGCCAACGGCGTGTTCGGCCACGGCACGAACAACCGGCCCACCAATAAAACCGCAATCAATGCGAAATACACCGCGGCGTTCCATTCGCGCGGATCGGCAAAGCTGGCGAGCGTCAATTGCAGAGGAAATGGGCTGAAGACGGAAAGCGAAAAACTAATCGAGAACACCCGGTTCGACTCCTGTTTTCGTGACCCGCGCATGAGCAGCAGAGACCAGCAACGATCGTAGCTGGTTCAACACACAGAGTTGTGCATGTGTATAGGATAGTAGGAGTTTAGGGGGTGAGGTGGAACGTCTGAGCCGGCTAGTCGACAGGTCGCTAAGTCGTCTCCCCGCGTGAGAGGGCACATAGATGTCTGACCAGAAATCGCCACCGGAAGCCGAATTGACAACCGAGGAGCGGCTGCGTGAAGTGACGATCGGGGAAATCAAACCGTTGACGGGTCCGATTCCGATCGCGGAGTACGATCCGGTCTGGCCGCGGCTCTATGGTCGTGAAGAGGCCAGAATCAGGATCATTCTCGGAGACCGCGTACGGCGGATTGAGCACACCGGTTCGACCTCGGTTCCGGGACTGGCCGCCAAACCGATCATCGACATCACACTCTCGGTCCCGGACTCATCGAACGAAGCGGACTATGTGCCCGCGATGGAAGCGGCCGGCTATGTCCTTCGGATCCGTGAATCCGATTGGTTTGAGCACCGGCTCTTCAAGGGCCCGGACACGGACATAAACCTTCATGTCTTTACCGAGGGGTGCACAGAGATCGACAAAATGGTGCGCTTCCGCGATCACTTGCGCGCAAATGACGCCGACCGCCTCCTCTACGAGCAAACAAAGCGCGACCTCGCGAGCAGGCAATGGGCGTACGTCCAGCACTACGCCGACGCTAAGACCACGGTCGTCGAAGACATTCTGAAACGAATTCGAAGCACCTGCGAGGGTATCCTATAGATAGTGGGCATTGGCTCAAATTCAGTGAATCAGGAAGCGAGACATCCTCATGACATCAATGAAATTCGGCGTTTTCGTACCGCAGGGATGGAAGATGAGCCTGGCCGGCATCGCCGACCCGGTCGAGCAGTTCGAAGCAATGACCAACGTCGCGAAGGCGGCCGACAAAGGCCCGTGGGATTCGATCTGGGTCTTCGACCACTTCCACACCGTTCCGCAACCGACCATGAACACGACCTTTGAGTCGTGGACGATCTTGGCAACGCTCGCGCGAGATACGACCCGCGTCAACGTCGGCCAGATGGTCAATTGCAATGGGTATCGCAACCCCGCGCTCTTCGCCAAGATCGCCTCGACCGTCGATGTCGCCAGCCATGGGCGGCTCTTCGCGGGCTATGGCGCGGGTTGGTATGAGCACGAATGGCGCGCCTACGGTTACGGCTTCCCGGAGACGAAGGAGCGCATGGCGGCCTTCAAGGAAGGCGTTCAGATCATCCACAAGATGTGGACCGAGGACTACCCAACCTTTTCCGGCAAATATTATTCAATCGACGGCCCAATCAACGAACCGAAAAGCGCCAAACCCGGCCGCAAAATCCCGCTCTGGATCGGCGGGGGCGGTCCGCACGTGACGCTCCGGCTTGTCGCGCAATACGGCGACGCGTGCAATGTCGGCGGCGGTAATGCCGCGGTGATCAAAGAGAAGCTGGAAATTCTCCAGGGTCATTGCCGGCGTGAAGGTCGCGATTACGCCGAAATCACCCGCTCAACCGGTATCAACTGCTATCCAGTACTGCCCGGCGTCGACCCCGAACAGGCCACGGCCAAGCTTCGTGAAACGATGGGCAATCGCTCGTTCGAGGATTTCGCGAAGGACAACCAGGTCGGAACGGTTGATGTAATCGCCGAGCGTATTCAGGCCTGCATCGATGCGGGCGCGGACTATGGGATTATCTACATCCCAGGTCTCGCCTACGATCACGATCCCATGCACCTGTTTGAAGAGGAGATCGTTGCCAAGTTCGCAAGATAACAGCGAAGATCATGCCGGTAAGTTCAGCATTGCTCGTCGCGGCGATGCCATCCCCTGCTCTTGACGTTCCGGAACGGGTAGCCTCTGTGTGCTGTTGGGGACTGGCGGTCGTTTCCGACGACCATTCCTGCAGCCACTTTGTCCAACAGTCTAG
Organism: uncultured Sphaerobacteraceae bacterium; assembly: GCA_964371945.1. Classification (GTDB taxonomy): domain Bacteria; phylum Chloroflexota; class Chloroflexia; order Thermomicrobiales; family UBA6265; genus CAYJPA01. The sequence continues at coordinate 41,194 of CAYJPA010000036.1, read as the reverse complement.
GTTTGGTGAAACGTGCCTTACCGGGGCAAAATGAAATGCTCTATAAGCCTCAATCGTGTCTACGCCCTGGTGGCGGCGGCACTTTGAGCAGAGTACACGGGCTTTTTCAATCTATCGCCGTAGCACCAAGCCGGGGTTCCTTATCCGCCGCCCGTTGTGCGACTGCCGCCAACCTCAATTCCTTCTGAACTAGGCGATTTTCACCATTGCGCACGGCCAGTCGAGGTCCTAGTATCGACCTGTCTCCTCCGTCGAATGTGGCTCGATGCCTTCGTTGTAGATTTCTGATTGTGCTCGCAGGTCTTTAATGTCGAGCAGCACGCTGTGCATTTATGCGATGGAGAATGTACGCAGTCAGACCGAATCATTCGGAGTCCGTGCCCGGGCCAGGAATGTCCAAGGAACGTCGTATTCCTAGGCTCTCCTCCATCGACACAAAACCAATCACAGAGGCTGACCTCGACGAATTCCGAGATTGGAGGTCACAGTATGAACCGACATCATGGACGAAAGCTCGCGAACATGAGACGGATGGCGTTCGGTTTGCTGCTCGTTTTCGGACTCTCCCTGACGTCTTCGCCGGCCGCGGGCGGTGACGGGACCGCGCGGGCACAAGGCGATGAGGATTCCTACACCGACCCGGCCTTTGGTTGGTCGATAAGCTGGGACCCGGAGTTGTGGCAGATGGGTGGTTCCATGCCTACGCCGGCGAATGACGATGGCCTCGCAGGCAACGAGATCATTCTCGCCGGACTCAAAGCCGAGCTCGGTGCTGTCCTCGTCGGCAGCTTGACGACTGTCGACGGCGACCTTGCGGATTGTTTGAACGCCGTCATGGATCAGGTTGACCAACTTTATGGGGTTTCGGATGTTCGCAAAACTGAGCTCAAATTGGCCAAGACAACGAAAGGCGCAAAGCGGAAGCTCTCTTCCGTCCTCATCGGCGGTGAGGGCGGACTCGACGCTTTGCTCTATGTCGAATGCAGGCCGCTGGTCGAGGACGAGGCGGTTCTCGGCATTGGTTGGATCATTCCAAACCCCGAAAACTACGAAAGCGCGCTGCCCGACTTCGAAGAGCTCACTGCCGGTCTCGACCTGAAAGACGCGCATCCGGCGGGCGAGGACGCGAGGGTGACCAAGGAAACCTTCACCGACCCAATTCGCGGCTGGTCAATCGACTACGACCCAGCAGTGTGGGAGCTCGACGGACCCATGGAGCAGTTCGCCGACGACGAGGACGGCAAACGAGTTCAGACTGGCAGCGGCGCCGGCCTCTGGGGCAAACCGTTCGATTCACGCGGGAACGTCTACATTTTTGGCGACAACGCCAACGGAGATGACACGGCCGCCTGTCTCGATGCTCTCAGGCAGTCCCAGCTCGAAGGCTGGCCCGAGGACGACGTTCGTGAGGCCGAGGTCGATCCGCCCGCCACGCTTGAGGACGCCGAGTGGGAGCTCTACGAGCTCACCTCGAGCTCTGTCAGCGGTCTGTACATCTCCTGCGCGCCTTTGGTTGATGGCGAGTCTGCCCTGACCATCACCTGGAGCCTTGGTGACGCTGAGAGCTACGAGCAGGCGCTGCCCGCGTTCGAGAAGTTGCTCGCCGGCCTCGACTTGAGCAAAGCCCACCCGGCCGGCGAAGGCGGGGGCGGCGGCGCGGAAAAAGAAACCTTCACCGACCCGATTTTCGGCTGGTCGATCGCGTGGGATCCGGAAGCGTGGGAGGCCTCTGGTCCGACCGAATCCATCGGCGAGGACGACAAGCCCGGCACTGAGATGGATTTCCTCGGCCGGGATTATGAAGCAATGGGTTACGTCAGAATCGCGAGCGTGGCCACTGTCAGCCTCGACCCCGCATCTTGTGTTGACATCTTCAAGCCGAAGACGTCCGCCGAACTGACTGGCGACGGCGGGGTGGTCGAAAACCGCCAGGAGCCCGATGTCGAGCTGCCCGCGGCGCCGGACGACGCCGTGGGGCGACTCTTCACCTATAACGCCGGCTCGCCACCTGATCAAATGACGTATCTCGAGTGCCGTACGCTGGTCGAAGGCGAGGCGATGCTGCTGATCGAGTGGTACTTGCCCGAGTTCACCCGCTACGAGCAGGCGCTGCCCGCGTTCGAGGAGCTCATCGAAGGTCTCGACCTTAGCAAGGCCCACCCGGCGTAAGACGGCGCAATCGGCCCCGCCGGCCGATCGACCAAGGAGTTCACTGGCCGACCTCCGCCATAGCGAGCGTCAATCGGGTGGTAAACGCCTGGTGGCACGTTCAGCATTGCCCCTCTCGGCGATGTTCTCCCCAATCTTCATCGCTGCCCCCACATGTGCCCCCTTGTTTTGTCGCGAAGGTTTTCTTACTGTTCCTCGTGACCTTTTAGGTTCCGGTCGAGTCCGTGGCGTATGTGCTCATTGCGCAGCCTGTCGGAGGCCGCACATCCGGGCAGCGACTACGTCTTAGCTGTCCGACCAGCCCAATCCAGTGTCAAGGAGAGCAATTTGGATACGAAGAGTGCCAAACGATCATTGCCAACCAAGACCGCAACCTCGATTCATCAGCTCAAAGTGACCCTTGAACGGTCTCGTCCGCCAATATGGCGTCGTGTCCTGGTTCAGAGCAACATCACACTGGACCGACTGCATGACACGATCCAGCTCGCGATGGGGTGGAGTGACAGTCATCTCCACGAATTTAGGATTGGCGAGACAAGTTATGGCGATCAGGATCTGCTTGCTGACTTTGACGTCAAAAATGAGCGGACGACCCGGCTAGGGACGATCGCTCCACGTCCCAAGGACCGATTGCGATATCAATATGACTTTGGTGACAGTTGGGACCACCTCATCCTGGTCGAGGCTGTGTTACCGCCAGATACGGAGATTCACTATCCCATTTGTGTGGCAGGCAGGCGTGCATGCCCTCCAGAGGATTGCGGCGGGTTCTGGGGGTATGCAGATCTACTTGATGCGCTGAATGATCCGCTGCATCCCGAGCACGCGGACATGACGGAGTGGATGGGAGGATCATTTGATCCCGACCACTTCGACTTGGAAGTGATCAACCGCAGACTTGAATATGTTCGCAAGCGGTAAGAAATGCCTCGTGCCAGCGTGCGCATAAACCGTTGCTCCAGCCGACAGCGCGATGCGTCTACTTCAACAGGTAAGTACCGCGTCTGATAATCTGTCGAACTTCCGCGCTCCATTGTTCGGAAGATCGAGACACGAAGGATGATTCGATGCAGATTCCCCCGTCACCTCACTTCACGCCGCGCTCTCTCGAAGGCTGGTTCAATGCCGACCGCGGACAACTCGCGGGTGGTCTGGCTCCATATTCGAATCGGGCGGCGGACTGGAGTCCGGCATCGGCGTTTGGACCTCGCTCGTTTCATGGCATTCCGTTCGATCTCGGGCAACCCGATGCGTCGAATGTGATTGTTCTCAGCCCAGGCGACGAGGCGATCCGGCTCGACTTTTCACCGTTTCGAGCGACCTATCTCGTCTTCTTGCACGCGGTCGAAGATCGCGATGCCGATCTCTTGAAACACTTCGGGCAGATTGGTCCGGCGCCGGGTAACCAAACCTATGCGGGCAACATACTGGGTCACCACATCTCGGACTACGTGCTCGTTTTTGACGACCGAACGGAGGCGGTGACCCCGATCTTGCGCCGCTTTGCGATCCAGCAGCGAACGTTCGATTGGGGCGCCAGCCCATTCGAGGCAATTCCAGCTCTCGGTCCCGCGGTCTTCACGACCTCGACCGAGGATCAGCAACTTGGTCGAACCTCGCAACGGACGTACGGGGTGGGCGAGACCCGCCACGATTCCGAGCGAATGAATGCGGATGAGTGTCTCTGGCTGTACGCGCTGATCAATCCAACTCCGGAACGGCCGATTCGCTCGATCGTGCTTCGTGCCGCGACCGAGCGCTCGGTCATTTATGGCATCACGAGCACGTTGCTGGCCGATCATCCGCTCCGTCCCGGCGTTCGCCGGAAGCTACGCTTGAACTTGCCGGAAGGAGTCAGGCTCAACGCGATCGGCGAGCTCGATGTCGACGGCCGCGCTCGCGAGATTGGGATCGATCTTGGCACGGTCATTTCGGCTAGAGCCGCGCTCGACTATGACGCGAATCTATGGCTGAACGTCGAACCCGATGTGCAACCGAATCCATCGGCGACCTCCGTGTTGGTCGAGTATTCCGCCCATCCGCGGGGTCGGCTGTATGTCGCAACCGGGGAGGACTCGTTTGCTTCGTCCGATCTGCCCGGTGCAGCAATCGCATCAGGCGCGCCGGTCTCGTTGGACATCGCGCCCATCAGCCCCGCGGAACGGCCGGTTGAGCTGAAATTCATCGATGAGGCCACCCGGCAGCCGGTCGCTGTCAGGCTTCATATCCACGGCGAGGCAGGCGAATACCTACCGCCCCGCGGCCGCCATCGCAAGGTCAATGGGAACTGGTTCGAGGATAACTACGGCGAATTCGTCAACGACCACAATCAGTACAGCTACATCTTGGGCGATTGCGTTGTCGATCTCCCGCTCGGCCGCGTCTTTATCGAGATCACGCGCGGATACGAGATCACCCCCATCAGGACTGCGATCGAAATCGCGTCAGAGACCGTTTCATTGACCTTCGAGCTGGAACGCCAGCTCACCTGGCGCGAGCGCGGCTGGGTCACCGCCGACACCCACGTCCACTTTTTGAGCCCGCAAACCGCGCTCCTGGAGGGGGCGGCTGAGGGGGTCAACGTCGTCAATCTACTCGCCAGCCAATGGGGCGAGATGTTCAGCAATGTCAGCGATTTCGACGGCCGCACCACCCTCGGCGCCCGCGAGCTCGGTGGCGACGGCGAATTCCTCGTCCGGGTCGGCACCGAGAACCGGATGCAGGTGCTCGGCCACATTTCGCTGCTCGGTTACTCCGGCTCGATGATTCACCCGCTCTGCACCGGTGGACCCTCGGAATCGGCGATTGGCGATCCGCAGGAAGTCTCGATGGCGCAGTGGGCCGAGCGCTGCATCGACCAGGGCGGATTGGTCGTGATGCCGCACGCCCCGAATCCACAGTGCGAGCGGGCGGCGGACATCGTGCTCGAGCGAGTCCATGCGATCGAATTGATGACCTTTAACCCGCACCACGCCCAAATCAACCAGTATGGGCTGGCGGATTGGTATCGCTACCTCAACATCGGTCACCTGGTGCCGCTCTCAGGCGGATCGGACAAGATGTCGGCCGCCTCGCTTCTCGGTGGCGTCCGCACCTATGCGCATCTCGGCGAACGGGAATTCACCTTCGAGAACTGGATGACCGCCGTCCGCGACGGCAACACCTTCGTCACGGTCGGCCCGCTAATCGAGCTCAAGGTAAACGGAAAACCGGCAGGGAGCCGAATCAACCTTCCCGCGACCGGCGGAACGGTCGATGTCACCTGGACCGCGGAATCGGTGCGGGTGCCGATCGACCAGATCGAAGTCGTGGTTGGTGGCCTGGTTGCCGAGCAGGTCAGCACCAATGGCACCTTTGCGACCTCAGGATCGGCCTCGATTCGCGTCACCGAATCGACCTGGATCGCCCTCCGACTCCGCGGCAGCTTGCGGGGTCGCCCCGGCGACATCGCCGCCCACACCAGCGCGATTCAGGTACTGGTTGGCGATAAGCCGCTCTTCTCGCAACCCGATGCCATCGCCGTGCTCGAGCAGATCGAAGGCGCGCTCGCCTATGTCGACACCATCGCTCCCCGGCCGGACGCGCAGCGCTACAAACTGCTTCGCGCCTCCCTGGAAGCCGCGCACAACAAGCTGCACAACCGTATGCACCAGCAGCAGATCGCCCACCGGCATACCCCGTTACAGCAGCATCACAATGCGTGAAGTCGACGGCCTGCTCCAAAGGGTCGCACGATAGTTGCGGTGAGCCGTTTTCAATTCGGAGGTACGATTCATGTTCGTTTATGCCGGCTGCTACACCCTGCCGCCAGCGGGCTCCGGTGCGGCCAAGGGGATCTCGGTCTATCGATTCGATCCCGATTCCGGAGCAATGACGCACATTCATACAAGCGTCGGCATCCCAAACCCGTCGTTTCTCGCCATGGATTCGCGGCAACGCTTTCTCTTTGCGGTCAACGAACAAGACGATGGGTTTGTCAGCGCGTTTGCCCGGGATCCAGACACAGGGAAGTTGAGGTTCCTCAACCGGCAGTCCGCGCACGGCATGTGGCCCTGCTACATCAGCCTGGATTCGTCGGATCGCTTCGCGCTCGTCGCTAATTACGGCAGCGGCACGGTCGCGGCCCTGCCGATTGGCGATGACGGCCGGCTCTCCCAGGCATCGAGCGTGATTCAGCATGCGGGCTCGAGCGTCCATCTCCGGCAAGATGGGCCGCACGCGCACATGATCGCGCCGGCGCCCGGCGGCAAATTCCTGCTTGCCACCGATCTCGGCACGGACCAGGTGATCGCTTACCGGCTTGATACTGCTACCGGGGAGTTGAAGGCAGACGGCGCGACTGATGTCGAACCGGGCGCGGGGCCGCGTCACTTCGCGTTCAGTCCGGATGGCAAGCGGCTCTACGTGCTGAACGAGATCGCGTCGTCCATGACCGTCTATGACTACGACAAAGAAACCGGAACCATGGCGCCACGACAAACGGTTTCTTCCCTCCCCGCCGATTTCACGGGCGAGAACTCGTGCGCTCACATTCTCGTATCGCCCGGCGGCCGGTTCGTCTACGGCTCGAATCGCGGTCACGACAGCATCGCGATCTGGGCGGTCGACGAGCCGAGCGGCGAGATCTCCCTTGCTGGACACGAATCGACCCAGGGGAGAGTGCCGCGCAACTTCGCGATCGACCCGACCGGCAAGTGGCTGCTCGCGGCGAACCAGGAATCAGACACGATCGTGACCTTCCGTCGCGATCCGGAAACCGGAATGCTATCGCCAACCGGACAGGTCACTCAAACCGCTAATCCAGTGGCGATTCTCTTCAGTCGCGCGTAATCAACGGCCGTTCGTGAAGGAGCTATTCGTGGACCCGGTGCGTTTGGTGATTGTCGGTTGCGGTGGAATGGGCCGGAGGCACCTGGCTGGGCTGGCTGAGCTCTTTCGAGCCGGTGAGCGACCGATCGATCTCGTCGCCGTGTGCGATCTCAACCGGCAGAACGCCGAGGATCTCGCTGACGAGGCATTAGGCCTCATCGGAAAGCGGCCGGCTGTTTTCGCCGATTCCGCGACGATGGTGCGGGAAACCGACGGTCTCGAAGCTGCCGATTGCACCACCGACACCGCCTCGCACCACAGGGCCGCGCCCGATCTGCTCGATCTTGGCCTGCACACCATGGTCGAAAAGCCGCTCGCACTGACGATTCGGGGTTGTCAGCGTGTGATCAATGCGGCCAATCGAAGTGGAAGGATCCTCTCGGTCGCGGAGAATTTCCGGCGCGATCCGATCAACCGGCTGGTTCGTGCCCTGCTTGATGACGGCGCGATCGGCGATCGCCAGTTCATCATGGAAACCGGCGTGCGCGGCCGCGACAATCTGGCGATCACCCCCTGGCGCCACCAAAAGCTGACCGGAACGATCACGCTCGATGCTGGTGTCCACAATGCCGACATCCTGCAGTACTACTTTGGCGATGCGGCCAGCGCCTTCGGTCAAACGCGGCTGTACGAAAAAACCCGGTATGTGCGCGATGCCGCCGGACCGGGCGGTTTCTACCAAAAGTGGGCGTCGAACCTACCGCCCTCGATCGAGGCCACCGGCGAAGACGCGATCTTCGGCATGATCACGTTCGAGAATGGCGCGCTCGGTCAGTGGGTCGATCACCACGGAGGCCATGGCGAACCGTTCGCGCACCGGATGGTCTTCGGCACGCGGGGTTCAATCGCCGCGCCTGGCGATCGCAACGGCCGGCCCGTTCGCCTGGTGCTCGACGACGGCACGGACATTTCAGACGAACGGATATTGGACTACGCGTCGAGCCACCGCCTTGATCCGGTCGCGACGGCGTTGTTCGGGGCCGAGCGTCCCTGGACGTACGATTTCGACTTCGCCACAACCGATCGCAAACTGATCGCGCTCGAATATGCCGAGTTCGCGGCCTGCATTCGCAATAACGCGACGCCGGAGGTCGACGGCGCCGTCGCGCTTCGAGCGGTCGCACTGGTGTACGCGTTGTTCGAGTCACAGATCGCGGGGCGACCGGTCACGATCGTCGAGATCGAATCGAGCGCCGTCGACGCCTACCAGCGAGAGATCGACGAACATTACGGCCTTCTGCCCGCGAATTAGCCATCCGGAGTCGAGAATGAAGCTTTCCTACAGCACCTGGGGCATGAAGACGACGCCGATCGAGGTCGCGGTTCCGCACTGCGCCGCGCTCGGATTCAACGGTCTGGAGCTGACGGTCATTCCGGGGTGGACGACCGACGCCGCGACGCTCGATAGCGCCGCCCGCCGTCGAATCCGTAAACTCTACGACGATCACAAGATCGAACTCTGCGGGATATTAGGCAACGTGCCGCTTCTCAGTGGAACGTCTGAAGAACAATCGGCCTGCGTCGATCGATTCTCGAGCTATCTCGATTTCGCCGCCGAAGTGCAACTTCCGGGCGAGCGACTGATCGTCACCACGACGTCAGGCGAAACGCCGGCCGATTGGGAATCGTCGAAGAGCCGGCTCGCCGATTACCTGGGCAGGCTTTCGACCTACGCGGCGGAGCACGGGGTCGCGGTTGGGATCGAGCCCCATGTCGGCGCTGCCCTCCATCTTCCCGAGCATGCTATTTGGGTCGTGGAGCAGGTCAATTCGCCCGCGCTCACGATCCACTTCGACATCAGCCACTTCAATGTTCAGGGCATGGATATGGACGCGGTCGTCGCCCAATTGGCGCCGATTAGCCTGCACACTCATGTCAAAGACGAGCGTGGCATTGCCCCTGACCACGAGTTCTTGATCCCGGGCGAGGGCGACATGGATTACCAGCGCTATCTCCGTGCGATGGACAAGGCGGGCTATGACGGCCACATCGTGGTCGAGATCAGCTTGATGGTCCAATCCCGCCCGGATTACGACGCCCTCGCCGCGGCCACCACCTCATACGATGTGCTCTCTCGCGCCTTCGACGAAGCGGGCATTTCGCGAACCTAAGCTGCGGCGGTCAACCGCCATGGGAAGTCGCGGATATCTACTCGAAAACTATCAATGTTACCGCATTTACGTAATGAATCGGGTTCAGATTCGTAGGGGCGAACCGCCGTGTTCGCCCTTGCTGACCATCACGATCGCAAATTCATTGGGCCGTTCTCGATGTCATACGATACTCGTCTCAGGCAGCCTTACTCCTCCGGCGATCCCCAAAACAAACCCATCCGGGCGTTCGTACCGCCGTCCACATAGATCGTTTGACCGGTGATGAACCCGGCGCCGTCCGAGGCGAGAAACGCGGCTGCCGGTCCGATATCCGAGGGCAATCCAACCCGTCCCCAGGGAATCAACGTGTTCCCGTACTCCCTGGTGTAGTTCGGCATGTCGAAATAGCGCGGCACCTCGATCACGCCGGGCGCGATCGCATTGACTCGTATTCGCATTGGCGCCAATTCGATCGCGAGCGTCCGCGTGAACGCGACCACCGCGCCCTTCGTCGCCGCGTACGCCACGTGATGCGGAAAACCGCCGCCGCCGTGCACCGACGACAGATTGATGATGCTGCCGCGGCCATGCTTTTCGAGATGCGGTACCGCCTGCTGGGCAAGGAAGTAATAGGCGCGGATGTTGAGCGCGAACAGATCGTCGAAGGTCTCCTCGTCGACATCCATGAAATGCTTGGCGACCGTTACCCCCGCATTATTGACCAGCACATCGAGCCCGCCGAACCGTTCGACCACGTCGTCGACAAGCTGCCGGCATTCGGCGACCTTGCGCAGATCAGCGCCAAACGCGACCGCTTCACCCCGGGCTTGCACGATCTCAGCGACGGTTTCTTCCGCGCCCTTGGCGCTGTGCGCGTAGTGAACGGCGACGCGCATGCCCTGGCGCGCAAGCTCGATTGCGATCCCCTGTCCGATTCCCAAACCCGCGCCGGTTACCAGCGCCACCCGTCCCGGCGTCGATGTCACTCCGTTGCCCCTTCATTTTAGCTACAGGCTCAAGCTGCAAGCATCAAGCCGCGAAAGGTGAGTTTATCTCCTTTCGGCCTGCGAGCCACTCTGTGCTTGAAGCTTGTAGCTTGGGGCGCATTCGACAGCGACAGTCGTAGCTTACACTCCAAATGTGTCTGGTTGACACAGAGATGGAGGGAGACGCATGCTCCCTGGAGACGAGCTGTCGGTCTGGAGCGCGGGTCTTGATGCCCTGCACGCCCGGATCGCGGGACGATTTCGGCGGTCGGAGGCGCGGTCGCGGGTCAAGCGGTATCTGGCGGGACTGCTTGATCGGATTGAGCGGAAGAACGGGTGGCAACTCGCCGAGCACCTGGGGGAAGCCGGTCCGCGGGGCGTGCAACGCCTGCTGAATGGGTCGGATTGGGACGCCGATGCGGTCCGCGACGATTTACGCGCGTACGTGGTGGACCATGTGGGCGCGCCCAACGGGGTCTTGATCGTCGACGAAACGGGTTTTCTCAAAAAGGGAACAAAATCGGCTGGGGTCCAGCGACAATAGAGCGGCACCGCGGGCCGGATCGAGCGATGCCAGATCGGGGTCTACGTGGCCTACGCCAGCGATGCCGGGTGTGCCTTTATTGATCGCGCGTTGTACCTGCCCGAGCCGTGGACCCAAGATCAGGCGCGGCGACGGGAGGCGGGGATTCCGGACACGATCACCTTTGCCACCAAACCAGCGTTGGCCCAGGCGATGCTGGAGCGTGCGTTCACCGCCGGTGTGCCAGCGTGCGAAGCCGGGTCACCGCCGACGAGATCTATGGCGATTCGTCCGATCTGCGCCGGTGGTTGGAGATCAACCGTCATCCGTATGTGCTGGCGGTCGCCTGTGCCCATGTGATTTGGGACGGTGGTGTGCAGCGACGTGCCGATCACCTGGTCGCGGAGCTGCCGCCGGACGCCTGGGCGACCCAGCCGGCGGGGGCCGGCAGTCAAGGGGAGCGGCTTGCCGATTGGGCCTGGATTCGCCTGCCCTAGGACGGCAGTGCCGGATTCGCCCACTGGCTACTCGTCCGGCGCGGGTTGAGCGATCCGACGGAACTGGCCTACTTCCATGGCTACGGACCGGACGACACGGCGGCGGCGGAGCTGATCCGGGTGGCGGGCATGCGGTTGGCGATCGAGGTCGGGTTCGAGGACGCAAAAGGCGTGATTGGACTGGATCAGTATGAGGTCCGCAAGTGGACACCCTGGCATCGCCACATCACCCTGGCCTTGTTTGCGCATGCCTACCTCGCGGTGATGCGCCACCGGGTGACCGGGGATGAAGGCAAAAAAGGGGGTCTGCTGACCTGCTGCCGTTGACGTTCCCGGAAGTTCGGCGATTGATCCTGATCACCACGGGCGACCCCGCCCGGTGGAATCTCCAGCTCTCCAGAAACGGTCGCCCCGGCAGCGACCGGCCGAGCACGATATCGACACTGGCAGGAGAACGGGACATGGGCCTCGATCCTCACCGTTCTCAAGCGGTCAAAGCGCGACGCACCAAAATAACTGTCGCAGTAGTACTAAGTACCGCACATTATGTTCGGCGTAGCATCCGCGGCGAGGGCTGGCTCGTCGAAGTCGTGGTAAGCCACCAGTGCAAGCTGTTGAATCACGAACGATGCTTCCGCGTCGTCTTCCGCATTCTCGACCATCGCGACCAGAATCACCGGTCCCTCTGGCGACCAGATAATACCGACATCATGGACGACATGATCAAGGTTTCCGGTCTTGTGTGCGATTTCAGTTCCCGCCGGGAGGAGGCATGGAAACCGGTCGTCGACCGCCTGCTGCATGAGGATGCTGAGAATCAGGCCACTGACCGCGGGATTGACGACCCGGTCGGAGAGTAGTCGATCGAAATACGTCGCAATATCGCGAGGCGTGGTCAACATAAGCTCACCCGCATCAGCCTGCAGTTCGGCAAACTTGACCGCTTCGTCAAGCGTGGCCGAATCGCCACTCTGGACTCCGGCCGGTGGCCAGTCAGGCAGATCTCGCGGATCGACGTAGAAGTAGGTGTTGTTCATGCCGAGCTGGCGTGCGGAGGCTTCCAGGGAGATCTCGTCCGTTAGCTCGAGCAGCGCCCGGGCGGCGACGTTGCTGGAATAAGCTCCGGTTGCAAACAGCGCTTCGCTGATGGGGATGGAACTGGACATCGACACTCCGGCAAAATAGCTGTCAACCGGTTCGTCTGGACCCGGAAAATACTCCGGCAGCAAGACAAGCTCCAGATCGGATGACACCGTGCCGCGTGCAATTCCATCATAGATGTCTGCCAGCAACACGAGCTTGTAGAGACTTGCGGCAAGGAAGGGAACATCAGCGTTGAGCCGGTAATCGACATTCTCACCGGGTTTTTCGATGATGATGCCGTAAATACCCGATCGTTCCGCTAGGAGGTTTTTTACGACCGCCGCAAGCTCTTCGTTCTGGGGGTCGTCCGGTACATCGGTTGGCGCCGTGCTGGCCCGGTTCTCGAGGCCGGTATCGGCCGTCGGCGTCGCGGTTGCAACGTTGACTGCCTCAACGGGCCGTGCAGTCGGTGGAACCGGTTTCGCGAGCAACTTGGGCGTGCCGGAAAGATAAAGCGGAAGCGCAATCGCAATGATCAACGGGAACGCGAGCGCCGCCGCGAAGTAGTAGCGTACGTCGTTCGTGGCGCGAATCTCCATGCGGTCCAGGGCAGTCTGCGCCCGGTGATGCAATCGCTGATGCATCCCGCAGGCGAAAATAGCAAAAATGGTGGCCGCGCTCCAGCCGCGGGATGGCGCCGCGGGAACGCCGGCCGGAGACAGCGACCGGCAGAGCATAGCCGATTCCGAGCCAACGAGGTGAGGTCGGAGTTAAGAGGAAGGTAAGAAATTCCTGACTCGTCCCCGCCTCCTAATCGGCCAAACGATTGCCCAAAGTGCGCTTACGGTCCTTGAGCGCAAAGTAACCAGCCAGTCCACCCATCGCAAAGAGCGATGCAATGGAGAGCCCGAGTCCCAGCCGGAGCGAAACCGGCTCATATCGAAGCTCGATCGTATGTGCGCCTTCCGGCACGGAGACCGCCCTCAGCACCCCGTTGGCCAAATACACCGGCGTTCGTTTGCCGTCGACGTAAGCGTTCCAACCGGGGGCGTAGACCTCGCTGATCACAACCATGCCCGGCGCGGCCAACTCCGCCCGCATCCGCACGTTGTCAGCCTCAAAATGCAGGATCTGAACCGGCTCCGTGGATCCGGCCGGCGCGTCGCTCATCTCAGGCGCGTTGGTTTCGACCGGGAGGAATACCCGGGTCGACGGATCAACCGCCCCTGAATCGATGAGCCAGTAAGCACTTTCGTTTGACGCTGGAATTGCCCTGTGCACGACCCAAGCTCGCGGAAGGACGTTTGCGTTTTCGAGCACACGGATTTTGTCGTTGCGGAAGACCTCGTTGTGCGTCGCGAGGAGTTGCGCAATGTCCGGCCGTGGGCGTCCAGGTGGGAGCTGATTCGGGATCACGATATAACGCACATTGAGCATGTTGAGAATCGGAGAATCGCTTCCGTTTTGCCAAATCTGAGCATCGTGGTAGTTCTGAGTACCGTGGTTGGCGGTGTTCAACGTCTCGACATAGGTCGCGAGTTGGACCGGGTCGTAACCTTGCACGTCATAGAGGCCGAGTCTCATCGCCCTGGCGTTGACAAGCAACCCCTGGACAACCGGGTCGGAGTAATACTCGCGATACGCCCAGAACCATGACCAGCCGCCGAAGAAGTAATAGGGGTCATATCCAAAATAGCGGAAGTGCTCACCGTTCGCTTGTTGTTGTTGAAGGAATTCGCCCGCGCCGCCCTCATCGGTCGACGACGCGTTGATTGGAACGGCATCGCGCTCAACCGGGCCGACCGGAACTGCTAGCACTTGATCGCTCGCGCCCAGCCAAACCGCTCGCACGAAGGTGCGCCCGGTCGGTTCCCAGATGACCGCCACCAACAATGCAACGGCGGCCATGGTGCGGAGATCCTGGCGCCCAACGAAACGCGATCGTGAGAGCACGATGAGGCCAACGAGGATTCCCGCGACCACAACCATCGAAGCCCATTCAATCGACAAATTGTCTCGAGATTGAATGAACACGAACAGCCAAACAAGCAAGAGCAATCCTGCTGCAAGGCGGTGGCGCAGTACGGAGGCGCCTCGATGCACTGCTTCGACGGCCGCGCCGGCCAGAATCGCCGGTCCAATCCACTGCGCCGCGTTCATCCGTGTCGGCACGTGCTCGTGCAGTACCTCGAATCGGGGCAGGAGATAGAAGAGATGGTGCACCGGGGTGACGTGCTCGAGCGAAAGGATCGAGGTGACGACGGTCAACCCGACGAAGTACGGCACGGCGTAGCGCCGCGGATCGAACACGATCACGATCAGCATGAGCGCAATCGTTGCTCCGCCCACGTAAAAGAGCGCCGAGTTGTAGTTGTCGTGATCGAGAAACCAACGATCGAACAGCTGACGGAATGTCCAGCCGTTGGCGTAGTTTTCGGAACCGGTACCGGTATAGTCGCCCCCGGCGACGTTGGTGCCCCGAATCGCGTCGAGCCTGGGCAGTAAACCCGCGGCCGCCAATCCGAAACCGATCAGTAGAATCGTGACTCCAGATACAGCGGCTTCACGCATACCGGTTTTGAACGGGAGTGGCCGCAGGGGCGAGACGATCGTCCGAAACAAAACATACGAACCGACAACCAGTAATCCGTTGTACGCGCCCTGGCCGATCCATCCGGCCAGCATCTGGCTTACGGCAAATCCGGCCAGGCTCAACCCCAATAAACGTCGCAATCGATCAGCGCTTCTGGAGGCGATCTCGATCCCAATCAACGCCGGCGGAATCCAGACCGCGAGCTGGATGTGAATCAAGCAGCAACTGATGTGATTGACGAGGGGACCAAACGCGAACGCGACTCCCGCGACGGATGAGCTGAGCGGACGCATGCCCATGATCCGGGCATAGGCGTAGGTCGACAGCGCGGCGAGGGCGATGTGGAAGATCAGGAACCATTCGTACGCAAAGACCGGGTCGAGGATGGTGAAGATCACCATCGCCGGGAGATACATCCACCCCGATTGCGGATCGCCGGCGAACGGCGTTCCGGAGAATTGATATGGATTCCATCCGGGGATGTCGAATGAACGCAACGCCTCCCCGAGATGCGCATACCAGGGGAGATAGAAGGTCGCGACATCGAGGTACGCCAGTCCGTTCCAGAACCAGAGTCGTTGCCAGGAAACGATCGCGGTGAGGAACAGCAGGCCAAGCACCGCCGCCAAATCCGCGCGATGATCGCGGACCCAAACGCCGGCGAAAGGAAGCGCCGAGCTCCGAACAGGCAATGAAGGTGCGGGGGATTCGAGCGTCACCGGCTGGGATCGACCCGATGTCGAGCTCGATCTCCTCCCGATCATCCTCTGCTCACCGTTTCCGGCTATCGCGGGCCAACCATGCAGCCAGCCGCGGATCGCATCACAAACCAGCGGTCTCGGCGAACAACACCTCGTTAACGCCTACCGACGAAGGAGTATACAAAGCGAGCCGCCCTGGCGAGCGTTTCAGCCGTCGTTACAGGTGCGCACGAATGAATCAACTGGCGGATTGTTGAGTTGATACAAACTCCGCAAACCCCTCACGGTGAAACGGTCACAGCGTCGGACGACAGGCAACCGTCTTCTACGATCAATCCAACTCCGCCGGATAGCAGCGGATGATCGGTATC
Organism: uncultured Sphaerobacteraceae bacterium; assembly: GCA_964371945.1. GTDB lineage: Bacteria > Chloroflexota > Chloroflexia > Thermomicrobiales > UBA6265 > CAYJPA01. The sequence continues at coordinate 25,309 of CAYJPA010000036.1, read as the reverse complement.
GTCGACGTCGAAGAACCGCGTGCCATCGACCCGGGCCTCTATGTTGGCGCCGCTTACTGCCAACTCGAGAACGTACTCCCGGTCGCGTTCGACGATGAACTTCAGCTCGGCCAGCACGCGAGTGCCGCTCCTGGCCTTCACAAGCCGTAGGTAGCCGTCATCGCATAACAGCAACGCGTAGTACCGGCGCATTCCCTGCACCCGAATCGCGAGACCGCCGCTTGCGGCCAGCCGGATCGTCACTAGCGCGGAGGCGCGGTAATCCTTCCAATCGGCGGTCCCCTGGCTGATGAGCCCGATCCCTTCGTTCTTGATAATCCGATACGGCTCCGGCCACCGCCCCTCGAACTGATCGACCCCGTTCACCCATGCACGCTGCCAGAGCGTGCAGGTATCGCTGGGACGCTCCAGAGTTATCGTCGGGGCACCGTTCCAGGTCAGGTAATCGAGATAGATCTTTCCCGGAGTTGAGGATTCCACGGAGAGGCCGACACCGTGAATCGGCCTTCCCTCCGTATCCGGCACCTCCCAGGTGACTTCCCCAGCTTCGCCGGGCGCCAGGTGAAGGGGATCGTCATGGAGTCCGTCTGGCTTGTCCGCATGTCCATAGAAACTGATCGACAGTCGACAGGTGGTCCGGGCGTCGTTCATCTCGTCTGCGGACATGCGAGCGCGGACCGTCTGACCTGAATGAAGCGTCGGAGACGCGAAGAGCTCATATCCCGGCATGTTGATCGCTTCTTGCGGGATGAAAGTCGGGGTAAAAGCAACGGCTCTACCTTCTGGGTAACTAATCGCCAGACTGCGAGTGCCATCTCGCGAATGCCCTTCGACATTCATGACCGACGCGTTCCCAAATCCGGGCTCAACTTGAAACCCTTGAACCGAACCCGGCATTTCGAAGTGAAAACGAGCGCCGTGCTTGGGTCTGACCGGCTCCAAACCGGCAAGCGACCGGCCGATATTGACAATCTCATAGCTCTCGATCGCGGCGTCCGAGATTCCTCGCCCGCCGTCCGCCGAAGAGAGATAGAGCCGGTCGGCAATAGGGCCTCGCCAGTCGTAGGCGCCCTCGAAGGTCGAGAGCCCATTCTTGATGCCCAGTAAGCACCCGACATTGCCGGAGTTGCAATCCGTGTCCCATCCGGAGGTGTTGACGATCATCAGCGATCGCCCAAAATCGTCATTGCCGTAAAGCAATGCATGGATGATCAATGCGTGATTCGGCACCATGTGGCAGGCGCCGCCGTACCGGTCGTAGCCGTAATTCGCCGCAATCCACTCCCGCGCCACCCGCCAGTCCGGCTCCTTGATGTGCAGCTCTCGAACACCGTGGATCAGACGCGCGATCACCGAGGCGCCCGGGATGAACCGCAAGCCGGTATCCAACAGCGTGTTGAGATCCGATTCGACAAATGCCGCCGATTCCATCGCGGCGACGACCTGGGCGCCGTAAATCGCCTCACCGTCGTGACTGACGCTGGCCGCCCGTCGCGCCAAATCGGCGGCGAGCTCTGGATCGCCGGGAGCGGCCATCGCCCAACCGTCGATGAAGATCTGAGATCCGATCTGCTCGGCCACGATCTTGCCGTTCAGCGAGATCGAACCGCTCTCCGGCGCGGGAATGCCGTGTTTGAGCCGCAGGTATGCCGTGTGCTCGGTCGAGTTCCCGAACCCACCCCACCAGAAGATCGTCCGCCGCTCGATCGTGTAGTTCAGCCACGCCTCGGCAATCTGTTGCGGCGTCAAATCGCGGGGATTGCCATTGTCCGGCATCGCCCTGAGAAAAGTGAAGGCGCCGGTGATGTCGTCGTCTGTAACGACCAGTGGAGCGCCGTCTCGTCCTGGGAGGTATCGATCGACCTCGCCGAGCTCTCGCGAAATCCGATCGTACGTCCAGCCTTCGATCGGCCGGCCGAGATATACCCCGATCAGCTTGCCAAGCACCCCGGCATAGACGCGCGCTTCGTAATCTCTCGGTATAGGCACAGATCAACCCTCTTTTGCAGGGCGCTTTTTCCGCCACGACGGCAGAGCGCCGGGAAAGATCGCCGAAATGTAACCGGCGACGTCCCCCCGCTCCTCGGTTCCGTCGATCACCATGCATTCGAGCACATCAACGATCTCGGGATTGAGCTCATGCAGCTCATGAACGACGGGCCGTTCATTGCGAGACGGATGCGGATCGGTCACGAATTCGAAAGCCGCGTCGGTCAGGGCCTCGGTATCGACCTGGAACTTGAAAAACTGGCTCATTCAACACGCGCCTTTCACGCGGCGGAACGGATTCCACTCCATCTTGGGCGAAAAGGCACACCGCTTCAAGTCGAATATGGACCGCGCTGGTGAATGAATACGAGACTCGAAAGCCACATGGTCGAGCAACACACATTCGCAAGGAATCACGGGCAAGGACTATCCTTTCGCACCGATTCTGACAGACCGAATGGCTGTGACCAGAAGACACAAGTCATCCCCCAGACGAGCATCGGCGTGATCCAGCCGCCGATCGATCTTCACCCTTGGTCCTAGCCCGCGAACATCATCGTCATCACAGTTAAGGTGCGCTTCAGACATGACTCGCTGCCGCTAGCAATCTCATCCACGTCCTGTACATTCAGGGTACCGGCTCCGTGTCGTCCGTGTGCGGAAGACTCGCATTCGGTCCCGCTAACGATGCTACTTCCTCATGATCTCGAGTGATCGAAACGCGCTCAACATCGAGGTTTGCAGTTTGATGAATCTCCAAGGGTCCGACGAAATGCCGCGGCTAACCTCCAAGCTCCGAAGCGGCGATGCCACAGATGTGTTGCGCCCAGCCACTCCATTCGCCATGCTCCGGCAACTGAGCGCGGACAGTGAAGGATTTGCCAGTGGCAGCACATTGATGGCGAAAGCAATCCAGGCGCGCCGCCGGGTCATCATCGTCGCCGACATGAACCAAGATGAATTCAGCCGCTCGAATCTCAGCTGCTGGAGCTGCACGCACGATGACCAGGGGATCGATCTTCTTCCGCTGGCAGAGACTTCGACAGCGTCCGGAATTCTCCGGGCCGAACTTTGGGCGGATCAGTTGATCGACGGAGGGGGACTTGGCGACGCGCTGATCGTTTGCGATCCGTGGGGTGACAATGAGCTGTTGTGCCGCGCATTACGCGTTGCCGCGAGGAAAGAAATCGAGACGATCGCGATCACGACCGATCAGCCGAATCTCTTGGCCGTCCTTGCTCATCACTCGATCCGGGTTCCGGTGACCGCTCCATTCCGGCGCGAATTCGTGATCACCGCGCTTCGCCATCTGGTCCAAACCGCGGGCGTCAGTTTGGTTCCCGCTCAGCGGCGGGCGACCGGGTCGCTCCGCGAGCTCACCCTCGACTGACGACAGCTTATCCGACCACCGCGGGCATTCGGTACCAGTAGTGATACGCCTCCCGGAAACCGAGCTTGCGATAGAGCGCGACCGCGGGATCATTTGCCGCGACGACCTGCAGATAGGCATCACGTGCGCCTTGATCAATTGACCAGTTGAGCAGCGATGTCACCAGCGCACTGCCAAAACCCCGGTTGCGCTGTTCGCGATCGGTCACGACATCGTAGAGTCCGACAAGACCCTGCTCCGCGACGGCCAGGCCACAGGCAACTGGAGCCCCAATCCGCTCATCCCAGAGCGTGGCGAAGCGCGCATCGCCCGGTATACGGCGCAGGATTGCCAGGTGCGCGTCACGCTTGTCGAGCGCCGATCCGCTGAGCGCAACGTACCGATCCAGCCACTCATCGACGTCCGAATCCCGCAACGACAGACCTTCGCGCAGCTCGGGCAAAGGTTCGGGCAGCGAACGCTGCAACACCAGTGAACGATCAAAGAAGCGGTAGCCTCGTTCCTCGAGCAATTGATCCAGACCGGCCGGCGCTCCGAATGATGTCAGGCGAAAAATGCTTGGCAATCCGAATCGCTCATAAACTTGCTCACAATTGACGACGTTGTCCTCGAGATCTCCGCATGTCGACGGATAGGTCGGATTCACCGAATTGGCGCGTTTGGTGTACCCGCCGGCAAACCGCAATACCCAACCGTCGAACAAGACGGTTTGGAGCGCCGGCCAGGCATTCATCGCCGCTTCTTCGATTCGCCTCAAGTCCAGGGATTCAGCTTCGTCCACGCCCGTCATCCTACAAGTAATTCAGCGTTACCGGCAGTTCCATGAACGCGCCGTATCGCTCGACGTCGGCCGCGAGCGCCATTTGCCCGGTTTCATCGACCGTCGCGAACAGCTTGGCATCGAAATCGATCGATTTGCGCCTGGCCGTCCTCCACCATGTTCCAGCTCGCATCCGGTCAATGATGATCGGGCGGTAAATGAAATCGTTCCAATCGTCACGACTCCTTGTCCACTGCCTATCAGGAAAGCTGATCCGCGGGTAGGTGAGCACGCAGTCGTCATACCCCGGCAGGAGAGATGTTCTCGTCGACGATGGCGGACCCGAATGTACGAATTCGCCGAACCAGAGTAGAGTCTCCTCAACCGTGACCTGCATCAACTCACTCTTCACACACTCCAGCCCTTTGTTGGCGCCGGCAACAGAAAGTCCCGACCAGCGAACAAAGTCCTTCACCGACGCCGGCCCGTGGCCAGTGAAGAATCGCCGGGTCAATTCCGCGGGCGCGTCTTCGCGGCCCAGGAGTCTTGCCTCGGGCACGCGCTCATCCAGCAAGGCATACGTGTGCTGACTACGCCGCACCGCGCCACTGCAAATCAAACCTTCGAGCTCCGCGTCCATCATGATGTAGCCCAGCCCGAGCTTGTCCGCGACGATCCCCTCCTACCGCAAGAACGTCTCCAACTCCCGACGAGCTCCTTGCTTGCGGCCCGCGCGTGCTGTCGTCAGAATCTTGCGACTCTGGGCAAGCACGGCGTCGTCCAGCTCAAGTTTGCGATACAACGTCCCGTTGAGTCTCTTGCCGTGTCCCGCCGTCAGCTGCAACATCCAGCGGATGCCGGCCGGCGACACGAAAAGCCAGGTCGGTCTCAACAGATGCGTGGGTAGGATCCTGCCGCTGTCGAAGGCCGCCTGTACCCCGGAACTGTGACACCCGGTGGCTCGCTGCCCCACCGGCCACTTCGCATTCCCGAATTCCTGTGACTGCATCGCGCCCAGGTGCTCCACCACCGCCTCTGGAGCCGCGAATGGTTCGCCGGCCAAACGCTGGGTATGCAACCGCTGAACCACGATTTCATCGATCGTTATGGTTGCCAATAGTCGCACGGAATACGATCTAGCTGGGATTCATTGACCTAGCGCATCTTGGCGACGCGTATCTTGAGAGAGAAATGCAACTGAGTCAATCTATCGCCGGCCTATTCTGATACATGGTCAAATCATCATGGGTGATATCGTCGGATTCAACAAGTCGATAGTGTTTTTCAGAAGAGATTGCGACACCTGTTTCGGTTGACTCGAAAGCAAACAGCGCAATAAGGTTGTTTTCCATGAACTGAGCTGCTACCGGACGACAAAGGAGCTCTGGGAATTTTTGAGCAGACATGGCTAAATCCTGCTCAACTTGGACGAGGCTAAGTGTATCTGTTCCGCCCTTGGCCTGTACAGGAACGACATAGTGAACGCCCCGGCGATCAATTCCGATGTAAATCTCATCGGTTTCGACCTGTCCGCAAGTGGTTTTGGAGCGAATAGCAAGTCAATCCCAGAAATACATCAACGAGTCTGTTGTATCGAAGCCGTGCCAGGAGCGCCTGCTCATCTGAAAGGGCGTACTTGGAGATTACCCCTGGAGTTGAATCGGGGATCTTTGTTTCGGCATAGTCTGCGCGAGGAACAATCGAAGCTTGTGCTGCAGCAACAAAACTATAGAGGCCCCTGCCGGCGGGTCTGATCAGCCAAGAAAGGCCGGACGGGGCTTTCTCTCGGATTGATGCTGGGAGAGCAGAACGATATTGGAAGGTGTAAATTACGTCTCCTAAATTTTTAGGAAGCGTCATGCCAAGTGTCGAGGCGATTTGCACTAGCTCTTCGCGGGCGAATGAGACTTCGGTTGCTCCGGGCGAGTAGTTGTTGAAAAACACTTGCTCAATTAACTGGGAGTATCGATTGCTTTTAGCGTCGGTGGAACTATCCAATGTGTGACCCATGCTAGCAGGCTGCCTTCCCGCTACAGAATCTTGCAAATAGGCAAACTTCATTGTGAACAATGAATCGAAATTGTCGTGCTGAGAATGGCTCAGTTGTACCCATGTTTGCCTAGCCTGGCCATCTCAATACAACAACTTCTTCTCGAAGTTGTTCCCCCGTAGCGGTCGCCAGACGAGTTCTGAAAAGATCGAGCGCCATGACTTCATAGCCAAGGCTCTCTGCGATCTCAGCCAAGAGTTGCCCAGTTCGAATCATAACTCGAAGGTAGGACGCTTGATCACCCACAACATAAGCTAGCTGAGCTCCGGGCTTCAGAACCGTTCGCAGCTCGGCAAAATGCCTTGCCATGCCTCCGAAATAGAGCTTCGTTACGCGATGATACATACGTTCAAATCCGGAAGTCTTCCCTAGGTCCATCCGTCGCCGCTCAATCTCAGCAGCAATTCTTTGGATCTCAGGAACTGACTCGACATGTAGATCATCGGTATCATCAACATAAACTGATCGTGTGTTCGAACGTACCAATCCTCGCTTAATCTGTTGTAGCTCTGCTCTAGATGTTACGAACCCAAGCAACACTGATTCTAGGCGAGTAGTTCTCGTATAGTCCTTTTCGTTTGGATACGGAGGAGAACAGATTACGGTATCGACAGTCTTGGGCCCAACCGCTTTGAGAAGCTCTCTGGAATCGGCGTGAATCGCTGATGCCTTTACTGTTGCGAGGCCCGCCGACTGAAGTACCTCAAGATCATTCGCCATGGAACGAACGTTGTTCAACCATGGCTCAACGACAGGAGCGTCTGTCTTTGGCTTCCCAATTCCAACTTCCGGTCCAAAATGTAAATTGGAAATCGAAAACACAAGTGCTTTCGCCAGAGCCAGCCGCGCATTCGCTGTAAAGCGACTGTCCTGTTGCTCTTCGATGGCATCCAGCAGAACCAGAGTCTTGTGCAATGGCATCGGGCTAATGGAATCACTCAAGAGTAGTTTCAGAACATCAGGCGCCAGCGTTCGAAGTACGCTGCCGGCTTCGGAGTACTTTTCACTATCCTCCAAAAAGCGCAGTCGCAAAACGTCATCTATTCCTTGACGAGATAACTGCTTTAGCGTTGTTTCAGCGATCCGTTCGCAATGATCTATGAGCCCTTTGGGATCTGCAGTCCAGTCAACTTTTACTGAGCTCGCAAAATGAGTCATTGGGTGTGATTCGATACCGATCGACGAGATCCCGTTCTTTTTCGCTTCTACGATTGTCGTACCCGTTCCACAGAAAGGATCAAGTACGACGGAGTCGGGACAAGTTCCTAGCCTTTCCAAGTAATGCCGTACAAGGTGCGCAGGATACGATAGGACAAACCTATACCAGTCGTGAGCAGCAGAATCACTGATCGCCAGCCTGTTCATAGTGGAGTTTGGAGCATCGATGACGGTCAGCGGCTGCATTTAGTCTTCCTCAGTTTCCGTAAGTATCACGGACTCTCCAGGCTACGGTCGGAATGATGGAACGTCAAAAGTGTCAACTCTTCTTACAAGCCCCCGTGGTAATGGCGTAATAGACCCACTGGATTTGGTCCATGACTGGTGGTGGGGTTGAAACTCCCGATCAGTGTGGTACAGCGTGGAATCGAATGAGACGCAATCACTGATTGTGAAACTTTCTAGTAAACAACTCAACGTTGGTAGTAAACCCAGCGATCGACGATCTCGAACCCGGCGGAAAGATAGAGCCGGCAGGCGGCTTCCCGATCTTCGGTCGTGCTGACGTACGCGATTTCGCAGCCTCGTTCCTGCAACCGCCGCATGCCCTCGTACAGGAGCGCCTTCGCGAGACCGTGACCCCGATATGCTTCGCGCGTCCCGACCGGCTCGAACTCGCCGCTCCGGTTGACCTCGTCATGCCAGCAGATCGTATTGGCCGCGATCTTCCCATCCGGCGCGACAATCACTAAATCCAGTTGAGGGTCATATCCAGGCGAAGAGCGAAGCTGCCGGTATCCCTCGACCGTGAACTTGGAGGGATTCCAGACTTCTCGATGACTTTGCACCCGGTCTTCGTACTCATCTTCGCCCAGCATCTGGCGCACGCTGAAACCTTCCGCCAACCCCGGTTCTGGAATTGGCTTCGTCAACGATTGGCGATGAAACCGCATCATTGGGGTGTCGCTTCGAGCGAAGCCACGCGCACGGATGAAATCGGCGAAGGCGACATCTGAAACGAATTCCGCGATGCTCAACGGCGCGACCGCATCGGTGTCCTCCGTGTGTCGTTTTTCCGCCCAACGCAGCATCGAGCCGGCGATCGTTCGCCACTCGTCGCTTCCGCGTAACCCCGGATCGATCTGGAATGCCACCTCGGTCCACTTCGGGTAATACCACGCGAACCCGCTGAGCTCGCCATCCGGCCGTTCCCAGAGCGCGATCCGCTCCTCCGGCCGAAAGGTCTCGCGGGTGTACATGAAGCGCTGCCAGGTGATGTCGCCGACATGGAACATTCCGCCCGCGCTGCCGGTGACCTTCCAGGCCGACTGGAGAAAGCGGCGCATCTTGAAATAGTCGTCATCATCGCGATACGCCCGATGCCTGATCATCGCTTCTCCCTAGCTTTTCGAAGCTGCGATTGCCCCACGGTTCGCTTCCGGGATTGTGGGGCTGAAGCCTTGTCGCCCAGCGCTTTATCACTTCGATACGGGGCCAGCAAACGACCCACTGAGGCACTGCGCAGCAACGATCACGCTTTGATCGTCCATCAACTTATCGGACGGCAACGTGCACTCAATGCGGCAGCGTCCATAACCGACTCTTGTAGCATGTAGCTTGTAGCTTGTAGCTTGTCCCCCGCCCCCATCACACGCTTCCGGCTTGCAGCCAGCGACCGCGTCGCCTCGTCCTTGGAAACGCGCTCCAACGGGGTCAGCGCACCGTCGTCCGCGTAGCGGTCCGCGACATGGATATCGAACGCGTGCACCCCGCCCTCCATCGCTGTGTACTGGCCGGCGGTGTAGGCGCGCGAACGAGTGCCTTCCTGCTGCATCTCGCACACGTCCCAGTCTTGCCGGTTGGTGAGATCCCAGAGCTCGATCGCGTCCGACGGATCGAAATCCGGCTTCGCCATCGACTCCGGTTCGAAGAACCACTCACAGGCAATGTACGTGAGATCCGGCGCCAGCGGCACCGGCCGGTGGGACATCAAGTAATCGGGATGGAGGCTGATCAAAAGATTCGGCCAGGAAATGAAGTAGTAGATTTTCTTGTGATCTTCGTCCGTTGTGCCTTCGATGAAGTCGCGCCCCTGAAGTTTGCCGTCCATGGTTAACGTATCGTAATCGCCAACGACCGGCATCCAGCTCGCTTTCCAGGGTCCAATGGTTGGAATGTACGCTCCCAGGTTATAGGGCGTGATCCGGTTGAGCCGCGGGTGTACGCCCGGACAGTGGTAGCACTCCGAGTAGTTCTCGACGATCGCCTTCCAGTTGGCTCTGACCGTGTAATCGATCTGCTTTGCGCGGCGAAGACCGGCCAAATCGTATCGCTCGAAATACGACGGCATGTCGTCCAGATACGCCTCGAGCGATCCAGCCTGACCGGAGATATTAACGTAAATCAACCCCTGCCAGACGCCGAGCGCCACCGGCACGAGCCCCCATTCGTCGAGATTGAAGTTCTCGGGCATCTCGGTATAGCGCGGCTTGTGCAGGGCGCCGTTGAGGTCGTACATCCAGGCATGATACGGACACTGGAAGCGCGGAACTCGTCCGGATTGCTCGGTTACGAGTGTCGCCCCGCGATGACGGCAAAAATTGAAGAATCCACCCACCCTGCGGTCATTGTCGCGAACAATGATCAGATTCTCGTCGCAGAGTTTGGTCAAAAAAACATCGGCCGGGAAGCTCGATATCTTCTTCCCGGCCGATGCACACCCAGCCGTTCGCAAACCACGCTTCGAGCTCATAGGCGAGCACCGCCGGATCGTGATAGGTGCGGCGAGGAAGCAAAGATGCATTGGCGGTGCGCTGCCGGACTGATGCGACTTCCGACGCCGGAACCGGAGACGGCGAAGAGCCATTTGCCGCGGAGTTGATCTGCGCCATAGCAAGAGCAACCCTCGTGAGGAAAAAGTCGAAGACCGGTTGGGGGATCGCCGGAAGAATAGCACAGCGATTCCCGGCGCCAATTCCCGCGATCTCTCGACGATACCTCCAGACGTCTGGATCACCACGGGCGCCATCAACTCGCCCGCCTTCCACACTCGCCAACCTTGGCGCTGGCCCAAAAGTACTGATCCTGAACGGTCACCCCACAAAGTGATCAGGACTACTCGGTGATTTCAACTTGGCTTAGCTCTGCGTACTGTCAATTCGATTGAGTGGAGGGCGCTCTTTCCGCAAGACGACCTCAGATGCCTCGATCGAACCGGGCGCTGACGAGCTGTTGCAGCGCACGTGATTTCCCGGTTGAACGGGCCAGGGAAGGCTCCGGCAACCCCGACGGAGGGCTGATCGATGAACTCGTTGACATTCAAAGTCGTGTTCGGTGTGGCGGTTTTTGCATTGCTCTTGGGTGTGTTCCTTGGATTCGCCCCAGACGCGTCGGCCGACACAATCACGTGGTGCAGAAACTGCTAGAAACGACCTCACGGTTGGCAGTCTGCACAATCTGAACGCCGTCATGCTTCTTCGCGACGTTGCAGAGAGCGAAGAAGCATAGACGGACCAGTCACAAGAACGATCTGGCGAAGATCTGGAGCTACGGCAAAGAGTCAAGAACGCGGGGAGCTGCTGTCATTCGGCACTTCCCGCATTTGCATGTGTGGCGGCTCGACTTCCAGAGCAAACGGCGCCAAATCCTCCGATTTCGCTCGACAACGGCTGGTTGGGCAACTGCGCTCCCCGAAACCTCTTCAAATGTACGCAGGTCCGTGGTACAAGAAGCGCACAGTACATCGCTGAAACATCGTTATGCCTGTGCCGCACAATCGTTTCGTTGCGTCACTGGGCGAGGTTTCAAGATAACGTGGCTGCAGAGCAACAGGTGCCACTCAGGCCGGCGACGAAGCTCTTTACCGCGGCTTTGATCGCTCTTTCGGCGTGCGCGTTGGCGCTGGCTTTGCTGACGACGCCTCTACCTGATCTGAAAACAGTGTTTGCAATCGCGGCCCTCGCCTTTTCCGCGATTGTCGCCAACCTCCGGCCGCTACGATTCGCTCACAAGGCCGAAGTCCGCATCGACACCACCATCCTCGTGCTTGCCATCCTAACGCTCGAACCTGCCCATGCCATGCTGGTTGCGGCCATGGCCGGCGTGATCGCCAATGTCAATCGCCAATCCCGAGCCGAAGTACTCTTCAATGCCGCCCAGATGACGCTGATCACCGGAACTGGAGCGCTCGTTCTCCTCTGGTCCGGTTGGAATGAATCTCAGGGAGTCATTCCCTGGCCGGAATCGATCCTGGCGACGATTGTCGCCGGCGCCGCGATGTACCTGGTCAATACCGCGGCCGTGTCGGGTGTGATCGCTCTCCAGGATCGAGCGAGTATCCTCGGGATTTGGTACGACATCACCTTTCGCTCCAATCGAGTCGAAGTCATCTCCTACGCCGCTCAACTTGGAATCGGATTGCTCGGGGCTGTCATCGCGAACGCGGAACCGTGGGCGCTCGTCTTGCTGGCGATACCCGCGATCGCGGTCTATATCTCCCTGGAGCAGCACGTCGATATGCGCCGCCGCGCCGAGGTCAATCTCGAAGCGGCACAACGGCTGGTCGGGCTGGGAAGCTGGGATTGGGATTTACAGAGCGGCGATCAACGCTGGTCGGACGAGCTCTTCAACATTCTCGGGCTCCCGCTTGGCGCGACGGCCGCCGACTCTGAAAACTACCTCGGAGTAGTCCACCCTGCCGACCGAACCGCGGTCGCCGCCGCCCTCGGCGCCGCGGCCGCCTCCGGCACGCCATATGCCGCGGATCACCGCATCATTCGCGCGGACAATGAGGAAGAGCGCTTCATCCATGCCCGGGCCGAGGTGCACGTCGGGAAGAATGGGCGGCCGGTTCGCGTCGTCGGCACGGTCCATGACATCACGGAGCGTAAGCGACTCGAACAGCAGCTCCAGCATCAGGCAACGCATGATCCGCTGACAGAGCTCCCCAATCGCATGCTCTTTCAACAGCGGCTCGATCAGGCAATCCTGCGCGCTGGGAAACGAGTCGAGATCGGCGTGCTCTTCCTAGACCTCGACCGCTTCAAGCTCATCAATGACACCTTCGGTCACGAGGCGGGCGACCAACTACTGATCACGGTCGGTCAGCGCCTGCGCACATGCACACGCCCCGGCGACGTGGTCGCGCGGATCGGCGGTGACGAGTTCACCATTTTGCTCCTCAATGTCTCTGGCGAGCAGGAAGTCATCCGGGTCGCGGAGCGCATCATCCAGGAGATCACGGTCCCGATCTCGCTACCCGATAACCGCGAAATTGTGATCTCGACCAGCATCGGAATCGTGCGGCCAGATCATGAGCACCGGACCGGCGCCGATTTTCTGCGTGACGCGGATAACGCGCTCTACCGGGCCAAAGAGCTTGGCCGCAATCAATACGCGCTTTTCGATGCCACGATGGGTGCGGAAACAAAAGAACGGGTCGCGCTTGAGGCGGATCTGCGCCGCGCGATCGAACGCGAACAATTGCTGGTCATGTACCAGCCGAAGGTCGATCTCGCCACCGGTTGCCCGGTCGCGGTCGAGGCCTTTGTCCGCTGGAGCCATCCGGACCGAGGGTGGGTTCCGCCGGGCTCGTTCGTTCCGATCGCCGAGGAGATCGGGCTCATCCAGCAAGTCGGACGCTGGGTGCTGCACAAGGCGTGCCGCGAAGCGGTCACCTGGCCCGCTGTTCATGGCGGGCAATTGACGCTCAGCGTCAACCTCTCCGGAAAGCAATTGCACGATCCCGAGATCGTAGCGGAATTGGAAGCGCTCTTGAATGAAACCGGTCTTCCGGCGCATCGTCTGCATCTCGAGATCACCGAAACCGTGGCCATGCAAAACGCGGACGCCACGATCCAGGCGCTCTGTCGATTGCAAAAGGTGGGCGTGCGCGCGGTGATCGACGATTTTGGCACGGGCCATTCAAGCCTCAGTTCGTTGCAGCGCTTCCCGGTCGATACGCTTCAACTCGACCGCTCATTCGTCGCCAATCTCGGTCGCATAAAAGAGGCAACCACCATCGCCCACGCCGTGATCGGACTCGCGCATGGACTGGGCCTGAAGGTGGTGGCCGAGGGAGTCGAACGCCAGGATCAGCTCACCCAGTTGCTCGACCTTGGTTGCGAACAGGCCCAGGGCAACCTCTTCTCCGAACCGTTGACCTCCTCCGATCTCGCCGATTACCTGGCGAAGCAGACCCTCAATTTCCCGCCGGGACCAGCGGGCGAAGACGCGAGCCCATGGTAAACCCCGGATACAACCACGCAACACGTCAACTTGGCGCCAACCTCGTGCTCCGTGCCATGAGCTCGGACGACTCAGCAGAGATGGTCGAGTTTACGACCCGAGTCTTCGGCACGACGCTCCCCGTGCCCGGACCAGACGAGATGGCCGGCATCTGGGCAGGTGAAATGTTGCGTGGCGACCATCCGACGACGACAGCTGGGGATGGCACCGTCGTGGTCGATTCCGCGACCAATCGCATCGTTTCCTGCTGTTTCCTGATCCCACAAACCTGGACCTACGCCGGTCTGCCGTTTTCGGTTGGCCGGCCGGAAATGATCGCGACGGACCCAGACTATCGGAACCGGGGATTGGTCCGCGCGCAAATGGAGGCGATTCACGCCTACAGCGAAGCGCATGGTCACCGTCTGCAGGCACTAACCGGCATCCCGTACTTTTACCGGCAATTCGGTTATGAACCGGCGTTGATCACCAGCGGCGAGCGATACGGACCCGTCGCGGGCGTCCCAGAGTTGGCCGAGGGCGAAGAAGAACCGGTTCGTTGTCGACCAGCGATCGAACCCGATCTTCCATTCATCACTCGCATGTACGAGCAGGCGGCAGCGCGGGCGATGATCGCGGCCGTCAGGGACGAAACAATTTGGCGGCACGAGCTTACCGGTCGCGATCCGAACGGCGACTACTGGCACGAGCTTCGCGTGATCGAAACCGCGGCGGGTGAAGCGGTAGGATTCATGGCTTACGTCCGGGAAATGCGTGGCGACACCATCAACTGCACAATCTATGAGCTCGCGGACGGCATGCGTTGGGAGATCGCGACCCCCCCGGTTCTGCGATACCTGCGAGCAGCCGGCGAGGAGATTATCGCGCGCGACGGCGGTCGGTTGGTGTCGATCGGGTTCGATTGGACCCCGAGCCATCCGGTCATGAAGGTCGCCGATTCGCTGCTGCCCGGCACTGGGAAGTCATTTTCCTGGTACGTACGGCTGGCGGACATCGCCGGTTTCATCCGCCACATTGCGCCCGTCCTCGAACGCAGGTTGGCGGAATCAGTGCTCTCCGGTTACACAGGCGAGATCAGATTGGCCTTCTATCCGAATGGACTTCGCCTTGGGTTCGAGGGAGGGCGACTGGCCGCGGCGGAGAACCTGGCAGACTCCCCGTATCGAACCGTCGCCGCGGCCTTTCCAGCCCGCACATTCCTGCAATTGCTCCTGGGTTCACGTTCGGTCGAAGAGCTCGGACACGCCTTCCCGTTCGAATCGTGGGTTCGAACCGACACCGCCCGCCTCCTCCTGGAAACCCTCTTCCCGAAGCAACCGTCCGCCATCTGGCCGGTGGCGTAACGAGCCGCAAGCTGCAAGCCGCAAG
>CAYJPA010000036.1:0-10248 GCA_964371945.1 uncultured Sphaerobacteraceae bacterium | reverse complement strand
CAAGTCACAAGCCGCAAGCCACAAGCCGTAGACTAAAGAATTAGGCTCTTCTTGAAGCTTGAAGCTTGAGGCTTGAGGCTTGGAGCTAGCGGCCAGCCGCCTGAATCGTCTCGATCGCTTCGAGAGGATCGGCGACCTCGAGAATGAGGCGCTCGTAGTAATTGTTGACGAGATTGATCACGATCGCCTTGTCTGGATGCCGCACACTCCAGAATTCGCGCTTGCCACGCCACCGGTAGGTTCCGGCCGTGATCACCCTCGGCACATAGGCGCCGGGAGCGCGAACGCCTTTTGGATGCTGGCGCGCGAGGGCAGGGTCGAATACGGCCTCCTGGATGCTCGACAGCGGAATCTCGATCTTCCGCTTCAGCGCCCAGAGCGCCGCCCACCCGCTCAGGTGGACAATCAGCTTGTCGCCATGAACCTCGATCTCCGCCATCGCAGCTGCCTTGTCCTGTTAGCCGGCCGTCTGGCCGGCTTCTTCCTCGTCGAGGATCTCGGGGATTTCCGGCTCAGGCAGTGGAATCGCATCGAGATAGGCGTTCAGCGCCGAAATGTTCTCCGCGGTCAGCGTGTGCTCACTGCCCTTTTCAAACGCCGATAGCGCGCTCGCCCGGACACCGATCGCCTTCGCCGCCTCGCTCAAACCGATGTGGCGCGCAACCCGCTTCCAAAAGACCTGATACCCACCCGGTGATTCGCTCATCTGTCCCTTGTCCGTGCCGCAATCGACTGCCGTTACCAGGACAAGATTAGCACCAGATTGAAATCACCCCAGGAGCTGTCTGCAAGCCGTCTTGATGCCCTGAGGGGCACGGCACAGCTTTTTCATCCTGCGCCGGGCCCCGCCGAATCCGAAAGGACCTCACTCGGAGGGTATGTCCGCGGACAATCAGTATCCGTGGGGACCATTGCACTTGAGCATCCAACTGCCAAAACGCACAAAATGTCACAAAATGTCACACCTTCAAATGGCAGCGAGAAGTCGCGCGCGAGCTGTTGAAGCCAACAGTCGCTATAATTGCGACGTCTAGCATATTCACAGACAACCACGATTTGCCACGGGTAATGTAATCAACCTCTGAAACTGACCATTACGGAGCAGGTATTCGTTCTCTTGGCCGCTTCGACGTCAAGGGTTTCCCCTTGACAAGATCAGTTGAGAACATATGATCGGCACAATGCGTTTATACTCGCCAACAGTTCGCGGAAACAGACATATCTTAGGAAGATCCCCAATGGCGCTTTACGCCCACACGCCATCTCCAGAGGACCCGGCCAATTCATGGCATCTTCTCGAAGATCACTTGCGCGAGGTCGCGAAAATTGCGGCCGAAAATGCGGCCGCGTTCGGTGCCGGTGATCTCGCCTGGTGGGCTGGCATTCTGCATGACGCGGGCAAAGCAAGCGAGGCGTTCCAGCGCTATCTTCGGCTTTGCTACGAACAGCCCGATCAGAAGCATCAGACGGTGGATCACAAGGGCGCCGGAGCCGCTCGTGCCCAAACCGCGGTCGCAGGCCCACTTGCCTTCGTGATTCAAGGGCACCACGGCGGTCTGCCGGGAGCAGGGTCGCTCGCGACCAAAACGAAAGAATGGAAAAAACTTGAGCGAGCCAGGGAGATTGAGCTCGCGCTAGCGGCGTTCGAAGCTCTCGTGGGCAAGCCCACTCTTGCTGAGCGCCCCTCACCCATCGTTCCGGCGTTTGCCTCCGCGAACCGTTTGTCGGGGGAGTTCTTCCTCCGAATGCTCTTCTCGGCCCTCGTTGATGCCGATCATGCAGACACCGAACGCCACTTCACACCGGAGCAGCATGCCGAGCGGGGGCAAACACCGTCGGTGGCAGAGCTGTGGGAGCGGCTGGAGCGCGATCAGCGGAAACTTGCCGGCGCTTTGGGGGTCAGCGCCGCGTCCCCAGTGAATCGCGTACGGGGAGAGGTTTACGAAGCCTGTTTGAAAGCCGCTGAGCTGTCGCAAGGGTTCTTCCGGCTGACGGTTCCAACCGGCGGGGGCAAGACACGCTCTGGACTCGCCTTTGCGCTTAAGCATGCCAATTGTCATGGGCTGCACCGCGTCGTCGCCGCCGTCCCCTACCTCACGATCACCGATCAGACTGCGAGCGTGTACCGTGGTGCGCTCGGCGACGATCGCGCTGTGCTCGAGCACCATAGTGGAGTTATCACGAGTGATGACGATCTGGGCACACAAACCCCAAACGAGCTGTGGAGGCGGCTGTCTGCCCAGGATTGGAACGCGCCGGTTATTGTCACCACAACCGTCCAGCTCTTTGAAAGCCTGCTTGGCAGGGCACCATCCGCGGTGCGGAAACTGCACAGGCTAAACGGCAGTGTGATAGTGCTCGACGAGGCGCAATCGCTGCCGCCGCACCTGCGCGGACCAATCTTCGACGTGCTCCGCGAGCTGGTCGCTAATTACAGAGTCAGCGTCGTCCTCTGCACGGCTACCCAACCGGCGCTGGACACGCTCGAACGCGAGCTCGATCCTTTGATTCACATCCGTGAGATCGCTCCCGATCCTCCCCGTCTCTTCCGCGCCCTTGAGCGCGTTCGCTACGAGTGGCCCGCGCGCGACGCATCCTGGACATGGGAGCGAGCGGCTGACGAAATGAGATCGAGCGATCAGGCGCTGGCTGTCCTGAACACGATCGGCGATGCGCTCGCCCTCCATGACGCGCTGAGCGACCCCGACGCCTTCCACCTCTCCACTTTAATGTGCGCCGTCCACCGACGCGACGTCCTGTCGAAAATCCGGCAACGTCTGCACGATGGCAGGGCCTGTCGCCTCGTCAGCACACAGGTCGTTGAAGCAGGCGTCGACATCGACTTCCCGCTCGTCATCCGGGCGCTTGGACCACTCGACCGAATCGCCCAAGCGGCTGGGCGTTGCAACCGTGAAGGGAAGCTGGCGGACTTGGGACGCGTTGTCGTCTTCCGGCCCACCGACGGCGGGGTGCCACCGGGCGCCTACAAGACCGCAACAGGAGAGACAAGCGCCCTGCTCAATGAGGGCCCGCCCGATCTCAATGATCCCGAAATCTTCCTCAGATTCTTTCGCCGTCTTTACGGGATGCTTCCCGCTGACAGGGAGGGGATCCAGTCGCTCCGCTCCAAGCTTGAATTTGAAGAGGTAACAGCTAGATTCCGGTTGATCGATGACGACAGCGCCCCGGTGATCGTCCGTTATGCAGGAATCGGCGAAGACGACCATCGAGAGCGTATCGAGCGAGTCGTCGCGGATTTGCGGCGCGTGTCGCCTGGTGGTGCGAGGGAGGTGTTCCGACAAGCGCAGCCGTATTTCGTGAATGTTCCTCGGCGCAAGCTTGAACGCTACGTCCAATCAGGAATGGCGGTTGAGTTGGCGGCCGGATGCTGGGAATGGCTCGGCGCGTACGACGAAAGGAGGGGGCTTAACGACGGCCGGCTCGACCCGGCCCTGCTCTATCTCGGCTGATGAAGGAGAGGTGACTGTGATGTTCGATGTTCCGTTGGAGGTCAAGATTTGGGGGGAGATTGCTTGCTTCACGCGCCCTGAGATGAAAGTCGAGCGGGTGAGCTACCCGGTCATGACACCGAGCGCGGCAAGAGGTGTGCTTGAAGCTATCTTTTGGAAGCCAGAGTTTACATGGCGGGTGCGCGAGATTGAGGTGCTGAACCCGATTCGTTATTTCTCGATCCTGCGAAACGAAGTCAACAGCCGGGCCTCTGAACGCTCTGCGCGTGACTGGGCGCGGAATGGTGGTGGCTTCGTCGCGACCGACGATCGATCACAACGACATACGCTGGCGTTGCGAGATGTGGCCTACATCATCCGGGCGGATGCCGTGCCGGACTCTGGTCTATCGGCGGATGCGGCCAAGTACCGGGACCAGTTCCGGCGTCGGGTCGCCCGCGGCCAGTGCTTCTCCCAGCCCTACCTCGGCTGCCGGGAGTTCACCGGCTGGTTCGCCGAGCCGGACGGCACTGAGCAGCCCGGCGCAGGCACCATGGAGCTTGGGCGGATGCTGCTCGACCTCGATTACCAGCCAGACCGCTCGGGCCGGGCGTCGCCTCGCTTTTTCGAAGCGGCTTTGAACAACGGCACGCTCCAGGTGCCGATGGCTGGAGGGGCCTGACATGCTACTCCAGAAGCTCATCACGCTGGCAGAAAACCTGGAGGAGTTAGGGCCGCCTTCGTATCAGAAGAGGGCCGTCAAGTATCAGATCAACCTGGACAAAACCGGGCGGTGCGGAGGCATTGTGCCAACCTATGACACTGCGTCGAAGCGTGACAAGCGTGGATTCGAACGGTTTGTTCCAGATCTTGTTCGAACGTCGGGTGTCAAACCATTACTGCTAGTGGACAAGCCATCCTATGTCCTTGGTTTCCGGCAAGCCGGCGACATACCGGGACGTGAGGCGCAGGAGCACGACTCATTCAGGCAGCTGATCACCGAATGCAGTCTGGAAACTGGCGAGCCAAGCCTCAGCGCCATTGAAGGTTTTTTTAGCCAGTTCTCCCTCGACCAGTTCAACTCGCTCTTGAAGGATGACTCGGATTTCGATCCCGAGGGTCGAATGATGTTTCGGGTGGATGACGTCTATCCGGCCGATCTTCCGTCAGTACAGCAATTTTGGGCCGACCGTTGCGGAGCCGATGAAGATGCGCCGATCCTGGAATGCATCGGTTGTGGGCAGTTGAAACAGATCGTGGCGGTCCACCCGATCCCTATCAAGTCAATTCCTGGTGGGCAAACGTCGGGCAACTTCATGGTTTCTGCCAACGCCAAGGCTTTTGAATCGTACGGATTGGACGGCTCGCGGACGGGACCCACATGCAGGACGTGCGCGGAGACCTATGGCAAAGCGCTCAACTTCTTGCTCGCCTCACCTACGAATCACGTCCGCGCTAGCGGGCTCGCCTACGCCTTCTGGACCGAACGGCCGACCGAATTCAGTTGGGCCCCTGTGCTGTCAGATCCCGCGGCGAATGAAGCCGAGGTCATGCAGCTCCTGGAAGCGCACTGGCGTGGGAAGGAAGCTGCGGTCGACCTCGATCCCACTCCCTTCTACGCGGTTTCGCTTGGGGCCAGCGGTGCCCGCGTCGTCGTGCGGGATTGGATCGACACCACGGTCGGCGAGGCGAAGCGGCGGCTTGGTCGCTACTTCGCACTCCAACAGATGGAGGATGCATGGGGCGCTTCCGGCTCGCCACTCCCGATCGGGCGAATCGGGAACGCTACCGTGCGCGACCCACGCAAAGAGGACCCGCCGCCGCTCGTGCCCCGCTCGCTGCTTCGACTCGCTTTCAGTGGCGATCCGCTTCCGTTGGAGTTGCTTTTCCTCGCGGTTCGGCGTAATCGCGCCGAGCAAAACGTTACCCGCGAACGAGCGATGTTGATCAAAATGGTTTCTCAAAGTCGACCTGACATGCAGCAAGGAGGGGAATCACAAATGGCCGAGCTCGAACTCCAAATCACCACGCCCGCTTATCTTTGTGGCAGGTTACTGGCCACATTGGACGTGATCCAGTCCCGCGCGTTGGGCAACCCCAACTCGACGATTGTGGACAAGTTCTACGGCGCAGCATCGTCCGCGCCCGCCTCCGTGTTCGGGACGCTTTTGCACGGTGCGCAGGCGCACATGAGCAAGCTTCACAGGGATCAGCGGGCAACGTTCAATGCACTCAACGAGCAGCTCGAACTGATTATGGAACCTCTTCAAACATTTCCAGCGACGCTCTCCCTGCAAGACCAAGGGTTATTCGCACTTGGCTTCTATCACCAGCGCGCGGCTAACCGGCGGGCGGCGCGGGAGCGGCGCGAGCAACGTGAGCACGAATCAGCGGAGCAACAGTAAGTCCAATCACTACTGAAGGTTTGCACACCGTAATCAATTGGAGGAGCGCAATCCCATGGAAGCAACGTTGACCGCAGTTCACACCGATTCTAGTAAGCGACACGACGCCGTTCTCTTGTTCGATGTTGCCGACGGAAATCCGAACGGTGATCCCGACGCTGGAAACCTGCCCAGGGTTGACCCCGAAACGATGCAGGGATTGGTCACTGACGTAGCGATCAAGCGCAAAGTCCGGGATTTTGTCGACGCCGTTCATGGCAATGAAGAGCGCAACAAAATCTATGTCCAAGACAAAGGCATCGCGCTGAACGAGCAGCACCAACGGGCATACACGGCGATCGGAGTCAAATCCGCGGGAACGAAACAGCCGCGGGCGGATGTAGACAAAGCCCGCGAGTGGATGTGCGAGAACTTTTTCGATATCCGGACCTTCGGTGCTGTCATGTCAACAGGTGTCAACGCCGGACAAGTGCGGGGACCCGTGCAGATCACGTTTGCCCGGAGTATTGACCAGATCATCCCGCTCGACCTCTCAATCACTCGAGTCGCCATTACGAAGGAAGAGGATGCAAAAGTGGTTGTGGGTGACGACGGCACTGGAAAGGGCGGAAAACAAACCGAAATGGGCCGAAAATCGATCGTCCCCTATGGCCTTTATCGGGCGAGCATTTTCTTCAGCCCACAACAGGCTGCGCAGACTACATTCTCGAATGATGATCTGGCGATCTTCTGGGACGCGCTGGTGCGGATGTGGGATTTCGACCGGTCTGCCAGCCGTGGCATGATGGCCTGCCGGGGACTCTATGTGTTCTCCCACGACAATCCCTTCGGAAATGCCCCAGCCCACAAACTCCTCGCGCGAGTCACCGCCACCCGAAAAGACGACATCATAGCGCCTCGGGTTTTCGATCACTACGATGTCCAGATTGCGGACAACGATCTGCCTGAAGGCGTGACGCTGACACGGCTCGAAGGCTAGAACAATGGATGACGGCGGCCGCGAACCCGCGCATGCCTGGCGAGAAGACGATCTCGTCATGATCTCCGCGCTGGAGCACTGGAGCTACTGCCCTCGGCAGTGCGCGCTCATCCACCTGGAGCAGACCTACGACGAGAACATCTTCACGCTGCGCGGCAACCGCACCCACCGCGTCGCCCACGAGGAGGGCGACGCGACGGAAAACGGCATCCGCGTCACCCGCGGTCTTCCCCTTTGGTCGGACCGGTTGGGTTTGACCGGCAAAGCGGATATCGTCGAGTGGCATGGCGAGCAGGCGTACCCGGTCGAATACAAAACCGGAAAGAAGCGAACGTGGGGACACGAAGTGCTGCAGCTTTGCGCCCAAGCGATGTGTCTCGAAGAGATGCTTTCGGCGCCGGTTCCCGCCGGCGCCATCTACTACCACGGCTCCCGGCGACGGCGGGACGTCGTCTTTTCGGACGCGGATCGCCTGGCGGTTGAACGCGCGACCTTTGACGTCCGCGCGATGCTCGCGGGGGATCGCCTGCCGGATGCGATCGACGATGCCCGCTGTCCGAACTGTTCGCTCATCGACTCCTGCCGACCGGCAATTGCCAAAAATCCATCACGCATGCACAGTTTCTATGTTGAGCTCTTTCACCCGAGTGATGGATAGGAAGGGTCAACGATGCGCCAGCTCATGAACACGCTCTACGTCACCAGGCCGCGAGCTTATCTGCATCTCGATCACGATACTGTCCGGGTCGAAGTCGAGCGCCAGCTCGTCTTGCAGGCGCCGTTATTGCAGCTCGGTGCGATCGTCTGCTTCGGGGACGTGCTGGTCAGCTCAGCCTTGCTGCACCGATGCGCTGAGGATGCGCGGAGTGTGGTATTGCTTGACACGAACGGCCGGTTCAAGGCTCGGTTGGAAGGACCGACCAGCGGCAATGTCCTCCTTCGTCGCGCTCAGCACCTCGCGCTCAGTAACGATCAACGACGAATCGAGATCGCGCGCGCGATGCTCGCGGGAAAAATCAGAAACAGCCGGTTCGTTCTGCAACGGGCGGCCCGCGAAGCGCGCGCGGTCGATGAAACCGATCTCCTGAGCGCGGCCGCCGCGGTTCAAGCGGACGCGCTCCTGCGTCTCCCGGCACGCACCGACCTCGATATCCTGCGAGGCGATGAAGGGGAGGCTGCCCGTGCCTATTTCCAGGCGTTTCGGTTCATGGTCCGCGAGCATCGGGACGCCTTTGGCATCCAGGAACGGTCGCGTCGACCACCGCGAGACCGGATGAACGCCGTGCTCTCCTTCCTGTACACACTACTACGCGCCGAATGCACCGCGGCACTGGAGGGAGTTGGGCTGGATCCTCAGATCGGCTTCCTGCATGCACTCCGTCCAGGACGACCAGCACTCGCCCTGGATCTTATGGAAGAGTTGCGCCCGGTCATTGCTGACCGGCTTGCGCTCTCGCTGGTCAACCGTTCGCAATTGAAACCCGCCGATTTCACGGAGCACGAGGGCGGCGCGGTCTATCTCAACGACGACGGGCGAAAAACAGTGATCGTCTCCTACCAAAAACGGAAAGAAGAGGAAGTGGATCACCGGGTGCTGGGCGGAAAAACGCCGATCGGCCTGATTCCCCATTTACAGGCACGGCTGCTCGCACGGCATCTCCGCAACGATTTGCCGCATTACCTGCCGTACCTGGCCCGGTAGAACAGGATCTGCACGATGGTGTCCGGCCGAATTGAAGTGCTGGTTGCCTATGATGTCTCGACGGAGACCGCCGCCGGGCGCCGCCGCCTGCGCAAGGTCGCGCAGATTTGTCTCGGGTTTGGGCAGCGTGTGCAAAACAGCGTGTTCGAGTGCCGTGTCAGTCCGTCGCAGCTCGAGGAGATGGAAGATCGTCTGGTGAAGATGATCGACCACAACGAAGACCGGCTCCGGATTTACCGGCTTCCCGGCAAGCGGGAACAATTTGTCCGGGTCTACGGGGATGGGCCACTCTTCGATCCACGGGAGCCGCTCATTGTCTGATCGGGGGGCTGTCGTTACGAGACGCGCGAACGAGAAGCTCCGGGAGGTCAAGCAGGAGGTTCGCGCGCGGTGAGACTCCGGAAAGCTGAAAATCGGAGAAATCGCTCGTCATGCTGGCATTGGCGGGCCGGCAATGACAGCGGAAAGGGGAGATTTGCCGAGGTTTTCCGCTGTCGCACCCTGTTTGATCGCAGGGTGAGGATTGAAACGTATCAGCATTGCGGCGGTATTTACCGTCGTGCCGTCGCACCCTGTTTGATCGCAGGGTGAGGATTGAAACCGGCAACCAAACGATCCCTGACCGAACAGGCTGCACGTCGCACCCTGTTTGATCGCAGGGTGAGGATTGAAACGATATGTTCACGGACATCGCAGAGGCGGGTGTGGTAGTCGCACCCTGTTTGATCGCAGGGTGAGGATTGAAACATAGAGCTCGTTCTTGCGGTAGTAGCGCTCTGATCGTCGCACCCTGTTTGATCGCAGGGTGAGGATTGAAACTGCCAGCGGCGTTTCGTGCTCAGCTTCCAGGTCAAGTCGCACCCTGTTTGATCGCAGGGTGAGGATTGAAACTTGACCAATTATTGGTGATCGGCTACGGTTGAGCGGTCGCACCCTGTTTGATCGCAGGGTGAGGATTGAAACACACACATACGCGCACGCGGCAGCCGCTAACGTGGGTCGCACCCTGTTTGATCGCAGGGTGAGGATTGAAACGATACGCGACAACTCGTCAGGGGATTTGCCAACGAGGTCGCACCCTGTTTGATCGCAGGGTGAGGATTGAAACGGAACCGCGAGGCGAACGGCCGAACGTCAACCGAACGTCGCACCCTGTTTGATCGCAGGGTGAGGATTGAAACTATGGCTTTCCTCACATTTTCGACATGTTGGGCGCCCGTCGCACCCTGTTTGATCGCAGGGTGAGGATTGAAACTGATCAGTCCACGTTTCATCGGTGTTCCAGTGCATGTCGCACCCTGTTTGATCGCAGGGTGAGGATTGAAACCGCAATCTCTGTCGGCATCGGAGCATCATTGTCAGGTCGCACCCTGTTTGATCGCAGGGTGAGGATTGAAACGTATAGCGGTGATAGGTGTCTGCACAGTGCCACCCGTCGCACCCTGTTTGAGCGCAGGGTGAGGATTGAAACTTAGAGTCGCCAGCACTACGAGGATAGCAACGACGTCGCACCCTGTTTGATCGCAGGGTGAGGATTGAAACATAGATGGTGAAGCCCTGCGGGGCATAGGCGACACGTCGCACCCTGTTTGATCGCAGGGTGAGGATTGAAACATCAGCGAAGGTAAGCCGGCCGAGTTTGGTCAGGTCGTCGCACCTGTTTGATCGCAGGGTGAGGATTGAAACATCCTTCACCCGATGCAAGTACTGATT
>CAYJPA010000035.1:0-53496 GCA_964371945.1 uncultured Sphaerobacteraceae bacterium | reverse complement strand
GGATCGTCGCACACCGTTGACAACCTGACAACTAATTATGAACTGGACCACTTAGTAACTCTCGATGCGTGGGCACTCAAAGGAGCCCTCGGCAGACGCGCGAATTCTGGAGAGGCGATAACGATCGCATCATCGAAACTGCACATAACGTTGGCCAATTAGCCGCCATTGATGGAAGTGTCGAAGAGACAGAGCGGTGCTAGATCGAACCTAGCGCGCCACCAAAATCTGCTTCCAGGTCCGCCAGATCTTCCAAACCCACCGAAAGTCGAATGAGTTTGCTGCCGGCCATGGGCCAGATAAGCGTTGCGGTATCGCCGAGGCTGACCGCGATCGTCGGGAGCTTCAACGCTCCCAGGAATCGACTGATTGCACCATCACCGCGGATCTCGAAGGAGAGCATGCCGCCGAAGCGCGTGCCGACCTGTCGTTTTGCGACCTGGTGGTGAGGATGACTCGCCAGACCCGGGTAGTGGACGACGTCGACCGCGGGGTGGTTCTCCAAGAGTTCGGCGATCGCGGACGCATTGCTGCTGTGGCGCTCCGCACGCAGACCCAACGTCTTGACCCCGGTGAGTAGGAGCCAGGCGCTGAACGGGCTCATCGTGCCGCCTAGTCGCGAGACCAGCCCAGCGATTGGTCCAATCGCCGCGCGGGGTCCGCACACAACCCCACCCAGAACATTACCGTGTCCTGAAAGGTACTTCGTTGCGCTGTGCACAACGATGTCGGCCCCATGTTCCAGTGGCCGCAGCAATGCTGGTGAGAGAAAGGTGTTGTCAACCACCAACTGAATGCCACGCCGTCGAGTCAGCTCCCCGAGCGCGGGAAGATCGGCCACGTGAAGCATTGGATTGGAAAAACTCTCAGTGAACAGTGCACGGGTCTCTGACGTAATGGCCGCCTCTACGGCCTCGAGATCGGTGCAGTCGACCAGGCTCACCGTCGCGCCGAAGCCTGGGAGGTCCCGCAGGAGAAATTCCTTGGTCACCGCATAGAGCTCGGCTGACGCAATGAGGTGTCCGCCGCCCGCGAGCAGATGAAGCAACGTCGCGCTAATCGCGGCCATCCCCGAAGCGGTCGCCGCGGCGGACTCCGCGCCCTCGAGATCGGCCAACTTGAGCTCCAGGCAGCGCACCGTCGGATTACCTTCACGGGCATACAGGAAGTGCGGGGCGCCGTTGCGCCACGACTCAAGCCCTTCATACGAGCGAAACGCATAGGTCGCATTCTGGTAGATCGGTACCCCGTGTGCCCCAGTTGTCGGATCCGGTGCTTCACCGGCGTGAATGCTGCGCGTGGTGAACCCGTATAGCTGTGTCATTGCCTTCTCCTATGCCGTCTGATGCGCTGTCGGGACCGCTGCATGCTGGTCCTCTCGCCGTGCTTCGATCGCGAGGAACGCCCCCAGACCGGGCGTGCATCTCCGTCCAAAACGTTCGATCGGTTCCATGGCGCGGAGGTACCCGGAGGAATTCAAGGGCGGAATGTGGAGAAGCCCTTCCCACCGCGTAATCGTGAATCCGTTGTCCGCGAGCGTCGTTCGCAATTCCCGGATGCCGCGAAACTGAGCTTCGCGGTAGATGGTCGCATGAATGCGATCTTCTATCCGGCGCATCAGCGCCCAAAGACTCCACCGATTGAGCTCGCCCAGGACCAGACGCCCACCAGGACGAAGCACTCTCGCTGCCGAAGCGAGCACCCTTGCCGGGTCTGATATGAAGCAGAGCGACGTCACGGCGACCACCCCGTCGAAGCAACTGTCTGCAAACGGAAGCGTCGCGACATCGGCGCGCACTAACTCGACTGCCTCAGCGTGCGTGCGACCGCGAGCGATCTCGAGCATGGCCGTTGAAGCATCGACCGCGACAACCATGGCGCCACGCTCCGCGGCCGCCATGGCGTAGCGCCCCGTGCCTGCCCCAAGATCGAGCAACCGTTCTCCTGGCTGTATCGCGAGGAGACGAAACACGGCGTCCGTTTCGAGCCGGTCGGCCCAGGCCCCAACCGGCGTGGTGTACCAGGCATCATACCGTTCCGAAAGATCGCTGAATGCGGTTTGACTCGCCGTGGAATCACTCACCGTGGACACACAACCGAACCGGCCGGCGCCCCGATGGTGACCGCGAGCGGTAACTCGATCTTGGACAATCCTTCAATCCATTTCCGGCACGCGGCACACCGTGCTGCCAAGCCTGAGCCCCAGGCCGGCCACTGAGCGTTCGAGCCGGCCGCCCATCCAGGAGCGCTCGAACAACACCTTGCCTAGGTGCCAACTTCGGCCCGGCGTGCGCAACTGTACGTCTGGGGCTGGTTCGGCATAGAAATCGCCGCTGGCGAAAGCCGCCCGGCCGCTTCCGAGCTCGACCCAGCAATACCCTGTCCCATCGAAAGTTGCCGTCTGCCCGCCCTGTAATTCGGCCGCGATCGACCGGGCGATAACAAGCGCCTGCGCGTGGGCGAACACCCCCGCCTTCGGCAACGGCTTGCCATTGGCCAGGGTGATGGAGGAGATGTCGCCAAGTGCGTAGATCCCGTCAAATGCCGTCCGCAACGTTCGTCGATCGACCGGAATCCACCCGTTTTCGTTTGCAAGTGAGGATGAGGCGACCGCGTGCGGCGGCCGGTGCGGTGGCACCGCGGCCAAAAGGTCAAACGCTTCGCGGGTTCCGTCCGCAAGAATGAGCTCTTTTCGCTCCGGATCGATCGCCAGCATGGGGCGATTCGGCTCATAACCGATATCGCGTTGCGCAAGCATGGATGTCAGCGCCTGCCCCATGACCGGACCGGCCACGGGCATTGGCTGCGGCTCTGGGGTGAAAATCACAACGTCTGACTTGTCGCGAACGCCGCGACGACGAAGGAGATCGTCGATCAAGAGCGCCGCTTCGTAAGGCGCCGCCGGGCACTTGTACGGTAAAGCGGTGACCACGACGACGATTCGGCCGCTTTGGAAACCGTGTAGCGCGTCTTTGAGCCGTTCCGCGCCGTCGAGGTCGAAGAAGCTGAGCGCGGCGGCGGTGAACCCAGGCATGGCCTCGGGGGCAAGTTCGGCACCGAGTGCGATCACAAGCATGTCAAACTCAATTTCCCGGCCGTCAGTCACGATTCGCTTTGCCTTCGGGTCGATGGCCGTCACCTCGGCGCGAATCAAATCCACGCCGGGACGGACCATCAGGCGCAACGCTTTCGTGAGCTGTTCGGGACGGCGCGTGCCGTTCATCAACCACAGGAGCGACGGAGCGAAGACATGCTCGGCCCGGCGCTCGACCAGCGTAATCCGGTGCTCAGATCCAAGTCGGTGGCGAAGCTCGTTGGCCGCGGTGAGGCCACCTACTCCGCCGCCCAAGATGACGATCCTCTTGCCTGCCATCGGCTGCTCCTCCCGTCGTATCCCACCGGTATCGTTATTCTGCGCTAGAACGCACCCGTGACGCGGGTATCGTCTGCAAGCAGCTGATCCACCAAGCCGTCGAAGTCGGTCGGCTCACAACCGGCCAGCGCATCTTCGGGTCCAAATCCGCGCCGGAATAGGTCCTCGGCCAAGTAGAGACATCGCGCACCGTCACGAATGGCGGCGCGGAGTTGTTGTTGAGCGGGAAGCACGCCAATGTCGAGTGCCGCCAGCACCCCGTCTTCGATGAGTGTCACCGCGACCGCTTCGTGCCGTCCAAGCCACGTCTGTGCGAATCCAAGCGCTTGTTCAATGCCCGGCTTACCCGGCCCGCTCCGAAGAACCAAGACGTGCGTTGTCACACGCGGCCTCCCACCATCAATAGACGAGCGTTGCGTGGGCCTGGCCGACAAGGATAGCTGCCTCAGCATCGTCCACAACACGGCAACCGGGCGCTAAATCGGTTTCGACCAGTCCACGGAGACGCAACGATGGCTCGTGGACAGCGACGACCGCTCGAGTTATCTCCTCGTCGGCTGATCCGCCAATTTTGGAAAGTAGGTCTGCGAGTGAGGTCGAGAGATTGATCCAACCTCCCGATACCCGCTGCCCCGTCTTTGCGAGATACACACCGTCGTCCACCAACAACCCTACCGGGCTCAGGCCGTTCGCGAGCGCACCGGAGAGGTGGCGGATCGCCTCAGCCGCGTCCAGGCGCCCGTATGGCGATTGGCGCAGGATCACGCACATGGTCTTGGGCACGGCATCACCACTTTCATGCGCCCAGATTGAGCACGGCATCGCTGGCGGCGATGGCACTAAACAGGCCCTTGAGCGAACTTGGCGCGGTCCCCGTGACAAGTTGCCCGGCGCCGAGGCCGCGGAGATGTAGGCAAGAGCCGCACAACTCCACTCGAAGTCCCCGTTCGATCAGAGACGCCAACATCGACGGGAGATCTGGCACACCCGCGGGATGTTGGTCGACTTGGGCAAGATACACACCGTCCGCTGACGCAAAGAGATGAACCACGTGCCCTTTTGCGAGTGCCGCCCCGGCCAGTCTCAACGCCGTCTCGGCGTCCTGGCCGCTGTATGGTGGCGCGGCCAGGAAGATTGTCAGCGTCTTGCCCATGCCGTCGTCCTGTTCATTTGCGCGGCGGGCTCGCGGCCGCCGTGTTCCAGAGTACGCCTGCGAAACGACCACATGCGGCCATCGAGCATAGCCGCTTCTCTCCTGAAGCGAGCTCCGATAGACGCGGCAATGATCGCCAGAAAACAGTTGAGAAGGCGCCGCACCTCACGGCGAGTCCGGTTGGTTGAGCTGCCGGCGCATCGCGGCGAATTGCTCGTCGGTTAACTCTCCAGCCGCGTACCGGCGATCCAAAATCTCCCGCGCGGTTGGCGCCGCGCCACCTTGACCCCGAGGCTGGCCCGGACGATTCCGATCGCCTCCGACAATCCGGGCAACCGCCCAGATGATCAACCCCCAAAAAACGATCATCCAAATCCAGCCGAATGACATCCACCATCCCCATCCATCACCGGTGTGCCACATGGTGCAATTCCTTTACGAGCCGTTTTGGACTGACAAGCTCGCGCTTGCTGGCAAAGATCGATCCGACGATAACCGGTAACGAATGGCATGGCCGTTGACGGATATCTCTGATCGTTGCAGTGGCGCAACAGATCGGGCAGCACGGAGCTGGTGCTCAAGACCTTTCGATTCGTGAATCGGCTTCGAGGCAATCGAAACGCTCCCCACGTCACGAAGCGAGCACCTCGGCGTCCAGTGGCCGCACATCCGCGCGGGAACGGATGCAAAGCGCGACCGAAGGTAGCCACACGCTTAGTTCACGGACGGACGACGATGCTGCGAGTAGCCCGCCGGATCCTTGCCGGGCTGACCGGTCGCCGCTAGATCGTCCATGGCGTCGTCTAGCAATTCCCATGGTCGCTCCTCTGTGCCGCGAACCAGGTGTGAAGCGCCGAGACGAGCGCTGGGACCGCACTCCGGTAGGTGATGGTGGCGCCATTCGGCAGCTCTTCGTACAGGAGCTCGATTCCGGCAAATCCCGACTCAAGTTGGTCGAGACCTGGCATATCGTTTCCGTGAATTTGCGCGGGATCGGAGAAATCGCCCACGCTGAACTTATGGGCCTCCATCTCGAGATGCGCCCGAATCAGGGCGATCTGCTCAACATCGCTCGGGTCGTTGGCTGTGACGATCTCGCGACCGCCGTCCGGAAGGTCGATGAATGTATGCGACGTTCGGTTCAAATCGAAAGGCATGACGAGAGCACCGTTCGCGGCGACCTGTGCTTGGCGGTCCTGTCCTGGAGTGGCGATCATTTCATGCGATGAGGACTGAGGCGTCGAGCCCGTTCTTATCCCGACTTGTGTGGGCGTGGCCACGCAGGCCGGGATGCCATCCTCGGCGCCATGATGCTCCATGGACATGGAGCCGTGCCCGGCAGCCGGCGTTCCTGGTGGTTGAGCGCGAACCGCCGCGGGTGTGGCAGCGCCGAGTCCTCCGAGCATGAGAACAGCAGTGATGCCCGCGGCAAAAAAAGTCCTCGATGGCGATTTCATGAATCTCCCTTTATTGGTTTAGCTTGCCGCGAACCAGACTGTCCTGTGCTGACGCAACCAGAGGTCACATCTGTTTGCGAAAATCAGGCAGAAAGCCGTCACCAACAGATCATCCATGGATACCCGGTCCAAATACTGTCGGGTCTTCGACGAGTAGTGGAGAGGCGCTCCGGAAAATCTCGGCGTGGGCCACGCCGAGGAGCCGCCCGAAATACTGGTCCTCCGCCTCATACAGCGTCAGTAGTCGGTCGTCCGTCTCTCGGAAGATCGATCGGTACGTGCCGAGTGCCCGCATCTTGCGGTCATAGACGGCGCTTACGTCGACCGCAAAGGCGAACTCCGCCCACGGTGGCTCCATTTTGCAGTGGGGAAAGAAAAGACGATCGACCGCCCACGGCTCCTGATCCGCCAGCCGTTCGCCCCCTGGCACGCGCTCCCATTGACCGAGACGAGCAAGAAAAACCGCCGCTCGTGTCAGGCCAACAGCCGCCGCGTGGTCGGGATGCACGCAGGCGTCACCGATGCCGAAGACCCAACGCGGACGGTGCTCCCGGATGAAGCTGGCGAGCTCGAGCCGGATCTCTGTCGTATCGCCCATCAGACGATCTTGCATACCGAGGTTGATCCGGTCGACGCCGAGGATGCGGGCTGCTTCAGCCGCCTGTTTCGCACGTATCCCCGGCTCCGCGAACTCCGTCGGCTCGCCGTCGGTCAGATCGACCAGAAGAATGTGGTGCCCGCGGTCGGCCAGCTTCGCGATCGTGCCTCCCATTTGCGTTTCTGCATCATCAGCGTGCGGTGCGATCACCATTGCGTCGTAACTCAAACAAGAATCTCCTTATCTTTGCCCACCTTGTTCGGCGATGCGAAGACGATGCGCCGGGCGCCCAGGGTCTCATACATCGTAATTGCCACAACCGTGCCCGAAACGAAAGTCAACCCTGCCACCGCTCCGATCGCCCAGCGCAATCCGAGAAGGTCAGCCAGGATGCCCGCAAGGAGGGCGCCAATCGCGTAACCACCGTCGCGCCAGAGGCGGTAAACCCCGACCGCGGATGCACGCCACTCCGGGTGCGCCACGTCGCCGATTGCCGCCAAAAGTGTGGGATAAACGAGCGCGGTTCCAATTCCGAGTAAAACGGCGCCGATCACCCACCACCGAAAGCTGCTGGAGACAAGGATGACGAGAATGCCTCCCGCCTGCACCCACATCCCGGAGGCGATCAATGGCTTGCGCCCCGTTCGATCCGAAAGAAGACCGGTTCCGAGCTGACTCAGTCCCCAAACGCCCGGATAAATGGCGGCCAACCAGCCGATTTCCTTCAGGGTCGCCCCGCGCGAGGCGAAGTAGAGCGGAAAAAGCCCCCACGCCAGCCCGTCGTTTAGATTGTTGACCAATCCCGCCTGACTGGCGGCGAAGAGGGAACGATCTCCCCAGCTCGTCATTCGAAAGATCGCCCGAAACGACGGCGCGGCTGTCTGATCCAGTGAGCTCGCCGTGAGTCGTGCTTCCTGTCGAGCGTGCCCGTGCGATTCGCGCACGAAGAAAATGGAAAGGAGAAGTCCGGCGATCGAGAAGCCGATTCCGAGCAAGAATGGCGCCGGCCGCAACGAGTAGGTGGCCGCAAGGTATCCAGACGCCAATGCGGCGCCGGCAACGGCTATGTAACCGGATGCTTCGTTCAGCCCCATCGCCAGACCGCGACGAAGTGGTCCTACCAGATCGATCTTCATGATGATCGTAGTGGACCAGCAGAGACCCTGGTTGACACCCAGCAGAACGTTTGCAAAGACGATCCATTCCCAGCTTGGAGCAAAGATCACCAGGAATGGAACGGGGAGCGCGAAGAGCCAGCCGACCACAAGCACGTGTTTTCGACCGATCCGATCCGAAAACCGGCCCGCGAACAGATTGGCGAACGCCTTGACGAGACCGAAGCTGACGATGAACGAGAGGATCACGGTATTGGACGTAATCCCGAACTCTTCTTCTGCCAGAAGTGGCACAACGGTGCGTTCGAGTCCGACCATGCCGCCGACGAAGGCGTTGATAAGGACCAGGAGTGCGAATTGCTCCCAGTTCTCGCGCAGTCCGAGCCGAATTGAAGAAGCGGTCAGCGCGTCAGGAGACCGCACAACGGTTAGCCCCGGCTTCAAGGTCAGTCGGGTCGCCGTCGGGGAATGCTCCCGCTTCGTTGAGCGCGACGATGCGATGATGATTGGGTGGGGTCGCGGGGATGCGGCCGAGAAGCGTCGTCACGAACGCGTCCTCTTCAGCGCGCAACAGCTCAACCCGCTCTCTTACCTCTGAGATCGTTGCGCGCAGCGGCGTTTGATCGAAGGCGATCGGAGCATTCGTGTGACCTGGAAGGACAATCGTTTCAGGCGGGAGTGCCAGGAGTCGCTGGAGCGACCTATACAACATGTGCGCTCGTTCTCGAGTCTCAATCGGGCTTGCTTCCAAATCAGGACGTCCAACTCCGTTCAAAAACAGCGTATCCCCGGTGAGCACGGCCTCCCGGTCGACCAGGTAACTCATGCTCTCCGGCGTGTGCCCCGGCGTGAAAAGCACCCGGAGCGTGGCCCCGCCGATATCGAGGATGTCGCCGTCGCGGACTGAAGTGAAGGGGTACGCGACGCGATCGGTGGCTGGGAGGTGCAAGGTGGCGCCGGTCCGGGCGGCGAGAAACCGGGAGCGCATCAGATGGTCGGCGTGAATGTGCGTTTCGAGAATATGGGTGATCGTCCACTCATGGCGGCGCGCCAGATCGATGTAAATCTCTGGATCCAGCGATGGATCGATGACGGCGGCTTCACCCTCTGAACCGACGAGATAGGAGAGGCAGCCTTTGCCAGTTCGCCGTACCTGAATGACACCGGTGTCGCTGATGGGAAGCGGCAGCTCAGCAGCATTCCATGAAAGGCTCCAGGATTTCATACCTCCTGCCAATGATCGGGCGGCAATTCCTCTGGCCCGAAGTTGTTCCGCGGCTGTCAGGCTCGTCTGGCCGCCGGCGCAAACCGTCACGACCGGAGCGCCAGCCGGGAATTCGAGCCCCGCAAGAGCATCCGGATCCCCGGCTTTGAGCGCTTCGTACGCGTCGAAGTGTTGGCTGTCTGGAATGGCCCACTCCGCGCGCTCCGGCAAAGGGCGAATGTCGAGCACGGTAACCGCGGAGTGCCGATCCAGCAATTCCCGGAGCTCGTCTGCCTCGATCGTGATCGAAGACGGCATCATGACCTCAGTTCCACATCTGGGGAGGCCAGCGTATCGACGGGAAGACCGGCGGCTCGCCAATCCGGCAAACCTTCCGTGAACCGCAACGCCTGGTAGCCGTGCGATCGAAGCAGCGCGACAGCCTCGTCCGAAAAGACGCAATAAGGTCCACGACAGTACGCGACGATCTCTCGATCCAAAGGCAGCTCCTGCAAGCGGGACTCGAGCTCGCCGACCGGAATCGAGCGTGCGCCGGGAATGTGACCGGCGCTGAACTCCTCGGCTGGACGAACATCGAGAAGGAGCACATCGTCATCGCGAAGCCGCCGCCGCAGCGTCGCGGCATTGATGGCTTCAAAGTCGCTCCGATCGTTGAGATAAACCCCGGCAAGTTGCTCGATCTCCGCCAGCCGCGCCGCGCCTAGCTCACGTATGGCTTGCCAGAGGCGGAAAACGCGTTCGTCGGCCAGTTGATAGTGAATCGCCGTGCCTGAGCGACGGGTTTCGACGAGGTGTGCCTGGCGAAGAGCCTGCAAATGCTGCGAGGCGTTGGCGACCGAGAGATGAGCTTCGCGGGCAAGCTCGTCAACCCGCCGCTCGCCCTGGGCCAGCAAATCCAGGAGCTCCAGCCGATGTGCATTGGCAACTGCTTTGCTGATGCGCGCGAATTGGTCGTAGAGGGCGTCCTTGAAGGGACGATGATTAGTATTCATAAATTCAATAGAATACTTGACAACGACCGATTGTCAAGCGATACTGCGGCTCAGCCAATCAGCGAAGAACAATCTCATCGTCGGCCCGAAGCCAATTTACGCCACGGTACGGAGGAAGTTCTCGATGGTCACCGAGTTGTCGCTCGACACCGACCTGCTGCGTGCAGCTATTCAGGAAGAGTATGCCGAAGTCGCGTCGTGCCCCTTGAAGGGCTTCCATTTTCACACCGGCCGTTATCTGGCTGATCGGCTTGGCTATCCCGCCGGACGTGTGATGTCGCTGCCGGACGCGGCGGTGGAGAGCTTCGCCGGCGTCGGCAATCCGTTCACCTGGGGAGACCCGCGTTCGGGCGCGACGGTGATCGACCTTGGATCAGGAGCGGGTTTCGACGCGCTCTTGGCAGGGCAGATGGTGGGCCCGGAGGGTCACGTGATCGGGGTCGATATGACGCCCGCGATGTTGGAAAAAGCTCGAGGCAGCGCGGTGCTGCTCGGGTTGGAGAATGTCGAGTTTCGCGAGGGTTTTCTCGAGTCGCTGCCGGTCGAAACAAGCAGCGTGGATTTGGTGATCTCGAATGGCGTGATCAACCTCTGCCCGGACAAGGAGACTGTGCTCGGAGAGGCGTTCCGCGTTCTGAAGCCCGGCGGCCGTCTCCAGATCAGCGACATCATCGTCTCGATTCCTGTGCCCGGCGATGCGAAAGAAGATATCGCTCTTTGGACCGGCTGAATTGCCGGTGCTCTCCTGGAAGGAGAGCTTCGCTCCGTGATCGATGCCGCGGGTTTCGCCGCGGTCGAGTTTTCCGCTCACCGCTACGACACCTTCTCCGATGCTCCATCCGCATCGAGTGCTGAGGAATTCGGTACCCACGGCGTGGACATACGAGCAGTCAAGCCGCGTTGAGTTTGCATCGTCGCTCTGGGATGGATCGCCTTCGCGGGAGGTGATGGCATAATCGAGCTCATTCCTGAACGTCTGCCGTAATTCGTCGCCGGCCCCGGGTTGGGTTTCCTGACCGCGGGGGCACTACGCGGTCGCCAAGAGACCAATAGGCGCTGTCGGCGCCTGCATCAAGACCCTTACACTTATCCGAAAGGGCCGCCCGTCTGAACTCTGACCGACCTGGTTCTTCGCGGGAATCGTCGCAGGAGGATTCGCCGCGGGGATGCTTCGGGGCGGCTTGACCTTTGGTATCGGATATGGGGCTTTGGGGCGCGAACTTGCCTTACCCGCGCTCGTTCTTGTTCTTGCCGGCGCTGGCGTGTTCATGGGTTACGCGGCACGGTGGGCCGGTGGATGCACCATGGCTCACGGTCTGTGCGGGAGCTCCGTCCGCTCGCGGGGAAGCATGATCGCGGCCGGAACGCTCATGGCGACTGCCATTGGGATGACCTGGCTCACCCATCTATTGATTGGTCGCGGGCTATGACGATGAATCGGGTCGGACTGCTTGCCGGTTGCGCGTTCGGGCTTCGGCTCTCTGACTCCCGATTGACCGACTACGATGTGATCCCCCGCATGCTGTTGTTTCGCGATTAGCAACCGTTCCTGCTCATGGGATCCGCGGTGGGGGTTGCGGCCCCGCTGCTCCGGCTGCTGCAGCGCCGAGCGTGGGTGACCCCACTTGGCGGTGTGCGGTATCTATCGCCTTCAGCCGTTGGTCGCCACCACATCCAGGGAAGCGTGCTGTTTGGAGCCGGCTGGGCGATCGCGGGTACATGCCCGATCCAGCTCTCGCTATGATCGGGGCGGGGCGGTTGCTCGGAGTGATCGTCGTGGCAGGAGCCTTTACCGGTATTGCCTTAAGAGTCGCGGTCGCCGCACACGATCCGGGGCTTGATCATTCCGCCTTCATTGGCGCCGAACCGGCGCGCGCCGGTCTCTAGTTCCGGTCAGCCCGCTCCGGTAGGCGGTTTGCACGCTGGCACCTAAGTTCGATCTCAGCTCGTGAGATCAGAGGAGGTTGAATTAGTGAATTCAGTTTCCGTCAGCAAATTCGAGATCAAGTCGCACGATTCACCGGACGAAACAAGGACTCCCAACAAAACGCGCGTCGAGGTAGTGCGGTTGGAGGGGTTCACCATCGGCCGGCTCAGCTTCGAACCCGGCTGGCGATGGTCGGAGTGCGTTAAGCCGGTCGCGGGCGCCGATTCATGTCAGGTCTCGCACGTCGGTTATGCGGTTACGGGACAGATCGGAGTCCGACTGGACGACGGAACGGAACGGACCATCAGCGCGGGCCAGTCCTACACGATTCCGCCCGGTCACGACGCCTGGGTCGTGGGCGCGGAGCCGTTCGTCGGTATCGAGGTAATGAGCGCAGAGCAGTACGCCAAAGCGTAAGCCCAGAGCCGGCGGAACGATCAATTCGGTCCGAGAAATGCAACGGGAGCCAAGCTCAAGTCGAATTGGCAGCGGCTTGAGCCTGGCTTTTCGCCGGCATGCGGGGCGCCTGTCTTCGCATGTTCGAAACTTTTTTCAGGGCGCCAGCTACTCCCCTCGAACTGCGTTCGAATATCGATCGATCAGTTTTCCAAGATTTTTACATGACGCTTACATGCTGTTAACAAAGTGCCGCTACTGTTGCGTTCGTGAACACTAGCGCCCGCACAGCCAACGTACAACGAATAGCCGAGCTTCAATCGACGGCCATTAGCACGCCGGTCGCCGAAGACGCGACCGTACTCGTGATTGAAGACGATCCGACGCTACAGAGCACGCTTGTTTACAACTTGCTCCGGGCGGGATACCGCGTGCTTTCCGCAAGCGACGGCGAGGCGGGCCTAATCATCGCGCGACGGGAAGGCAATCGCCTCGATCTTGTTCTGCTCGATCTCATGCTTCCCGGCATGAACGGTTTTCAGGTTCTGCGTCAACTCCGCCTGACCTCCGATGTGCCCGTCCTGATCCTCTCGGCAAAAGGAGAAGAGCAGGACAAGGTCGACGGTTTGGAGTTGGGCGCGGACGACTACGTCGTCAAACCCTTTGCCCTCCGCGAGCTCCTGGCGAGAGTACGGGCTGCAGTACGGCGACGCGCGGTTCCCTCGGCGAGGCCGCCGGCCGTGCTCTATCGCGGTCCAATCAAGATCGAGCCGGAGCGCCGGCGAGCCGTTGTCGGCGAAACCGAGCTCCAGCTCCGTCCCAAGGAATTCGGACTTCTCGTCACGCTGGCGATGGAGCCCGGACGCGTTTTCGGCCGGCAGGATTTGCTGGATTCGATATGGGGCGAGGAGATCATCGTCGATGAACGTACAGTCGATGTTCACATTTCATGGCTCCGCGGAAAGCTGAGCGATGCAGGTGTCGAACAAGAGGTCATCCGCACCGTGTACGGAGCGGGATATCGATTCGTGGTGCCGCCGGGGCCGGATGAACCGGCGATCGAAGACGGCGCCGAGCTTGAGCAGGGGTAACCTTCGCCGCACGGGCGGCGAGCGTTCCATAACGGCCGGATTCTTCTTCCCCCCGGCCGAGGTTCCATTTTTCGTGAGAGAGAGGAGTTCAAATGTCGTTTGTCGCACATTCGGCTAAGAAACTTGGAGGGCTCGCGGTTGGCGCCGCGTTGTTCGCCAGCATGACCTTCGGGTCGATCGTGTCCGCGCAGGATGCGACCCCGATGCCGTACGCGCCGGTCACGGACCCGAGCACGCTTTCAGGCAAAGTTGAAGCCGATGGCTCATCGACCGTCGGGCCGATCACGGAAGCCGTCGCGGAAGAGTTCAACAAGATCGCCGGCGGCGTCGAAGTCACCGTCAACATCTCTGGCACAGGCGGCGGATTCAAGCGCTTCTGCGCCGGGGAAACCGATCTTCAGGATGCTTCTCGACCAATCAAGGACGGAGAAGCCGCACTTTGTGCTGAAGCCGGCGTCAACTATTACGAGTTTGAAGTGGCGTATGACGGCCTGTCGATCGTTGTCAATCCGGAAAACGATTTCCTGACGTGCATCACGGTTGCGCAGCTCAATCAAATGTGGATGAAGGATTCGACCGTCGATTCCTGGAACGATGTCGATCCATCGTGGCCTGATGAGCCGCTCAATCTCTATGGTGCGGGCACCGACTCAGGCACCTACGACTACTTCACCGACGTCGTCAACGGGGAAGAAGGGGTGTCGACCACAAACTACACCCCGAGCGAAGACGACAACGTTCTCGTTGAGGGCGTAGCCGGCGACAAGAACGCACTCGGATTCTTTGGACTCGCCTACTACGAGCAGAATGCCGACAAACTGAAATTGGTTGAAGTCGATGGCGGAAGCGGCTGCGTGGCCCCTTCGATCGAAACTGTTCAGAACGGCACCTACGCGCCACTTTCTCGACCGCTCTTCCTCTACGTCAAAGCGGACAGCCTTTCCCGACCCGAAGTGCAGGAGCTGGTTCGCTTCTACCTCGCGACGACTGCCACTCTGGCGGAAGAAGTGGGTTACGTAGATTCCCCGATCGACACCTATCTCGCGGATCAGGCGAAGCTGGAAGCAGCCATTGCCGGCTCCGCTTCGCCAGACGGTCCAGCTCCGGTGGCCACTCCGGCCAGCTAAATCTCATGTAAGCGGGCGCGGGCGGGACCGATCAATGGTCACGCCTGTGTCTGTGCTCAGGGCTCGGCCGCTATCATTTGAAAGTTCAATCGCGTAATCTCAGGCCGTTCCAAGCGAGGAGCGTGAAATCGGTGGCTCAACGTACTTTATCCGCTGAATTGGATCCCGGTAATGGTCATTCAGCATCGCCGCGGTCGGCCCGGGCGTTGGGACTGTCGGGCGCGTCGCGTCGACATCTGTCAGAGCGCATCATCGGCTGGATTTTGCTTGCCTGTGGATCGCTCTCGATTTTCACCACCGCCGGCATCATTTTGGTTCTAGTCATTCAGGCGATTGAGTTCTTTATCGAGGTTTCACCGTTCGAATTTCTTTTTGGCACAGAGTGGAGTGCGCTCTTCAAGGATGGCTTGTTCGGCGTTCTGCCGCTGGTCAACGCAACGCTATTCATTGGCTTCCTGTCGATGTGTGTCGCGATTCCTCTCGGGTTGATGGCGGCCATCTATCTGAGTGAGTACGCGTCGTCCCGGGTCCGAAGTATTTTGAAGCCATTTTTGGAACTGTTGGCAGGCATTCCTACCATCGTCTACGGCTACTTCGCTCTCACATTCATCACACCGCAAATTCTCAAGCCGATCCTTGAAGAAACCCAGGTATACAACGTGCTCGCGGCTGCGATCACCGTCGGCATCATGGTCCTACCAATGGTCGCTTCGCTCTCGGAAGATGCCCTTCGAGCGGTGCCTGGGCCGCTTAGGGAAGCTGCATACGGTCTCGGCGGCACCAAGTTCGAGGTGTCAACGCGGGTTGTCGTCCCTGCCGCCTTATCAGGCATCGTCGCTTCATTCATCCTCGCAATTTCTCGAGCTGTCGGCGAAACGATGATCGTCAGCCTCGTCGCGGGCTCACGGCCCAGGCTCTCCTGGAATCCACTGGAAGGCGCCCAGGCAATGACCTCCTATATCGTCCAAGTCGTCTCCGGCGACGTGGTCGCCGGGAGCACGGTCTACAAGTCGCTGTACGCGGTCGGCCTGCTTCTCTTCTTGATGACGCTCATCATGAATATCATCAGCCAGTGGTTTGTCGCTCGTTTCCGGGAGGAGTACCAGTGATCGCAAACACGCAACTCCCGGAGCATCAGGTCGAGTTCGGGCGATCTGCTCAACTCGCCCGCAGAAAGCGGATCGCGACCGTCTTTCGATTCACCCTTCTCGCCGCGACCTGTTTCGCCGTACTCGCGCTGATCACGTTGATGTGGACCGTCGTCCAGGATGGCTGGAGCTGGATGAGCTGGGATCTGCTCAGAAACAAGCCCTCACGAAAACCGGAAGATGCCGGACTGAACATCGCCCTGTACGGCACGATCTGGGTCATTTCCTTGACGATCCTCATGGCATTTCCAATTGGCGTCGGGGCCGCGATTTACATCGAGGAATACGCGCCGAAAAACCGCTGGACGAGATTGCTCCAAGTAAACATCTCGAACCTCGCCGGGGTTCCCTCGGTGGTTTACGGCCTACTTGGATTGGGAATCTTCGTCGAGCTGATGAACATCGGGCGTGTCGTGCTCGCCGGCTCTCTGACGATGGCGTTGTTGAGTTTGCCGGTAATCATCATCGCCAGCCAGGAAGCGCTCCGTGCGGTTCCGTTGTCGCTCAGGCAGGCCGCGTACGGTGTGGGGGCGACCCGTTGGCAGGTAGTACGCCATCATGTGCTGCCCGCGGCGTTTCCCGGCGTGCTGACAGGGACGATTCTTGCCGTGTCGCGCGCGATTGGAGAAACCGCGCCGCTTCTGGTTGTCGGCGCGGCCAGCTACATCGCCGTCAAACCGAACGGCTTTCTTGACGGATACTCCGCGTTGCCGATTCAGATTTATGGCTGGACTTCCCGGCCGCAGTCCGAGTTCAAGGAACTGGCGGCCGCGGGAATCATCGTACTGATGGTCGTGCTCCTCTCAATGAATTCGTTCGCGATCGTTCTCCGGCAACGATTCACAAGCAAGGCAGGACGGTAGGCATGGTAGCTTCACAGGAACGAACAACCGTTGCCGCGGGCGCGGGGGCCATCCGTGAGCGGGCAGAGATCGAGTCAACGTACGGAAGCGATACAGTCATATCTATTCGCGACTTGAATGTTTTTTACGGCTCATTCCTGGCCGTTACCGACGTCACGTTTGACGTCCCGAAAAACCGGATCACCGCGTTGATCGGTCCTTCCGGTTGCGGCAAGAGCACAGTGCTGCGCTGCATCAATCGCATGAACGATTTGATTGCCATCGCCCGTGTCGAGGGCGAGATCCTGTATCACGGGGTGGACGTCAACGCGAAATCAGTCGATCCGGTCGAGGTGCGGCGCAGAATCGGCATGGTTTTTCAAAAGCCGAATCCGTTCCCGAAGTCGATTTACGAAAACGTTGCCTGGGCGGTTCGGATCAACGGCATCAAAGCCAACATGGACGACCTGGTTGAGCAGAGTCTTCGCCGGGCGGCACTATGGGATGAAGTTAAAGACAAACTAAAGCAGAGCGGTCTCGCGCTCTCCGGCGGACAGCAGCAACGTCTCTGCATTGCGCGAGCGCTGGCGATCAACCCGGACGTGATCCTGATGGACGAGCCCGCCAGCGCGCTTGACCCGATCTCCACGCTCAAGATTGAAGACCTCATGCGGGAGCTCGTCAAAAACTATACGATCGTCATCGTGACGCACAACATGCAGCAGGCGGCCCGCGTGTCGGATCAAACCGTCTTCTATTCGCTCAATGAGCAACGTCAAGGTGTGCTCGTGGAAGCAAGCCCCACCCGTGATCTCTTCACCAATCCGCGCGATCAACGAACCGAGGATTACATCACGGGCCGGTTCGGCTAACGACTCAAGGCACGCAGACGCCCAAGGGCAGGAGATAAGCTCATGACGCGCGAAGCATATATGCATCAGATCCAAGGTCTGCGCGATGACGTGGTCACGATGTCAAGCATGGTCGACAAAGCGATCGCCCGTTCGGTCGATGCGCTTCGCGCGCAAGACGTTGATCTGGCGCGCGAGGTGATGAAATCGGATCAGGAGATCAATCGAATTCGTTGGCGGACCGAAGAACGGGCGTTGCTCGTGATCGCCACCCAGGCGCCGATGGCGGGCGACCTGCGCACAATCTCGGCCGTGATCCACATCGTGACCGATCTCGAGCGGATGGGCGATCACGCCGCGGGCAACGCCAGGATCGTAATTGACACCGCCGATGAGCCTCGGCTCAAACCGCTCGTGGATATCCCGCGCATGTCCGAACTGGCGCGTTCGATGCTGAGCGATAGCATCACTGCCTTCATCCACGCGGATGCGGAAGCCGCCCGCGCGATCGTCCATCGGGACGATGAGGTCGATCATCTTTACGACCAGGTCTATCGTGAGTTGCTGACATTCATGATGGCGGACCCCGGCACGATAAACCGTGCCACCCGCCTGTTGTGGGCGGCGCACAATATCGAGCGGATCGCCGATCGCGTGACCAATATCTGTGAGCGAGTCGTCTTTGCGGTCACGGGCACACTAGAAGAAATGGCCGTTTCGACCTATTGAGGGTTCATGCACGCGGGTAGAATCAACGAGTAAGTG
The DNA here is from genome assembly GCA_964371945.1 of uncultured Sphaerobacteraceae bacterium. GTDB lineage: Bacteria > Chloroflexota > Chloroflexia > Thermomicrobiales > UBA6265 > CAYJPA01. Next base: position 35,436 of record CAYJPA010000035.1, on the reverse strand, counting down.
CCTGTGACAACCGAAACAGGCGGACGCGGCACCCCACGCCCCGAGTAGACACTCGTTCACTGATATGAACATCGGTTATGGCGGTCGAGTCGTAGGGGTAAACCGCCATGTTTACCCTTGTCCCAAGCCGCGGATGTTATTCCGTCACGGTTCTTTGACGGATTGCGCTGCCTGATCGGCCCAGGGGCGGTCGGGGTGCCGCCGGCGCCAATCGTCGACAATCGCGAAAAGACCGGGAACCAGTTCCTCGATTTCGAGCGGGGGCAGCAGAAGACCGTCCGAGCCCGCGGCCGAAACTTCTTCGGCATCGACTTCATCCAAGCCGCCCGCGATGATCAGAATCGGGACGTCAGCGCGAGGGGCGTTTTCGTTTCCGGGCGTGCGCAGCCGCCTAACCAGCTCCACCGCGCCCATGCCGCTGAGTGTCGCATCGATCAAGACCAGATCGAAGGTGCGCAGGCGAAAGACTTCCAGCGCCTGCAGCCCGCTCGCGATCGAGCTTGTCCAGAATCCGCCGATCGTGAGCCCTTCGCCCAAAAAGAGTGTGAGATCCTGATCGTCGCCGACGATCAAAACGTGCGGCCGTACGGTCGCGCACCGATCACCACTCATCAAAACCAATCTCCGTGTAGTCTTTGGCGACCTCTTGAAACGCCAATCGTCGATCCAACGATCGCGTGGGCTGTAGTCGAGGGGTACCTGGGGATGAAAAAGCAAAGTAACGGTGTCATGGAGCGGATTGTAGTGCGAGTACGGCGGGCGGCGCGCGGCGCCTCACAGGACATATCCCCAGAGCAACATCTCGACACCGACGACGCCGAAACGAAGCGCTTGTCTGAGCGCTATCTCGAGCACTTCCAACTGGGCGCCCACCCGCTATGGCTTACGACCGATCGACGAGCTTTCCAGGTGCGGCTTGGACGCCGGGTCGATGCGGGTATCGGCGGCGCATTCGTCTACCACCCGCATCTCAAGACACATCTCATCCTGATCAATCTTCCACGCATCGATCGCTCCGCGCCGAAGGCGCTGGAAATCGTGGTCGCTGAAGAGCTCATGCATATGCGGGATTGGCTGGATGGCGATCGCCGCCGGCATTCCAAACACGGCTACGACCGGATCGCTTTTCGCGTGGCGGAGTTGACGGGTGCGACGATTGATGAAGTTCGCTCGTGCCTTTTGCCGAGAGCCCGCCGCCCAATGCGCTACCTGTACCGGTGCCCTGGGTGCTCGCGAACCGTGCAACGCAGAACACGCGGCACGTGGTCATGCGCTCGTTGCTCGCCGGTGTTTGATCGCCGATTTGTGCTGAAGCTCGAACGAGACCTCGTCGCGGCAGCTAATCCGCGAGAGAGTGTCGTCTTGGAGAGTACGAGTGTGGACGGTGTTGATCGGCGCCGATGAGGAGCGAAACGATGATCGCCGTTTCGAGCGGAAGAGCTAAAAGCGCGACGACGAGGCGTGTCGCGGGGGGCGCAAGTTCAAAGACCGCGGCGGCGATTGCAAACAACGCGATCAGCGCGAAGATCTTGCGTGCGATGAGCTTCCTGGTGTCCATGGCCCATCCTCCCTGTGCAGCGACTACGGCGACACTCGGAGCCTACGGCAGGACAAGAAGCAAACATAGCCCGCGGATTAGCGAAATACTCCCATGTCAGGTGGGTACCCCGGTACTTTCGATTGAACCGGCATACCGGTTGGGCGGAGGGAGAATGCGACAGTGATTCGGGCCGAAGATCGGCGCAAACTTGCCAAACTGCAGGAAGCTAAGACGTCGAAGTGGCCGCGGACCGATCGCCGTCACCAACGCATCCGCGAGGTCTTGTCGAGACGACAACCAGACCTGACTGTCGTGCTTGAGAACGTGCACGATCCGCACAATGTCAGCGCGGTTTTGCGCTCGTGCGACGCGGTCGGAATTCTCAGGGTGCACACGATCTATAGCCAGGAGCAACTCCCGACCAAAGCCTATGCGCGAACAACGTCCGGCAGCGCGGCAAAGTGGATCGATATCGAGCATCACGAATCTGCAGAGCAATGCTTCAATGTGCTCCGCTCACGAGGATTCAACGTGTACGCAACCGCCCTGGCGGTCGACTCGATCGACCTGATCGACCTCGATCTGACGCGGCCGATCGCGCTTGTGTTTGGGAATGAAACGCGGGGAGTTTCCCCGGAAGCCATCGAGTCAGCGGACGGAACGCTTAGAATTCCAATGCAGGGGATGATCGAAAGCCTCAACATCTCGGTCGCCTGCGCGGTCTGCCTCTTCGAGGCGATGCGCCAGCGTCGCCTTGCCGGAGCGTACGATGGTTCAAAACTGACAGTCGAAGAGCTCGATGCTATCGCTACACGTTGGCTGGATCGTTAGCGTGTACGATAATCCCCTTTCGAGCCGCCGTCAGTTCGTCCCGCCGGGCCGTGAGCTTCCGTTCCACCCAATGCAAGGGCAACAGCACGAAGATCGCTGCTCCAACTCCTATTAGCGCCACCACGTAAAATCCCGCGCCAACCATGAGTCCGAGTGCCGCGGTGACCCAAATCCCGGCCGCGGTCGTCAGGCCCTTGACCCGGCCGCCATGGCCGAAAATAACGCCCCCCGCAATAAAACCGATCCCCTGAGCAACAGTCGACGCGATTCTCGACGGATCGAGCCCCGTGACCCTGCCCTGATATTGTTCACCGAGGAGTAGTCCGACGATCATGAAGAGTGCCGAGCCCTGACAGACGAGCGCGTATGTTCGAATGCCGGCCGGCTTGGAGCTCCATTCACGTTCGAGCCCGATGACGCTGCCGATGAGCAGGGCGATGGCGATGCGCTCGAAAATCTCAAGGTTCGAGAGCGTGTCCAACCCACCACCTCCGCCGGCTGGATCTCCAGATTACATAGCGTCTGCCAACCTGACCTAGAACTGGAGCGAGCTATTGATCTCTTCACTGCCGCGCAGGTATCGCACGGTGACGCTTTCGCCTGCCTTCAGCGTGTTGATGAGTTGATCGAGCGCCGCCATGTTGCGGACCCGCTTTCCAGCCACGCTCTGGATCACGTCTCCGCGACGCAAACCAGCAGCTTCCGCCACCGATCCGGCACGGATCTCTCCAGCGTAGACGCCCTTCGTGCCGGCCGGAATGGTTTCGGCTGCTTCCGGATGCTTGCTCCGATACTGCTCCACGTCCGCCGCCAACAGGCCGAGCGGGGGGCGCTTCGGACCGGCGAATTTCTGGGCGAGCCGGGCAAGCTTTGCCTGATCGAAGCCGAGGATCACTTCATCCTCAGTTGCAATGACGGGAACGCCCTGCTGACCTGAGCGCTTGATCATCTCCATCGCCGCCTCGTAATCGGAAGCGACATCCTTGTCTACATACGGCACGTTGTTTGCGCGCAGGTACTCCTTTGCGCGATCGCACCATGGGCAGGTTTTGGTCGAGTAGACGGTAACCGGGGCAACCATGATTTCTCCTGTAATTCCATACGTCGATGCGCGGTCGTGTCGGTGAACGCGCTCAATACTTTCATAATGATAGCATTGCCGGCGAGCGCATGGTCTGACTGTTACCGCATTTGCGGGAAGCCCTTGGGCATCTTTCCCTTTTTGGCCATAACGCCAAGATCGCCCATCATTTTCTTCATTTGATCGAACTGATTGATGAGATCTTTGACTTCGTGAATCTGGCTGCCAGAGCCTTTTGCAATTCGAATCCGCCGCGAGCGGCCGATCACCTGCGGGTTCCGGCGCTCGTCCGGGGTCATTGCGCGGATGATTGCCTCGATTCCCTTCAAGTCGTCCTCGGAGACCTGCTGCTTCGCCTGCCGGAGCTGCGAGCCGATTCCCGGGATCATTTCGAGCAACTGGTTGAGCGGACCCATGTTTCGCAGTTTCTGCAACTGGTCCAGGAAGTCCTCGAGATCGAATTGACCCTTCAGCATCCTGTCCTGCATGCGCTTCGCATCTTTTTCATCGGTCTGCTCGCGTGCCTTGTCGACCAGCGACAGGATGTCGCCCATCCCGAGGATGCGCCCGGCGAGCCGCTCCGGGTAGAAGGGCTCGAGCGCGTCGACCTTCTCCCCCGTGCCGATGAACTTGATCGGTACCCCGGTAACCGCGCGGATCGAGAGCGCCGCTCCGCCGCGGGCGTCACCGTCCATCTTGGTCAGGATGAGCCCGGTCACGCCGAGCCGCGCATGGAATGCCTGCGCGACGCTGACCGCTTCCTGGCCGGTCATCGCGTCCGCGACGAGCAGAATCTCGGTCGGTTTGATCTTGTTTTTGACATCGACGAGCTCTTGCATCATGCGCTCGTCGATTTGCAGGCGACCCGCGGTGTCGACGATGACCGGGTTGTATCCCCGCTCGATCGCGAACTTGACCGCGTTGTTCGCGATATCGACCGGGCTCTTTTGGACGCCCTCTTCGTACACCGGGATGTTGATCTGACGCCCGAGCGACTGCAGTTGATTCACCGCGGCCGGCCGGTAGATGTCGCCGGCGACCAGAACGGGATTACGTCCTTCCTTCCGGAGATGGACGGCAAGCTTGGCGGCGTGAGTTGTCTTGCCCGAGCCCTGTAGCCCGACCAGCATCAGGATTTGCGGCGGCTTGTCCGGCGCTCGAAGCGGCTCGCGATCGGTCCCGAGAACCTTGATCAGTTCTTCGTTGACGATCCCGATCGCGGTCTGCGCGGGCGTGAGCGACTTGAGCACATCCTGACCGATCGCGCGCTCTCGAACGGCGGCGACGAAATCCTTGACGACCTTGAAGTTGACGTCCGCTTCGAGCAGCGCCCGGCGGACTTCGCGCATCGCTTCGTCGACGTCCTGTTCGGTCATGCGGCCCTTGCGCGATAGCCGCCCAAACGTTTCATTCAACCGGTCGGAGAGTGATTCAAACATCGCTTGCCTCTGCTAGAGTCCTTCGCCATCGCCAAAGAAGAGCGAATCGACATAGGTTTCGGGCCGGAACTCCGCGAAGTCAGTGGCCTTTTCACCGGTCCCGATGTAGGAGATCGGCGTGCCGATCTCTTTCGACACGGAAAAGGCGATTCCACCCTTGGACGTGCCGTCGAGTTTCGCGATCATGATATCGGTAATATCGACCGATTTCGTGAATTCCTGCGCTTGCACCAATCCGTTTTGACCGGTCGACGCGTCGATCACCAGGAGCACTTCTTGCGGCGCGTCCACGACATGGCGCTGCATGATCTTGCGGATTTTGCTCAGCTCCGCCATCAAGTTGGCCTTGTTGTGGAGACGGCCGGCGGTGTCAACGATCAAGACGTCGATGTTGCGATTGTGCGCGGCCTGCATCGCGTCGAAAACCACGGCTCCGGGATCGGAGCCCTGCTCATGCGCGATGACCGGAATCTCCAGCCGGTCGCCCCAGATTTTCAGTTGATCGATCGCCGCGGCGCGAAAGGTGTCGCCCGCCGCTAGCATCACCGTTCGATTGAACCGCTTGTGATAGGCGGCAATCTTGGCAATCGAAGTCGTCTTGCCGACGCCGTTGACACCGACGACCATGATCACAAACGGCACCCCGCGCTGCAAGATCTTGACCTTGCGATTGCGCGTGGCGAGCTCAAGCAGCTCGGTCATTTCCAGGCGAAGGATTTCGCGCGCGGCTTGCGGGTCTTTGACATCATCTTGAGCGATCCGCTGTTTGAGCTCTCGGACGAGACGTTGGCTGATGTCCCACCCGACATCCGCCTGGATCAGCAGCATTTCGAGTTCTTCGAACAGCTCGTCGTCGATTGCACTGCGCTCGAAGAGCTTTGTGATTTCGCTGAAAACGCCGCGGCGCGTCTTTTCGAGACCTTCAGCGAGATGCGGATCGATCTCGACGCGGCGACGGAAAAGGCGGTTGAAAACCACCGGCAACCTACTCCATGCGACCGTTTTCAGGGGATGCGACAGGCGTGCGCCCGGTCGTGACGGCTCCCTCGCCGTCCGCTCCAAAGTATAGCACCGGCAAATAACCGCACCCTGAACTTGGCGTTGTCCGGCGAGCGTTCGGCGTGAGGTAGGATTCAGCGATCGGTAGGTTCGCTACGACGAACGTTTCGCCCGTGCTTTGCAGATTGGAACGGCCGTGGCTCATTCGCCCTCTTTTTCGATCAAAGAAATGGCGCCGGACGAGCGCCCTCGCGAACGGCTCAAACTGCGTGGCGCGGCGTCGCTCAACGACGCCGAGCTCCTGGCGCTGATCCTCAACACCGGCGTGGTGGGGGAGTCGGTTGTGCCGCTTTCCAAGCGGCTCTTGCAAGAGAACGGCGGGTTCCTCGGCCTGATGAAGCTCGAGCTCGACGATCTCGTGAAGCTGACCGGTTTAGGTCCCGCTAAGTCAGCAAAACTCAAAGCAACCATGGAGATCGCTCGCAGGGTACTCGCAACCGGCTCGGACCAGCGTCCCTCGATCACCTCCCCGGACGACATCGTGAATCTCGTCGCAATCGAGATGACCGCGCTCGACCAGGAGCAGTTGCGAGTCGTGGTGCTCGATACGAAACACCGGGTTTTGACGCACCGTATGGTCTATCAAGGCAGCGTCAACCAGGCCCAGGTTCGCATCGCCGAGGTCTTTCGCCCTGCCGTTCAGCTCAATGCGAGCGCAATCGCGATCGTGCACAATCATCCATCAGGCGACCCAACGCCGTCCGCGGCCGACGTTTCACTAACAACCGAGATCGCAAAAGCCGGCGAGCTGCTCGACATCGAGGTGCTCGATCACCTCGTGATCGGCCATGGTCGACACGTTTCCCTTCGACGTCTGGGCTTAGGATTCCCAACTGGATCGAGCTCTCGACTCGAACGCTAAGTTCGGTGAATTGTTGCGAGGAGCAGGAATGGTTGTTTCACGAGGAATTGGAATCGCGGGTGCGGTCGATCACCCGGTTGCGGCCGAAGTGGCAACCGCCGCCCAGGCTGCCGGGTACGCCACATTTTGGGCAAATGACACGCCAAACGGCGAGGGATTGGCATCCTTGGCCGCGGCCGCTGCTGTCACGTCGAGCATTCAACTCGGTGTCGGCGTCATCCCGGTGGACCGCCAGCCCGCCGGGGCGATTGCTCAGCGCGTCGCGGAGCTCGGGTTACCGCAAGACCGGCTGATCATCGGAATCGGATCAGGTGGATTGACAAGTGGCGCGCGCGATGCCGTACGCGAAGCTGCGACTGAGCTTCGCGAGACGCTGAGCGCGCGAATTGTGGTCGGAGCGCTCGGGCCGCGCATGTGTGAAGTAGCAGGCGAGTCGTCGGACGGCGTGCTCTTGAACTGGCTGACCTCCTCGTATCTGCCCGTGCTGGCCGGGGTCACCCGCGCCGCCGCGGCAAAAGCCGGACGTCCGGCGCCGTGGATTGGAGCCTACGTCCGGGTGGCGTTAACCGGACCGGCATTGAAGCGGCTCGAGGAAGAGGCAGGCCGATACGCGAGCTACCCGCAATATGCCGCACACTTCGACCGGATGGGTGTTCCAGCGATTGGCGCCTGTGTCTCGGGTGATTCGCGGTCGATTGGTGCGCGGTTGAGCTCATTTGCCGGTGCTGACGAGATCGTCGTGCGTGCGATTGCCGCGGACGAAACGCTTGATGCATATCTGACATTGCTCAGGGCCGCGGCGCCCAAGGAGTCCCCAGATTCGTGACGATCAAGACGATCCCCAAACCAAGCGACCGTCCAAGCGCAATTGCCTGGGCCAAAGCAATTGCCGCCACCAAAGAAGTGCTCTTTCTGGACTCTGAAACGACGGGTCTTGGACCACGAGCCGAAATCGTCGATCTTTCGATCGTCGCGTTGGATGGCACGGTGGTCTTCAACCAGCTCATTCGCCCCGTTCGACCGATTCCGATTGACGCGATGCTGATCCACGGCATCACCAACGAGCACGTCGCGGTTGCGCCGACCTGGCCGGAAGCGCTCGAAATGGCCAGGACTATCCTTCATGGCCGTGTTGTTGTTGCATACAACTCTAGCTTCGATCGTTCCATGATCGAGCAATGCAGCGCCTCCGCGTCCGTGCTATTGCCGAAAATGGAATGGCATTGCGCGATGCGGGCCTATGCTTCATTCCGTAAAGACCCACGCCTGCCGTCGCAAGGGTATCGCTGGAGGCCCTTGCATGAGGCGGCCGATTCATTCGGCCTGACGATCCCGACTCACCGGGCGCTGGCCGATGCGATGGCATGCCGGGGTGTTGTGCTCGGGATGGCCGCGGCGAGCCGGGTTTACTCCACGTCGCCGGATCCGAACAGTATCGACTGATTCCTGCCTGCCGCTTTTGCCCGATAGAGCGCTTCATCAGCTCGCTCGAGCAATGAGCTGACGTCGGCCGCATGCTCGGGATAGCCGGCAATCCCGATGCTGATGGTGATGTTCCGCGCGTCACCGTCGCGATCTGACACCGTCACGCGTTGCACGTGGTTTCGCAACCGTTCCGCCAAAATCATCGCGTCTGCCGTCCAGGTTCCGGGCGCAATGATCAGGAACTCCTCGCCACCGTAACGGCCAACAAAATCGATGCCGCGAGCGGTGAATCGCAAACTCTCCGCAACTTCTCGCAGCACCGAATCGCCGGCGCCGTGTCCCAGCGAGTCATTGACGCGCTTGAAATGGTCGATGTCGATGAAGAGCAGGCTCATCGGCTGCTCGTACCGGAAGGCACGCTCGAATTCTTCTGCCAGCCGTCCGGTCAGCGCGGATCTATTCGGCAAACCGGTGAGCATGTCGATGTTTGCGATCCGCTCGAGCTCCGCGGCCGTCTCGGCAAGTCTTTCCGCTCGAGAGAGCTCCAGCTGGAGCGTCAGAGCTTGGCGTCCGAAGAGAAGCAGAACACACAACGAGCCAACGGCGGCAATATCCGCGGCGATGTTCGCACGGAACGACAGCGCAACGATCGCGGCCGCAACAAGGAGCGCCGACCCGAAGAGCGGCCAGCGGCCAGCGGCGGCGGACCATTCCGGCCACGCGAGCTTCGCGATTTCGTTGCTGCTCCTACGACTCCGGGAGCGGTCGATCGCGGCCGACATTACGCCGAGCGCTGCCACCGGAATGACCCATCGACCAAGCGCCAGCAGCCCGGGAGATTCATCCCAACTCCCAAGACTCTGGAGAGCAATCGCGACGGCGATGAACACCGTAAACAGCGTCAATCCGGACGAAGACAGATCGGACTCGTCGTGGCGCGCCCGCCAGGTGTCGAATGAAACCACAACCGCGGCGACCGAGAAAGCCACCGCGATGAGTGGCGCGATGGTTGACCAAGGGGCTGGATCGCTGGATACCAGGAGCCGGGTAACGATGACCAGGGGAACCGCCACGGTAGCGGAGAAAGTAGCAAGACCAATCGCGGATGCAATTCGGGTGTGCTCAGCAACAACGTTCCCGAGCACGAGGAAAACTCCAATCATCACGCCTAAGGCGCCGGCCGCCTGCAGCCAGGCGATCGCGTCTGGGTGCCAGGTCATCACTTTCTCGGTCCAGATGACGCTGAACCTGGCAATTTCCGTGGACGCGATGAATGCGACGCCGGCGGCAAGTGATGCCCAGCCGAACAGCTCACCACGGTTCTCGATTGTTCCGGTAGTGGCGATGATCGCTGCAAGCGCGATCGCCAGTGCGACGACCGCGCACAGCGATGATGCCCGCGCATTTCCGAGATCTTCTCGACCTGCCACGCTCCAGGTCAGAGCGACGAGGCAGTAGAAACCTGCAGCGCCGAAAAGGTAACTGGTGGGTTTCAATCGAGGCGCGAATCCGCGCAGCCTGGTGGCGCCGGGTGGGATTCCGGGGGAGGGAGTCGCAAGTTGCGGATCTACGCCAATCATCTAGACGATCTCGAATACGCACCTGGTGCTGCCACCGTAAGCGGCCGCTTTTCTCAAGCCTATCCCTCACAAACCCTGTGGTCAACGCTGCTCAATGCCGCGGGATTTTCCGGCGGCACTTTCCAAGCCTGGAGCGGTCTGCGAAAGTAACCAGAGCAGCGAGCAAATCGATCGACGGAGGCGTTTACCGGTGCGTAAAGTTCCGGGATTCCGGCGCAATGTGACGAATCGCGAACGCCGTGGTCTGGCTCGCCAGGTACAAATCGAAGCGGGTGCGTGGGGAATCATGAAGGCGTTGAGTGACGCCTTCATCAATCCGTTGCTGATCTCGCGTGGCGCCGGCCCGCTGGCGCTTGGCCTCTACAACAGTGGCGCCAACCTGTTCGGTTTCGGCGCCGGCTGGTTTGGACCGAGAATCGCCGCGCGATCCAAGAGTGTTCGCAAAACCAGCTTGATCTGCCTGCTCGTGGGTCGGCTCGTCTTTCTCGGACTTGCGCTCTACCTCGTGATCTCCGACAACGCCACGGTGCCCGTGATCATCGCTTTTATCCTGACTTGGGGGGTTGGCGAAGGACTGGTGCTGCCGCTCTGGTCCAGCTTTATCGCCGGTCTGGTCGGCCCAGGCGAGCGCGGGCGCTGGCTTGCCATGCGCGGCACGGCAGCCACGCTTTCGACCGTACCTGTGCTTGCGTCGGTTGTTCTGCTCTTTCTCTTTGCGTCAAGGGAGCAGGCGCTGCCAATCGCGTACCTCTTTGCGTCCGCATGCGCACTCATCAGTCTGTTCATGATTGGACGGATTTTCCAGTCGGCGGGAGAAGGTCCGATTCCGCCGGTGCGATCGTTTCGCTCGTTTCCGGACGAGCGAGGAGCCCAGCGATTTCTTATGGGCGTTACCCTTTTCTGGTTCGGATCGGCGTTTGTTTGGCCGGTGCTGCCGGCCTACATCCTCAAGGATCTGCACGCACCGACAGCCTACTTCGCGATCTCCCAGCTCTTCGCCGCCATCGCCGGCGTCTACATACAGCGCAGATGGGGAAAAATGGGTGATGACCAGGGAGCGCGCCGGGTTCTGCTTCTGAGCGGTTTTGCCGCGGCAGCAGTGCCCGCGATGTGGGGATTGGTACCGATCTGGTACCTGGGATTTGCGGTAGAGATCGTTGGCTACTTTGGTTGGCCCGGTCACATGCTGGGTCTGACTCTTCGGTCAGTCGAGCTCGCAAAGCATGAACAGGACCGGGCGTCGCTCATTGGCTGGACGAATCTGGCCCAGGGCGGCGGCGCCTGCATTTCACCACTCATCTCTTCCTGGCTGGTGATCCAGACGGGAGCTGTGCCAATTCTCTTCCTGTCGGGGTTTTTGCGGCTCTGCGGTGTCTTGATCATGGCCGCGCCCGAACGCCGCTCACGAACTTTGGCTAGAACCGAACCCTAGTTGCCGCCTCCGTCTCCGACAACATCCCCGTTCGGCCAGATGTGTGGACCGGCATGCTCGCAGTCGCAAAACAGGATGCTCGCGCCGCTGCGTGCGACGACCACGCGCGACATGACGGCCACGCCGGTGCGGTGCTGCGCCGGATACGACCGCGGCGGACTTGACACAATCCCAACGCAAAACGCCCGCTCGATTCCGTCCCCGAACCCGGACATCGAGTGCCGGTCGTTTCGAGATCGCTGGCGATTGGGATCTCCGCCTTCGCCTCGGGGATTGCGTTTCGATTGACTGCGCTTCTGACGCGGCTTTGGCTGTTCCGGCGATTCGGCGGTTGGGCGTTCAACGGGGGACTCGACTTGGTCCGGGTTCTCCATGCTTTTGACCGATCCTCATTGCGATGTGCTGCGTCACGAAGACCGATTCGCTAAGTCGACCGGTCGCATTACCATGCTATGGTACAATTCGAACCCAATGGACGGCTTGTGACATCTTGAAGCTCACATCATCTGCAATCCGCCCTCGTCAGAGTCCCGACCGAGGTACGACCGCGTGGCCAAGCAAATAGGTATAGATCTGGGGACGGCCAACGTCCTCGTTTTTGTGCGCGGCCGGGGCATCGTGATCAACGAACCCTCAGTTGTGGCAATCTCCGCGAAAGATGGAAAAGTCAAGGCCGTCGGCATTGAAGCCCGCAATATGCTCGGACGTGAACCGCGGGAAACAATCGAAGTCGTGCGCCCGATGCGCGACGGTGTAATCGCGGACTACGTCGTCACCCAGGAAATGCTCCGTTATTTCATCAACAAGAGCTGCGGCCGCTTCTCCTTGATTCGCCCGGAGGTGATGATCTGCGTGCCGGCCGGCGTCACCGGCGTCGAGCGGCGCGCGGTTCGCGATGCCGCACTGAATGCCGGAGCCCGCCGCGCCTATTTGATCAGTGAGCCGCTGGCCGCGGCGATTGGCGCTCGAGTGCCGGTGGCCGATCCGTCCGGGAACATGATCATCGACATCGGCGGCGGCACGACCGAAGTCGCTGTGATCTCCTTGAACGGCATCGTCGTCGCCCGCTCGCTGCGCGTCGGCGGCAACAAGTTCGACGAAGCGATCAGCAACTACATCAAGCGCAAATACAATCTCCGGATCGGCGAGCGAACGGCCGAAGAGGTCAAGATCCAGATGGGCAGCGCGATGCCCGTGGAAGATGACGAAGTGATGGAAGTCCGGGGTCGCGACGAAGTCGCCGGATTGCCGCGCACCATTCAGATTCACGCCAACGAGGTCACCGACGCGATCACCGAGCCGCTGGAAGCGATCATTGGCGCGGTTCGCGCGGTGCTCGAAGAAACGCCGCCGGAGCTCTCATCGGATATCATCGACAAGGGTATGATTTTGACCGGCGGCGGCGCCATGCTGCGGCGACTACCGGATTTGCTGACCGAGGTGACCGGCGTTCCCTGCTACGTCGCCGATGATCCGCTCTCGTGCGTTGCCGTTGGCACCGGTCTGGCACTCGAACATATGGACATCCTGCGGGATAGCCTCGAAGAACCGTAGGCGGACCGCAATTCGATTCCTCGTCAAATCGCTGACGGCCGATTCTTGCTCAGCGGAGAGCCTACATGCCGTTCGACCGGGCCAGCGGAATCCTCCTTCATCCCACGTCATTTCCGGGTCCGCACGGCGTTGGGGATCTCGGCGACGCGGCTTTTCGATTCGTCGATTGGCTTCAGGCAGCGGGTCAGCGCTATTGGCAGGTGTTGCCGCTAGTTCCAGTTGGTCCCGGACACTCGCCATACGCATCGGTTTCGGCCCTCGCCGGTAACCCCCTTCTGATCTCCTTGCCCTGGCTCGTGGGCGACGGTCTACTCGAGCACTCCGATCTCGAAAACGCGCCTTGGCTCCCGCCGCACACCGTCGACTACGACGCGGCGGCCCAATACAAGTCCGCGCTGATCCGGGTCGCATTCGAGCGATGCAACAACGGTGCCTCGCCCGATTTATCGAATGAGCTCACCGGATTCCTGGAGTTGGAAGCCGGTTGGATCGACGATTTCGCGCTCTTCATGGCGGTCAAGAACCACCACCACCAGGCAGGGTGGACGCGGTGGCCGTCAGAGATTGCGTTTCGCGAACCGGAAGCAATGATCCGTTGGCATGAAATGCTCGCGCGGGACGTCAGGTACTACCAGTTCGAGCAATTCCTCTTCCGCCGTCAATGGAGCGCGCTCAAGAGCTACGCCAACGAGCGCGGCATTCAAATCATCGGGGATATCCCGATATTCGTCGCGCACGACAGCGCCGATGTTTGGGGTAGCCAGTCGATCTTTCGACTTGATGAGCGAGGCAATCCGACGGTAGTTGCGGGCGTCCCTCCTGACTATTTTTCGGCCACCGGTCAGCTCTGGGGAAACCCACATTACGACTGGTCCGCGATGGCCGCCGGCGGATTCGACTGGTGGATTCAGCGTTTCCGCGGATTGCTCGCTCTCGTCGATGTCGTTCGAATCGATCACTTTCGCGGATTTGCCGCCTCCTGGGTTGTGCCCTCCGGCGATCCGACGGCCGCGACCGGCCGGTGGGAGCAAGGCCCGGGACGAGCACTGTTTGACGCGATTCGAGATGCGCTTGGCGACGTGCCCATCATCGTTGAGGACCTCGGATTGATCACGAACGACGTCAAGGAGCTGCGAAGAGCGCTCGGACTTCCGGGAATGGCGGTGCTGCAATTTGCGTTTGGCGGTGATTCCGGCAATGCGTACCTTCCACACAATTACGAGGACCCGATCGTGGTTTATCCCGGAACACACGACAACCAAACGACAATCGGGTGGTTTGCCGGCATCGACGACCGAGCGCGCGAGCACGTCCGGACCTATCTTGGACACAGTGGCGCTGATATTGCCTGGGACTTCTTGCGGTTGGCGCTTGCGTCGACCGCGAAGCTCGCGATTTTCACGCTCCAGGATGCATTACGATTGGACGATTCAGCGAGAATGAACACACCAGGGACCGCCGTCAACAATTGGACCTGGAGGTACAGTCCTGAGCAACTGGATCCCGGTCTGGCGGCAGGTATCTCCGTCTTGGTTCATGCGTACGGCCGGTCCGGCGGCGGCCGCGCAGAACTATCGACCGATCCGTTCGACTACACGGCGCTGAACACCGGGTATCCACTGCATCGGTAACCCGGATGGTTCAGTGGAGATAGCAAGTTCGATGACAAGTCGAGGTGAGGACTGATGGCAAAAGTCGGAGCGTTCACATTCGTATTGCACAGCCACCTACCGTATGCGCGGCAGGCGGGGATGTGGCCCCATGGCGAGGAATGGGTTCATGAGGCCATTGCCGAGACGTACGTCCCGTTATTGGACGCGCTCAACGACCTTGCCGAAGAGGGAGTCCCATTCAAGCTCACGATCGGCATCACCCCGATCCTGGCAGAGCAGCTTGCGGATCCGCTGATCATCGATCACTTCGTACACTACGCGGCCGAGCGCGCGGCCTGGGCCGCAAAGGATGTGAAGCGATTCGAGGACTCGGGCGACGGCGGATTGCGGGATCTTGCTCGCTACTACCACCACTGGTATGCGCGCCACCTCACGAGCTTCCGTGACCGGTACAACATGGATTTGATCGGCGCATTCAAGAAACTCCAGGATTCAGGGCACATTCAAATCGCGACTTCGGCGGCAACTCATGGCTATTTGCCGTTGCTTGCGCGGGACTCCTCGATTCGCGGTCAGCTTGTGACCGGGTTCGAGGCCTACAAGCATCGATTCGGTCGCGAACCTAAGGCCGTTTGGTTGCCGGAATGCGCCTACCGGCCGGCGATCATCGATGAAGCGGGCGAGTTTCCAGTTCGACGGCCGGGCATCGGGTCCTTCCTGGCCGCGCTAGGGCTCGAGGTCTTTTTCAGCGAAACGCACACGGTCGAGGGTGGGCAACCGGTCGGCAAAGCCGCCGGCGAGGCAATCGGACTCTACGGGGCAGTTCCTCGCCGGTATGCCCTGAAGGTAACCGCGGAGGAGCAAGCGGAGCCTGGAACGACCTTCAAGCCCTATTGGGTCGGCGATGCGCCGGGACAAGTTGCGGTGCTTGGACGGAACAATCGAACTGGACAGCAGGTGTGGTCGGGGCAGCACGGCTACCCGGGCGACTTCTGGTACCGGGAGTTCCATCGCAAAGACGGCGTTTCGGGAATGCAGTACTGGCGAATCGGCGGCGCAGAGGTCGATCTCGGCTCCAAACCGCTCTACGAGCCCCACCGGGCGGCCGAGCGAGTGCGGTCGCATGCCGAGAATTTCGTCGGCCTGGTCGAGCAACTGCTCTCTGAGTATCACGATCAAACGGGTGAGTTCGGCGTTATCTCGTCCGCGTACGACACTGAGCTCTTCGGGCACTGGTGGTTCGAGGGCGTCGACTGGCTCAAGGACGTGCTGCGCGGTCTCGCGAAGAGCGAGGTGGCGGAGCTGACAACGGCAAGCGGAATCATCGATGAGCACACACCTGATCAGGTCATGAATCTGCCGGAATCGAGTTGGGGCGCCGGGGGTAACCACTTCACCTGGTTGAACGTCGACACCAACTGGATGTGGCCCGTGATTCACGCTGCCGAACGCCGGATCGAAGGACTGGTCGCGACACACCCAGATGCTCAAGGCGATTTGAAAGCGGTGCTCAATCAAGCGGCCCGTGAGCTCGTGCTGCTGCAGAGCAGCGACTGGCCGTTTTTGGTCACCACAGGTCAGGCGAAGGAATATGCCTCAGAGCGATTCAGTGAGCACGTGGAGCGTTTCAACCAGCTTGCCGACATAGCGGACTCTGGCGCGGTGACCGAAGAACAGCAAGCCTTCCTGGCGAGTCTTTCAGAACGCGACAACCCCTTCCCGAACATCGACTACGGCGTCTTCAAGGAGCGTCAGGGCCGCGCGGACTAAACGAAGAGGAGTGTGGCGTGTCGTTCTCCGCAGAGTGCGGGCCAATGTGGACGCCCTCTGCAGGGTTACCGCGTTTGCTCGAAGACCGAATCGTCCCGGCAATCCAAAGCATCCAGAATAAATTGCCGAAAATGAATGTTTGTCAAATGTAGGGGCACACAGCGGTGTGCCCTGTTTCCCGCCACGATGCCTCGCGGGTGCAATGCGTGAACGCCGCGACGTTGGACAGCACGGCAAAATCGGGCAGCGCCGTACTTAGGTTCGCGTTTTCTATGAGCTCGCGGGTTCAGACTGCTTGAGCATGCCTGACAGTGGAATCCAGAGCCAGTCGGGGCGGTTATTGATTTCATAAATCACCTCATATGCCGCCTTGTCGAGCTCCCAGACGGCAAGCGCGTTTTCGAAGTCCTCGGAAGACAGCGGCAAGAATGATTCCTTGCCTGCTCGTGCCGTGGCGACATATCCCGCCAAAAATGCGCTCCTGACTTCACATTCCCAGGCGATCAGGTCCGATGGCAGCAAACTTGTCGAATCGTCCAGCCATGCGGTCGCCGTTCCACGCGCATAACTGAAGGATCGAAGCATGCCCGCAATGTCTTTGAGCGGAGAGGTCTTCCGGCAGCGTTCCTCGATCGATCGTTGCGGTTCGCCTTCGAAGTCGATCACGACGAAACTGCCGTCCAGCGTTCTCAAGGTCTGACCAAGGTGATAGTCGCCATGGACACGGGTCTTGGACTTACCGATCAACCCGTAGAACCCATCTTCGCGTTTTTGGAGACCCGGGGCGCCTGCGAGAAAGAGCGTCGCAAGTTCTCGAGTTTCTGGGTCAAACGAATCAAATTGATCGTTCAGGCCCGTGACGACCCTGTCGATCAGTCCGAGGTAATCGGAAGCCCAAAGCTCTGCATCCGACCGCTTGATCGGCTCGGGTGCCAGGCCCGGGGTCCAGGAATCGCTCGCCAACGCTAGGTGCATCCGTGCGGACACGATCCCAAGTTGTCTCGCCAGTGCCGCGGACTCGGAAAGCAGCTCGCTTGCACCGGGGTCGAGCAGATGATCGCGAATCTTCTTGAGTACGAACGACCAACCATCGCCTACATTCGGCACGAACTCCTGAGCGCACGCGATCACCGAGGTCGTTCCAGCGGTAGTCCGGTGCGAAATCGATCCCAGGTATCGCGGAACCGCGTCAAACCCGGCCCTCGACGAAAGAAACTTCGTCAGCTCCACGTCGGGATTGATCCCCGGCTGCAACCGCCGGAATACTTTGATCAACACGTCCGAGCCGTAAAGAATCGACGTGTTGCTCTGCTCGGCACGCAACAGCCTGCTCTCGGCGCCCTGGAGCTCCGACAGGGTTCCTGTCGCCGCGGCATCGTGATCGGCGAGCAACGATTTGGCGCCGACCGCGACATTGCCCCCGATTGTCGAAAGAAGCCGGGCCCGCACTGACGACTCTGTCAGTCCATCGACGAGATACCCGTCATCCAGTATCGAGATGACGGATTCGGAATCAGCCGGCAATCTCAGGGTATGGGAGACGAGAAGCGCGTACTGCGACGGATCACCGCTCTCGAACCGAACATCAATGAACGCAAGTGCCGAGGGCTTGTCGACTTCGTTGATTGGCACGACTTCGCTGACTTCAACCGCATGGATTCGCCGGGCCTTGTCGCCAAACCACCTTCGCTCGGGGAGATACGCGGGAAGGGCGTCAGCCAACCAACCCGGCAGTGCGGAGAGAAAATCTGTCTGCATCAAATTGCCGGCGACGCGATCGGATGTCATTCCGCGGCACGATCCAGGCGGAGCCAGAAGTAGCCGCGTGCACTCAACGTCACGTGATACGGATCGTGCCCGATCCGCGGGAATGGGCAGTTCCCGAAGAGCTCGATCGGTTCAATTCCGGCGTAGTTGGCAAGTCCGAGCGAAGCGATTTGCGGCGACGACGCGAGATTTGTGATCACCAGGATGGTTTCGCTACCATATGTGCGGGTGAATGTCACGATCTTTGGGTTAGGCTCCTCGACCCAGGCGAACTTGCCGCGACCGAACGCTTTGTACTGGCGGCGGATCCTGATCGCTCGGGTGGTCCAGTTGAGCAAAGATGTCGGGTTGCGGGACTGCGTTTCGACATTGACCGATTGATAGCCGTAGAGCGAGTCCGAGATCACCGGGGCGTAGAGTCCCGTAAAGCCGGCGCCCGAGAATCCGGCATTGCGGTACGAGCTCCACTGCATCGGTGTTCGCACGCCGTTGCGGTCCCGCAGGTAGATATCGTCGCCCATGCCGATCTCGTCGCCGTAGTAGATCACCGGGGTGCCTGGCATCGAGAACAGCAGGATCTTCAGGAGCTCGATCTCGGCGCGGCCATTCTCGACCAATGGCGCGAGCCGCCTACGGATCCCCAGATTGCAGCGCATCCGGCGATCAGGAGCGAATTCGCGCCACATCTCCTGCCGCTCGTCCTCGGTCACCATCTCCAACGTCAACTCGTCGTGATTCCGGAGAAAGATCGCCCATTGGCACTCCTCCGGAATCTCGGGCGTCCGTTTCATGATATCGATCAGCGCGCTCCGTTCCTCGCGCTTCAAGCACATGTACATCCGCGGCATGATTGGGAAGTGAAACGACATGTGGAATTCGGGTGCGTCTCGGGTTCCGAAGTAGGGAATGACGTCTTCGGGCCACTGATTTGCCTCGGCGAGCAAGATCTTTCCAGGAAACTCGGTATCGACCATCTTGCGGAGCGCCGCCAGAAAATCGTGTGTCTCTTGTAGGTTTTCGCAAATGGTGCCTTCGCGTTCGAACAAATAGGGAACCGCGTCACACCGGAATCCGTCGAGACCCAAGCTGAGCCAATAGCGGGCGACATCGAACATTTCGTCCCAGACCACGGGGTTGTCGTAGTTGAGATCAGGTTGGTGGCTGAAAAAGCGGTGCCAGTAGTACTGACCCGCGACCGGATCGAAGGTCCAGTTGGACGGCTCAGTGTCGGTGAAGATGATACGCACGCCATCGTACGTTGAGGGGTCGTCGGTCCACACGTAGTAGTCGCGTTTGGGAGAATTGCGATTTTGACGAGCCTCTTGGAACCAGGCATGTTGGTCCGAGGTGTGGTTTAGCACGAGATCGGCGACCACCTTGATGCCTCGTGCGTGCGCGCCGTCGATCAACTGTTGGAACTCTTCGACGGTACCGAAATCTGGATGGATAGAAGAGAAATCGGCGATGTCATACCCGTCATCGCGAAGCGGGGACGGATACATCGGCAGCAGCCAAATGCAATCGACGCCCAAATGCTGGAGGTAATCCAGCTTCATCACCATACCGCGGAAGTCGCCTTTGCCGTCGCCATCTGAATCGTAAAAGGAGCGAATCGGCGCCTCGTACAGCACCGCATCTTTGAACCACAGGGGATCTTGCAGTTCCACCGGCATTATCTGGCCACCCTCGCCCAACCAGAGACCGCGAGCGCCGATCGCGATGCTCGCGAGCTAGACGCCGGTCCAATCCGGCGCCTGAAGACTAGACGAACGTCTCAACATATTCGACATGAGCCCATCGCTTGATGGAATAAATGAGCGCTGGCTCCCAATTTGGATCGAGATAGACATGTTGGGAGCCGCCGTTCCAAAAGAAGCTCTGACCGGTGATCAACTCGGTGACAAGGAACTGCTCTCCAGGTTGTAGCCCGAAATCGGTAACCGGGAAGTGGAACATCGTCTCGTGGGCCTGCAGCGGATCCAGGTTGACGACGACCAGAATGATATCGTTCAGGTCGGGCGTGGTTTTGCAATAGCACAAGAAGTTGTTGTCGTCCGCCCAGTAAAACGTGAGATTGTCGTATTCCTGCAGTGCCGGATGACCGCGACGAATGCGGTTCACCGTCGTCACGTAGTCGACGATATTGCCCGGCCGATCCCAATCCCACACTTTGTACTCATACTTTTCGGAATTCAAGTACTCCTCTTTGCCGGGCACGGGCGTGTTCTCGCAGAGCTCAAAGCCGCTGTAGATGCCGTACACCGACGAAAGCGTCGCGGCGAGCACCAGGCGCATTTTGAACGCCGGCCGGCCTCCCCTCTGCAGAATGGTCGGTAGAATGTCGTGCGTATTTGGGAACAGATTGCCCCGCATGTACTCCGCGACGTCAGACCGGGTCAGCTCCGTGAAGTACTGGGTGATCTCCTCTTTGAAGTTGCGCCAGGTGAAATAGGTATAGGACTGTGCGAAGCCCGCCTTGGCAAGAGTCTTCATCACCTTCGGTCGGGTGAACGCCTCGGAGAGGAAGATCACGTCGGGATGCTCGGCACGCACATGCTCGATCAGCCATTCCCAAAAGAGAATTGGCTTGGTATGAGGATTGTCGACCCGAAAGGTTCTCACCCCATTGTCGACCCAGAACAGGACAACGCGTTTGATCTCTTGCCAGAGCGCGATCCAATCGGGTGAATTGAAGTTGACCGGATAGATATCCTCGTACTTCTTTGGCGGATTCTCCGCGTACTTGATCGATCCATCCGGGCGGATATGAAACCAATCGGGGTGCTCCCTCGCCCAGGGATGGTCGGGCGCGCTTTGGATCGCCAAATCGAGCGCGATCTCGAGTCCGTGGTCGGCGGCAACATCGACCATCCGCCGGAAATCCGCGATAGTTCCCAGGGCAGGCTCGATTGCGTCGTGACCGCCTTCGACACTTCCGATCGCGTAGGGAACGCCGGGATCGCCGGGCAGCGGGTTCAGCGTGTTGTTCTTGCCCTTGCGATTGGTCTTGCCGATGGGGTGGATCGGTGTGAAGTAGAGGACATCGAAGCCCATTGCCTCGATCGCCGGAATTCGCGCAATCACATCGTCGAAGGTCGCACTGGCGCCTTCAACCGTGCCGGTCGATCGCGGGAAGAGCTCATACCACGCGGCAAATCGCGCTTGAACCCGATCGACGACAACCTGAAACGGCCGTTCCAGCGTCGCCGAGCCTCGCCGCGACCGGTGCTGCAGCATCATCGCCACGACCTCTTCGCTCAACAACAGTTTGGATTGTGCCGGGTAATCTGGCGCGGCGCGATCGAGCTGGAACAAAATGAGATCGATATGGTCGGCGTCGGCCCCTGGCTGTGCTCGCGCCTCAATCAAGAGCAGGCGACCTTCGAGCACCTCAACAGACACATCGAGTCCGGCATTCACCTTTTTGGTGACCTCGTCGTGCCAGGTCGCAAACCGATCCGGAAACGCCTCGATCGTGAACTCGTAACGTCCGATCTCGGGAAGGACGAATTCGGCACCCCAGAGATCGTTGTCGATGAATCTCATCTCGGTTTCGAGCCAGCCCGAATCGCCGGTTCTGCGCGATTTGACATAAGCGGCGATTTTGTCGTGGCCGTCCTTGAAGATGTCGGCCGTGACACGAAGGAGGTCGCCTTGCTCGCGCTTGACCGGATACCGCCCACAGTCAATCACCGGTTGCACATTCTGGATCAGAACGCTTGACGGCGGCGGAGTGGATTTCGGCAGGTTATCGAGTGAGATCGTCACGTTCAACTCCATTGACGCGGACTCAACTCTCATGGAGTCGCAATCCCTGTGCCGGAGCATAGCGGCGGGGCAGGGCGGGAAACAAGGGGAAAGCTGGCTCGCCAGGAGGAATGAACTGGAGGAGTCCGGCTGTTCCTTGGTAAGCTGATCAGTATGACAATCCCACGCACGCCTTACCGCCGGGCTACCCGGATCTTGGCGGTGTTGCTCCTTCTGGCGGGAGTAGGCGTCATCGCCGCTTACGCTGGGCGAGATCAGATCAGCGAGATCGTCGTACCCCCCGCGGAGAATTCGACGCCGGTGCCCGCCGCCGTCTCGATCTCCCCCGAAGAGCAGGCGTTTTATGGGTACGCCGGTGCACGTTTGCGAGCGCTCACCGCGGAAGCTGCCGTGCTTGTCAAACTCGGAGACGAACGCAGCCGGAATCTGGTTGAGCTGCAGGTTCGCGGCGACCGCGTGATCGAGCTCGCGGACCAGATTGACACGTTCATCGCGGAGAACACGATTCCAGCGAGATTCATGCTTGCCGTCGATCTGTATCGAACCGGGGTCGAAGCGGCGCGAACCGGCATCTCGAATGCGAAGTCCGCCGTCCTGCGCTTCGATTGGGATGCAGTGGCGACAGCGCTCGAGTCATTCGAAAACGGCACCAATCAGCTACAGACGACATACATCATGTTGCGAGATATTGTGGGCGATGCCGCGACACCTGCTGGCGCCTGAGCATTTGATCTGGCAAAAGGGGCGACATTGAGGACACATCCATCGGCATGAGCTCAGATCAATCGGTCTTGCCGGGCAGCCCGCATCCACTCGGCTCCACTTGGAACGGTTCTGGCACGAATTTCGCGCTCTTCTCCGAGAACGCGACTCGTGTCGAGCTCTGCCTGTTTGATGACGAGGGAAACGGCCGTGAATACCGAAGGGCTGCGCTTGCCGATACCTATCATCCCATCTGGACGTGCTACATCCCGGGAGTTGGACCCGGGGACCGCTACGGCTATCGCGTCCACGGACCCTATCGCCCGGATGTAGGGCATCGCTTCAATCCCGCCAAACTGCTGATCGACCCCTATGCGCGCGCAATCTCTGGACATGTCGCTTGGGACACTCCGGTTTACGGTTATAGACGCGGAAGGGACGCCACCGACCTTCGGCCCGACGGGCGTGACGACTCGAAAGAAAAGCCGCGCTCCGTGATCGTTGACCCGTCGTTCGACTGGGGAAACGACCGGAGACCCAACACTCCGCTTTCTCACTCGCTGATCTATGAAGTTCACGTCAAGGGATTCACCAGGCGGCATCCCGGTATCCCGCCAGTTCTGCGCGGAACCTATCTCGGACTTTCCCATCCCGAGTCGATCGATTACCTGAAGCGGCTGGGAGTGACCGCTGTCGAGCTTCTCCCGGTCCACGCATTCGTCGATGACGATTTTCTTGTCCGGCACAGACTGCGCAATTACTGGGGCTACAACACGCTCGGCTTCCTCGCTCCTGAGGCCCGGTACGCTGCCGGCGGCGACCGTGGTGAACAGGTCACCGAGTTCAAGCAAATGGTCAAGGAATTGCACGCGGACGGCATCGAGGTGCTGCTCGATGTGGTCTACAACCACACTGCCGAAGCGGGACACATGGGACCGACACTGTCATTCCGTGGAATCGACAATCACGTTTATTACTTGCTCTTTTCCGGCGATCCGCGTCTCTACAAGGACGTCACCGGCACCGGCAACACCCTCAACGTAGCCCATCCGCAGGTGCTCAAACTGATCATGGACTCACTGCGCTACTGGGTCGAGGAAATGCACGTCGACGGATTCAGGTTCGATCTGGCGCCTGCGCTGGGCCGCGACGAGCACGCGTTCTCCGCATTGTCCGGGTTCTTGAAAGCGGTTCATCAAGACCCCGTGCTTGCTTCCGTCAAGCTCATCGCCGAGCCATGGGATGTCGGCGACGGCGGCTACCAGCTTGCGAGGTTTCCGCGGCGGTGGAGCGAGTGGAACGATCGCTACCGCGACACCGTGCGCCGTTTCTGGCGTGGCGATCGGGGGGTGCTGGGGGAGCTCGGGTTTCGGCTCACGGGCTCGGCTGATTTGTTCAAGAACAGCCGCCGCGGTCCCGGCGCAAGCATCAACTTTGTGACGGCGCATGACGGTTTCACTGCCCGCGACGTCGTCTCGTACGACCGAAAACACAACCAGGGCAATGGTGAGCTGAACCGGGACGGTTCTGACGCCAACTGGTCGTGGAACCACGGCGTCGAGGGACCGACCGGCGATCCCGAGATCTCCGAGCTTCGAAATCGCCAGATCAAGAACCTGCTTGCAACGCTGCTGTTGTCGCAAGGGGTGCCAATGCTCACGTCTGGCGACGAGCTCGGACGTACGCAATACGGAAACAATAATTGCTATTGCCATGACAACGAGCAGAACTGGCTGAATTGGGAGCATGATCCTGAGGAGCGTGAGCTGCTCGGATTCGTGCGCGCCGTTAGCGCGTTTCGGAGCGAGAATCCAGCGTTTACCCGGGGCACGTTTTACTCCGGCGATCGAGAATCCGGAACAACACTGGCCGATCTCACATGGTATCGCCCCGATGGAAAGCAGATGACCGAGCACGATTGGGCAGACCATGGCCGGAAAACGTTCGCCTTCCGCCTCGTTGCGGGAAACAATGGGGGACTGTCGAACGCCGAATTAGCCAACATCGTCTACGTCGCCTTCAACGCGGACGATG
Source organism: uncultured Sphaerobacteraceae bacterium (assembly GCA_964371945.1). Lineage (GTDB taxonomy): Bacteria > Chloroflexota > Chloroflexia > Thermomicrobiales > UBA6265 > CAYJPA01. The sequence goes on along the minus strand of CAYJPA010000035.1, from coordinate 10,979 downwards.
TGGCTCATCGATTCGCGATGCCAAGAGGAATCAACGGGTCGCGGAGCATCTGGGAATGCCGGTTTTGGACGCATTCATGTGATCCACCCCGTTCGATCAAGGCTGGGTCAAGATACTCTCTGCCGGCGCGAACACTCATTGCAATGCGCTTGAAGAACGTCAACGAAGACTAACGGACTCGGTTTATCCCCCGCAATCCATGTCGCTTTGAGGTCCGGCGGGAACGAGCATCAGAAGCTGCCGCAGCCGCTCTGCCTGCAGTGGGGACATATCCCGTATCAGACCCGCCAGCCGCCGTTTGTAAGCCGTGGACAACTCGTCGACGAGCATCTCGCCGCGCGGCGTCAGGCTCGCGAGGACCATACGCCGGTCTTCCGGATGAGCATTGCGCTCGACCCATCCCTGGCGGGTGAGGATGTCGACATAAAGCGTGGCCGTTCGGCGCGCGACTGCAAGCCGCCGCGAGAGCTCGGATGGAGCGAGACCAATCGGACTGGCCTCACTGAGCTCAAGCAGCGCGAAAAAGGCGCCGGCGGTGAGACCAAGATCGGCCAGAGCATCCGAAGCCGCGCGGTCGAGCGCTCCAGCCGTGCGCAAGAGTTGAGAAAGCGCTGAGAATCGCGTTTCGTCCTCAAGCCCTGGATCCTCGATCTGCTCGATCACGACTCGATCGGCGGAGAACCACCCGGGGTGCACGGCCGGCTTTTCCGAGCTCAACCGGGGCGGAGCGATAGCCAATTGCGAGCTGTGAGCCTGTTCCATGGTGCCACCCGTTCAGTTGGCCAGCGCGATGGCGGGCTGTCTCGAATATCTCGTTCAAAAGTGAGCGCAACGTGCTGACTACGATGTTAAGGGAGGCACTTGAAAGCCATCGACAGGAGGATTGTGCAAATCTTTCGCGGATTGGAGCATTTTCCCCGACAACGTGTGGGGAAAAACCCTACGATGGCGATTGGCTAGCTATCGGTGTCGCCGAGCAAGCCCGATCGTAGTGCGTAACGCACAAGCTCTGCCCGATTCGTCAGTCCGAGCTTCTGCATTGCCCGGTGACGATAGGTTTCAACCGTTTTTGGCGAGAGTGAGAGAAAGTCCGATGCTTGGAGCGCGGTGTAACCTTCCGCGGTCAGCCGCACTACTTCGCGCTCTCGATCGGACAGGACTTCGCCGAAGTCGACCTCGTCTCCGGTTCGCACCCGGCCGAGATAGCCCCTAAGCAGCGTCTTCGTCGCGGCGGGATCGAGGAAGACTTCGCCCCGGGAAACGGTGCGAACCGCGTCGAGCAAATCCGTGTGCGCGCTCGATTTGCGCACATAACCGGAACCGCCCGCCTCGAGCACAGGCAGGAGGTAGCGCTCTTCCGCGTGCACGGTGAGCACGAGAATCCTGGTCGGCAATCCGAGCATCGTGATCTCCCGGATCGTCTCCAGGCCGCCGCCGGGCATAGAAAGATCCGTGATCAAAACATTCGGACGGAGCTCGCGAACGGCGCGAATTGCCTCCGGACCGTCGGATGCCTCTCCCAGGATGCGCATATCCAGCTGGCGCTCGAGGAGCGCGCGCAGGCCGGCGCGGACGATGCCGTGATCGTCCGCCAAAACGATCGAAATCAGTGCGGATGGGGCAAGTGTGGTTGACATCACATTTTCATGCTTCGACGAGTGTACGCGAACGAGCAGGGCCGGCGTTGGCTCCCAATGGAATATACGCGAAAATCTCCGTCCCTTGTCCTGGAGCGGACCAAACCCTGAAGCGTCCCCCAACGAGCGCGACGCGTTCTTCCATCCCGAACATCCCCAATCCGAGTCCCCGTCCGTCGCTCGAAACAGCGGTTTTCGGATCGAACCCATGGCCATTGTCCCGAATTGAGATCGACACGTCCGCCTGCAACCTGTCCAGATCGATCCAGACCGCTTTGGCGCCAGCGTGTTTTGCGATGTTCGTCAATGCCTCCTGTGCCACTCGATAGAGCACAAGCTCGACATCCGGCGCTAGGCGTCCCCGGCTGCCCCTGGGAAGATAGTCGACCGGAATCCGTAGCTGATCCGCGAATCGCTGCGCAAGGTCGCCGAGCGCCGCGAGCAATCCGAGATCGTCGAGTGCGGGTGGACGGAGCTCAAGCGCCAAACGGCGAACGCTCTCGAGCGCCTCGCTGGTCATTTGCTCGAGGCTTTCGGCAAGATCGTGAACCGCTTTGTCGTCTGACCCCTTGAGGGCGCCCAATCGCAGGAGCTGCGCGAAGAGAACCTGTGCGGTGTCGTCGTGGAGCTCTCTCGCGATGCGGCGCCGCTCGTCCTCCTGGGCGCGAATGACCTGAGAAGCGAGAAGGTTGAGCTCAACGCGGTCTCGTGACAGCTCGTCGAGCGTGCCATTGAGCGTTTCGGCAAGTTGCCGAATTTCGGGATCGCCGAATGCCGCCTCGTCGGCACGAGCCGACAGATCACCTTTCCGAACCGCAAATGCCGCCAGCTGCAAGCGCGAAAGGGGACGAAACGCGGCCCTGAGCGCGAAGAAATTGACCACCAGACTGAGCACGATCCCCGCCAGGGCGAAGAGACCGGCCAACGGGAAATAACGCTCGTTCGCCTCTCGACGAACGACGATGATCGTGATCCACGTACCCGCGACCGCGCCGAGCACGACGATCGCGACATTGGCGAGGAGAATCTTGTAGAAAATCGTGAGTCCACCGCGCACCACTGGGGGAGCGCTAGGTGGTTCGACAATTCCGCGCTCATCGCGGTCATCGGCCAGCCACGGGGGTTCGCGATGTGTCGTTTCGGTCTGTGTCATTACCTTCTCGGCCGGGTCACGAGTGGCACTCGATCAAACCATACGATGGAAATGGCCCCGAGGCACATCCAGCCGTACTTATCGCCGGTCATCGGTTACTATGGAGCGTTGCATACCGGTAGTGTGCGGAGGTGGCTGATGGCAGCGTTATTCTCATTCGATGTCGTATCGAAGTTTGATCAGCAAGAGATGAAAAATGCGCTGGATCAGGCTCGGCGAGAGATCCTGCAGCGCTACGATTTGAAGGACTCGGGCACCGAGATTGACTTGACCGGCGAAGAGATCAAGATCAACACCGATAACGAGTACAGCCTGCAGGCGATTCGCGATGTGCTTGAATCGAAAATGGTCCGGCGATCGCTCTCGCTCAAAATCCTCGACTACGAGAAAGAGGAGCAAGCATCGGGCGGACGGATGCGTCAAACCATCAAGTTGAAACAAGGCATTCCCGACGATTTGGCGAAACAAATCAGCAAGCGGATAAGGGATGAGTTCAAGAAGGTGATGCCGCAAATCCAGGGCGATGCGGTGCGCGTGCAAGCCAAAACCAAAGACGATCTCCAGGCCGTGATCCAGGCGCTCAAAGCAGAGGACTATGCGGTCGCGCTGCAATTCATCAATTACCGGTAACGCTCGAAAGGATTCTGCGTTTTGATCGATCCCGCTCCAGCCCGCGCATTCCACATCGTCACCCTGGGCTGCTCCAAGAACCGGGTGGACTCCGATGGCATGGATCACCTCCTCCGCCAGCGCGGCATGTCGGCGACGCTCGACCCGAACACGGCCGATGTGGTGATCGTGAACACCTGCGGATTCCTCGGTGCTGCACGGGACGAATCGGTCGGCGCGATCAATGAGGTGCTTTCGATCAAGCGCGACGGTCAGATGGTGATCGCCGCGGGCTGCATGCCTGCCCTTGGCAACTACAGCAATCTGATTCCCGCGGGCGTCGATCACGTGCTGACCACTCGCGAGTGGTACAAGATCGGCGATGTCGTCGGCGATCTCTTTGGGGAGGCCGCGCGGCCGGAGATCGCCGGTTGCGAAGGCATGCTGACCTCGTTCACCAGAGCCGGCGCCGGGCCGTCGGCCTACATCAAGGTGGCCGACGGCTGCGATCACAACTGCCACTTCTGCACGATCCCAAGTATCAAAGGCAAGCAGATCAGTAAACGCCCGTTGCATATCATCCAAGAGATCGTCGATCTCGTCGCCGGCGGAACAAAGGAGATCGTTCTGGTCGCCCAGGACACCATCCGCTATGGCGCGGATCTCGGTATGAAACATGGCCTGCCGAGCTTGATGCAGATGATCGTCGAGCAGGTGCCGAATCTGCCCTGGTTGCGGATGCTCTACATCTACCCGAGTCCGTTGACCTTGCGGATGGTCGATGTGATGGCCGAGCATGACGCGCTCTTGCCGTATCTCGACATGCCGCTCCAGCATGCCGACCGTGATGTGCTCCGCTCGATGAACCGGCCGTCCGATCCTGAGATGACGCACCGGCTAATCGATCACGCGCGTTCCAAACTCGACGACTTGGTCATGCGGACGACATTTATTGTTGGCTACCCCGGTGAAACGGACGCGCGGTTCAAGAAACTGCTCGACTTCGCCGGCGACATGGAATTCGATCACGTCGGTGTCTTCACCTATTCCCCGGAGCCGGGAACAAAAGCAGTCGAACTTGGCAACCCGGTCCCCCATGAGATCGCGGTTGAGCGCCGGAACGCGGTAATGGAGCTCCAACAGGGGATCTCGATGCGTCGAAACCGCTGTTTGGTCGGCACGACGATGCAGGTGCTGGTCGAGGCGATCGGCGAGTCCGAGGATCAGTTCGGCCGGTCCGAGCCGATCACCGTCGGCCGCGCGCGACGGCACGCGCCTGAGGTCGACGGGCTCGTCTTTATTCCGGGTTCGCTGCCAGTCGGTCAACTGGTCGATGTCGAGATCACCGATGCGATGCCGTACGACCTGTGGGGAACGGTTCCAGGTATCTCGCCTGTCGCGTCGCTTAGTGGCTCAGATGGCGGCGGCCGGGCAGTGCGTCGCCGACCCGCTCCAAAATCTCGCTCTCGAGGGGAGAGCCGACCGGAAAGACGCGGACTGGGGCGACAGGTTCCAATGGCCAAACTCGCTGGAACATGACCCATTGATCGGGATGAGCGCCGATCGCGCGCTCAAGCGTACCGGCTACCTTTCGAAGTCCAATCGAGATATCGTCTTCGATGTTGTGGGTTTTCTCAACTTTGAAACCGGGCTCGATCCCGATCGCGTGACCGGTTGGTACGCGCTCCCCGAACACGGGGACGATGGTTGCGCCGGATTCTCTCGCGATTCGCACGACCCCCGGCGGCAAGGTGGTTTCCCGCCCAAAGAAGGTCACCGGCCGCCCGCTCTGCAGGAAATCTCGGTCTGACACAAAGACCGCGCACTCACCGCGCCGAACGGCCTGGATCGCTCGCCGGACGCCCGACGGCGTGGCTTCGACGAGCTCCATACCGCGCGCCCGCCGAAGATAGGTCACCGCGTCGAACAAGAATCGCGCGGTCGTACGGGCCGTCACCACGGTCAGCTTGTAGCCGCGTTCGTGCAACACCTGTCCCATGAGATCAAAGGCGCCCACATGGCCGGTGAGGATCAACGCGCCGCGGCCATCGGCCAGTGCCTCGTCGATCATGCCGTAGTTCCCGCGAGTAACGAGCGTCTCGCGGCTCATTTGTCCGTTTCCTTTGTGCGGAACCAAGAGGAGATCCGTGAAATCGCGCGCGCTTGCCCGAAAAATCTTCCGTGCCGCGAGATCGATCTCCTCGTGCGTCGCGGAAGGTCCCAGGACCTGTTCGATATTGGCCCGGACGTTGTCGCGATAGGTGGGCGACAGATGGTAGAAGAGATCTCCCCATCTGTCGGCGATCGGATAGCGGAGCCTGCTGGGCGTCAACCTGGTGAGCCAGGAGGCGACGATCGCGCAGGCAATGCTCAGCAGATATCTGAGCTCTCTTCGCTCTTCTTTTTGGAACTTTGCACCGTTGCCGTTCCCGATAACGCGCTCCCTTGTTCGGACCTCGATCGAACGAGGGCGAACGCCATCCAGCTCAACGGGCGCCGAAGACGTTGCAACCAATGCTCATATGGCTCCTGATAAACCCATTCGCCACGCGCCGTGGCGTAGCGGTCAACTAGAGGCAAACTATAGGACTATTCGCCTTGGGACGTCTGGCCAAATCGGCTCCAATTCGGGTTCCAATCGGACCCGCGTAACGCAGCTATTCGGGTTTCCGGGTAATCGGGTCGATCTTGCCGTTCAGAACGGGTTTTGTGCTCCAAGAGGCGGCCGCATCGTAAATCACCGGGAGTCCGCGGATAACCGTCAGCGCAACCGCTCCCCAAACACATACCCAACCACAAAAGCGAAAGAAGTCGACATCGTAGAGGTTGAACAAGAACGCGTCCGTACGCTCGTGGTGACGGTAACCCTCGAGCCCCGTGAGAAAAACGAACCCAAGCGCTTTTGCATATCCGTACAGATTTCGCATGAACCGGCCGGCCGTCAACCAGCGTGTGATATCGGATCGCATCATGTTTTTTTCGCCGAACGCGGTCATTCCTTCGGCGTAGGAGACGGCTCGCACGCTGTCGACGATGAACCCCCTCGTCAACACGAGCAGCGGGACCCAAACCGGCACTAGCTGAAGATGCGCGAAAACAACCCAAAGACCGTTCTCGACAACCCTGTCCCCAGCGATGTCGAACACGGCGCCAAACTGCGACGTAGACCTCCGGCGGCGCGCGACCCAACCGTCGAGACCATCGAGTGCGATCACGAAGGCGATCGCCGGCATCATGAGCGTGATCACGGTCACATTGCCGAAGTAGATGAGTGCAATGGCCACGAACAGCAGAAACAAGCGGCCGATTGTAATTAGGTTGGCCATTGTTCCTCGTCCGCCTCGCTTCATCCCGCCGGAAGTTCCGCGGAATCGGGCACACGGTTTCCCTGCAAGCGAATTCAGCGTGGATTATCCCGCAAGCGGATGGAAACCTCCACCAGCATCAGGGCACATCAAAGATTTCGTGGCAAGAGGAGCTACCAGGCGAGACTGACGAGGGCAATCCAGCTCAAGGCATGAATCAGAACGACCGACCCGACGGCGAACCGGGTTGCGAACGAATCGCTGCGACCCGCATACCACGCGACGGCCCCGCTCATTATCGTCAGCATCACAACCATCAGCGGGATTCGCCAAAGCGTGTCCTGCGAACCCCAGAGATCGGGTTTGCCCTCGGCATTCAGATGGATCGACATCCAATTTGGAAGGGAGCTTCGGCGTCCGGCGACGGTTGCGGCCATAAAGACGATGCTGACGACGGAAATGCCGGCAATGGCCGCAACAAATCTGGTCTGTGGAGCAGCTGCCGCAATCATCCCACCCAACTGCTGCGTCGCGGGTGGGCGATAGGTTCGATCTGGAGCCGGACCAACCGCCCGTCGTCGAGGTCGCGGCCGCGGCGTTTGTTCATACGGTTCGTCGTCGTAGCTGCCGGCGTAACTACGCTCGAGATCGGCCTCGTCGTCGAATGCAACGGGACGCGGGGGTTTCGAGGCGACTCGTCGAAGCCGATCGTATGGATCTCGTGTCGACGCGGGCGATTCATCGTCAGGATCAAGCGCCGTGCCTCGTCGTGGTCGACGTAACGCGTCTCCGAGCTGAGGAATCGGCTCCCGTCGGCTCGTTACCGTCGGCTCGCGAGGTGGTGTGGGACTCCGAGAGCTTGGGGCGGTCCCGCGCTCACTTTGCTCGTGGCTGGCTCCGCGTGAAGGTTGATTTGACCAGTTCGGGAGATCGGTCGATTCCTCTTCGAATGAAGACTGGCGCGCTCGCCGTGGCGCCGTGCCTTGAACGCGATCGCCATCGCGCGAATCTCGTCGCGGTTCGCTTTCGCTTCCTCGATCCTGCCCGGATCGATCGCGGTGAGTCATCGGGGTCCTCTTTGCGACGGAACGTATCGAACGACTGCCCTATATGTGGTGCGAGGATACCACGCACCACATGCAGGGCGACCGCCTGGCTAGGAGCCCACGGGCGAAGCAATCGGGCTGGCTGCCGGGCTTCCGATCGGCGTTGCGTTTCCAGTGCCTGGTGACGCGAGCGGCGTCGGCTCGAAAACCTCCGCCGTCGGTGTCGGGGTCGGTGGCGCATCCGGCGGCGGAACGAAGTTCTCCGGCCCGCTTGGAGTCGGCGTCGGCTTGATCTCGGACTCAATGTCGAGCTCAGCTTTACGTCCGGCAAGCCAGTCGTCTGTCGCCGCGGTTTTCACCTGGTTGATTTGTTCATCGGTCATCGCCCGGTCCGAGACATGATCGACGACCTTGATGATGTGCCAGCCAAACTCCGTTTGAACCGGCTGGCTGATCTGACCAGGAGGCGTGTTGAACGCTGCTTCTTCGAAGGCGTCGACCATCTGACCTTTGGTGAACCAACCAAGATCGCCGCCGTTCGGCGCGGTGCCCGAGTCGACCGATTGATCCTTCGCAATCTGAGCGAAATCCGCGCCCTCGTGAGTGACCTGTTGATAGATGGAATCAGCGAGATCCTTCGTGTCGACCAGGATATGGGACGCCTGAACCTGTTCGGCGCTTTGCCCGGCGCTCCCCGTCAACTGCTGGTTGATCCGTTCGCGCGCGATCGCGGGTTTGACGATCAACCGGATGTAATCGGATCGAGAAAGATGGGTCCGATCGAAGATAGCGTCCTTGTAAGCCTCGAAGTTCGCGGTCGCGGTCTGCCGGGCCTGCTCTTGATTTGGCGTCGGACTGACTTCCATTGTGACTTCCGGCGAAGCTGCCGGTGTTCCGGGGACCGGCGACGCCGCGACTGGTGACGACGACATGGGTGACGCGGCGATTGGAGAAGCAAACGGCGTCGACGGTTCACTTGAGCTCGATGCAACTGGCGATGCCCGCGGCGAACCGGCAATGGGAGTAGCGGCCTCAGGCAAGCCGATCGACTTGTCGTCAACCGGGGTCGCCGCCAAGGGCGAGCCCGATTCGGGGGAGCCCGCGGCCGGAGATGCCTCTTCAGGAATCGGCGTCGCCTCTGCTTGAGCCGCGGCGACGGCTGTCTGAGTTACCCAAGCGGCGCGCTCGGGAATCAGCGTCGGTGTTGGAGTGGGCGTGAAGATCGGAGCCTCGGCCGGCTGGAACTGCTGATCGATGTAGTCCTGGACATCTTGATCGGTGATCATGATCCCGAAATCGTCGAGACTTTGGAGATAGACCTGATCGTCGATCATCTTTTGTAGGGTGCTTTCGTCCAGACTCGTTGAGCCCCAAACACTGTCGATCTCCGCCGATGTTTGTTGCGCCAACGTCGAGTACTGCTGGGCTTGCTCGGCGGTGACAAACGACGATTGCGCGATTGACGCATATTGACTCGCCTGGTTGGCGAGATCGACCGCGCGGTACTTCCAATAGTCCCGCCGCCGGATCTCAGTGCCGTCGACGCTGGCAAGAACGTGGCGGGGTTTGATCCAATACTCGTTGACGGCAGAGACGGCCAACACCAGCACGATGAGCGCCCCGGCAATTCCGATGCCGAAATAAAGCTGCCGGCGCCTGCGTTCCTCTCGTTCTCGACGTGAAATGCGTCGAGGAACGGCGGAAGCTATCGGCGCCTGTCCCGGTACCCGGCGACGAGATTTCGGCAGTGTGTCGCGTCGTTTTGGGGGCATGGGTCTTGGTCCCTTGCGTTTCCTGGCGGCCGTCCCGACTTGATCAGTATGGCCCTGTCAGCGTCTCATATCGAATGAAATCCGTGCGATCTCAGGCGCTAGAACGACGATTGGGAGTGTTACCAACCAATCGTCGAACCACAATCCATGATTTCGGAGGCGCCCGTCACGGCTAGATTTTCATGCTAGAACGGAACATCGTCGAAGTCACGAGCTCCAGAATCGGCCTCGTCCGGACGCGAACCCCCCGGCGATCGTTGAAAAGTGCCCTCTCCATCCGACCGGCTCCCAAGGAGCTGAAAGTCGTCCGCGGTCACGTCAAGAGACGTCCTCATCTGACCTTGCTGATCCTGATACTCACGGGCCTCGATGTTTCCGTACACGTAGACCTGTTTGCCCTTCACCAACGCACCGTTTTGGGTCAGCTGGTCAAGAATCTCAGCAAGCTTTCGCCATGCGGTCACGCGAAACCACGTCGTCCGCTCCTGCTGTTGACCGTTCTGATCCGTCCACCTGCGAGAAGACGCGACTGAGAATTGAACGTTCATCACACCACTGGGCGTATAGCGAGTTTCAGGATCACGCCCAAGATTCCCAATCAACGTTACCTTGGCGAGACTTGCCATCGTTCTTCCTAGCTCTTGTCACCGGAATCATCTCCGGCGTCGTCATCGGCCGATGATGTCTCTTCGCTCGATGTCTCTTCAGTCGCTTCTGCCTCTGGCCCGACTTCGGATCCAGGGTCGTCAACGCCCCCTGTTGCCTCTGGCGCCGTCGCGGCGACTGTCTCTTCAACCACGTCGTCAGCCTCCGATTCGGTTGCTGCGACAGTCTCATCGGCTTCCGCCACTGGGGCGGCCGGTGCGACCACGGGCGGCGGAGCGGCCGCCGCGGCGGCTGCTGCTTCCATAGCGGCCTCGACTTCTGCCTCCTGGGCATCGGCGGCGGCTTCTGCCGCGGCGGCGGCCTCGAGCTCAGATGCGGGAATCATAGCCGGTGCGACTTGTTGTGTCACAAGGTATCGCATGATCGAGTCGGTGAGCTTGATGTCGCGCTCGACTTCGATCAATTTGGCGGCGTCGATCTCGACATAAAAAAGCGCATAAAAGCCATCGCGAACGTCGCGGCCGGTGTGCCGGATCGGATAGGAAAGCCGCCGGCGTCCCCATGGCGCTTCGCGATTAATCAACGTCACGGCGCCACCGGCGTTGGTGACGATCGACGTAATGTTGTCGATTGTGCCCTGCAGCTCTTCTTCGGCAACGTCTGGACTGATGATCGTCATAAGCTCGTATTGACGGACACGGATAGTACCTGGGCGCAACTGGGGCTCCTTCCCAAGGGTTTGCCCATTCACGATCCGACGCGAGGTTGCGCTCTCCGTGGACGGAACAGGCAGAAAGGTAAACGTCACAAGGGGCCACAGCGTGGCCCCACACGATAGTATACACCAGGCC
>CAYJPA010000034.1:18827-53741 GCA_964371945.1 uncultured Sphaerobacteraceae bacterium | reverse complement strand
GCTCAAACGTGAAGCCGGCTTGTTAGATCCATTTTATGTTCAGTTCTATCACTATATTGGTGACCTACTCGATGGTGACATGGGGATCTCCTATCAAACCAATCAACCAGTAACGAAGGATCTTAGAGATCGCCTCCCGGCGTCGCTCGAACTGGTCCTTTTCGGAATCACCCTCGCGATCGCGTTGGCCATCCCGCTTGGGATCGTCTCCGCGGTCAAGCGTGGAACCTGGATCGATCATGTGGCTCGGGTGCTGGCCGTACTCGGAGTTTCGGTGCCCATTTTCTGGATCGGGCTCGTTCTTCTCTCAACTTTTTACGTGCGGTTCGGCATCCTTCCGGGTCCTCAGGGCCGGCTACCGATCGGCTTTCAAGAGCCGGAGCGGATCACAGGCCTCTTCACCGTCGATTCCTTAATCCAGGGTGATTTCTCGCTCTTTTGGGATTCTTTCAAGGCACTGATCCTGCCCGTGCTTACGATCGCGGTCGTCGCGATGGCTCCAATCGCCCGTATGACACGGGCGATGATGATCGACGCCCTCGACTCGGATTACGTTCGAACCTCTCGCTCGTTGGGAATTCCGCGACGAGTGATCGTCCTCCACCACGCATTCAAGAACGCGTTTATTCCCGTGTTAACGCTCATCGCGGCCGTGTTCGGATTCGCGTTAGGCGGCGAAGTTCTCGTCGAGCTTATCTTCTCCTGGCCGGGTCTCGGACTCTACTCCTACAACGCAATTCTTGGTACTGACTTTCCCGCGGTTCAGGGTTTCATTATTTTGGTGACCTCTGCGTACGTCTTCATCTATCTCGCGGTCGATATCATTACTGCCATTCTCGATCCTCGGGTGGAGCTGTAACCGATGGCGTTACCTGGCGTTCAACCGGCTTCGCAAGCCAGCGCAGCGATGACCATCGAAGCGCGAAACCTTTCGCTTCGACCGCCGCGCACAGAGCGGCTAGGCGAAATCTGGCACGCATTGCGTCGCAATCCCACCGCGCTCTTTGGAATCCTTCTCGTCAGCGTTCTCCTCCTCTGTGCCGCGATTCCCGGAGTGTTGGCGCCGTATGATCCGACCGACGGCGATTTCAAGATTGAATCCCAGGGTCCTTCCTGGTCCCATCCGTTTGGAACCGACGATTTCGGGAAGGACATCTTCTCGCGCGTGATCTACGGCGCCAGAATCGATCTACGCATTGCACTGTCGGCGGTCATCGCGTCGCTCATTATTGGAACGTTGATCGGCTCGGTCTCCGCGTACGCGGGTGGGTTGACCGACGAGCTCGTGATGAGGTTGATGGATATTCTGCAAGCTTTCCCGAGGTTTATTTTTGCCATGGGAATTGCCTTCGCGCTCGGACCCGGAATCAACACGGTGGTGATCGCGACCTCCGTGCTCAATATCCCTGGGTACGCGCGCCTTATGCGCTCCGTGATGTTGAGCGCCAAAGCGAGTCAGTATGCGATGGCGGCGAAGGCGATTGGCGCCGATCACCGCTTGATTCTCTTCCGGCATCTCGTTCCGAACTGCATGGCGCCGATCTTTGTCATGTCGACCCTTCAATTCGGTTGGGCCATTCTCGAAGCAGCCGGACTTTCCTTTATCGGGCTCGGCGTGCAGCCCGGATCGGCCGAGTGGGGATCGATGATCCAACGAGGCTTCCAGTTCTACTTGCAGGGTTATTGGTGGATGTACACCTTCCCCGGACTGGCAATCGGTGTCGCGGTGCTTGGCTTCAACCTGATTGGCGACGGCCTGCAAGACATCCTCGATCCAAGGCGGCGCTCATGACCGCGACCGCTCCTGCGATTTCCACCGGGCAATCGAGCGACAAGCAACCAATGCTTGACGTTCGCAATCTGCAAACGCACTTCTTCACCCGTCGCGGCATCGCAAAGGTGCTTGACGGGCTGACGTTTCACGTCGGCAAGGGCGAGATTGTCGGTCTGGTTGGTGAGAGCGGTTCCGGCAAGAGCGTGACCGGCTTTTCGCTGGTGCAGTTGTTGAAACACCCGGGACGAATCGTCGGCGGCGAGGTGCTCTTTGAGGGCCGCGATCTCACAAAGCTCACCGAAGATCAAATGCAGGAGCTTCGCGGCCGCGAAATTTCGATGGTCTTTCAGAATCCACGCTCTTCGCTCAATCCCGTGATCAGCGTGGGTGAGCAGATCACGCAGGTGCTTCGCTATCGCCGTGGAATGTCCAAAGCGGAGGCGCACGCGGAGGCCATCCGGCTGCTCTCGACCGTGCACATTCCCGAACCGGAGCGCCGTCTGAAGGCCTTCGCGCACCAGCTCTCGGGCGGTATGGCGCAGAGGGTCATGATCGCGATGGCGATCTCCTGCTCGCCCAAACTCCTGATCGCGGACGAACCGACCACTGGACTCGACGTCACGATCGAGTACCAAATCATCGAGCTTCTCAAGGAGATGCGCGATGTCACCGGCGCGAGCGTGATCGTAATCACGCACGATCTCAACATGGCGGCAGAAGTCTGCGACCGGATCATGGTCATGTACGCCGGTTCGATCGTCGAAGAAGCGCCAATTCAGGATTTCTTCACAACGCCTCGCCACCCGTACACGGTCGGTCTACTGGCCTCCCGTCCGCACCTCGGCGTCGACGAAGAGATCCCAACGATCCCCGGAAACGTGCCGGACATGATCAACCGGCCGCCGGGCTGCCCATTCCACCCACGGTGCCGCTGGGCGACCGAGATTTGCGCCGAGCAGGATCCGCCTTTTTTGCAGCTAAGCGAGCAACATTTCGCCGCCTGCCACAATGTTGAGGAAGTCGCCCGTGACATCATTACTACGGGTTGAATCCCTCAAGAAGTACTACCCGATTCGGACCGGCCTCTTCGCCCGGAAGATGCTCCATGCCATCGACGATGTCACGCTCGAGCTCGAAGCGGGCGAAACGCTCGGGTTGGTCGGTGAGAGCGGTTCCGGCAAATCGACTGTCGGCAAATGCATCACGATGCTCGAGCGCCCGACGTCGGGCAAGATCAGCTTCGGCGATCGCCAGTTGCAGACGCTCTCATTTGATGAATTGCGGAGCGTGCGCCAGAAGATTCAAATGGTCTTCCAGGACCCGTACGACTCACTCAATCCCAGACGCACCGCCGGCGAAACGGTGCTCGAACCGCTGTCGATACACGGAATTGCCAAAGGCGATGCCGCGCTCGACCGCACTGCCGAGATTTTTGAGCGAGTGGGGCTCAAAACGGAGCACATGTCGCGCTTCCCGCACCAACTCTCCGGCGGCCAGCAACAACGCGTCGGCATCGCTCGCGCATTGGCGACCAATCCTTCGTTGATCGTGCTCGACGAGCCGACCTCCGCACTCGACGTTTCGGTTCAAGCGAAGCTGATCAGATTGCTGCGTGGTTTGCAGCGAGAGATCGGTCTGACTTATCTCTTCATTTCGCACGATCTTTCGGTCATCGGCTATCTCTCGAACCGGGTGGCCGTGATGTACCTCGGCCAGATTATCGAGCTCGGACCGACCCGAAAGGTCTTCACGAACCCTCGCCATCCCTACACGATGGCCCTAATGAGCGCGATCCCGTCATCAAATCCACTTGAACGGCGCGAGCGGATCATCCTCAAAGGCGAGATTCCCTCTCCGATCGAGCCGCCGAACTACTGCCGGTTGGTGACTCGTTGTCCGTTCGCGACCGACGAGTGCCGGTCGATGCCGATGGAGCTATGGGAATTGGAGCCAGGGCATCATGTTGCCTGCATTCGCTCGCATCGTGGAGAAATTCCGATTCCACACTACGATCTCGGCGGCGGACCGCTCGTGATCGCTCGAACCGAACGTATTGACGAGTCCGCCGCTGTCGCGGACGATCTCGACTTCGCGGCCACAACAGCGACGTAGTCGGAGCGACCAACTGGAAACCAGTCGAGTGGGCACGAGTTGCCGTGCCCACTCGAGCGGAAACGTGTAAACAGCACCGTCTGAGGGAGGCAAAGGAATGAGTCTGCGCATCGGAATCGACGTCGGCGGAACAAACACGGACGCCGTGCTGATGGACGATCTGACAGTGATCAGCAAGATCAAAACGCCGACAACGGAGGACGTCACCAGCGGCATCACGACCGCGCTCAAGCACGTGCTCGAAACATCAGGAACGTCGACCAGTGCGATCGCCGGAGTGATGATCGGCACGACTCACTTCACCAACGCGGTGGTCGAACGCCGCCGGTTGATGCCGGTCGCGGCGGTCCGGTTAGGGCTTCCGGCAACTGCCGCACTTCCGCCGATGGTTGACTGGCCTCCCGATCTCCGCGATGTGCTCGGCGGTCACTACTATCTCTGTCATGGCGGGAACGAGTTCGACGGGCGAGAAATCTCGAAGTTCGACCCAGACGAAATCAAAGCCGCGGCCGCGGATATCAGGGCTAAGGGAATTACGGCAATCGCCGTTTCCGCCGTCTTCTCGCCGGTCAACACCAGCATGGAAGAGCAGGCGGCGACGATTCTCGAGGCCGAGGTCCCCGGTTCAACCGTCACCAAGTCGAGCGATATCGGCCGGATCGGCCTGCTGGAACGGGAGAACGCGGCGATCCTCAACGCCTGCCTGCGCAAACTGGCCAAAGAGACCGTCGAAGCGTTCCGTCGCTCGATCAGCGAAATGGGGATTACTGCACCTCTCTATCTGACCCAGAACGACGGCACCCTGATGAGCGCCGATTTTGCCGAGCAATACCCGGTGTTGACCTTCGCCTCCGGCCCGACAAACTCGATGCGCGGTGCGGCATTCCTCTCCGGATTGAAAGACGCAATGGTGGTCGACATCGGCGGCACGACCTCCGATGTCGGCGCCCTGAGCCACGGCTTTCCGCGTGAGGCCTCGGTCGCGGTAGATATCGGCGGCGTGCGCACCAATTTCCGTATGCCCGACGTCTATTCGTTCGGCCTGGGCGGTGGCTCGCATGTGCAGGAGGAGCCGCTCAAGATCGGGCCTCGCAGCGTTGGGTATCGCCTGACACGGGATGCGCTGATTTTCGGCGGAAGCGTTTTGACGACCAGCGATATCGCGGTCGCGGCCGGGATCGCCGATATCGGCGACGCCAGCAAGGTCGCGCACCTCGACAAAGCCTTGGTCGACGCCGCGGTAAACCGTATCCAAGAAATGGTCGAAGTCGGTGTCGATCGGATGAAAACGAGCTCCGAAGCGGTGCCCGTGATCATTGTCGGCGGCGGCAGTGTCCTGATCTCACGCACGATCGCTGGGGCCTCGGAGATGGTCAAGCCGGATCACTTCGAGGCGGCAAATGCCGTCGGCGCGGCAATCGCGCAAATCTCCGGCGAGGTTGACCGGGTCTATTCGCTCGAGTCGATGACGCGCGATCAGGCGCTGGACAATGCTAAGGCCGAAGCCACTGCAAAGGCGGTCGAGGCCGGGGCTGACCCCGCGACAGTGCAGATCGTCGATGTCGAGGACGTGCCGCTAACCTACCTTCCTGGAAACGCCACGCGCATTCGCGTCAAAGCGGTCGGCGATCTGACACTCACCAAGTAGAGGCCCGCGTCTCAAGTCAAGGAGCCTTTTCATGCGTCAGATCACGGCAGACCAACTCGACGATATTGCGCTCGGAGCGGCGGTGCTCGGCACCGGCGGCGGCGGCGACCCGTACATCGGAAAGCTCATGGCCAAGGCCGCTATCGAACGATGCGGACCGGTCACGATGCTCGACCCAAGCGAGCTCAACGACGACGACTTGATCATCCCGTCCGCGATGATGGGCGCGCCCACGGTCATGCTCGAAAAGATTCCGCGCGGAACGGAGATCGTGACCGCATTCGAAGCGATCCAGGAGTTTCTCGGGCGAAAAGCGACCGCTACCATGTCGTGCGAAGCGGGCGGGCTCAACTCCACGACGCCGTTCGTGGTCGCCGCGGAATTGGGCATTCCTTTGGTCGATGCAGACATGATGGGTCGCGCCTACCCCGAGCTCCAGATGTGCATGCCCACTCTCTACGGCATCACCGCGACCCCGATGGCGATTGCCGACGAGAAAGGCAACAGTGCAGTCATCAATACAATCAATAACAAATGGACGGAGACCTTCGCGCGGACCCTAACGGTGGACATGGGTTGCTCGGCGATGATCGGGCTCTATCCGATGTCCGGCGCCCAGGTCAAAGAAGCAGGGGTCAGCCGCACGATCACGCAGATCGAGATGATCGGCCGGACGATCCGTGAAGCGCACGCCGCGCATATCGATCCGATCGAAGCGGTTCGCGGCGCGGTCAATGGCTACATCATCTGGCGCGGCAAAATCGCGGATGTGGCCCGCAGAACTGAAACCGGTTTCGCGCGGGGTGAAGCTTCCATCGGCAGACTTGGCGAATACGAGGGCAAAACACTGCGGATTTCCTTTCAGAACGAGTTCCTGATTGCTCAAACCGATGACGAGGTCCTCGTCACAACGCCGGATCTGATCACGGTGCTCGATGCCGAAACCGGCGAGCCGATCACAACCGAAACGCTGCGCTACGGCTTCAGGGTCGCGGTGCTGGCGATGCCGTGCGATCCACGCTGGCGAAGCCCAAAAGGTCTGGAGCTTGTCGGCCCGGGTTATTTTGGCTACCCAACGACCTATGTCCCTGTCGAAGAACGCTACGGCTAGAGAGGAGCGGAAACCGTGTCCGAGGCCGCAACCGGCAAGAAACTGGTGCTGACCGAAGAACAGGCGCTCGAAATCATCACGTTTCTGGTCAGCTCCGCCGAAATCTGCCTGCATGAGCCGATCTACTACGGCACATTCAGGTTGATCGACGGCGCCAGCCGCATGATGGGCTTGATGCTCGAGAACGATCCCGAAACTTCGGGCGACTTCTTCCGGGCGTACAAAGATGAGATCGACACCAACAAAACGCAGTTGATGTGGGACAAAGCAGCCTATTACGACTTCTTGCGCCAAATCCCCGCGAAAGCCGCCGCTGAATTGAAACGCGTCCGTGAGCTCTCCGAAGCCGAAGGGAGTTCTTCATGACCGACAAGACATTGCCTGTCGACCCCGATTCCCTGCTCGCGATGATGCGGAAACGGCGGGTTTCCCGCCAGTTCACCGATCAGCCGGTTCCGGTGGATGTTCTACAGAAGATTGTCGAAGCCGGGAGATGGGCCACCAGCGGTGGAATGCGCTATCCCCATCGTTTCATGGTTGTGCGCGATCCTCTTGAGATCAGCCTGGTCCGCTCAGCTTCACCCGGAATGTTGACGGAACCGCCGGCGTTGATCGTGCTCATGATCGAGACCGAGCAGGCCGAAGAGGACTCGATGCACGTCGAGCCGTGGACAGTGCATCACATCGATGTCGGCACCGCCGCGATGAGCATGACCACCATGGCGCAGGCACTCGGGCTCGGCTCGTGTCCAGTGACGTCGTTCAGCAAGAGCGCGGTCGGCGCAATGCTGGAGCTGCCTTCGAATCTGTCGCCGGAGTTCATTTTGATCTTGGGCTATCCGGCGCCGGTGAGACGAGTTATCAATCCGAACGCGCCCAAACCGGTCACCGTTCGCGATTTGACGTTTTGGGATCGGCCCGGACAACACGACCCGGAGCCAGAAACGGCATGAAACCCGCCCTTGTCACTCATAGCATTGATTTAGCAAGAGGGTCAACACGGCGATTGACCCCTACGACAGCGCGGCAGACATCGGAAGGACGCGTTGCGAATTCCTAGAGGCAGATCGCCGTGTCTGCCCTTGCGACGGCATGACATGCCAACTTCATCGGTCGCGAACACTGACAAAACTATCGAACCAGAGGAGACCTTAATGTGAGGTTGCTGCACAAAGCCGAAATCGAGGACATCGCCACCGGGTCTGCTGTTCTGGGAACAGGCGGAGGCGGCGATCCTTACCTCGGCAAGCTCGCCGCGCTCCAGGCGATCGATAAGTACGGTCCGCCGCGGTTGGTCGAAATCGATGAGCTCGATGACGACGACCTGGTGGTCTTTCCATTTGGAATCGGCTCTCCGGTCCCTTTCCTCGAGCGGATCACGCTCGACCGTGAGTTGCGCGTCGCCTACGAGGCGATGCAACGCTGGATGGGGCGGAAGGTCGGCGCGATCATGTCGGCCGAGATCGGCGGCATGAACTCGGTGATCCCCTTCGCCGTCGCCGGCGAGCTGGGTTTGCCGGTGATCGATGGCGACACCATGGGCCGCGCTTACCCTGAGATCCAACTTGTGACGCTCACGCTTTATGGTCACAGCGCGGCACCGATCGTGGTCGCCGATGCCCGAGGAAACTCGGTGATTATCGACTCGATCGACAACTTTTGGGCCGAACGGCTCGCTCGCCCCGCGGCGATCGAGTTCGGTGCGATCGCCGGTGGTTTTGCCTTCCCGATCTTGGTCAGGGATCTGAAGATCGCGGCGGTGCTCAACACCGTCAGCTACGCCGAGCGAATCGGCGCCGCGATCCGCAATGCTCAAACCTCGCACACCGATCCAATCGACGCGGTGACGAGAGAGACGAAGGGTTTCCGCCTCATCGACGGCCGCATCACAGATGTCAAACGAAGGACCGAAAGAGGTTGGGCGCTCGGCGAAACGATCATCGAGGGCGTCGATGACTATGCCGGCCGGACGATGACGGTTCGCTTCCAGAATGAGCACCTGGTCGTCATCGAGAACGGCGAGATCATCGTTTCAGTGCCGGACCTGATCGCGATTCTCGACACTGAGCGCGGCGATCCAATCACGACCGAGCACCTTCGCTACGGTTTCCGTGTCAGCATTCTCGGCATCCCATGCGACGAAAAGTGGCGGACGTCGGCAGGCATCGAGCTTGGTGGACCTCGCCACTTCAAATACGACATCGACTACGTCCCGGTCGAGACACGCTTCGGGAAGTCATAGAGGAACGTGAAAATGGGTCTCAAACTTACCGCCGCCGATCTGCCGGATCTTGGGCGAGGCGCCGCCTTTCTCGGCACCGGCGGCGGCGGCAATCCGTACGTTGGACGGCTGATGGTCGAATCGGCCATGGCGGAGACCGGCCGCGAGCTCGATCTGATGGATTTGGCCGATCTTCCCGACGACGCGCTCGTTATTCCCACCGCGATGATGGGCGCGCCGACTTGCATCGTCGAAAAACTGCCCCAGGGCCTGGAAGCCGCGTCGTCGTTCAAGCGACTGGAACGGCATCTTGGAAAAACCGCGTTTGCGACGATGCCGATCGAGGCTGGCGGCGTGAATTCGATGATCCCGTTGGTCGTTGCATTGCGGCTCGGGATTCCGGTGGTCGACGCCGACGGCATGGGCCGCGCCTTCCCGGAGCTCTTTCACGAAACGTTCCACATCTACGGCGTTTCCGGCACGCCGATGGTCGTCACGAACGACCACGGCGACCAAACGCTGATCGAGTCGCACGACAACTACATGGCGGAATGGCTCGCTCGAGGAGTCACAATCCGGATGGGCGGTGTCGCCTACATCGCTGAGTATGCGATGGACGGCGCGACCGCCAAGCGGGTCTCGATCGCCGGCACCATCGGGATCGGGCTCAAGATCGGGCGGGCGATTCGCCATGCGCGCGAGGAGCACATCGACCCGTTAGCGCACCTGATCGAAACGCTTTCGGACACCAGCTACAGCCCGGCGAAGGTGATCTTCACCGGCAAAATCGTCGAGGTCTTCCGGCGAACCTCTGAAGGATTCGCCAAAGGCACGATCAAGATCCAGGAATTGGAAGCAAATGGCACAAGCGAGAGCGAATTGATGGAGATCGAGTTTCAAAATGAGAATCTGATCACTCGCACGCGGCGGGGCGTGCTGGCGGTCGTTCCGGACTTGATTTGCATCCTCGACTCCGAAACCGCGGAACCGATCACGACTGAGGAATTGCGCTACGGCCAGCGCGTCAAGGTGATGGCCGTTTCGGTTCCGCCGATCATGCGCACCCCGGCCGCGCTCAAGGTCTGGGGACCGCGCCACTTTGGATTCGACTTGGACTACGTCCCAATGGAAGGCGCCGTACCGATCTGAGGAGAGGAAACTGACCGTGATACGAATGGCAACGGACATCGGTGGCACATTCACCGACATCGTCTGGGTAGATGACGAAACTGGAGAAGTCCTCGCCGACAAGTCAGCGACGACGCCGGCAGATGTCGTTCAGGGGGTACTTGAAGCGACACACAAGACCCACGTCCCGGCAGTGCAAATCGGGCAGTTCGTGCACGGATCCACCGTCGCGACGAACGCACTGATTGTGATGGGTGGCGCCAAAACCGGATTGATCACGACTAAGGGCTTTCGTGATTCGCTCGAAATCCGGCGCATCAACCGGCCCGACGATCACATTTACGACATCTTCTGGAAGAAGCCCGCTCCGCTCATTCCAAGGGCTTTGCGCCTTGAGGTGACCGAGCGTCTGCGCTTTACCGGAGAGGTCATGACTCCGGTCGATCGCGCCGATGTTGAAGCCGCCGTCGCAACATTTTGCAGCGCGGGTGTTGCCACGATCGCGATTTGTCTCCTCCACTCCTATGCCAATCCAGCGCACGAGATCGAGATTCGCGACATCATTCGCGAGCTCTGGCCGGACGTTTATGTTTCGATGAGTCACGAAGTGGCGCGGGAAATCCGGGAGTACGAGCGGGCGAGCTCAACCGCGATTGATGCTTATGTCAAGAAGCCGGTAGTCAGCTATCTTCGCCGGCTGCAACGCGATTTCCACGATGTCATCGGGGTCGGTCACGATCCATTGATCGCGAATTCGACCGGCGGCGTCTCCACCATCGACGCGATCGAGCGGGCTCCGATCCAGATGCTTGCATCTGGTCCGGCCGGCGGCGCGATTGGCGCCGCTTATCTTGCATCGGTCACGGGTCGACGAAATCTCGTGACCGCGGATGTCGGCGGTACGAGCTACGATGTCTCGGTCGTGGTCGACGGCAAGAATGTGCTCCGGACTGAACATGAAATCCTCGGCTACGTGGCCAAAGTTTCCAGCATCGATGTTCGCAGCGTCGGCGCGGGCGGCGGAAGCATCGCTTCGGTCGATCAGGGCGGCATGCTCAACGTCGGCCCCGGCAGCGCCGGCGCCGATCCCGGCCCGATGTGCTACGACAAAGGCGGAACGAATCCAACCGTCACCGACGCGGCCGTCGTTTCCGGACTGATCGACGCTTCACGCTTTGCCGGCGGAGAAATCACGCTGAACGTCGAACTCGCGAAAGAGGGAGTCGGCCGGATCGCGGCCGGTCTTGGTCTCGATCTTGACCGGGCGGCCGAAGGCATCCTGACCGTCGCCCGCAACAACATGGCCGACGTCACTCGCCAGGTGCTGGTTGGACAGGGTTACGATCCGCGCGACTTCGCGTTGCTCGGCTTCGGCGGTGGCGGCGGACTCTTTGCGTGCGACGTGGCCCGAAATCTCGACATTCCAACCGTCGTCATACCGAATCACCCAGCCGCATTTTCCGCCTGGGGCATGCTCAGCGCCGATATCGTCGGCACCTTCGCTCGCAGCTACGTGCAATCGATCGCCGACCTCGATCCTACGCTGGTCGCGACACTCTTCGGCGAGATGGAAGCGGAGGCGCGCGCGTTGATGCAGGAAGCGGCGGTTCCTGAAGATCGCGTCACGTTCGAGCGATCGGTCGAAGCGCGATACGAGGGTCAGGGTCACGAGGTTGAAGTGCCGATGGACGGCATCGCGCTGAATGCCACCCTGCCCGATACGCTCGCTCGCCGGTTCGATGAACGGCATCACCTCCGCTTCGGTCACGATATGCCGAGTGGCCGTGAAACGGTTACCTTCCGGCTGCGCTCGTTCGGCGAAATGCAGAAACTGGAAATCACCGAGATCGAACAAGGCGACTCGAATGCGACAGCCGCGATCCGTGAAACCCGCGGCGTTCATGTCGCCGGCGCCCGGCACAACTGCAATGTCTACGATCGCCGCTTGCTGAAAGCAGGGAACGAAATCGCCGGACCCGCAATTGTCGAAGAACCCGCGCACATCACCGTGATCTTTCCGAGCGATTCGCTCGTCGTCGATACCTTCGGCAATCTCATTGTGACGATCGGAGCCTGAGTCATGACAACCACAACTGCAGTCGATCCGATTACCCTGGCCGTTGTTCGCAACTACCTGAACGCGACCGCGGTCGAAATGCGCGACACCATTCAGCGCACATCCTTCTCACCCGTCATTTACGAGGACCGCGACTTCGCCTGCGGACTGCTCGACGCAAATGGCGGCACGCTTGCCGAGGCGCCGGGACTGACGCTCTTCATGGGCACCCTCAGTCCCGGTGTCCAGAAATGCATTGCGCTCAAGGGAAGGGAGTGGGTCGAACCGGGCGACATCTTCATCACCTCGATGCCCGACTACACCGGCTCCCATCCAGCGGACATGATGCTCTTCTCTCCGATTTTCCATGGCGGTCGGCTCTTCGGCTTCACCGCCAGCAAAGCACACCTGATCGATGTCGGGGCCAAAGATCCCTACCCGACCGATTCGACCGACGCGTTCCAGGAAGGTCTGCGTCTCCCGCCGCTCAAGCTCTACCAAAACGGCGTGCTCGAAGAGCAGCTTGCTTCGGTGATCAAGTCCAATTCCCGTGCGCCGGAGGTCATCTGGGGCGACATCCAGTCGCAAATCGCCTGCTTTCGGGTCGGCGAGAAAGCGATTCTCCGCCTGCTCGACAAATACGGCTTCGACACCGTCACCGCGTGCGTGAATGAAATCTACGATCACGCTGAACGGCTTGCGCGGGCTTCGATTCGCAGCATGCCGGAAGGAAGCTGGTACGCCGAGGATCATTCCGACGACGACGGCGTCCGCCGCGGCCAGCCGGTGAAGGTCGGGGTCAGAATTTCGATCGATCCCGTCGCTGAAGAGATCACCTTCGACTTCTCGGAATCGGACGCGCAGCAGATCGGACCGATGAATTCGCCGACGATCTCGACCGTTTCCGTGTCGCGCATGATGGGCAAGATCATCTCCGCTCCCGGCACGCCCGCAAATGAAGGATCGTTCCGGCCAATCAAGGTGATCGCGCCGCCGAATACGGTCTTCAATCCCGCGCCGACAGCGCCGACGAATCTTTACGGATGGCCGCTGTTGACCGCTGTCGAAACCGTCTGCAAGGCGCTCGCGCCGGTTTTCCCCGACAAGTTGCCGGCTCAATCCGGTGGCGATCTCTGCGGCGTTTTCCGTTATGGCTTCTGGCCGGACACCGGCAAGATGTGGGTCGAGGCCAATATCGAGGGTATCGGCCAGGGCGCGAGCTCAACCGCCGACGGCGAAAGCGCGGTCGTCCACGTGGCGGAGGCTTGCTCGCGAAATCTGCCGGTCGAGATTGAGGAGACCAAAAACCCAACGATCATCGAACGCTACGAGCTCATCCCTAACAGTGGCGGCGCCGGGAAGTTCCGGGGCGGACTGGGCGTACGACGCGACTACCGCATGGAGATGAAGGGCCACATGATCTCGATCCTGGAGCGCTGCACCGCTCCCGGCGAAGGGATTCTCGGCGGCAAAACCGCCCATCCCACACATGGCGTCATGGAATCGTCGATCTATGGCAACATCACCTTCTACAAAACGCCCGCGCAACCCTTCGCGGACGGCGATCTACTGTCGATCCGAACCGGCGGCGGCGGAGGCTGGGGCAACCCGTTCAAACGCGATCCCGAAGCCGTGCTCCGCGACGTCCAGGACGGCTACGTCTCGATCGACTCCGCTCGCGACGACTACGGCGTCGCAGTCGAACCGACCTTGAACACGATCAACGAAACAGCCACTCGATCATTGCGATCGGTGCAATGACCTCGCTTTCGCAGATACGTCCTTTACTGGGAAGCGCGTCATGTCGACGGGTCGACCGTTACCTGATTATTGACCACCCGGAAATCCGTTTACCACGTGTAGGGGCAAACCGCCGTGTCTGCCCTCGCATCTGACCCGCCGGCTGACCTATCTTAACAATCGAGTTCACTCAAAGGGTCTGATTCGACACACCGCGGCATGCGCGGTTGCTCAAACGCCACGGAGACCAGCCGCGTGATCTTAATTTCTGCTATCATACTGCACCGATAATCTCGTTTGCCGAACATGTATTCTCTTTCTCCGCAAAGGCAGATCCTCTGTCGCGCAGTACATCCTCTCGATTTGACCTGTGACATTTTGTGACATTTTGTGACATTGGCTGCCTCTCGGCCCCTCGTAGCAAAGGGCTCTGCGTTGGCGGTCTGCCTGGCGCTAACTGTTACCCGAGAGGCGCACCACCCCACCGTCATGCTGAGGAACGAAGCATCTCCCCGGAGAGCGTCTCAACTCGTCATTCCGCGACTCTTGAATGAAATTCGCGTCAGGCTAACGTTGGCAACGGCGGCCACCAAAGCAAGACATCCCCAGCTCGACTCCAATCCACGGCCGCTACGAGATCCTAAAAGGTTCATTCAACCTTCTTCAACCTCGGTCATTTCCCCACACCTCAACGTGATGCCCCGCCTTCAAACCGCTCCAAAGCGGCACGGTGCACGTCCGCCGGAGCAGATCTTTCCAAAGTTGGGCGTTGGCGAAGGTCTCTTCGTCTGGAGTGAAGAGCTCGAGCACGGAGCGCGATGCAACCAGGATCATCTTGCGTTTCGCCCGGCTGAGCGCTACCGTGAGCCGCCTCGGATCGAGCAAGAACCCACTCGACGCAAGCAGATACGACGGATCACTCTCGGTTGCACTGACGATGATGACCTCTCGCTCATCACCTTGAAATCGCTCGACCGTATCCGCGATCACCGGTTTGTTGCCGACTCGCTCCGGGAACTGCAGAAACTCGGTCGCCATCGCCGCACGCTGAGCGCGATGAGGCACGACAACCCCAAACCCGTCGCTCTCCTCTTCGCCGTACAGGTCGGGATTCGTCAACGATTTGCTGATCTCGACAATCAGGTCGCGCTCGAAGGTATTGCTCAGTTGGCTTGCCCGCTCGCCGTGCGTGACGACGATCAACGGATGATCGTAAGACAACACCGCCGCTATGAACGGATCGTCCTGAGCAATGTCGACCAACTGCCAGCTCTTGTTTGACCGAAAATCGATTCCGTCGTGGCGGTAAATCTCGTGCCGCAAGAAATCGGCCATGTCGGAATGAAGCCTGAAGCTCTCGGCAAATCGAATCACCGGTGGCCTTGGTTCCATTTCGAGCAGTGTGATGAAGAGCGATTCGAACGCCTTGAACTCCTGAAACGTTCGTCGCCGCTCCGACATCCAGTCGTGTTTCACGATCGGCGGCATCTGACGGTGGTCGCCGACCACGATGATCCGCCCGTCGTCCCTGAGTGGCAGCGCGGACATGATTGCCGTCGGAAGCGCCTGTTGCGACGCCTCGTCAAGCACCAAGCAGTCCGCGAATTTGTGATCGAACAACTGGCCCGGCCACCGCTCCTCGATCAACCCGTAAATTGCGGAAGGCGTCGCGGCAAGAACAGCCCACTTCCGGTTAGCGAAGGTCTCAACCGCGGGAAGCTCACCGGCTTCCAGTTCGGTTTTGCGTTTGAGCGGGATGATCCCCTCAGATGTCTCTCTCGATGGACGGTACCGGTACAACGGAACATCGAGCAACCGCTCGTCAAAGCATCGATCGAAGGTTGCCCAATGCAGAATCTGGATGCGCCGCAGATCGTCTTTTGCCTGTTCCAGGTTCCGCATCAGAACATCGATCGCGGCATGCGTATGGCAGGAGACCAGCACTCGAAAATCGATATCGGCGGCCATCGCACCCTGTATGCGCGCGAGCAGGGCGAAAGCCGTCGTGAAGCTCTTGCCGGTGCCGGGCGGTCCCTGCACCAACAGAATCGGAGCTCCGCCATGCCGGCTGACGTACTCGACTTTGCTCGGCTCAAAAACGTGAAAACGGCCGGCATTGGCGAGCTCGGTCAAACCGTCAAGGAATCGCTGTTGCGCAAGTTCTGCCGCCAGTGGCCAATTGACCTCGACCTTCCCGGTTCCGGCCAATCGCTCATAGAGGGTGTTTGTCCCGCCCTGGACAAGGCCGTCGGTGATCTTCTTCGCGTGGTAACCGGACCAGTCGTTCGGATCGACGTCAACCGTGTATGTTTCGCCCGCTTTCAAAGGTCGAGTCATTGATCCAAAGATGAAGCCTCCTGGCAATGTCCCAGGTCCACCCTGCCGTGGGTTGACCGTTATGAACGCCCGAACGGCTCGTTGGTCCTCACCACGCTCGATCTCGATTCCCTGAACGAACGCTCGCGTTCCATAGAGCAGTTGCTTGGGCGTCGGCGTGAAATCCTCCTGCTCCGCGTTGGGCAGTCGTTCGTCAACGGTCCAGCGTGGCATGATCACGACTGAGTCACCCTGCCGGATCCCATTGAGGTCAAGCACTTCCTGGAGCTCACAATCGACACTACCGGCGTCGATTTCCAATCGCACGGGCAGCCCATCAATCGACCAATTGCTTTCAGCCTTCTGTTCCTTTGTCAGTGTTACCCGCTTCGCATCGGGATTTGCTTCTTTGAATTGGCGGCGCTGTTCCTCCTGAAGCAGTCGGCGCTGTTCAGCTTCACGCACTTTGAGCGCAACGCCGGACTCCTGATCAGACTCCGCGTAGGTGACGAGCAGCGATTCGCCCACCAGCACCCGCCGCTCCGGCGGCAGCAGTCGAGCCGTTTTCCAGCCCGAGAGCTCGACATGGCGCTCGATCGTCACGAATTCGCTCAGCGCCTGTGCGAGCGTGGCGGCCTTCTCGTTGAATTGATCGAGTTCGGGCAGATCAAACAACGTCTTCGTCGTTTGCTTGTTGCCGGGAAAGTCGAAGGTAATGTGCTCGATTGCTTCAAGCCGTCGGGCCTGAAAGGCGATCAAGTCGTCGAGTGTTACCGCGCGATATGGCTCCAGTTGATCAAGGACAGACTCCTGTGCATGCGGCAGCGAGTCCCAGGCGGCATAAGCGTATTCGATCGGGATTTGGCTGTTGAATCGAGACCGGCTCGTGTACCAGGGCGACCCGCCGGGCGCGGTCGGATCGCCATCATCGAATTTGCCCACGTAATCGAACAGTCGCTCGTGAAAGAGCTTCGTGAACGGACGAAGCGAGCTCCAATCGAACCGCAGGAAGCGAGCGACCGACTGCAGCGACTGGCTGAGCATCGGATAGCTGCGCAGCTCCCGAATCTCGTCGACCAGAAAGGTCGCGACCGGCGAGTCGAACGCCGCCAATTGGGTGACGAAATCGAACATCGGTGTCGCGGTGAGGATGGTCGCCGCGTGGCGAGCGAGTGCATCGAGAAAGAGATCCTGATCGAAGCGGTTGAAGAAGATGAGATGGATCGGTGCTCGCTTACTGCCGGATTCGTCAGGCGCCGCCAGTTCGACCAAGGCCCGGAGTGTTTCATCGATCCAATCAAGTAAAAGGTCTCGCTCCTGCTCGAGCGTTGTAACCGGCGATGCCGAGCAGTGCGCGATCTCACGTCGCCGTTCGGGAAAAACCACGCCACGTTCTGCCGCCGTGACCAGCGCTCCGATCATGTAGATACGATCGTGATGGCTATCATGTTGTGCGTCCACGTAAATCCGAACCAGATTCGGGTTCTGCGACTCGTCACAATAGGGCAACGAGCCGTACCCGCGATGCGGGAGATACTGTGTCGCCTGGATCGGGTCGCCTTTCCAACCCCGGTATCTCCGCGCTCGATGAATCAACTCATCCAATCGCGCTCCGACCGGCCACGTGGTCGAAAGCTTGGCCGTGAGTTCCGAGTGTTGGGGATTGACGATAAGTCGATGCTGTTCGTCGCTCTCCTTAAATTCGCTGAGAGCCTTAGCGGTTCGAACTCCCGCGCGCTGCAGCGCCTGCTTGTCGTTCTCAGAAAGGTAGGGAATCAAGGAGAGGTCGTCAGTCTCGGCGGCCGATTTCATGCAAAAAGGGTTGTAGCGACACCAATCGCATCGATAGGTCAAGTGAAACGGCACATCCTCGAATTCCGATTCTAGAATCCGGCGGGCGACTGAACCGTCGCCAAGCACAAGGTCATCGGCCGCGGCGATGTATTGAACCGGGTCGTCGACACGCTCCAGATAACCTGAATCTGCGCCGAGCGTGCGTTTGGCATCGGCCCGTCGCGCATCTTCCTCTTCAGTTCGCGTTGCGGTGGCGGTTTGGCCGTGATAAAGCACCCCGAGATCAATCTCAGGCGGTTCGATTCCCGCGCTTTCGAACACGGTGCTGAGCATCCGTGAATAGAAGGCAATCTGGAGCCGGTGCTCGACCTTCGACGTTTCGGAGCTCTTCACATCGACGATCAACGCGGAGAGCGATCCGGGTTCGCTCCGGCTGAACTTCAATATGTCGACGTCTCCGGTGATCTGCCAGCCCCCGATCTCGCCCCCGAGTCGTGGCTGCAACAGCACGATCTCTTCGCCCGAAGCAAGCTCTGCGGCCTTCTCAACCACACGCTCATTGTGATTGCGATTCGGCGCCTGCTCGTCTCGTAGATCGGCATATGGCATTGCCGACTTGATCGAGTCGAAAACCTCCTGCTCAAATTCCAGTCCTCCTTGCATCATCAATGGCGGCGGATCCTGGGGCGAAACTCCGAATTCGCGCATGAACTCCTGCCCATGTGCGCGTTCCGTCAACCGCAATCGCAGGTAGCGGTGGCACTGATCGAGTCGCACAAATTGCGCGACATCGGTCGGCGTAATGCGAGGCGGCGACCCTGATCGAAAAGGCAGCGGGACTGGTTTTGCGTTCAAGTTTTGGTTTCTCCGCGCCGGCAATCACCCGCCGCCAATGAATGTCGCCCGTATAATCGCCGAAGTTCGTTGCACGGCGAGCAAACGATGACGCTGCAAACCGTGGTCGCATCTCAAGGAGGAATCTGAATGACGAAGCCGGCACTTGAATCGTTGACGTGGCGCTGTATCGGACCACATCGCGGTGGCCGCAGCGTCGCTGTCGCCGGTGATCCCAATGACCAATCAATCTTCTACATGGGAACCACGGGCGGCGGTGTCTGGAAAACGATCGACGGCGGTCAGTACTGGTTCAATGTGTCGGACGGCTTTTTCAAGCGCGCCTCGGTCGGCGGGCTCGCGGTCGCCCACTCCGACCCAAATGTGATCTACGCGGGAATGGGTGAATCGACCATCCGGGGCAACGTCTCTCACGGCGACGGTGTTTACAAATCGACCGATGCCGGCAAGTCCTGGACGCACGTTGGACTCGCTGAAACGCGTAATATCGCAAAGGTTCGCGTTCATCCAGGCAATCCGGAAGTCGCGTACGTCGCCGCATTCGGTCACGCCCATGGTCCAAACCCTGAGCGCGGCGTCTACCGGACGAAGGATGGCGGCGCCACCTGGGAGCTCATACTCAAGCGAAACGAGGATACCGGCGCGGGCGACATTAGCCTTGATCCGAACAATCCCCGGATCATCTACGCCTCGCTCTGGCAAGCGCGGCGCGGCCCCCATTACCTCTCGAGCGGCGGCGAAGGTTCTGGTCTCTTTCGCTCTCGCGATGGCGGCGACACCTGGGACGAGCTCACGGACAAACCCGGCATGCCAAAAGGGCTGAAGGGCAAGATCGGCGTGGTGGCCTCTCCCGCGCAATCCGGCCGTGTTTGGGCGATTGTCGAGAACGAGGATGGCGGCGTCTTCCGCTCCGACGATGGCGGCGAAACGTGGCAGCGCCTCAACGAGGATCGGCGGCTCCGCCAACGCGCCTGGTACTACTCACACATCCATGCCGATCCGAAGGATGCCAATACCGTCTGGGTGCTCAATGTCGAAATGTTCCGCGGTGTCGACGGCGGCAAGGTCTTCGAGCCGGTTCCGGCGCCGCACGGCGACAACCACGATCTATGGATCGATCCGGCTGATCCGCGCCGGATGCTGCTCGGCAATGATGGCGGCGGCACCGTCAGCTACAACGGCGGTCTTTCATGGTCGGCGCAATACAACCAACCGACCTCCGAGTTCTATCATGTGACGACTGACAGCCGTCGTCCGTACCGGGTCTATGGCTCGCAGCAAGACAACACCTCGATGTGCGTTCCAAGTCGCTCAAACCACGGGGTGATCACGCGCACCGAGTGGTATGAAGTCGGCGGCGGCGAGGCCGGGTACATCGCGGTACGGCCGGACAATCCAAACATCGTCTATGCGGGCGAGTACCAGGGGTACATGACCCGGCTCGACCATGAATCGCGCCAGGCGCGAAGCATCTCGGTTTGGCCGGAGGAGTATTCGGGATCGGGCGCGGAGGCATACAAGTATCGCTTCCAGTGGACATACCCACTGATTCTTTCTCCGCACGATCCCAACACGATTTACTGCGGAGGCAACCATGTCTTCCGTTCGATCAATGAGGGATCGAGTTGGGACACGATCTCTCCCGACCTGACCCGGAACGATCCATCGACGCACGGTTCGTCGGGCGGTCCGATCACCAAGGACAATACCGGCGCCGAGATCTACGGCACCGTCTTTACAATAGCGGAGTCGCCGATCAAGCAAGGTCTGCTCTGGGCCGGAAGCGATGACGGATTGATCCACTTTTCAGCAGACGGCGGCAAGAACTGGAGCGATGTCACCCCGCAGGACCTGCCGGAGTGGTCGCTGATCTCGCTGATCGAAGCGTCGCCGCACAACGCGAAGACAGCGTACGTGGCCGCCAACCGGTACAAGCACGATGACTTCCAGCCATACCTCATCAAAACCAGCGACTCCGGCAAAACCTGGACCAAGATCACCGGCGGAATCCCTGCCGATGACTTCACCCGCGTCATCCGGGAGGATCCAGGGCAAAAAGGACTGCTCTACGCTGGAACCGAAACCGGGATCTACGTTTCGTACGACGACGGTGTGAACTGGAAACGGCTTGGTGGGAACCTGCCGGTCGTTCCGATCCACGATTTCGTTTTCACCGAAGAGGACCTTGTGGTCGCGACCCACGGGCGCTCATTCTGGATTCTCGATGATGTGACGCTGATCCGGCAGCTCGCCAGGCAGGAGGCGCCCGAGAAGGTCACGCTCATCAAGCCCCGCGACACCTTCCGGTATGGTTCGATGTCTGGCTTTGGCCACAGCCCCGTGCAGGGCAAAAACTACGCGTTCGCGGCCACTCAAGTGCCCGCCTACATGTACGACAAGAGCCCTGCCGGTGAGGTGAAACAGAGCTGGCTCGATGCCGGCGAGAATCCGCCCGACGGCGTGATCATCAACTACCTGCTGCCAGAAGAGCCGAAGGAGGAGATCACGCTCGCGATCCTTGACAAAGATGGCGGCGAGATTCGGTCGTTCAAGAGCAAACCGAAGAAGGATGAGCAGGAGAAAAAGGACGACAAGGAGTTCCCGCCTGCCGAAAAGAAGGAAGACGAAGAACCGGATGAAGCGTTTGTCCCCGCGAAATCAGGATTGAACCGGTTTGTGTGGGACTTCAAGCTCGCGAAGGCGACCAAGATCGCGACCAAGGGCGGCGATCAGCCGGGACGCGACGGACCCAAGGTTGTTCCTGGAACCTACCAGGTCCGCCTTACGGTCGGGAAGACGGTCCAAACAGAGTCATTCGAGGTTTTGAAAGATCCGCGGCTCTCCACGACGCCCGCACAGTATCGCGAGCAATTCGAGCTTCTGAACGCGATCCATCTTAAGCACGACGCGCTCAACAAGGCGGTGAATTCGATTCGGACGATTCGCACGCAAGCGGTCGAATGGGCGCGACGCGTCAAGAATACGGAGGCGGAGCCGGGGGTCGTCGCGGGCGGCAAGTTGCTGGTCGAGCGGCTTGACTCGGTCGAGGAGGAATTGCTCCAGGTCAAGATCCAAAGCGAGCAAGACAGTTTGAACTACCCGGTGAAGCTGAACTCGAAGCTGGCCGCGCTCTCGTTTATGGTCGGCAACGCGGATGCTGCACCGACCAAACAGGCCGGCGAGCTCTTTGTGGACCTGGCCTCAAAAGTCGACGTTCAACTGGCCGAGCTCAAGAAGGTGCTCGCGACCGATTTGCCAGGATTCAACAGCCTTGTATCAGAGAGTGGAGTACCCGCGATCCTCCTCAGCGACGAGAAGTAACGGTCAGGGGCCGGGCGGACACTTCGTACGCCCGGCCCCAGCAATTCCTCTACAGTAACTGATACGAGGCAATGTGTAGGGGCGTTTCGTGAAACGCCCAACGCGTCATGCCACACGGCTTCTTCAGAACGCGGTTCTATACTACGCGAAGAATCCGTCTGCCCGGATGCACTGGAGTATGTTTGTTTGAATCGGAATGAGGGCGTTTCTCGAAACGCCTTACATTGGCATCATGTGCATTCCCACACAGGTGCGAATCAGGTCAATGAACGAAAGGCGCCCCAGGCATCGTTCAGCAGTCGGCTCTTAGGAACGCTCGTGAAGATCGAAGCGATCTTCTTTTGCTTTTCCTTTTTTGAAACCCCGTCCACGGTCAAATACTCTTCGGCCGCGTCGGCCATCAATTTCGGGTAGTAGGTGAAGAGGTGTGGACGGGCATGCGCGAAATCGGTGGTGTTCCGGATCTTGTAGATATCCTTCATGACGAGACTGTCGTCGAGCAATTCCCGATACCTTGACAGCGATGCGGCAGAGGTATCCCCGCGTTCCCTGGCTTCGATGACCGCCTGCGCCGCGAATCGACCGGAGAGCATCGCCAGGTTCGCGCCCTCGCGATTGACCGGATTCACCAATCCCGCTGCATCACCGACCACGATCACGCCGTCGGAAAAGAGTTGCGGGAGCCGCTTGAAACCACCCTCAGGAATGAGATGGGCCGAATACTCGATCGTCTCGCCGCCCTGCAGGAGCGGAGCGATCGCGGGATGGCGCTTGAATCGGTCGAGCAGATCGTTGACATTGCGCCCACTGTCTATCAAATCTTGCAACAAGGCGCCGGTGCCGATCGAGATCGATTCCTTGTTGGTGTAGATGAAGCCGTAACCAAGCATGCCGGCGGTCGATTCCCCGAAGATTTCGTAGGCGGTGCCGAGTCCAGTGGGGAGCGCGAAGCGGTCTTCGATCTTCTCCGCCGGCAGCGCGATCAGTTCTTTCGCGACAAGCGCCTGGTCGATCGGATCCCATTCCCGATGCAACCCTGCCCGTTGCGCGAGCAGTGAATTCGCGCCATCCGCGAGTACGACCACGTGTGCCCGCAGCTCGCCATCCGGCTCGCCGGTCGTCACGCCGGCGACCGCGCCCTCTTCCCAAATCAGATCCGTAACAGTGAATTCGGGATAGACTTCTGCCCCCGCTTCTTCGGCTTTGGTCGCGTACCAGCGGTCGAATTCAGAGCGGAGCACGGAATAAGCGTTGTACGGCGCCTCCGCGAACTTCATCGACCGGAAGAGACCGCCGAGCATCGCGTCTTCGGTCAGCATCAGATAACGCTGTTCGATGATTGGCCGTTCCAGCGGGGCCTCAGATTCGAAGCCAGGCGCCATCTCTTCAGTTGGCTGGCGATAAAGGATGCCGCCGGAGACGTTTTTTGAGCCCGGATACTGACCGCGCTCAAGCACGACCACCGAAAGTCCACCAGCGGCGAGGTCTTTGGCGGCCGTGATCCCGGCCGGGCCGGCTCCGACGACAATCGCATCGAACCGCTCATCAGCCACTGTTCGCTCCTTTGTCCCATCCGCCCGATTAGGCGCTCGCTTTCAATTCCGCAATGATTGCGGGCACAATCTCGAACAGATCGCCCACAATGCCAAACGATGCGATCTTGAAGATGGGCGCATCCGGATCGCGATTGATGGCAACGACGTTCTCGGCGCCCTGCAAACCGGTGACATGTTGGGCCGCGCCGCTGATCCCGACCGCGATGTAGAGTCTCGGCGAGACGACTCGTCCGGTTTGGCCGATTTGATCGTGATGAGGCCGCCAGCCGGCATCGGTTACGGCGCGAGTCGCGGCGACCGCGCCGCCGAGTGCTGCGGCAAGTTCTTCGACCAAACCGAAATTGCTCGCCTCTTTGAGCCCGCGTCCACCGCCGACGATCGTCTTGGCGGTATCGAGCCCGACATCGCCGGTCTCCTTTTCCGCGACACCGACCACCCTAATGCGATTGTCGGCACTATCGAGATTCACTGGAAAGGTTTCCGGTGTCGTGTCGCCAGCCGTTTCGACGGTTTTTTCGAAGCTGCCCTGCCGCACGGTGACGATCGCCGGGCTGGCGTTGCTCATCTTGACGGCCGTCTGAACCCGGCCACCAAGGATTGGTCGAATTGCGATGAGTGCGCCATCTTCGACCGACAGTCCGATGCAATCCGACGCGATCGGCAAATTGAGCCGCGCCGCTACTCGCGGGGCATACTCGATGCCTGCCGTCGTGGTTGGTACGATCACCGCGAAGGGTTGAAGGGACTCGATCACACCTGCCAATGCGTGAGCAAGCAACGGCGGCGTCAGATGCGAGAGCCGTTCATCATCGACAATCAGCACGCGTTCGACGCCAGTACCGGCCAGCTTTGCCGCGGCGTCGTCGACCCCACTACCCATGATCAGTGCGGTGACCGTGCTCCCGGCGAGCCCTGCAACTTCGAGAGCCGCGGTGACCAACTCGAGTGAGATCGGACGAAGTCCCGACTCGCCTGCTTCCGCGACAACCAATACTGTTCCGGCCATGGTGCTCCTCCAGCGCGATGCCTTGCTCACGCCAACGTTCGTTTGCTAGACGAGTTTCCGCTTTCGGAGCCAGCCGACAAGCTGTTTTGCAGCTTCAGCGGCAGGTTGATCCTGGACCAGGATGCCTGCCGGCTGACGCTCCGGCACCGTGGGCTCGCCCCAGCTCAATCGGTTCGAGACTCCAGCGACGGTTGCCGTTACGGTATCGAGCGGCTTCTTCTTGGCCGCCATGATGCCTTTGAGCGATGGATAGCGGGGCTCGTTGAGACCGGCCTGCGCCATCAACATGACCGGTGTTTGCACCTCGATCGTCTGACGTCCGTCCTCGGTATCCCGCGGAATCGTAAGCTTTGTACCGTCGGGCTGAACGCTTGCGATCGAGCCAAGCGACGGAATCCCAAGCAATTCTGCAACTTGAGGACCGACCTGCCCGGTCGATACATCGTCGGAGTTCTGGCCCGCGAAGATGATGTCGAACTCGATCGTCTTGATCTGTTCCGCGAGCAGTTCCGCGACCTGCAAAGAATCGAGCCCTTGCAGGTTGTCGAGTGCAACAACAATGCCGCGATCGCAGCCCATCGCAAGCGCGCGGGTGACCGCGTCCTTCACCGAGGGCGCGCCGGCCGAAATGACCGTGATCTCTCCGCCATGCACTTCTTTGATCCGCAGCGCCTCCTCGATCGCGTAGTCGTCGTAGGAGCTGATGGCGAGTTGACCGCTGAGCAATGGCTTGCCGGTAGCACGATCGACTCGCAACGTGTTCATATCGGGCACTTGCTTGATCAACACGACAATCGAATAGGGCATCGACCTGCTCCCTTGCGCTTACGCGTCGGTGAAGTTCGGGGTTCGCTTTTCGATGAAGGCATTCATCCCTTCTCGTTGATCCTCGGTGCCGAACGCCTGACCAAACACGCTTGCCTCGGTATCCAGGCCAGATCGCATCTGCCCGTTGAACGCCAACTGGATCAGCGATTTCGAAGACGCAACCGCTCGCGGACTCTGCTTCGCAATCTGCGACGCGATCTTGCGGGTTTCGTCGAGCAATTGATCGAGCGGATAAACCGCGTTAACTAAACCAATCCGAAGCGCTTCGTCGGCCTTCACCCGGCGGCCGGTGAAGATAATCTCGGCGGCCAATCCGGTACCAACCAGGCGGGTCAATCGCTGGGTTGCTCCCCATCCGGGGGGAATCCCCAGCGACACTTCCGGTTGCGCAAAAACCGCATTCTCTGATGCCAGCCGGATGTCGCACGCAAGTGCCAGTTCTGACCCGCCGCCAAGCGCAAAGCCATTCACCGCGGCGATCACCGGTTTCGCCATCGATTCGACTGTGTTGGTCATCGCGTGACCAAGCCGACCGAATGCGAGTCCTTCAGCTTCGGATTTGCCGGCCATCTCCTTGATATCGGCGCCGGCCGCAAATGCTCGCTCGCCGGCCCCGGTCAGGATCACGCAGCGGACCGAATCATCGTCGCGCACCCGACGAAACGCGTCGATCATGGTCTTGAGCTGCTCGGTGTTGAACGCGTTGAGCGCTTCAGGCCGGCTCATCGTGACCATGGCAACGCCATCCACAACTTCAATCTCGACAGCCAAGGTCACTCCTTCTCTGTTTCACATACAGAACGCAGCCCCGTTCGAAAGCGTTTGCCGTTTTCAACGTAGTGACGCGATCCCATCGCCATTCGTTCTTGCAGCTCGGGCTCCAGCTCTCGCCGGGGCTTGGCAGGCACGCCCATCATCAACGTGGCCGGTGGCACCTCGGTTCCTTCCGAAACCACCGCGCCGGCGGCAATTACCGCGCGCTCACCGATCGTCGCGAGCGAAAGCACGACCGCGCCCATCCCGATAGTTGCGCCATTTCCAATGTTGGCTCCATGGACGATCGCGCCGTGCCCGATTGTGACATCATCACCAACGATGCAAGGCGCGCCCGGGTCTATGTGGAGCACGGCGCCGTCCTGGATGTTCGTCCTGGCACCTATCCGGATCGGTTCAGTGTCGCCGCGAAGAACCACGTTGAACCAAATGCTCGATCCCGTCCCGATCTCGACATCGCCAGCCACGATCGCGCCGGGCGCGATATAGACATCGTCCGCGATCTTGGGCGTGACGCCGTTCAGTGAATAGACTCCGGTCATATTGCTAGAGCCCCTTCGGATCGACATGGACGATGATCGCGTCGCCTTGTCCACCGCCCGAGCAGATCGCTGCCAAACCGTAGCCGCCGCCGCGCCTTCGAAGTTCCAAAACAAGTGTCAATACGAGTCTGGCGCCGCTCGCCCCAATCGGATGACCGAGGGCGACCGCGCCGCCGTTGACATTGACAATCTCGTCGCTGACACCGAGTCGCATTGCGGAGACATACGCGACATTCGCAAAGGCTTCATTGATCTCGACGAGTGCCAGGTCCGACGCTTTGATGCCGGCCTTCCTGAGCGCGATCTCCGCGGCCATTGCCGGCGTGTATGCCAGATAGGCCGGCCCCCAAGCGGCTTCGGCCTGAGAGACGATCGTCGCGAGCGGGCGGTGTCCAAGCTCAGCCGCCCAGGCATCGGAGGTGACGATAAGTGCAGCGGCGCCGTCGTTTAGACCCGGTGCGTTGCCGGCGGTAACGGTGCCGCCAACATTGAACGCGGGATCGAGCTTGGCAAGCGCTTCGGAACTGGTGTCGCGCCGTGGCGCTTCATCTGTGTCGACCAATGTTGTCGACTTTCGCGTCACGATCTTTATTGGAGCGATCTCCTCACCGTGACGGCCGGAGTCTTGCGCGGCGATTGCCCGCTGGTGCGATCGAAGCGCCCACGCATCCTGGATCTCCCGTCCAACGCCCTCCTCGGCGGCAACATTGTCGCCGTGGGTTCCCATTTGCACCCCTTCGAGCGCGCATAGGAGCCCGTCGTTGATCATCATGTCTTCAATAATGCCGTCGCCGAAACGGTAGCCGAACCGGGCCTTTCGCAAGAGGTAAGGAGCATTGCTCATGCTCTCCATGCCCCCCGCGACGATCACCTGGTGCTCGTCGGATCGGATCAGGAGATCTGCAAGATTGACAGCGCGCATCCCGGAGCCGCACACCCGGTTGATCGTCTCGGACGTGACGGTTTTCGCCAGGTCCGCATTGAACGCCGCCTGCCGCGATGGAATCTGGCCGGCGCCACCCTGCAGAACCTGGCCCATGATCACGTGCTCGATCGCATCAGGCGACACGCCAGAGCGTTCGATCGCGGCCTGAATTGCGATCCCGCCGAGCTCCACCGCTTGTTTGGATGCAAGCGCGCCGCCGAGCTTACCGAATGGGGTTCTTGCTCCACCGAGGATCACGCTCTTTGCCACGGTGTGGCTCCTGACTTGTTACTTGCCTTCGTTCTCACCCGGCTATTTACGCACGAGCGGCCAGGGCGCGCTGCCCTGGCCGTCGATCCCGTTCGAGATCCAGGGGACCGGAACGGACTTCTAGAGATCGAATCCCACCGCGGGCAGCTGCGGCCTGCGAATCGGCTTATCCTGCCGGTATCCAAGCGCGTACTCTGCCTGAAGCACGGTGTGAATCTCGCGCGTGCCTTCATAAATGACGGCTCCGCGCGCGTTTCGCCAAAAGCGCTCTACCGGATACTCGTTCGAAAAGCCGTAGGAGCCGTGAATCTGGATAGCGTCATCGGCCGACTGCAACGCGACATCGCAACTGTGCCACTTCATGAGCGACGTTTCGCGCGTGCTCCTGATACCACGATTCTTCAACTCGGCGGCCTTCATGGTCAACAAGTACGAAGTCTCGTAACCGGCGGCCATCTTCGCGATCATCTGCTGCACAAGCTCGAACTTGCCAATCGGCTGGCCAAAGGCCATGCGGGCGTTCGCATACTTGACGCTCTCGTCCAGACAAGCGCGAGTGAGACCGACGGCGCCGGAGCCAACCGTAAAGCGCCCTTGATCGATACAGCTCATCGCGATCTTGAAGCCTTCGCCCTCTTCGCCGATCCTGTTTTCAATTGGAATCCGTACGTTGTTGAACGCGAGCTCGCCGGTGTTTCCGGCGCGAACGCCAAGCTTACCCTTGATGGACCCGGTGGTGAAGCCGTCCATTCCACGTTCGAGCACGAACGCGGACAAGCCATGATGCTTTTTGGAACGATCCATGCTGGCAAAAACTAGAAAGTGGTCGGCAACATCGGCCAGCGAGATCCAGAGTTTTGAGCCATTGAGAACATAGCTATCACCATCGCGGACGACGGTCGATTCGATTGAACCGGCGTCGGATCCGGCGTTTGGCTCGGTCAAGCCAAAGGTTCCGATCTTCTGCCCCTGAGCTTGAGGTGTAAGCCAACGCTGCTTCTGCTCTTCAGTTGCCCATTGGAGCAGTGCGAGGCTGTTCAAGCCAACATGTACGCTCATGATCACGCGCAGGAAGGTATCGACATATTCGAGCTCCTCGCATGCCAGCGCCAGGCTCACGTAGTCGAGTCCAAGCCCGCCGTATTGCTCTGGAATCGGCAGTCCGAGTATCCCAAGCTCGCCCATCTTGTCGAGCACCTCTCGGTGGAACTCGGATTTGGCGTCCCATTCCTGGATGTACGGGGCGATCTCGCGCGCGGCAAATTCACGAACCATGCTCTGAACTTGCTTTTGCTCGTCGGTAAGATCGAAATTCATTGAGGGGTCTCGACTTTCGTCTCGATGCGGCAGCCGTTTCGCCAATGCGTGTTCCGTGGTGATCGGAACGCCGCCCGTGAGTATAGAGGAGCCTAACTGGGCGGACAACATAAATCGGCGTCGGCCATTGTGGCGGATTGGACCAATCATGCCATACTTGAAAGCTAACGAGTGCAGGAAATCGCCATTTCTAGGATATTTGGAGTGGTCGCGAACCTGTTATTGAGACTGCCTTGGGCCCATGAGCAAATCTCCTTGCACAAGTGCGACTCGATGGCCATCGTCGGTTTCGAGGAGCAATTTGCCATCGTCATCGACACCCAGAAATCGACCGGTCAACGTGACTCCATCCTGAACGACACTCACGTTCTCACCGATCAAGGCAGCCCGCTGTCGCCACTCACACATCGAGTCTCCACTGCTGTTCTCCATAAAGTCATTGTAAACACGATCGAGAGACCCACAGAGTGAGTCCAACATTTCATCACGGGAGATTGCTTGCCCCGTTACGACAAACAGGCTCGTTGCGGCGGGCACGAGCTGCGCCTCCGGCGTTGTGACATTAATTCCAATACCCACGTTGACAAAATCGACACCGGCAGCATTCAGGCGTGATTGCAGCAAAATGCCCGCGACCTTCAACCCGTCGATCCAGACATCATTTGGCCATTTGAGTTGACACTGCACAGATGTCGTCGATTCGATGGCATCAGCCACCGCCACTCCGACCAGAAGTCCCAAGACGCCCAGCCGATCCGGCTTGACATTGGGACGAAGCAGAATCGAACAAAGCAGGGAAGTGCCCGGCGGGGCTTCCCAACCGCGGCCCGCGCGGCCGCGGCCGGCGGTTTGCTCGTCCGCCACGATCACCAGACCCTCTTCAGCTCCGGTCGTGGCCCGTTCGGTCAGGAGGTCCATCGTGCTCGGGACACTATCGACTCGAACGAATTCGCGGCCGACGATCACGTGAAGAGCGCGCTGATGCTGAGATCTTTGTGGATCCGTGTAATCGCCTCCGCTAGCAACGGCGCCACGGTGACCACGTCCAGGAGTTCTCGCGGACCGGGCGGAAGCGGAATCGTGTTCGTCACGAGTATCCGGTTGATCGGCGAATTTGCGATCGACTCCAGCGCGTCGTCCGCGAAGATCCCGTGAGTGGCGGCCGCGTGGATCTCGGTTGCGCCTCGATCCTTCAGCATCATCGCGGCCGCGATGAGAGTCCCGCCGGTCGAAATCATGTCGTCGATGATCACGGCGATTCGGCCGTCGACATCTCCGACCATTTCCAACACCTCGGTTGAGTCTGGTCCAGGATGGCGCTTCGAAATAATCGCGAGCGGAGCTCCGACCCGAGCTCTGAACTCGTCGGCTCTCGCGACTCCCCCGGCATCCGGGCTGACCGCAACCAGGTTCTCCTTGCGATCACGCCGGAATCGATGCGCGAGTAGCGATGCGGCCCGAAGATGATCAACTGGGATATCGAAAAAACCTTCAATCGCGGCCGCATGCAGATCAAGTGTGAGGACACGGTCGGCGCCGGCGGTGACGATTAAGTTGGCGACCAGTTTCGCCGAGATCGGTTCGCGCCCGGATGTCTTCTTCTCTTGCTTTGCGTACGCATAGTATGGGATCACCGCCGTGATTCGTGACGCTGATGCACGCCGCGCGGCGTCGATCATCAAGAGCAGCTCCATAAGATGATGGTCTGCTGGATTACTGAGTGATTGGATAATGAAGACATCCGAACCTCGGACATTCTCTTCGAGCTTGACGCGGGTCTCGCCGTTTCGCCAGGTTCCGACAACAGCCCTACCGAGCGGCGATTCGAGCTCACCCACGATCTCTCGCGCGAGATCTGGATGCGCGTTCCCCGTGAAGATCTGGAGCCGCCCGTCCATTAATCCTTGCCCTCGTTCTTGTTTGTGGCGACGGATGACCCCGTCAGATCAGGATCGTTCGATTGTGCTCGCGCGCGAGCCGGCACTCCGTAGACCGTTTCGCCAGGCTGCACGTTTTTCGTCACGACCGCCCCGGCCCCAGTGCGCCCCTTGTCGCCAATCGTGACCGGAGCTACAAGCATCGTGTCGCTCCCAACAAACGCATCCTCGCCGATGACCGTCCGATGCTTGCTTACCCCATCGAAATTACAGGTCACCGTACCGGCTCCAATATTCGTACGAGCTCCGATCTCCGCGTCACCGAGATATCCAAAATGGCCAACCCGCGCGCCCTCACTCAGGGAGGAATTCTTGATTTCCGCGTAACTACCCACGTGCACATCAGGGCCAAGCCGTGCATTGTTTCGCAGGTGCGCGTACGGACCCGCATCCGACCCCGATTCCAGTATCGAATCACTGATCGTTGACGAGCGAACAACGACGTGGTCGCCCAGTGTGCTTCGGGAGATGACCGCGTGTGGACCGATGGTGCAGTGACTACCGATGCGAGTCCCAGACTGGAGAACAGTAAATGGGAGTAGCGTCGTGTCAGCGCCGATGACAACATCCTCGTCGATCGAAATCGTCTCCGGCATCACGAAAGTGACCCCATTCAGCATGTGGCTTCGCCGTATCCGGCGACGAAGGATGTCGTCTGCCTGAGATTGTTCGATCCGGTCATTGATCCCGAGCAAATCTTCGAGATCACCGCTGACCGATTGCACGGGCCACGGTTCGTCATGAGCACGTTCGTCGACGGCGATTCGCACGAGCTCCGGCAAGTAAAACTCCTGCGTGACCTGGCTTTTCGGAATCCGCCGCAGGGCGGTACGCGCCCACCGCGCGTCGATCGCCATCATGCCGCTATTGATCTCAATCTGGCCCGAGCGCATTGCCAGATCGTCGTCTTTGCGCTCGACGATTCGCATCAGCCGGCCGAGATCGTCGCGATCGATCCTAGCGTATGCTCCGGCCTCGGGGACGACACAGGTCAAGATCGTCGCAAGCGCATTGCTCGCCCGAGCACGGTTGATCAGTCGCCGAACAGGATCTTCTGTCAAGACCGGATGATCGGCAAACAGAACAAGCAGCCAATCAACGTCCGGGATGATTTCGAGCGCCGTTGAGACCGCATCGGCGGTCCCAAGCGGGGGATCCTGGATGACTACTTCCGCCTCGATCGCGGAAGTCAGCCAGGCCGGGTGTGATGCGATTGCGGGACTCAGCACGACGACGCTGATGACCGGGTTTGCCGCGCGTCCGGCCTTAAGTACGTGCCATACCATAGGCATGCCGGCAACTTGATGGAGCGGCTTGGGGAGCGTCGACTTCATCCGCGTGCCGGCGCCCGCGGCAAGCACCACGAGCGCCACGCTGTCGCGATCGGACGGCGTTGAACCATCAACGGTGCTGGCAGACATCAAATGATTCGACCCAAGGAATTCTGAAATTCACGGGAGTTGACGTTGCGTTGCCAAGAGGCTGGCGAGCCAGGACTCGAACCTGAAACATGGGCTCCAAAGGCCCGTGTGATACCATTTCACCACTCGCCAACATGGGCAAAGCGCGCTTCAGACGCGTTGTAACAATGATAGCACGGCGCCCGGCTGGCTCAAAAACAGCCGGGGCTGTTTCAGCATTGGGACAATCGTCGCATAGCGGTGACGGGGCAGCAGACGTACGCTCCCGGCAGGGAATGCCTCGCATTGCCGTGAATTCGACCCGCGATCACATCGCGTCGTTCGCCCTCCGGGAGTCCAAACCCATTATGTTGCCACCGCCGCAGACCAAGGAATTTTTCGACCGCGTGGTCGCGCTCGAGGGCGAATGTCGATCCGAGCTCGAGCAATCGGTCCAATCCCTGAGCGAAATCGCTTTGCTGTTGAGCAAAACGAGCAGCGAGGTAGAAAAGCTTGCGAATCGCGAGCTCCAAATGTCGAACCGCGTCCGCGACATGGAGCTCCATCTTGACAATTACAGTCGAGAAGACATCCGCGATCTATACAACAACTCGCACGAGGTTCAACTTCGCCTCTTCATGATGCGATCGCAAGCAGAGCAGCTGCAAAACCGTCAGCAGCATATTCGGGAGTACCAAGAGAAGCTGCGGCTCTTGATTGATCTGCTCGGCCTTCAGGTTCAGTCGCCCGATTTCGGATCGGCCGGGTATGGCTCCCGTCAAACGAGCGTCACGGAGGGCGGCGGAACGCGGATCATCGGCGAGCCCGGCTATCTCAGCATCATCGAGGCTCAAGAGGACGAACGACTTCGTATTTCGCGCCAGATTCACGACGGTCCAACCCAGTCGCTAACGAACCTAATCCTTCGTGCCGAAATATGCGAGCGACTGATCGATCGCGACGTCAACGAAGCCCGCACCGAACTAAGCAGCCTGAAAGGAATGATCAACGCTTCTCTCCAGGAGACGCGGCGCATCATCTTCGACCTCAGGCCGATGATGCTTGATGACATCGGATTGATCGCGACACTCCGTCGCTACA
Organism: uncultured Sphaerobacteraceae bacterium; assembly: GCA_964371945.1. Taxonomy (GTDB): domain Bacteria; phylum Chloroflexota; class Chloroflexia; order Thermomicrobiales; family UBA6265; genus CAYJPA01. Next base: position 20,009 of record CAYJPA010000034.1, on the reverse strand, counting down.
TGACAGAGCTCGGCCGGCTCAAGGACATTCAGTTTGACGTCTCTGGTCCCGAGCACGATCTGCAACTGAACTCAACGATGCAAGTGGCGATTTTTCGTATGGTTCAGTCGATTCTGGCGGCGCTCTTGGCTGAGGGAGCTGCCGATCATATCGACATTCATGTCGAACGCGATCAAACAGTTGCCAGACTACGACTCGACGCCACGTCACTCCAAACCGATCGTGAGGTCGTGAATGAGCGGCTGCTCGAACCGCACTTCCAGCATCGATTGCAGTTGCTCAGCGCAACGATGATGCAAGAGCATCGACCAAACAAAGGGATTTCAATCGAGATCATGGTTCCTGTGCCACAGGAAGCGTACGCATAAGGGGCGGACCCAAATGCCCGTTCGGGGCGAAGTACCGGTTCGTATCCAGCCATTCAGGTTGACCCGATCGTCCGGAACGGAACAATTGGGCATACGAGGGTACCGTGGTCGAATGTGAAAGGTGTGTCCTGCCCGCGGCCTTCTAAATCGGATAGGCTGAGCTCAGTCACAGCATTTAGGCGTTTCCTGCCCGAAGCGCGATGGTGCAGACGAGGGACCGGCGGCGTAACCCGCGAGGAACGACCTCGAATTTTCGAACAATCAGGCGCGTTGCTCGCGCGTTAACGTTCGACTCCGCCGAACGAAAGGAGATGGTCCGCGCGACGCGATTTCGCCGTTGGGCCTTCAAATCGGACTAACAGACGCCGCGTGCAATCAGAGATCATGTTCGCACTCATCCCGTTGCACTCATCGATCAACAAGTAATCCAGGGCACAGGCTCAGTCGCGATTCGATGGCAGCAGCTCAAATCTAACTCGCCGGGCAACAGTCATGAGCAGATTACTCGCGTTCATTGTTAAACGAACGTCCACAAGGACAGAACCTGAACGATCCGGTCAGGCTATGATCGAATACGCTCTCATTATTGTCCTGGTCGTGGTCGTGACCATCGGAATCGTCACAACGATCGGGGACATACTCCTCAACGAACTGTTCGCGGCTGTCAAAACCCTTCCGCTGGGCGGCGACTAACGGGCACAGGCAGAATGCATCTCGAGCAGCATGGGGTTCAGATTCGGGCGCGGCCGGGGTGGGGCCCCGGTTGGGGGGGGGTTAGTTGTTGGGGCAGAAAGGGGGGGGGGGGGGGGGAGTG
>CAYJPA010000034.1:0-18817 GCA_964371945.1 uncultured Sphaerobacteraceae bacterium | reverse complement strand
CATCTCGAGCAGCATGGGTTTCAGATTCGGGCGCGACCGCGGTCGCGCCCGTTTTGCGCTTCGATTACTTGTCTCGCACTAACGGGGGATGCGCTCGAGAGAGAACTTGCGTTAGCCTGATTCCATCTGAGGCGTCCTCGATGCACTGGACCCTTTCAGCTTGAATCACGTCAGGAACCTCCGTGTGATCGAGGTCAGCGACCTAACAAAGTGTTACGCCTCCGGCGCCGGGATTCACGACCTCTCCTTTTCAGTTGCAAGGGGCGAGCTGTTCGTCTTCCTCGGGCCGAATGGAGCCGGAAAAAGCAGCACGATCAAGATCTTGACCGGGTTGATCGCTCCCGATTCAGGCTTCGCCAGAGTCGCCGGGAAGGATGTCGCCCGCGAACGGCTTGCATTGAAGAGCCTCATCGGTTACATGGCAGAGAATCCGTTTCTTTACGACAAGTTGACCGGACGGGAATTCCTTCGATTCATGGCAGACATCTTCAACGTTTCTCGAAAGCAACGGGAGATTCGCTCAAGCGAGCTCTTCGGAGCATTTGAGCTTGACGGTGCCGCGGATCAACTCATCGAAACATACTCCCAGGGAATGCGGCAAAAAATTGCGCTTTCGGGGGTGCTCATCCACGAGCCTGAAGTGCTTTTTCTGGATGAACCGACGAATGGGCTTGACCCCCGAAGCGCCCGAGTCGTCAAAGACGTGTTACGCCAGATCTGCGATCGCGGCGCCACGGTCTTCATGACAACGCACGTGCTCGAGACCGCTGAACAGATGTGCGATCGGGTTGGGATTCTCGATCAAGGAGGATTGGTGGCAATCGGCAGTCTGTCCGAATTGAGAAACAACTACGGTTTGCCGTCCGCATCGCTCGAGCGTATTTTCCTCGGGCTTACCGGCGCCGCCGCGGCCCCGTCGATCGGGCTTTACACCCCTCGCCATACATGAAAACCGTGGCCGCGGAACCTCGCGCAACATATGAGGACTCATCGCGCCGAACCGGTTGGACCATTATCGCGGTCAAGCTTCGCGCGTTCCGCAATCGCCTCGCCGTCAAGCGACGGAAATCGCCGGCAATGGTCGGCCTGCACTTTGGCTTCGCCGTTCCAGCGATTTTGGGATTCACCGCGCTCTTGACCATCGGATTTGCATCCGCGGTCAGTAGCCTCAACGATGTGGCCGAGGCAAGGGCGCTGCTGGCTGTCATCATCGCATTCGGATGCATCGGCGCATTCATCGGCAGTTCCACCACCGCGCTGCAGGCGATGTTTCTGGCCGACGACATCCCGTTTCTCCTCACGTTGCCAATTCCGCTCAGGGCGCTCTTCGGGAGCAAATACATTGAGGCGACACTCGGTGTTGCTCCTGCGGGGATGCTCATCATTGCCGGCGCGCTCGGCTACGGATTTGTGGAATCGGATCGTGTTTTGTACTGGCCGTTGGCGTTACTGTTGCTCTTTGCTTTTCTTTCGATTGCGACGTCAACGTCAGTGATCGTCGTTTCGTTGGTAACACGCTATATACCACCGCGCCGAGCACGGCTCTTTCTGTTGTGCATTAGTCTCGCTATCATGACGTTGATTCTCGTCGGCTGGCGAGCGCTCGCCCCCCGGCCGGAGAAACTCGGAAACGTCGTCAATCAAAACCAGTACGAATCGATTTGGAACGCGTTGGAATGGACTCCCGTCGGCGCCGGAGCAATGGCGCTGCAGGAAGCAGCGCATGGGCGTCTTGTGCTCCCCGTGATCGCGACCACCGGCCTGCTGGCGCTCAGCGGAGTGCTCATTGCCGTGGCGTTTCAGGTCTTCCGCGGGACATTCTTTCGCGGTTTGGCACAGACACAAGCCGTTCAGACCGCTGTACCGAACGAATCGATCACGTCGTGGCTGAGCCGCATCGCGGGTTTGCTGCCGCACCGGATCGGGGCGCTTGTATTGAAAGAGTGGCTCGTCCTCTTCCGGGACCTGCGGCGATTGAGCGGTGCGATCTGGCCAGTTGGCGTCGTCCTGATCTACTCGGTGATGCTTGGGCGGAGCAACAACGCGACTTTTGGCTCTTCGGAGTTCGAATTTTGGTCGAAAAATGGATCCCTCGCGCTTATGCCCTGGGGGCTCTCGCTCGGAATCTCGGTCTACTCGTATGGAAGCGAGGGCCGAAATGTACATCTCATGTGTACCCTCCCCTTCTCGGCGTTTAGCATTTTTCTGGCGAAGGCAATTGCGTCGATTTTGCCAATCGGGCTCGTGAGTGTCAGCGCGGCCGCGGCATCGCTTTGGATCCGGCAGGCACCGCTTGTCCCGTCAATCCAGCTTCTCATGTTGATGATCTGGATGGTGGCGGGGTACGCCCTGATCGATACGTCGGCTTCGGCTCTGGCGCCCAATTTCGAAACGGATCAGGTGCAACGTACGATCGGGCTCAGCGGTCGACTCTTCAGCTTTGTTGCCGGCGGGCTGTTCAGCCTGGCCACGCTGGTGGGCGCCGGGCGATTGATTCTCTACTCCCACCCGGAGCCGGATTCTCTGGTCGACATTTTGAACGTCAAGATCGGCGTAATCGAGCCGATGGGTTGGCCACTTGTGTTGCTCGCCATTGCGGCGGCAGCCGCTGTCGTCGCGATTTCAGCAAAATCAGCTGTGCACCGAACCGGAATGCTTCTGAGCGAGGCTGGCTGACGCCCGCCGGGCTAAACGCCGAGGGCGTCCTTTACCTTTTCGAAGAAGCCGCGGTGGTTCGCGGGCTGCGGCGTGACATCGCTGCCCATGCTGCCGGCGAGCTGTTCAACGAGCTCCCGCTGGTCGGGCGACAACTCCTTTGGAATCACGACGTGAATCGTCACGAGTTGATCGCCGCGCTCTCCACCCCGAAGATCGGGTACTCCCTTGTTCCGCAACCTAAATTGCTGACCCGATTGGGTACCCTGCGGCATTTTAAACATCACTGGACCATCGAGCGTGTCGATCTCTAGTTCGTCGCCCAGCATGGCCTGGGCGACATTGACGCCGAGTTGGAGGTGAATCTGCTTGCCCAGGCGGGTGAAATGCTCGTGCGGTTTGACGCGCACTTTGACGTATAGATTGCCCGCGCCGCCACCGTTTGGTCCAAATTCACCTTGTCCCGACAACCGGAGGGTCTGGCTTTCGTCTATACCCGGCGGGATGGTGACTTTGATCGTGCGCGATTGGGAAACTCGTCCGCGGCCCCGGCACTTTGGACAGGGATCGCTAATGTTGACGCCTTCGCCACGGCAGGTGGAGCACGGCGTGCTCGTCATGAACTGACCGAGCACCGTCTGCTGGACACGGCGAACCTCACCGGTGCCGCCACAGGTCGAGCATCGCGGCGGAGCCGCGCCGTCCTTCATCCGTGAGCCCTTGCAGGCCTCGCACGCTTCGAGCCGGATAATCTCGACATCCTTGTCGACACCGAAAACCGCCTCTTCGAAGGTCAAGTCGACCGTCGCCTGCAAATCTTGACCGCGAGCCGCGGTCGTGCGTTGGCGACTGCCAGAGCCCGCGCTGCTGAAAAAGCTCTCGAACAGATCGCCGAACGGTGAGCCGGAGAAACCGCCGAATGGATTGCCGCCGCCGGTGCCATTCGCTGCATGGCCGAAGCGGTCGTACCCGGCGCGACGGTCTGGGTCCGAGAGCACTTCGTAGGCTTCATTGATCTCTTTGAATCGCTCTTCGGCTGCTTCATCACCCTGGTTCACATCTGGATGAAACTTGCGTGCAAGCAAGCGGTACGCTTTCTTCAGCTCATCCGCGGAGGCACCGCGGCCTACGCCGAGAACCTCATAATAATCTCGTTTATCGGCCATACTATTGGGTGACCTTGGTTGGGTTGGGCTAAATCAACGCCGGCGAATAGAATCGGCATCGCGACTGCATGGAATGGCTATCCGCCGCACGCTGAAGTATATCGTTGCGCCACTTGCAGTCAAGACGAGTTAGCACTCTTTGATGGTGAGTGCCAAGTGATGATACGGTTTACCACCATGTGAGGTCGAACGAATGCTAGTTGGAAGACTCGTGAGATTGAGACCGGTGCTCGCCTCTGATCTACCAGCGATGCGACGTTGGTTTTCAGATCCCGAGGTGATGCGTTACTGGGGACATCACCGGCCATTCACGACCGAGAAGCAGTTCGAAAGCGATCTCGATGGCCGGTTCTCCAGATTCGAAGACTCCGGATACTTCACAGTGCTCGATCCCGATGAGCGGCCGATCGGTCGGATCGATTTCGATCTGCTTGATCGGCGGGCAAAATCGGCAGAGATTGGGATCCTGATCGGCGAGGTATCGAGCCAAGGCAAGGGATATGGATCGGACGCGATGGTCACATTGATGCGCTATCTCTTCCGCGATCGAAACCTACACCGCGTCGAACTTACCGTTTTCACGACCAATGAACGAGCAATCCGCGCGTACGACCGGATCGGATTCCAGCGCGAGGGCGTGCTACGCGATCACCGTTTCGTTGGCGATTCGTATGCCGCCGAGCTTCAAATGGGCATGCTCAGGAACGAGTTCGACACCCGCTTTCCAGATGCGGACTAACGGTCTCTCCGCAGATCGATCACCAGCCCGGCACGCCTGAGCGCGGTCTTGTAGAACCAGGGCGCGGCGAGCGAAACGTAAATCCGGCCCTCGAGCTCATCAATCATCGATTGCGGTATCCCAGAGATGCCGTATCGAGCCCCAGCGATCGCGCCGGCAATTGCGCCTCGCGAATCGGCCGCGCCGCCGGCATTGACAGCGGCGAAAACGGTCGCGATGAACTCGGATTCCGCGGCAGCAATCCCAACCGCTGAGGCAACCACGGACGCGGCATCCGCTGTCGAGCCCGCCGCGTCCATTACTTCGATTGACGAACCAAGACCCGACACGCTTTGTAGTGCCGATGCAGTCGAACCACTGCCCAGAAAGTCGGCAGCGCTCGTGGACCACTCGCTGGAAGGTTGCGCTCCCCGCGCGGCGATGTTGACGACAAAGGCGACCGCGGTCGTTGCGGCAATCGCGGCTGGGCTTCCGTGGGTGATCCTGGTGACGGTCTCTGCATCGGCCCGCAGTTGCTCTGGATCAAGAGTTCCCACCGAGTGCAACAGCCCAATCGGAATTCCGCGAGCGGCGACATCGCCCGTGGCCGGTCCATCTTCATTGAGAGGTACGCGGAACTCTAGTGTATCGTCCGCCCTCAAAAGAGCGTCAAGCGTATCAGCCTCCATCCAGCGCTTTGCCTCGCCCCGGGCGAGATGAAGAAAACGTGCGCCAATGTTGTCAACATCGAGCACGCCGTCGTTGGTGGTCAGCGATTCGACGATGCAGAGCGCGAGCTCCGATTCGTCGGTGAACTCCCCGGCCTTGATTTCGCCGCCGTCGTTGAAGACTCGCGGAAAGAAGGCATCGATCCGACCGAATCGCTCGGCGATCCGCTCCGCGCTCCATCCCGCGACGGGCATGCCCAGCGCGTCTCCGATCGCCATGCCAATGAGCGATCCAAGAAACCGATCCTGTTTCGCGCCGGATCTCATACGCTGTAGTCCCTGATGATTATCGGTGACTCAACCAACCCTCGTGACGTGACAAACGGTCGAGTGTGCCGTCAATGGACTGGCGACTAGGTCGCACCGACCTCATAAACAATCTCATACGGTTTACCGGAAGGAACCTCGACGAGTGTCTCCTGGAGCAACTCGAGTGTTGCCGATGGGGCACCACTCATCGCCGCGGTTCGCGCTTGCCAGGCGGCATAGGCTTCGCGATTCTCCCAGAGGGCAGTCACGGTAAAGATTCGCGGATTCTGAACGCTCCGCGAGAACTCCCCGCCGAGGAATCCTGGGAAACCAACCGCATCTCGAAGCGAGCCGAAACTGGCCTTGAACCGCTCTTCGTGACCCTCTTTCGCCTCGAAGAAGATAATGCTGCGAACCTGCATCGAATTCACCTTTTCAACTCACTGACGCGTGCCAACGTCTGCCCGGGCGCGAATATCCGCGAGCGGATGCCGGCAGTGCCTGAAGCACTGACAGGCAACTTAGCAAGATTGGCCCGGCTCAACAAGGTTGGCCGGTCGGCACGTAATGGGCTCACCGCTATTCCCGAATCTGGAATGAAACTGGATCTATTCTCGATCCATCGGGCAGTCTCGATTCGAACTCGTTGAAGTTCATCCAGATTTCACTGTTGCCACGCCGGCTCACGCGAACGCCCTCAGGGAGCACCGTGAACGGGATCCCGACCTCGTCGAAGACACCGGTCATCACTTCCGCGAGAAGCGTCGGGCTCCATGCGCCGACGGAAATGGCATTCCCGTTGCGGACGACGGCCGGTTGTCCAGCCAACGGGCCATCGTCGTATTTGCGCAGCGCATTGCCGGTCGTAAGCCGGTACGCCTCCGCCCAGGTTTCGACTATGTGTCCACCGGTCTTGACCTTCATTCCCGGACGCATTCCGTCGAAATTGAGCAACGAGTGACCGACCAGACCGCGAAGAGGCCCCGGTTGCCCATCCTCATGCACACGTCCGGTTGGGGTCCGGTATGCGGTACGCGGACCGAAGATGAATCTCGCCTTGCCGGCATACGACACCAAATGCACCGCCCGTTCCTCGCTCATGAGCTGGATCGCCGGCGCCACGATCACATCGTATCCGCTGAGATCGTGATCCGGGTGGCGAATATCGATGTCGATTCCAAGTGATCGAAGCGTGCCGTAAAAGAGCATGATTTGCGCCCAGTAGGCGGCCCCTTCGCTGTGCGGCTGTTCATCCTGAACCCACAGGCTTTCGTAATCATGCAGCACTGCCACGCGTGAGGGCACATTTCCATTCTGGAGACCCTGTAGCTTCAGCGAGGCGACCTCTTCGCCGCCCCGATCGACGGTCTCGTCGTGACGCAGCAATCCGGAATGCATCAGCTCTTGCGCGACGGTCGCCGCCCGCCAGCGGAAATAGGAGACGCAGCTTGCGCCATGAGCGTACGCCTGCGCGGTCCAGAGCGCGACCGCGCCACGAGCCGGAACGCAGTTCGATGCTGCCCAGTTGACCTGGCCGTTTCCCTGCTCCATGACCCAGAATGCCCGCTGCCCTTTGAGCCCGCGATAAAGATCGTGATTGAATGAAACGAGATCGGGGTGACCCGTTCGCGCCCAGCGAAGCTTTTCGGTTTCACTGAACGCGGCCCGTTCGACCTGCCCGGTCGGATACGAATCCCAGGAGGCGAAATCGAGCGGCTCACAGTTTCTGTAATGGTCGAATTCGGAAAAGTGCATCATGTAGTTGTGCGTGATCCAGCGACCGGGCGAGAGCTCACGCAGAATTCGGGTTTGATCGAGCTGGAACTCGGAAACGGCATCGCTGGCGAATCGGTTGAAATCGAGGACATGAGATGGATTCGGTTCGGCGACCGATAGGTGCGGCGGCTCGATCTGACTCCAGTCGGTGTACTCCTGGCTCCAAAAGACGTTTCCCCAGGCTTCGTTCAGCGCTTCGAGTGTGTCGTAGCGCGTCGCCAGCCAATCCTGGAATGCCTTAAGACTTGCGCCGCCGTACGATCGGGTTGAGGAATGACATCCCCATTCGTTGTCGGTCTGCCATCCGGCGACGGCCGGATGTTGGCCGTAGCGCGTTGCAATCTCACGAGTAATGCGCTTGGAGTGCTCGCGATAGATTGGGCTGGCATGGTCATAGTGCTTGCGCGATCCGAATGATCGAACCCGGCCCATTTTGTCGGTATAAAGAATCTCAGGGTGTTTCCGGATCAGCCAAGCGGGCGGTGTTGCAGTCGGCGTGCACATGACGACTTTCAGGTCTTCGGCGTGCAACGCTTCGACCGCGTCGTCGAGCCATTGCCACTCAAAGCGACCCTCCGCGGGTTCCATTTTTGACCAAGCGAATTCCGCGATACGGACGTAGCTCAAGCCCATTTCTCGTTGCCGGGACGGATACTTCTTCCACTGATCCCAGGGCACATGCTCTGGGTAATCGCACACGGCAAGCGCAAAGGATTCTGGAATCGGCGGTAGAGACTCAGCCACGAGAAATGCTCCTTTGACGGCGTACTGCTCTCCATATGCAAACCCATTATCAGGCACGAACTGACCAGAAGGCCGGCGAGCGCTCGTTGTCGCGCTGGTTGAATTTGATGGAGGACATCGATGTTATTGTCACCGTGCCGCGCATCGTTAATGAACTTGACGTCGTTGCACCCTGCAACATACTCTTGAGCGATCGCAAGAGTGCAGAGCGCGACCGTTAGTTGGGTCTCCACCGACGTGGATTCGAAACGGGAGTTGTTACGATGTCACGGTTCAATCATCGTTCGCCAAGTCCTTCGCTCGTTGGCTATTCGCTCGACCGGCGTAGCCTGATCAAAGGAGCGGCCGGCGCCGCCGCTCTCGGACTTGCATTACCGCATGGATTCGCGGGTGCCCAAACCGGCCTCGAGGCAGGCACCGGTGAGCTCACCCTCGGTTCGAACTACTCCAACGAACTTCCAAAACAGGGACTACACGCCGCGGTAGAGGCGCTTCCAAATAAGAACATCACGGTCAAATTCAACGAGGTCGACCACAACACCTTCCAGGAGAACATCACGACCTACTTGCAGAATCCGGACGATGTGCTCACCTGGTTCGCCGGTTACCGGATGCAGTTCTTCGCGGCTCAAGATCTGGTCGGCGACATCACTGACGTTTGGGATGCTGGCCTGACTGCCAACATGTCCGAAGGGTTCAAAGTCGCGTCCACTGGGCAAGACGGCAAGATGTACTTCGTGCCGTGGTCGTACTACTGCTGGGGCATCCACTATCGCCCGAGCGTCTTCGCCGAGAATGGTTGGACAGCGCCCGCGACGATGGACGAGCTCATGGCACTCGCCGAGGCGATGCAGGGCAAAGGCATCGTCCCATTCGCATTCGGCAATGATGGCCGGTGGCCGTCGATGGGCACGTTCGATCAGTTGAACTTCCGCATGAACGGCTACCAATTCCATGTTGACCTGATGGCCGGCAGGGAAAGCTGGACGGATGATCGTGTAAAGAGTGTCTTCACGGAGTGGGAGAAGTTGATCCCGCTCCATCAGGAAAACCCCAACGGACGAACCTGGGAAGAAGCCGCGGCCGCCTTCGTAAACAAAGAAGCCGGCCTGATGACAATCGGCAACTTCGTCGGTAGCCAGTTCCCAGCCGGCGATACATCGGATCTGGACTTCTTCCTCTGGCCGGCGATGAACGAAGAATTCGGCACGGACACGATCGAAGCGCCGATTGACGGCTGGATGATGGCGAAGTCGCCGAAGAACGAGGCAGCGGCGAAGGAGCTTCTCTATCACTTCGGCACCGCCGCCGCGCAGGCGGCATACCTCTCGAAGGACCCGAGCGTGATCGGTTCGGCGGGCGATCTCGATAAGTCGATCTTCTCCCCACTGCAACAAAAAGCTCTCGAAGCCGTCTCCTCCGCGGCGACCGTGACGCAGTTCCTCGATCGCGATGCGAGCCCCGAGTTCGCGTCGAACGTGGCCGGTCAGGCATTCGCGGACTTCCTGTCCGATCCCTCTGGGATCGATGGCATCCTCGAGGATATGCAGGCGCAGGCTGAGGCGATCTACAGCGAATAGCACCAAGCGCGCCCGCCGGGTCACGTCGGCGGGCGCGTTTCCCCCGCTCGCAGCGAAGCGAGGTTTGCCTTGGCAATCGCCACTCAAATTCCAGTCATTGCGAAGACCACAACCAAGCGCAAGTCCCGGGCGAGCCAGTTCGATGGGCGAGACAAGTGGGTCGTCTTGGCGATGGCCGGCATTCCGACCATCCTGCACGTAGCGCTGGTGTGGATACCCACGATCGCGTCGATCGCGCTCTCGCTCACCAACTGGAAGGGCATTCGCTTCAGCGACCTCAAGTGGGTCGGCGTCAAGAATTACGATCAGATCTTCAACGCCTTTCAGCGCAACTTCTTTCAGGCACTGATCAACAATTCGGTGCTCTTGATCTTCCTCTTTATCGGCCCGACCGCGCTCGGAATACTCCTCGCCTACCTCCTTGACAAAGACATCCGTGGTACGCGCTTCTTTCAGGGCGTCTTCTTCACCCCGGTCGTGCTCTCGCTGGCCGTGGTCGGTTTCATGTGGCAGAGCGTGATCTACTCGACCGAGAACGGCCTGGCGACTCAGATTTTTGGGGGCGGCAAACCGATTGACTGGATTGGTAATCAGTCTTTCCTGATCCCGATCGGCGATGACTATGGCGTTTCGCGCAACTTTGTCGCGATTCTGGTAGCGATCGCCTGGCGGCACTCCGGCTACATCATGGTGCTCTACCTAGCTGGCCTGAAAAGTGTCGACAATACGCTCCGCGAAGCCGCGCTGCTCGACGGCAGCAACGAGTGGCAGACGTTTCGGCACGTGATCTTCCCGTCGCTGAAGCCGATCAACGTGGTGGTCGCGGTCATTACCGTCATCGAAGCGTTGCGCGCGTTCGACATTATTTTCGTGCTCAATACACCCCGAAAGACCGAAGTGCTCTCGATCCTGACAACCAACAACCTGCTCGGCGAAGGCGGAGGCAACGTCGGTCGAGGCTCGGCATACGCGACGATCCTGTTCGTGCTCTGCTTTGGGTTCGTGATCTGGTACGTGACCAGCCACTACCGGCGAACGCAGGAAGGAGCCGACACCTGATGAGTGCCGGGGCAATAACGTACAAGCGAAAACCGCGGATCGCTCCGGCGCGATTGCTGCTTTACAGCTTCATCAGCCTGACCGCGTTGGTCTGGATGATCCCAATCGCGGGGGCGATCTTCGCGTCGCTCCGGCCATTCGCGGATACCGTGCGCGACGGCTTCTTCTCCTGGCCGGAATCGTTCACGCTTAACAACTACAGGAATGCCTGGGATCAAGGCGATATTCTTCACAAATACTGGAACACCGCTCTAATCCTCGTACCGGCGCTCATCTTCACGCTCTTCTTCGCGAGCATGGTCGCGTTCGTCTGCAGCCGGTTCACCTGGAAGTTCAACATCTTCCTGCTCTCGGTCTTCACGGCCGGGAACCTGCTCCCGCAGCAGATCATCATTCAACCTCTATTTCAGTTCTACAACCGCGTTGAGCTGCCGTCCTGGCTTTCCAATTCTGGAAAGCTCAACGGAAGCACTTGGGGTCTGATCCTGATTCACGTCGCCTTCCAGAGTGGCTTCTGCACCTTCGTGTTGAGCAACTACATGAAGCTGCTGCCAAAGTCGCTGAACGAGGCCGCGCGAGTTGATGGAGCCGGCGTATGGAAACAATACTGGCAGATCATCATGCCGCTGACGCTGCCCGCAATCGCCGCGCTGGCGACACTCGAGTTCACCTGGATTTATAACGATTTCTTCTGGGCCGTCGTGCTCGAGCAACAGGGTGCGGACCGGCCGATCACCTCGTCCCTGGCGAACCTCGGCGGCGAGTTCTTCACCGACGACAATCTGATCGCCGCCGCCTCAATGTATGTAGCGCTGCCGACTCTGATCGTCTACTTCGCGCTCCAGCGGTACTTCATTTCAGGTTTGACCATCGGCGCCGACAAGGGCTGAGCAGTCCTCCACAGCCAGAGATAAATAATCCAGTTCTGGGGTGCCTTCTAGGCCGCGATCACTACCACTTCACCCGGCGAAAGGCAGGGCTCTTCGCTCATCTTGTGATGATGCTTGATCACGGCCGTTCTCCGAACATGCGCTGAAACGAATTCGACGCGGTTGGTGCAGTGCGACACGCCGTCCTTGTCGGGTGTGCAGTCCTCGTCGGTCAGGACGGTGAGGCGAGTCACGTCTGCCGGGATCGTTCCACCGTGGAGTTGGACAAGCACGGGACCAACGCCGCGCGACACCGTCGCCTCATCGGTGAAGAGCACCTCTCGCACTGCTTCGGTCTGGAAATGCGGCACGGTCGTCGCGGTGGTCGCGACATACGAGACTGGAGGATCGCTTCGAGTCGGATTTCGGGAATCGGCGATCGAAACAACCGCGATCAGTGCGATCACGAGACCGATCAGTCCAATGGGCACTAATTTCATCTGACAACTCCTGAAGCTCGAAACCGCGGCGATCGCGGGTTTCTGCCGCGGCCGCTACGTACATTCAGTCCAGTCTAAGCGTAGGGTGCTGCCACAGCATAACGATACAACCGCCAGCGTCTCAAATCCGTTGCGAATACACGATTGCGCCGATCGTATCGTCTTGACCGGCCGAGGATGTCGCAGCGACAGTCGACTTGCTTTGGAATGTGGCCATGGACGGTGTTCGCATTGGCGAGCGAACGCGCAGAAGATAAACAGTACATCTCTGCAAGACTGCCAAAGGGGCCGGGCGAATCTCAAACGACCCAACAGAATACGGCGCGGCTTCCGTCTGCCGCGAGTGGTGCTCGAAGGATGAGGTCGGCGGGTTGATCGAGGCGAATTGCGAGCGTTGAGACGGATGCCCGCGCTTAAAGCATTGGCGCTCCGGTATTCTTCGACGGTGATCGACGCTCGTGCGCAACCTCGTCTGGTGCCGCAAATCATCGAGCCGGAGGCTATGATCGCTCGAAAACACGGTCGATTGTTGATCCCGAAAGCGCGAGCGCGGGCAATATCCGCCCCTCTCGCCGTAGGGGGCAGCGGTTATGCGTGCTGTTTTTGGGTGTCGGGGTCTTGAGCCGGAAGTACGGGCACGATAAATCGCGGGACTACGTTGGGTTGCCGCCTTATACCTAAGGAGCAGAATAATGGACGAGACCAGATTCAGGCGCGACGGACTTACGCTGGCCGATCTATCATGGCCGGAGGTCAACGAGATTCGCGATCAGGTTGAGCTGGTGCTCATACCGGTCGGTTCAAATGAGCAGCACGGGCCGAACATCGCGGTGCAGATGGATAGCCGGGCTGCGTTCGAGTTCTCGAAGCGAGCGTCCGCCCGGATGGCGCCGCGGGTGATGGTCGCGCCCGCAATTCCCTGGGGAGTGTCGATCCACCATATGAACTTTCCGGGCACGATCACGCTGACGCCGGAGACCTTCATTCAGGTCATTCTCGAAGTAATCGAGTCGCTCCAGCATCACGGGTTCGAGCGGTTCCTGATCGTCAACGGCCACGGCGGCAACATCGCGGCGATGGATGTCGCCTGCGTGCGGGCGCGATCCGAACTGGAGACGCCGTTTGCCGGCGCCTGCACGCTCTATTCCTTCATGGATCCAGAGATCGAGATTCGCTATGGCGCAACCGGGCTCGGTGGGCATGCCTGCGAGATGGAAACATCGGTTGCGATGTACATGATGCCGGAGATTGTGAAGACCGACGCGATCGCCCCAGGCGACATGACACCGCTGATGACTGAATTCCGGAAGGATCTCAAAAAGTATGGCGTCTCGATCCCCTACTCGTTCGACGAATACACGCTGAATGGCTGCCTGGGGGACGCGCGGCTGGCGTCGGTCGAGTTCGGCCGCGATCTGATCGAGTCTGGTCTCGACAACTTCTGCGCATTCGTCGACAAGCTGCTCGCATCGCCATACGCCGGTGACACTCATTCGGCCGGTGTCGCGCGATGATCGATCGCGACCCATCACCTTGGCCGGCCGGACATCGTGCCGCGCTCTGCCTGTCGTTCGATGTCGACGGCATTTATGGCGAGGCGAATTACCAACCGGCCACGAACACGTACGCGATCTCGCAAACCGAGTACGACGTCACCGGGACAGTCCGAATTCTGGAGTTGCTGGCCGATTTCGATGTGCCGGCGACTTTCTGCTGGGTCGGCCGGGTGGCGCAAGAGCAACCTGATCTGGTGCGGCGGGCGCACGCTGAAGGGCACGAGATCGCGCTCCACACCTGGGATCACCACTACCTGAATCAAATGAGCGACGATGAGCAGCGGTTCGATTTTCAACGAACCCTCGCCGCGTTGCACGAGATAACCGGTCAGGCGCCGGCCGGTCACAAAACCGGCGGTTGGCGCTACAACCAAACGACGCACTTGATCGCACAGGATCTCGGCTTGAACTGGGTGATGGACATTCCAAACGGCGATCTGCCGAATCTGCTCGCTCCCGATCCGAGCCGTCCTCCCATCGTCAATCTGCCGCCGTCGATGCACTACGACGACTACAGCTTCTTCGTCGACAAAATGATGACGCCGCGGGCGACGTTCGAGTTCTGGCGCGACGATCTCGATGTACTTCGCGCCGAAGGAAAGCTGATGTGCCTGACAATGCACCCGTTCGTAAGCGGCCGGCCGGGACCCTCGCGCGCGATTGCAAGACTGATCGAGTACGCGGTCGAGGCAGGAGATGTCTGGATCGCGAGGGCCGACCAAATCGCCCGCTGGTGGCTCGACCAGCATCAGGAGTCGTGACTCAAATGGAGTTGAACCATGTACGGTGATTTGGCACTGATTAACGGGCGCATTTTGACGATGGATCCGGCGAATCCAGAGGCAGGCGCGGTCGCGATCAGAGCGGGTCGCGTGGTTGAGGTTGGATCGGATGCAGACGTAAGGGCCGCCGCGGGACCAAGGGCGCGGGTGATCGATCTCAAAGGTCGAACCGCGACGCCGGGGCTGAACGACGCGCACGCGCATCCGATGGCGGTCGGGTTCGCGCTGGCCGATCTCGATCTGGCGTCTCCGCCGAATCGTTCGATCGCCGATCTCGTGCGATTGGTCGAGACGAAGGCGCGAACCGTTTCGGCGGGAACCTGGATCATCGGGCGAGGATACGATCAGGCGCGATTGAGCGATCAGCGCCACCCGAGCCGGCAGGATCTCGACCTGGTTTCGCCGAACCACCCGGTACTGCTCATGCGAGCCTGCCACCACATCGCGGTTGCGAACAGCTTTGCTTTGAGACTGGCCGGTGTGACCGCGAACACGCCCGATCCCGACGGCGGCACGATCGACCGCGATGAGCACGGCGAACCGACCGGCGTGGTGCGTGAAACGGCGATGGAGCAGGTCCGCCAATTCGTTGGGACCCCGAGCGAAGAACAGATCATGGACGCGCTCGTGCTCGGTGGGCAGGCGTTCCTGAAGAGCGGCGTCACCAGCGCGGTCGAAGCCGGGATTCATCGCCCAGAGGAGCTCCGCGCTTATCAACGGTTGCGACGCGAAGGCCGGCTTCCGATTCGCGGCTACCTCATGATGATCATCGAGCAGATGCTCGAACCGATGACCGAGATCGGACTGCAGACGGGGATGGGCGACGAGTGGCTGCGGATCGGTCCTGCCAAGCTCTTCAGCGACGGCAGCATCGGCGGCCGCACAGCGAGGATGCGTTTGCCGTACGTCGACCAGCCGGACAATGTCGGTCTCTGGATGCAGCCGCCGGACGAGATGAAGGCGCTGGTGCTCAAGGCGCACAAAGCCGGATTCCAGGTCGGGATCCATGCGATCGGCGATGCCGCGGTCGATCTGATCCTCGACGCATACGAGGAAGCGATGATCGCCGATCCCCGGCCAAATCCGAGGCACCGGATCGAGCATTGCTCGATCATCGATGAGGGGATTATCAAGCGGATCAAGAAGCTCGGCGTGATCCCGGTTCCGGGGACCTCTTTCCTCTACTACTTCCGCGACGCCTATGTACAGAATCTTGGATACGAACGCATCCGGTTTGCTTATGGTATGGCGAGTTTCGCCCGGCATGGCGTCATTGCCGCGGCGAGTACCGACGCACCGGTCGTTCCGACAAGCGCCACGATCGGGCTGCAGACGATGCTGACACGCACGGATATGGGGGGAAGTCCCGTCTGGCCCGAGGAAGCGGTGGATCTCGACGCCGCACTCCGTGCCTACACCGTGAATGGCGCCTATGCGTCGTTCGAGGAAGGAATCAAAGGAACACTGTCACCCGGCATGCTTGGGGATGTCACGGTCTTCGAGGCCGATCTGCGCTCGGTCACGCCCGGCGATCTGGGCAAGGTGCAAATCGACTACACGATCGCCGATGGAAATGTCGTTTACGAACGAGAAGGGAGCAACGCATGACCCGGCTGCATTACATCGCCCACTCGGCGTTCGAGCTTTCGGACGGCGGCAAAAGCGTGCTGATCGATCCGTTCATCACCGGGAATCCGACCACCATCGAAAAGGCCGGCGAATTCTGGCCGCAAACAATCCTGCTGACGCACGCGCATAACGATCACGTCGGCGACAGCGTCGAGATCTCGAAGCGGACGGGTGCGACGCTGATCGGAACATATGAGATCGCCAGCTATCTCGGTTCGAAGGGCGCGAACGCGAATCCGGCCAACCACGGGGGAACGGTTGCGTTCGATGGCGGCACGGTGAAGTTCACACCTGCCTGGCACACCTCCTCGTACGAGGTCGACGGCGCGTTCATCGCGCCAGGGCTGCCGGCGGGGATGATCGTCAAATTCGGGGGCGCTACGATCTACTTCGCGGGAGACACCGCGCTCTTCGGGGATATGAAGTTGATCGGCGAAGAGGGAATCGATGTGGCGGTGCTCCCGATTGGCGATCACTTCACGATGGGCCCATCTGACGCGACTCGCGCGGTGAAGATGCTCGAACCGAAGTTCGTGATCCCCTGCCACTACAATACCTTTCCGCCGATTGTGCAGGATCCGCAACGGTTCCATGCGATGGTCGAGGAGCAGACGCAGGCACGCTGCATGGTGCTCGCGCCCGGCGAATCGTTTGTGATTCCGTAGTGGGGCAGGTAGGACAGAGGAGCACGGGATTGAAATCCCGTGCTCAGTGACGGAAATCCCTCCGGGATTGAGTACGACAGCCGGATCGAGTGAACGGTTCGGATTGACTTAAATTCGGCGATTGGAGAAACGCGCTGGAAGCGTTCAACGCAGAGCTGAAGCGGACCGCGTTTCAGAAGAAGGCAGTGACCACCTTCCCGAAGGGCGAGGTGCTTGAGATGGCGATCGCGTTCTTCAAGGAGCGTGGCTATCGCGCCGGCAAGGCTGCCCGTCCCGACCAGATTTTCGTGATGGGCGGCGCGGAGGGCGCTTTGCCGCGGGTGACCGGCGAGGTTGCGGCACGGGCAGATGTCGGGAAGCCGGGCACCACGCTGGTGACGCTGGACGGGTTCGGCGAGCGGCTGGGTCCGGCGATGCAGGAATTCGCGGCCTATCTGCGCGCACACACGAAGGAACGGCGAGCGGCGGCGAAGGCACCTGCATCCTCATAGGGCAGACGCTTGTTTAGGTCGCCGTTCGTGCCTAGCCGGCTCACCCGATGTCACAAAATGTCACAAAATGTCACACCTTGAAGTGTGGACGAGACCGAGTTGCGTCGTATGTCACAGCGGCAACATGTGTCGTTATGTCAACTACAATTGGATGGCTGATGGCTTGTTCAAGAGGGTTGCTATCAGCTGCCCCGGCGGTTGGCGCCGTTTTTCGGGTGTCTGCAGGAACGACGGACGATATACTTTGGTCTGTGGTTCGCCGCCCGCGCCCCAGTAGCTCAGCGGATAGAGCACTCGCCAGACGTCGTTATCAAGAGATCGCAGGTGATCTTCCCGACGAAGTCCTTCAGGCCGAGACCGTCGGGTCTGAAAACGAGGATGAGTTGGCCGGGGAAGACGAATAAGAAGCCCGTAGCCGGTCCAGTTCACGTAGTAACTGCGTGATACCGTCGTTGATGCCGCATTCCCATATAACTTCAATACGCCAGCCGAGTTGTTGTAGCTGTTCCTGCATTTGCCGATCACGCGCCATGTTTCGAGATATTTTTCGTTCCCAGTAATCTCTATTCTCTTTCGGCATCCTCGATCGCGTACAGCCGTGCCAATGCCAAAAACATCCATGCACAAACACCGCAAGCTTGAACCGAGGGAAAACGAGATCGGGCTTTCCCGGTAAAGATGCAACGTGTAAGCGGTAACGAAACCCAGATTTATGCACGGCTCGACGTACAGCCATCTCTGGCCCAGTGTTTGCTGGCTTCACCGCCGCCATCGTCTTGCGACGGATTTCGGGTGAAACATTGTCCGGCACTCTTATGCCTTAGCCACGGCCCATTGCGACGCGAGAGATTCTGCTGATCTCCGAAACTCTAGGATGTTGCTATGTGTGTTTGAGTCTAAGCGCTGTTCAGGCAACGCGCGCCTAGCGAGGGGTGTTAGCAGATGTTCCCCCAACCACGAGACGACAGGCACTGCAACTCCATCACCCATGGCTCGATATGCGTCGTTATACCGATTTGGCAGCACAAACGTTTCAGGTATGCCCATCAAGCGGGCAGCTTCTCGTGGCGCGAGTAAACGGGACCTGACTCGTTCGCCTTCCACGATCACCACGGTCTGGCGGCTCGACCCACCGTAATGAGTGCGCAAGCAACCAGCCACGCCATCAAAGCGAATCTCTGCCTTCTGGCTGCCCTGACGGGTCCGCTTGTACACGAATCCAACCGATCGACCAGGAAAAGACTGGGCTGAGCGGACCTTTGCGGCGTTGAGTGGCGTCATGAGCGAGAGAAGCCGTTGTGTTTCTTCTTCCGTATGCCACATCACCAGCTCGGGTTCGTCGTCGATGAACGATGCCACATCAGGTGGCTTGATGAGGGGTTGTGGGAGATTCCACCATCGCCAATGCTGCTGTAGTTCGGGAGACAGTGCTTCGTGGGCACGTAGAAGACTCTTCGTGACCCAAGGGCTGCCCTTGGGCGAATCGGTCACGAAGTCGTTTGTATCCACTGACGCATCAACTGCGACGACGAACACACGAGGTCGTGACTGAGGCAGGAACCGATCAGCGTCAATGAGTAACGCACCAAACTGCATCCTACGAAAATCGTCGTCTCTCAGGGCGCCGCAGCCGTGGTCAGGGTGACCTCG
>CAYJPA010000033.1:42602-54189 GCA_964371945.1 uncultured Sphaerobacteraceae bacterium | reverse complement strand
CTTCACACCCGAGAAACAGACCGCAGGAAACAAGACGAGATTAACCGAGAAGATCAGTACCAGCATCAGAACGACCCAGAAGATCGGCGCCGATTGTCCCAACGTCGCCAGCACTAGCCCGATACGATCGACCACCCCACCGGGCCGCTTGGCTCCGCTCACGCCAATCGTGAGCGCGATGGTCAGCGCCATGGCGAGCGCGGTGAAGGAGAGCAGGGCGGTTTCTGGAACGCGCTCCCAGATGAGCTCGAACACCGGTTGTTGGTAACGGAATGAAACTCCGAAATCGCCAACTGGCAGACCGGACACAAAATCCCAGAGCTGAACAGGCAGTGATCGGTTCGTGCCGAACTGCTCGCGATAGCTCTGCAGCACCTCGTCGCTGGCAAACACAGGCGCCTTCATCCGGGCGGGATCGCCGGCGGTCAAACGCATGAGGATGAAGACGGCGAGCACGATGAAGATGAGAAGGACCACGTTTTGTAAGAGCCTGCGGAGAATGAATCGCTGCATCGTACTCACAGGGCTCAGCCTTCAATCGGGAGATCTGGTGTGCGCCTATCGCTTTGCGAACGTTCAGTTCTTGACGAGTAGCTTAATCAAACCCTGGGATACGAACCGGGTTGGAGGAGTTGGCCGAACAATCGCCGGTCAACCCCTCCCGAGCATTTTAGAGCGAGCGGCAATAGGCGACCGGTGCACTCGAAAGGCGGGGACCAACCGTACCAGCACGTCGCTGAGACGCACATGCTCCCCGAACTTTGGCCGCTTTGCCTATTGCCGGGGCCTCTTTAGTCCTCTTTGGCCGCGAAGCGGAGAAGCGGTTCGCCAACAACCGGCACTCGCGCGTAGTTCTTGACTTTGCTCGAAACAATGAATGGCCAGAGCTCATCGGAGATGTATAGCGATGGCTGGAGATCCCACAGGTACGCGGCCAGTTCGTTGATCTTCGCCAATCGCTCCTCGCCCTGTGACTGGCGTTGGGCGTCAATCATCGGTGCAATTGCCGGATCGACGAGGCTGAAGACTGCTTCAGCAACACCCCCGGTGTAGAAGCCCAGCATGAAGTCTGGGTCGTAGTTGAAACTCGCGAGCGTATTCAACGTCAGGTCGTACTGATTGTAACTGGTGCGAAACGCGCCAACTTCCAGCGTTGTGACATTCACCGTGACGCCGACATCACCAAGGAACTGCACGATCGCCTGATCGATCTCCTTCTGGTGCGGCACCAGCGTGGTCGTCGCCATCGTGAGTTCCAGGTTGTTGTCGAAACCGGCTGATTTGAGCAGTTCACGCGCCTTGTCAGGGTTGTAATCGAACCGCTCCGGCTGCTCCTGGTACCCGGGAGCGTTGGTCGCAATAGCCGAATAGGGGACCTTGCCAACGCCCTGAAGGATGCCATCGACGATCCCGGGGCGGTCTACAGCAAATGCGATCGCCTGGCGGACTTCTTTGGCCGCCATTTGGCCCTTGTTCTGGTAGATGCAGACAATTTGCGCCAACGGCGGCGCGTCGACGACGTAGTAGTTGGAATCGCCTTCAACACGCTGGATCTGTTCGGAGGAGCAGCGGGTGATGATGTCCGCCTGGCCGGAAAGAAGTGCGCTGATGCGGGCATTCGCGTCCTGGATGTAATCGAAGACGACGGTCTTGATGCCAGGTGCGCCGCCCCAATATTCAGTATTGGCTTCGAGTGTGATTTTATTCTCGGCGTAACTGATCCACTTGTACGGGCCGCAACCCATTGCCCGTTGGTTGAAGAGATCTGGGGTTGTGATATCGGCCGCCGGAAAGATCGGTGCGACCGCGAGCGATTTTTCAAGCGGCCCGAAGACTTGCGCCGTCACAACCTCGACTGTAGTCGGGTCGATGATGTTGACCGTCAGCTCGGGCAGGATCAAACCGTGCCAGGCGAGTCCGGATTCCGGGTTACCGACGCGATCGAGCGTGGCTTTGACATCTTCCGCGGTGACTGGGCTGCCATCGTGGAAGGTCACGCCTTCACGCAGCGTCAGTTTGAGTGTCGTCGGAGAGGTGAATTCCCAGGCGGTTGCCAAATGTCCGACGATCGTCCCGTCCGCCGCGTCATAACCGAGCAGTGAATCGTGAACGAGCGACGCCACCTGCGCATCCACCAAACCAAAGACGGAGTACGAATCCCACTGGGCCGAGGTCGGCGGCTCCGCGTTGGCTATGACCAGCGTACCGGTTGGCTCCGCCGCCTGCGCCGCCGGAGCCGCGGCCACGGATGATCGCGATTGGGAGAGCAAGGCGGCGGCCGCGCTCAGTGACAGTCCCATTGCCGCGGCGCGCTTGAAGACGTCACGCCGGTTCAGTTTGCCTTCAACGAAGGCTTTCCGTAGTTCGTCCAGCTCCAACTCTTGAGGCTCACACATGGTTCCGCTCCCTCCTGGTTGTTCATCGGTTTCGACGAAGGTCTGCTCAACGGGATGTGGCCGCACGAAGATCCGACTCCAATCCAGCCGTCACCAGACTGAAAAAGGAGACGAGAAGCCGAAAAGGCGCTTACCGCCGACATGTGACCGACAAGCCGTTGAGTTAATTGCATAATAGCAAAAAAGCGCTCGGACGCAAGTCGGGAGATGCTGGCAAAGTTAAGGATCGCCATCTGTCGGTACCAGTGCAGACGAGTATCGCCGCGAACCGGACGGCCAGGGTGAGGGAACGAACGAGATTGAGGATATGCGGATCCGCGAGACCGCCTACCGGAACCAGAGGAGCAGGACCCCTGTGCCGCTGACAAACAGTCCCAGACATCGCGCGGTCCTGTGCCTCGTGCGCGAGCGGGCAATGGTCACGCGCTCGGACATATCCGATGCGACCGGGCTCAGCGTAAGTCAGGTAAGTCGCCTGACAAGCAACCTGCGTGCGCTGGGACTGATCACGGTGGAGCATCGAATCGGCGGAACCGAAGGGCGTCCGACAGAGGTTCTGGCGCTCGCCGGCGATTCACGCTACGTCGTTGGACTCGATCTCGGTGGGCTTTCGCAGCTGGCGGTGGTCGCAAATCTTCGTGGAGAAGTGGTCGCGTCGATTGCAACGTCGGTGCCGTTGACCACGGGGCGCGAGGCCATCCTGGATCACGTCGTCCAGCTTGTGAACGCTGTGCTTGCCAATGCGTCGGTCGATTCTGACAAGGTTCTCGGGCTTGGTGTGGGGTTGCGCGCGGTCGTCGATCCGATTACCGGCGTCATTGCGGGTGGCCCCGAGACGCCAATGTGGTCGCCGGCCTGGATCAACTTCGCGATCCGGGATGAGCTCTTGAACGCATTCCCCTGGGATCAAATCGCCGTCGATGACACGGTGCGCGCGCTTGGTGTCGCCGAGGGACGGTACGGTCGCGGATTAGGCGAACAGGATTTCATCTACGTCCTCGCCGATACCGGAATCGGCGCGGCGATCATGATCGGCGGCCGGCCGTATCTTGGAGCCAGTCGAACCGCCGGAGAGATCGGGCATATCACGCTTGATCCAGATGGGGAACCCTGCGGCTGCGGCAAAGTAGGCTGCCTGGAGACGCTGGCGTCCACCAGCGCGCTCGTCCGGCGGGCGAAGGAGCAGATGGGCGACCCGGAGATCACCATCGAGGCACTGATTGCCTTGGCACAGAACGGAAGTCCCGCCGCGGCGGAAATGCTGGTGGAGGGAGGTGAGGCACTGGGACGGGGACTAGCCGTTTTACTCAATGTTTTGGCGCCAACCCTGGTTGTGGTTGGAGGAGTCGCGACGTCATCTGACATCTATCTGGACTCCGCGAAGCGCGTTGCCCGTGCCGAAGCGTTGAGTTATGTCGGTCGGGAGATGCGAGTGGTACGCAGCGACATCGGGCCGCTGGCTGGCGCCGCCGGCGCCGGCGCGATGATTCTCGATGCCTTTTTCAATCCTTCGCCGGGTGTGGAGATCAAACGACGAACAGGCAGTACGACGGCGATATCGAGCCGTGAGCGTGGGAGAACATGATGGCTAATGATCGAATGTTGCGCGTTCTCGCGTTCGGAGCACATCCGGATGATCTGGAGTTTTACGTCGGCGGAACGCTTGCGAAATACGCCGATAGAGGCCATACCGTCGTGATGGCGGTCGTGACAAATGGCGATGTGGGATCGAGCACGCTTTCCATGGAGGAGATCAGCGCTGTTCGCAAAGCCGAGGCCGAAGCATCCGCCGCCTTGATCGGCGCCGAGCTGATGTGGCTCGATTATCACGATGAATTCTTCTTCTACAATGAAGAAACCCGCCGCCATCTGATCGACGTCATGCGCCGTGCCGAACCGGATGTCGTGCTTGCCCACTGGACCGATGACTACCATCCCGACCACAGTTTGAGCGGTCAGGCGGTTCGCGACGCGCGCATCATGACGGCAGTGCCAAACATCAAGACCGCTCACCCGCCCCTAAAAAAGATCCCGAATCTCTTCTTCTATGACACCGCGGCCGGGATCAATTTCGTGCCCGAGGTCTACGTCAATGTCTCCGCTCAATTCCCGGCGAAGCAGCGCATGCTTGCCTGTCACGCCAGTCAAAATGCATGGATCAGCGACATCTTTGCCGACAACATCACCCAGATGATGGAGGTGCAAACCCGATTTCGCGGATTGCAGGCTGGCGTTCGCCACGCCGAGGGCTTCCGTGCGCTGGAAACCTACCCGCGCGCCACGGATTTCAGCCTTCTCCCACTCGGCTAGCAGCGCGATGCTGTTCTCGACCTCCCGATCCCTGCCGTACGCCATGCGTCTCGCGGATTTGGAGCTCAGCCCTGCGGCCGAATCGAGCGCGCCACCGTCGTGATCTCGAATTTGTCGAACCGGGACACGCACTTGCCTCAATCATCGAAGCGGTAGATGATCACGCAATGATTGACGGGGTTTGAATACCCCGTCACTTCTTAGAGAAGCGGAGTGGTCATCAACATCAGAAGATCGCCAGCTCATGACGAACTGAGCGTGGCGGAAAAGCAGCGCGCGCTCTGGGCGCTTCTTGCCTCCACGTTCTTGACCTGGGCTGGATTTTTCGTGGTCATGCCGCTCATCGCGGTCCACTACGTCGATCAACTCGGTTGGGCGGCGAGCTCCGTGGGTCTTGTGCTCGCCGTTCGCCAGTTCACCCAACAGGGATCGTCCACCTTCAGCGGCGCATTGGCCGATCGCCTAGGGGCGAAGGGGCTGATTTGCGCGGGGCTTTACACCCGTGTCATCGGCTTCGGGCTGATGGCCTGGGCCGATCGTTACTGGATCTTGATGCTCTCAGCGATCATCACCGCGCTTGGCGGCGGAATCTTCGAATCGCCCAAAGCCGCCGCTGTTGCCACCCTGACCGACGAAACCAACCGCCGTCGCTATTACTCGATGATGGGCGTCGTCGCCGGTCTTGGCACGGCGCTCGGCACACTGGCCGGGGCGTTGTTGATCAGGGTCGATTTCGCAAGAGTTTCGCTGGCGGGGGCCGTCGTCTTCTTGATCGCCGCCACGCTGATGTTGGTCTTCCTGCCGTCGATCGAGGTCGCGACCGAGCGCCACGGCCTCTTTCAGGGGATCGCCTACGCGATGCGCGATCGCATATTCATGAAGTACGCCCTGCTGTTGATGGGATACTGGTTCATCGCCACCCAGTTCAATCTTCCGCTCACCTTGCGCGCAACGAGTGTGATGGGAACCGAATCGGCCGCGGCCTGGATCTTCGGCATTCAGGCGGGCGTTACGATCGTGCTTGGATACCCGCTCCCGAGGATCATCGAGCGGAGGATATCGGCCTTCCCCATGCTGGTGCTCGGCATCGGTCTGATCGCGGTCGGCATGGGCGCGGTGGCGGGAGCCGTCAACATTCCGCTTTTGTTTACCTGTGTATTCCTGATCTCATTCGGCACGATTCTGGCGCGTCCAGGCGAGCAAATGGTCTGCGCCGGCATGGCCGACCCCGCCGCTCGCGGTTCTTATTTCGGTGTGGCCGCACTCAGCCTGGCGATTGGCGGCGGATTTGGAACGTACGCCGGTGGCGTGATCTACGACGCCGGACTTGACGCCGACCGCCCCGAAATCCCCTGGATTGTCTTCGCCGCGGTCGGTTTGATCGCGGTCGCGGGTCTCTGGCGCATTCGCCACGATGTGCTTGAGGCCTCTCGCCAACGAAACCCGACTCCAGTAAGGCAAGTCCCAACCCCAACGAATCCTAAACCCGTCGCAAGCACAACCTGACACGGATTCATGCTCAAACCGCTGACCTAATCTGTGAAAAGCCACGGATATCCGTGGTGCGCGAGGGAAGGCGAAGGCGTACGATCGAGTTCAGTTGCGCTCAACACGACGGGCGATCAATTGATATCGGATTCCCGTAATGAATTGGGATATTGGAAGAGGAATGGCCGTGCATCGTCATATTGGCCCGTCTAGTGGTTTCAACATCGCTCTTGTCACCGGAGTCGCATGGAGTCTTCAGGGAGCTGTCTCCGTCGTCATTCCTGACCCGACCTGGGTGCTGGACGTCACGATGATCGTGCCGATGATCCTGACCTTCTTCGCGGTCCGGTTGTTTCTCAATCCGCAGTCAGCCGGAACATCGAGGCTTGGCCGCATCAGGTTAGCCGCGATGGTAATCACCACGGTCGCGGCCGTTCCCGGCCAACCCGGAGCGGCCGCCGAGCGCTCTTGATTGGCCTGGCTCGCCTTCCCGGCCGGATTGCTGGTGTTGACGATCGGACTCGTTCTGACCGGCGTCGCGACGCTCCGCGTGAACGAATTCCCTCGCTGGAGCGGATACCTTGTCATCGCGTCTGAGTTTCTGGCGGTCCTGACCGGCTTCGCGCTGTCGCCGATCAGCCCCATTGCCGATCACGGCGATTACTCCGGGGCGTTGGCTCACGGAGTCGTCTGGCTCCTGATCAGCCTGAAACTGCTCGGTGTTCGAACCGACGCCGACGCGTCTGGATATCGGACCCGCGAGCTTACGCAACCGGCTTGAAACGTCAACATCCGGTTTGATCCACGCTGGCCACCACTATCGCTGGAAGAATTCGACCTCCGGCGTGAATGTCGCATCCAGTTCCATCGGATACATCGGGCGTCGGCACTTGGTGTGGCCGAGATAGGGCAGATTCGCGCTGGTCGAACCGGGCAAGTCGACCCCGATCAACCGCTCCGCCCATTCCGCGAAAAACTCGTGACGGGCATGCGGCGATTTCTGGACCACCGCATCGAATCGCTTCGGATCCTGCCCGTGGGCCAGGAAGATCGAGCGATCGTACAGGCTGATTTGACGACTCGATACTATCACGATGTGCGGCCCGACCTCCAGCACGGCACAGTCGCCGGCGAGCCACTCGTAACCGTGCGATTCGCTCCAAACGCGGCCGTCCGAAAGCATTCGAACGGTCGCTTCGATTGGCATCGGCGTGAAGCGGCCGGGGTCGAGCGTCCCGCCGATTGCGGTGCGCACGGTATTGCCGATACCTGCCTTCATCGCGTCTTTGACCGCCGGCGCATCGACGATCGGAAAGAGCGCTCGTCCTTTGTATCCATAGTCGAAGAGCGCCTTGAGCATCGCATTGCTGTCGCCCGAAGCGCCTGAGCTTGTCGCATCCGCCGCATCGATGAAGATCACGGTGCCTGTCGCCTCGTTGGCCATTCGAATGGCTTCTTCGGCTGAATAGAGCTCGGCCTGCATCGCCGCTCGACCGGCCCAAAAGCGCTCCGACATCTGCACTGCCTCGCGCGCCGCCCAATCGCGATCGTTGTCGGTCACGATCAAGCTGTGGGAACAGAGATCGGGCACATCGGTGAAGGGGTTGCCCCAAAACATCGCGGCCGACAGTCCCTTGGGCGACGCTTCGATCGCCTGCGCCTCGCGAATCCGGCCACCGATCTTGCCGGTCGCGGTGATCAGTTCATCGCCGCGCACGAGTGCCGGCACCCGGCAGATCGCGGTCACCGGTTTTACTTCGCCATTCGCGATTCGGAGCAGCAGTCTCCCCGCCCGCTCACCGGTCTCGAGGAAGTCGTTGTGCGGGTAGGTGTGATATCCGACCGCAGCGTCCACCGCCTCCAGCATGCGATTGGTGACGATGCCGTGGAGATCGAGCGACACCACGATCGGCATCGCGTCGCCCACGATCTTGCGCGATTCTGTCAACAAATAGCCCTCGGGATCGATCTCGTTCGACGCGCACATCGCGCCGTGCATCGAAAAGTAGATTGCGTCAATCGGCGGAGCCTGCCGGATTGCCTCGAGGAATTCTCGGGCGAGCCGGTCCCAATCGGCGGCGCCAAGCACACCGCCCGAGGTGATCGATTTCGCGCTGTACGCGCCGATCACCTCGTGACCCCCGGCCGCGAACACGCTCATCGCGCCTCCGACCTCGCTCTTGAGACCGCGATGGAAATCGAGAAGGTCACTCCCCGAGTTGACGACGAAATCCGCGTATCCCGTTGGCGCCGGGTTGAAAGTCGAGACTTCCTGTTTGATCTCACCGATCAGAATGCGCATTTTGTTGCTCCAGGCTTCAAGCTCCAAGCCGCATGCAACCGCGGCAGCGGTTCCGTTGTTACCAGCGGATGCCGGGCTGATGCGGGTTCGTATGAAAACTGCGACGCTCCGCGATCGGCCAGGCGCGAAATTCGTCGACCATCTCCAGCATCCGGGTCACAGTCGTTTCAAAGATGATCTCGCCCTTCTCCGCCGTGCCGGCGCGAGCGTCGCCGTGGACCCCGAGATCGGTCCAGCGCGACCAGTAGTCATTCAGCCGGGCGTACGGCGATGTGCTGTCCGAGCTCATGAACCTACCCATCACGTCGTCGCCGGCGCCGGCCTTGTCCATTTGCACTCGCTCAGGCGCGAGATGCAGGTAGAGCGATGTTTCGAGCTCGTCCGCGTGCGCGATGACCTCGGTCTCTTTGATCTCGTTGAACCGTTCGATCGCCAGCCAGAAATAGTGGCAGGCGGCGGCCAGCGAATTGGTTTCGAGCGTGGTTTTGCGGGCGATTAGGTCGACCAGTGGCACATTGGAGCCGTGACCGTTAACCACCAGGATCTTCTCGAATCCGTGGTACGCAACGCTCTTTGTGATGTTGACCGCAAATGCAATGAAGACCTCCGGCTCGATGTGGATCGTGCCGGGAAAATCGATGTGATGCAGATTCAGGCCATATGAGATTGGCGGCAGCACCAGCACTTTGTCCGGCGCACGCTTGCCAACTTCCAGACAGATCGATTCGCACAGGAAGAGATCGACATCCAGCGGCAGGTGACGACCGTGCTGCTCCGTCGAGCCGGTCGGCAGGATGACCAGTTTCTGCATCGCGACCGCGTCGTTGATCTCCGCCCAAGTCAGCCGGTTGTATCGATACTCCGTTTCAGCGCCCATCCTGCAGCCCTCGGTTTGATAAGTCGCCTTTTGATTGCTAGGTCGGTACTTTATCCAAAATCGGAACTCTCTGGACGGAGCGGAAAATGAACCCGATCGCTTTCCTCCAGCTCGAGAAAACTCCACAACACCTTATTTGTGTGTTGTTCAGCTACCCGATTGCGAAATCGAACGCGAATCGGACGGGCTCCGCCCCATCCTGGCGGATCGTGACGTCGAGTCGCCAGAGTCCGGGCATGCCGATAGCAATCTCCGCGCGGTAAATGCCTTCGTCGTCGGCTTCGGCGGTAACCTCTTGAATGCCCATTTCCATGCCCGGCATTTCGACTGCAAATTCAACCTCGGCGTTATCGACCCGTTGGCCGTTGGCTTGTTTGATCTCCACTTCGAATATGCCGAAACCGTACGATGCCGGAGCCTTGATCAATGTCACGATCAGTCCAGAGCTCGTGATGGGCGTTCCCAATCGCGCCACTGGCACGCCGTCACTCGATTCCGGGGTCGTGGGCAATCCCATGTTGCCTGTCGGATCGTCGTGCACTTCGTCGATTAACCAGCGATCGCCGTCCCTCGCGAAAACCACGACCGCGTTGATCTGATGCGGGTGATTGACCGGATCGACCGCCGCGACATATGCGCCGACCCGTCCATCGGCGAGACGCCTGACCTCGCGGATCGATTCGATCCAGCCTCGATCGCCGGCCGGCACGGCCGTCGAAGGCGTCGCCGCGAACTCGAGTGTCGCTTGCCATCCTGCCGCGTCCAGCGCATTGAACTGCGCTTCGACCACCCGGCCCGTGTACAGGGCGAGCCGGCGCGGATAGTCGCCCGCATTCGCGCAGGCGTAGAACTCGCGAATCGTGCGGGTGATACCGTCGATCTCGTCCTGACTCGCCGGCTCGCCCCGCGGCCACGGGTAGCTCTCCGGGCCGAGACGCGGCGCTCGGGTAGGAACCGGCCGCGGAACGATCGTTCCGTCCGGCATGAGCGATTCCAGTTGAACCGGATCGATCTGGCAGCCGGCCGGATCTGGAATGTCGAGATTCGCCTCAGCGGCGACGCTCGCCTGAAGCGATCTGATGAATGTCACCACATCGTCGATCTCCGCGGCACTCAACGTGCCGGCGAACGCCGGCATCGCGCTCCCCGGCAGACCGTTGCTGATCCAGCTCACCAGGTAATCGTCCGAGTGACCGCGATGGATCGGATTGGTGAAATCAATCGGTTTTGGGTCGAGCGAGGCTGCCGTGGGACCGTCTCCCTTGCCGCCTGCCCCGTGGCAGGTCGCGCAATTGGTCGCGAACAGGGCCGAACCGCGTTCGATTGCCGCGGGATCGCCGCTGAAGACGGGCGTTGGGTTCGAACGAGATAGCTCGAGTTCAGGTGAGCGCAAGAATGACGAGATCACGACCGCGACTAGAACGAGCAGACCCGCAACAAGAGCTGCACTTCGGCGGTGGAAGGATTGCGAACTGTTCCGTTGCTGCACGTTCTGACTTTCGTCTTCCGATTATTTCGAATCGCGGGATAACCCGATGACGGAGCGTTCAATCACGCCGGTCAGATGCTACCAGAACCGGATGAGCGCTCCCCGGGCATGCTCCCTTTGTCGAGCGCATCGATTGCTTGCTACGCTGTTCCGAGCAAACGGTGCGCCGAAGGCTGGCGCACAATCGAATCGGCACTCGGGGGTTGAGTCAATGGCGAAAAAGAGCAGGGCATTCCGGAAGGGAATCCTGCTGGGAAGTCTGGCCGGCGCGGGCATCATACTTTGGAATGCGCCGCAACCCGGTTGGAAATCGCGTGAGCAAGTGCTAGAGGCCTTTGAAGGCCTGCTCTTCAAGCTGCTCGACATTCCTGGGAAGATCGTGGACGAACAGGTAGAGCCCTTGACCGATTCTGTCGTTGCCTCGAAGCGGCCAGATCAGGTCAATCCGGAATCGCCACTCCCGGCCGATATCGTGCTCGATGCGCGACCCGCGGAGCTCTCAGTCTGATCGTGGCACGAGAGATGCGCTAGTCTGCCCAATGACCGGGGTTTTCGCCCCGGAGAGGAGGAGCGATGATCGCGCGTATGCGCACCGCAATGAAATTCTTCGTCTATGGACTCGCAATCGGGATTCTGTTCGCCCCGCGCACCGGCAAGGAGTCGCGGGCTGCACTGGTGGCCTGGGTCAACCGAACCGTGAAAGAGACGTTTGGCATCTAGCCCCG
>CAYJPA010000033.1:4921-42502 GCA_964371945.1 uncultured Sphaerobacteraceae bacterium | reverse complement strand
AGCCGCGAGCTTCTAGCCCCGAGCCGCGAGCTTCTAGCCCCGAGCCGCGAGCTTCTAGCCCCGAGCCGCGAGCTTCCAGCTCCGAGCCGCGAGCTTCTAGCCCCGAGCCGCGAGCTTCTAGCCGCTATCTACTGGCAGTAGCGATCAAAAAGCGCCTGTGTGGAAGAGACAATTCTTCCATCAGGCGCTTCTTAGGTAGCGGCTAGCGGCTCATGGCTAGTGGCTACGCTCCTTCGTCAGCCGGAAATCCATCTGGCTCGAGTGCGAGCAGTTCTCCCGCGACCCAACCAGTGCCGTAGTAGTAGTTGAAGACCTGATACCAGGTATATCCGTCGGCCACGACCGGACCATCTTCAACCAACAAGAGCGAATCGATATCCATCGTATCGAGGACGTCGGCGTCGAGACCCGCATCTGCGCGGAGATTCATTCCGTCGACCGCCACCCGCACACCATCGCCCACGGAAAAGCCGGCATCGGCCTCATTGGCCGAGTCGTCGAAAAGCGCCAGGAATTCGCCGGCGACCCAGCCGGTTGTTTCGGAGTCAATCTCGACCTCGTACCAGTTGTAATCGTCTGCAATTACTCGCTCGCTTGTAACTGTTGCGGTGTCGCCGGTTTCGAGCTGCATGATTACATCCGCCGAGAGGCTGCTCTCTTCTCGCACATTTAGCGGACCGTCGGCCACCTGAGCAACGTCACCGATTGCGAAAATGGAGTCAGTCGCCGGTCCGAGAAACTCTCCGGCCACCCATCCTGTGTCGTCCGCGGTTGATTGCACTTCATACCAGGTGTAATCGTCTTCATTGGTCGGACCATCTGTTATCTGAAGTCGAGCTCCGGTTGCAAGCTGCCGAACGACTTCCGCCTCGGTTCCTGCCGATTCCCGTAGGTTGAGCGGTCCGTCCGCCACTTCGACTTCGTCGCCGGCGGCGAATTCGGCATCGCCCACATCGGCGGCGGTGACTTCACCCGCGGTTTCTGTCGCTTCCTCGGCCGGCGTTACGGTGGCCGCCGGCGTCGCATCGTCTTGAGCGTAAGCGCCGCCAAACCCCGAAACGAGCGAAATCGAAAGCACAAGCGCCACGATTGCTGCTGCAATCAGCCAACGTGGCATGACATAGGTTGATTGTGTCATGGAGTCCCCCTTCTGGGTCGCGGAACAGTATTCGGCGTTCCGTCGTTGCCCCCTTACTAGCAAGAACGCTGCCCTCTGGATATCGGTTTCATGGGCCTGTTCGTCCTGGATCGACCGATCTGCTTGTCTGCGACGAACCCAAATCTCGATGAACGAGGACATTGAATGCACTAGACTGAAGACCGATCTGTCTTTCTCCGTCGAGGTACATCGTGGCGAATCTCAGTTTCGGTATCAAAACCGCGCCCTGGCAAACGAGCTATGAGGCGATTCGCGAGGTCTGGCGGGCGGCCGACGCCGAGCTATCGATCGAGCACGCCTGGCTCTTCGATCACATGAATCCAATCAAGAGCGATGTCACCGGACCTTGCCTCGAAGGTGAACCGCGCTCGCGGCGCTTGCCGCCGAAACCCAGCGCCTTCGTATCGGACTAATGGTTACGGGAAATACGTATCGCCATCCCGCGGTGCTGACGCACATCGCGGCCACGCTCGATGTGATTAGCAACGGACGTCTGAACTTCGGTATCGGGGCCGGCTGGAACGAATATGAGCACACCAGCATGGATATCCCGCTCTACGCGGCGGGCGGGCGTATCCGCCGATTCGGGGAAGCATGCGAGATCTGGAAGCTGCTTTTCACCGAATCCGTCGCCAATTACATCGGCAAGTACTACACATTGAAAGAGGCGCGGCTGAACCCCAAGCCCATTCAGAAGCCCTATCCGCCGTTCGTCATCGCCGGTGGCGGAGAGCAGCTTACGCTACGCGTCGTGGCCAAACACGCCGGCGTTTGGAACTTCTCCGGCGGCAGCACGGTCGACGATTTCAAACGCAAGGTCGGTATTCTGCACGAGCATTGCGCCGCGGTCGGCCGCAACCCGGAAGAGATCCAGCTCAGTTTGCAGCACCGGATCGACTTCGATGATCTGCCTGCTTCGGTCAAAACGATTCAGGAGTTCGTCGATGCCGGCGCCACCCACCTGATCCTGAACCTGGTCGCACCCTACCCGGCCTCGGCAATCCGACGACTCGTCGAAGAAGTGATCCCGGGGGGTGAGCCGGTAAGCCGGGTAGTCGGTGAGTCGGACTAACCTACCTGGTGGCTTGTAGCTTGTGGCTAGCGGCTCATAGCTAGCGGCTCAACCCTCGAGCAGCAGCGATGTCGGGTCTTCGAGCAGCTCTTTGATCCGAACGAGGAACTGCACCGCTTCGCGGCCGTCCACCATCCGGTGGTCGTACGAGAGCGCGACATACATCATCGGGCGGATCAATTGGAAGAATCTTGAACAAGATCATTGAGTCCTAGAAATTATGACGAAACGCGCAGCAGTCGACATCTACGCTTTAGCAAAATGATTACTTGCTGCCCTTTCCCGTGAAATACCCTGCAAGTGCTCCTAACAGAGTTCCAAGTATCAAAGTAAACACGCCTTGAGCCCAATCTCTAGTATTAGAATTTTTCGCCGCCACTCCAATAATCCCGCTCGTTGCGAGCCCAACGACGACCACAGAAAGGACGGTGTAAAACCCGATTTGCTCACGCTTGCGTCGACTTGCATTATCGAGCCTCGATTCTTCCAAATGCGAGCGCGTTTCTTCAGCTGTGAGTTCGTGCTTTGCAAGCTTGAGCTCGTGTTGGCTACGTTCAGGCGAGAAGGTCTGTTCACCTTCGGCCTTGCTATCCTGAAAGGCTGATACGCGCCGCCGAGCCGTCGCGAAAAATTCATCCTCTCGCTCTCGGCTCGATCCGACTAGTTCAACACTCGAACTTTCGTCGTCCTCCGACATTATTTGCCCACACCACGACCCACATGTTCTAGCGGAACGATAGGAATCGGTGAGTCTCTAATCTGGCCCCTTCGAATACCTGAAAAGACAGATTCTACGAGTTGTTTCCCTTCAAGGCCCAATCCAGTGTGGAGGTCGGCAAGGAACTGGAGAGTATTTTCAGCCGGTCCTTCGAAGCTCCAATCACAATTAATAAACGTACAACCCGCAAAGCTGACAGGCACCTCCCCCCGGTAGATGAGCTTGCTCTGTTTGAAAAAGCAGTTCACAAAGTGATATCCGTCAATGGGGAGGGCGACCTGATTGAATTCTCGATCATGGATTTCGGTCATAAATGGCTGACTCATGTCTTTGTTCTCCTTGAAGGAATTCTATCCTTTCGCCAGCAAGATTTGGTAACGATGGGAGCGCTCAGTTTACGATACTGACACATTATCGCTAATTGGCGAGGATAATGATGCGTTAGCACGGACACTTTCGTCCTGCGTGGACGGCTCTCTGATATCCACAACTATGACCACAGTAGAGCCAGCTATTGATCTTCAAAATCTTATCGGACCTGGCATCGAATGAGACGGCTCGTGGCTAAAACGTGGCTCGATGATTCTTAATTGTAGATTTAGAGCGCGATCGCTGAGTTCAATCCTGACAATCTCACTAAGTCAGAGACCGCAGAAACCGAGGATGGGTGCTAGGAATACGATCTCTTTAGCGCCTCCGCACGAGCCCGTGGGATGACCTTCACGCTGGTCAATATGACTCACCTCGTCAAGCGATAGACAAACTGGGAGGCCTAGGTTCGGACATCAGACAGGGGATCTCGACTACTACGCGTTACCCAACTTGGCCGATACCACGAAATCAATTCTCGACTTATTCGATTTTCCGGCGTGCAGACGTAATCGTTTCTGTGCTCAGCCCAGATGAGATTCAGCTCAGCCTGGAGCACCGGATCGACTTCGATGACCTGAACGCAGCGTTCACCACGATCTAGGGATTCGTCGACGCCGGCGCCACCTACCTCATCCTGAACCTGGTCGCGCCCTATCCGGCCTCGGCCGTGCACCGGCTTGTCGAAGAAGTCGTTCCGGAGATCAGAGCCTGAGTCAAAGGGTACTGACCCCACCAATCAAGGAAAGAGCCGTTCACAGAAACATCGATGAGATCCTTGGAATGTCTACCCTTCGAGCAACTGCGATGTCGGGTCTTCGAGTAGCTCTTTGATCCGAACCAGGAACTGAACCGCTTCGCGACCGTCGACGATCCGGTGATCGTACGACGGCGCGATATACATCATCGGCCTGATCACGACCTCGCTGTCTCGCGCGACCGGACGCAGCTGGATCGCGTGCATACCTAGAATGCCGACTTGCGGTGCGTTGATAATCGGTGTCGAAAGCAGCGCACCGAACACACCGCTGTTGGTGATCGTGAAGGTGCCGCCGGTCACATCGGAAAGCGCGAGCTTGCCGTCCTTTGCTTTGGTCGCGAGTTCGAGGATCTCTTTCTCGATCTCGGCAAAGCTCTTTCGGTCGGCGTCGCGCACGACGGGAACGACGAGTCCTTCCTCAACCCCGACCGCGACTCCGATGTCGTAGTAGTGCTTGAAAACAATCACACCAAAGCTTCAGGTGCTCATGACTGCGCCGGTCGTGCCAACGGTGTCGATCTGGAATCCGGGTTGGACTGAAGCTTCGGGTCGGACAACGCAGTGGAAATCGACGGCTCGACCATCAACGAACTGGACTGATGTTGGGAATTCAACGGCCGATTGGCATTAATTCAGTTGTGGGTGAAAAGCGTTGGTAGACCTTAACTATGTTCGGTCTGTTTTTGGCTGATGGCCACCATGTCGATTTCAGACGCCTTCTCAACCAGCAAAATCGCGCCAGAGCAATCAAACCAGTATTGCGTGCACTCTCCCATTTATCGGGTACAATTGTACTGCTGGGGCCAGCAAGGCGTTCGAGGAACTGTTGAGCTTCTCCAGATCATTTGAAGGGAAGGAGGGCAAATTGCCGAATATGACAAACGCCGACACGGCGTCCTCGGTTGGCTCCCGAGTGGTCATGTCGGCGCAGTTCCGGCTCGTTGGACGAGCTTTCTGTCTTCTTGAGACGTGCGGATCATAGAACTAGTCGTCATTGTCAGTCAATCACCTCTTCAGATGGCGCGACGAGCGATTTCTCTACGGTCTTAGCGATGAGAGCTCTCCACGAGCAATTTCGTGCCGGTCGGTGTGATCGGCATAGCAATGTTAGCGAGTGGAGACTGCAATGTCCCAAGTACCAATCGAAATAACGTGTGCCAACAAGCCTTATACCTTCAGCGGCCCCGAAGCCATTACTGAGGTCGGCGGCTCAGGTTGGACATCGCCGGCCTGGCAGATCGTTGCCATCCTGGAGAACAAGTTCTCTCCGATCTTCTATTTCACGTCCTTTCAAGGCAGAGTCACTCTTGTTGAGGTCGTTGAAATGTTCGGGAAGAAGTTTCTGCGTACCAGTCCCGACGGCGTTCCCGGTAACAACCTCGAAAACTTGGGAATGTGTCCATAACGTCGGTTTTGCTCTCGGAGAGTCGAGTCATTCGACTCTCCAACCTTCACTTCAAAGGAGATAACCGTGGCGAAGAACGGACCCAGCGGTGGTGGCCGCAAAGGATCAGTGGACAATCGAAGCCAATTCAAGCACCCGACGAGCGGAAATTGGGTTAAGCGGGACACGACAACAGGGCGGTTCCTGGATCAGAAGACCAGCGCGCCAACACCGTTCAAGGGCGTTGCCAAAGAGCCTGACGGCCGTCGGGACTAACCCTCATTGGGGCCGGTGCGGTCGGCCCCATTCGCTTTGACGGCAGTCACTAACTGCTCCAGCATTCTTTCAATCTGCCGAGGCTGATGAGGAATAGCTGAGACACAAATAACCCACAGGTAGTTGATAGTCCTCACGGATGTTTCGACCACCGTTCGATCGAGGAATCCAAGGAATCGATCGATTTGGTTACTGCGTTGATGCGCAAGCGTCTCTGTGTGATGGATTAGGACGGCAATACACGCCATCGTCGACTGGAACACCTTTACTTACTGAATGGCACTGATTTTATCAAAGCTGGAGAGGGCCGTTCACCAGGAGATCGATTTGGGCCCGGGTCTATCCCTCGAGCAGCAGCGATGTCGGGTCTTCGAGCAGCTCTTTGATCCGAACGAGGAACTGCACCGCTTCGCGGCCGTCCACCATCCGGTGGTCGTACGAGAGCGCGACATACATCATCGGGCGGATCACGACCTCGCCATCCCGCGCGACCGGGCGCTGCTGGATCGCATGCATGCCCAGAATGCCGACCTGCGGCGCGTTGATGATCGGGGTCGAGAGCAGTGACCCGAACACGCCGCCGTTGGTGATCGTGAAGGTGCCGCCGGTCAGATCGGAGAGCGCGAGCTTGCCGTCTTTGGCTTTGGTCGCCAGCTCCAGGATCTCTTTCTCGATCTCGGCGAAGCTCTTCCGATCGGCATCGCGCACTACCGGTACGACAAGTCCTTCTTCGACCCCCACCGCGACGCCGATGTCGTAGTAGTGCTTGAGCACGATCTCGTCGCCCTGAATCTCGCCGTTGACGCGCGGAAACGCCTTCAGTGCACCGATGCTCGCCTTCGTGAAGAAGGACATGAAGCCGAGTCCAACCCCGTGGCGCTGCTGGAAGGCCTCTTTGCGCGCCTTCCGCACTTCCATCACGGCGGTCATGTCTATTTCGTTGAAGGTCGTGAGCATCGCCGCGCTGTGCTGCGCTTCGAGGAGACGGTTCGCAATCGTCTGCCGCCGCCGGCTCATCCGGATCCGCTCTTCCCTAGGATCGGCGACTGCTTGCGCAGTTGCCGGAGCGGCCGCGGCTGGTTTGCTTTCGACGACCGGCTGCTGAACGATCGGCCTGGTCTCCACGATCGGCGGCGCGACGGCCGGTGTGGTCAACTGGCTCGCCACCTGCGCGAGCACATCCTCGCGCGTGACGCGGCCACCCGGACCCGATCCCGGAATCTGATTGACGTCGATCGCGTGCTCTTCCGCGAGCCGGCGTACCGCCGGCGCGGCCCTGCCGCTGCCATCAGCGGCCTCGGCCGGAACCGCGACGGCCGCGGCGACCGGAACGGGCGCAGCGACCGGCGATGGCGTCGAATCTGGAGATGCCGCGGTCGGTGCGGCCGCGGTGGCGTGGGCGCCGTTGACGGCGGCCGCGCCTTCACTGACAAAACCGAGCACA
The DNA here is from genome assembly GCA_964371945.1 of uncultured Sphaerobacteraceae bacterium. Lineage (GTDB taxonomy): Bacteria > Chloroflexota > Chloroflexia > Thermomicrobiales > UBA6265 > CAYJPA01. The sequence goes on along the minus strand of CAYJPA010000033.1, from coordinate 35,320 downwards.
TCGCCAACTTTGACGACATCACCTTCCTGGTGTGCGACCTGCCCGAGCACGCCATCTTCCGGCGACGTGACGTCGAGGTTCACCTTGTCGGTTTCAAGCTCGACGATGGTTTCACCGCGGCTGACCGCGTCGCCTTCGCTCTTCAACCACTGGCCGACAACCGCGTCGACGAGCGACTCCCCGAGGGGCGGAACCCGGATTTCGACCGGCATCTGTTAACTCCTGCTCTTTGCTGTTGAGGCCTTCACTGTCGCTTTCTCAGTGGGTTCAGTCGACCCATTGGCGACCTTTCCATCGTGGGCGCCGTTGACGACGCCGTTCTTTTTGGTGCCGCGGCCGCGGCCGGCTGAAGCCATCTCCGGCACGTTTGCGAACGCTTCCGCCACGATCCTCTCCTGTTCGTCCAGATGGAGATCGAGCGAGCCTTCCGCGGGACTGGAGCGCTCGACCCGCCCGAGATAGCGAACATCGAGACCTTGCTCGTGCACGAGCTCGCGGAGGCGACTATCCATATAAGCCCAGGCGCCCATGTTTTTCGGCTCTTCCTGGAGCCAGACAAGATCGCGCAGATTCGGGTAACGACCAATGACCGTTCGCAGCGCGCTGTTCTGGAATGGGGCGAGCTGCTCGACTCTCGCGATCGCCACTCCCGGCGTGGTCGTTCGGGCTTTCGAGTTTTCGAGATCAATCGCGACCTTGCCGCTGCAAAGAATGAGGCGAGTGATCTCGTTCTCGCGACTTTCTGCCAGCGGATCGTCGATCACAGGCTTGAAGGTGCCATTTGCGAGGTCGTCGATACCAGAAGCAGCGAGCGGATTGCGAAGCAGGCTCTTCGGCGACATGACGATCAGTGGCCGGGGATCGAGTGCGAGTAGGCCCGCTTGTCGTCGCAAAAGATGGAAATACTGCGCGGACGTCGTGCAGTTCGCGACTCTCAGGCTGTCCGATGCCGCCAGTTGCAGGTAGCGCTCGAGCCGGGCGCTGGAATGCTCGGGACCTTGGCCCTCGTACCCGTGAGGCAGAAGCATCACGAGCGCCGGCTCCTGACGCCATTTCGCGCGCGCCGCCACGATGAACTGGTCGATGATGATCTGCGCGCCGTTTGAAAAGTCTCCGAATTGCGCTTCCCAGATCACCAGCCGTCCCGGCGCTTGCACGCTGTAGCCATATTCGAAGCCGAGCGCTGCATTTTCCGATAGAGGACTGTTAATGACCTCGAACGAGGCCTTGGCTTCCGGCAATCGCAGCAATGGCACATCGGTCTTGTCGGTTACGGGATCGTGCAGTACCAGATGCCGATGACTGAACGTTCCACGTTCGGCGTCCTGACCGGAAAGCCGGATCGGGATACCGTCCGAGATAATGGCGGCAAAGGCCATCGTCTCGGCATGAGCCCAATCCAGCTTGCCGTCCGGCGTATCGAGAATCGCCGCGCGGCGATCCCACTGACGAGCCAGTTTGGGGCTCATCGTAAAATCGGCGGGCAGCTTGTGAATCGCATCGTGAAATCGCCGAAGTTGCTCGACCGGAACAGCAGTATCGACTTCGCGCCGTGGACTTGGTGGTGGAAGCTCATCATCAACGAGAGCGGTTCCGTCCGTCACCGAACGGCGAACCCCGGCGAGCCGGTCCATCGCTTCTTTCAGGAAATCCGCTGGCTCCTCCGGCGAGACGACTCCTTCGGCAACGAGGCGTTCGCCCCATCGTTGGCGCACCGTCGGATGTTTCGAGATCAGCTCATACATCTTTGGCTGTGTGAAGAGCGGCTCGTCGCCCTCGTTGTGGCCCCACCGGCGGTATCCAACGAGATCGATCAGGAAATCCTTGCCGAACCGTTCACGGTAGGCCATAGCCACCCGGGTCGCCATCAAACAGGCTTCAGGATCGTCCGCGTTGACGTGAATAATCGGAATTTCGAATCCCTTGGCCAGATCGCTCGCGTAGAGTGTCGAGCGTGAGTCGTTCGGATTCGTGGTGAACCCGATCTGATTGTTGACGATGATGTGGATGGTGCCGCCGGTGGTGTATCCGCGCAGGCTGGCCAGGTTCAGCGTTTCGGCGACTACTCCCTGACCGGGGAAGGCGGCGTCGCCGTGCAGCGCGATTGCCACGCTCGCGTGAGCATCGCGATCCGGCGCGCCGGCTCGATCGCAAATGTCCTGCGACGCCCGGACCATGCCTTCAACCACGGGATTGACCGCCTCGAGGTGGCTCGGGTTGGGCGCGAGCACCATGGGCACCTCGACGGCCATACCGTGCTGTCCACGAAGCAACCGCGCACCGAGGTGATATTTTACGTCGCCGGTCCAGTCATCGGCAGGATCGGTATCGTTCAGATTCTTTGCGACGCCGGCGGTCTGCTTCTTCTTGCCTTCAAAGGCCGAGATGATCGCGGCGTACGGCTTGCTCAGCACGTGCGTCATCACATTGAGACGACCCCGATGGGCCATCCCGATCACGATCTCGCGCGTGCCGCTCGCGGCGGCGGTGTGCACGAGCTCGTCCAGGATCGGAACCAGAACGTCGTTGCCTTCGATGGAAAAGCGCTTGGCGCCGAGATAGGTCTGGTGCAGGAATTTTTCGAATGCCTCGACCTGAGTGAGCCGCCGGAGCAGGGCACGTTTCGTCGCCGCTTCAAGCGGCGCGGCAAATGTCCGGGATTCGACCGCATCGGTCAGCCAAAGTCGCTCTTCGGCCTCCTGAATGTGATCGAAATCAAATCCCGCCGCGCCCATGTAGATGGCTCGCAGCCGGGCGATCGCTTCTGCTGCCGTCGAGGCGCCATCCGCCGCCGGGCCGCCAACCACCGCGGCCGGCATTGAGTACAAATCGGACTCGGCGATGCCGTGGAACGAAGGGTCGAGCTCGGGCGCGCCGGGTAGACGGGTTCCGAGCGGATCGATGCTGGCGCCGAGATGCCCGTACTCCCGCACTGCCTGCGCCAACGCGGCCGCGCCAACGATTCGCTTGATGTCGACGACAGTTGCGGCTTGAGCTGCTGAAGCTGCAACAGTTGCGCCGGCGGCGGGAGCAAGTGCCGCCGCAACCTCCGCCGGATCAAGCGTCGCGAAAAAAGCTTGGCTCTCGGCATCGACAGAGGCGGGGTCGGCGAGAAAACTGTCGTAGAGCTCCAGCACGTACCCGGCATTCGGTCCGAAAAACGCGCGTAGGTCGCTCATGTGCTCCTCTGATGAACAGACCGCCCGGACTTAATGGGTCGCCGGGCGCTCTCGATTCGTTGCATGCGGGTGGCCGAAAATCGGGCAGCAAACACCCGCGCGCCGAACGCACACGGAGGGCAGCATAGCATAGGGTGAAACGATTCGAACCCGTGTTGAACGAAATTCACAGTCCTTGGTTGGCGAACTGGTACACCTATCCCAGGCGCGCCTCCCGGCGGCGCAGAAAAGTGCAAAACCTCTTATGAGTTGTGCAATGCATCCAGAAATGGATCAGCTTGTTGTGCGTTACGACTAAAAACGCGTCGCCCCGGCCCCTAGCGCACAAGGGACCCCGGCCTGTTGAAGTGATCCTTTGCACAATCGATGCAACGAGACTCTATGAGGTCGGAGTAGCCATTCCAACGCCCATCATTCCGCCGCTATGGTTGACGAAGATGTAGACCGTGGTCGTGCCCTTGAGGTTGTCATGCAGCCACGCGATGCCGCTGTATCCTGAGTCGTTGAGCGGGGCGAGACCGACCCTTAGATCACGTTCGCCCAACATCGTGCCGCCGATCGCGCCGCAAGTGATGTAATTCGCGATGTTCAGGTCGCCCTCATGGAGAACGATCGAGTGGCCGCCGGCAACGATGTCCGCAAGCGCCGCCTGAACCGCGGCCACGCCGGCCTCGACCGGAATCGCCGGCGCCGGGCCCAGCATTCCGCCCATGCCGGCCATCGGAGTGCCATCCATGTTGAATTCGTCACCGACATTCGAGAGCGGAAATACGACTTCCGCGGCTGTGGCGCACTCGCCAACATGGATATGAGCGGGATGGGATGCCATCGCCATATCCAGGGCTGACACGGATCCGCCAAATCCCAAGACCACTCCCGCCATCAACATGAATGCGGCGGCGACCGCCGCCCACGACGTGATGCTTCGATTTCGCATTGTTCCGGCCCCTCCTAAATATCCGGTTCGAGCGCGTAATGCTGATGAACCGTTTCTGCAAGCATTCGACGACGTTGGCCGTACGAATTGGGTACAGGACCAAACGCCCGAACGCCCGAACGGATCATGCTGCCCTCAGAAACTGGTCAGGGAACGAACAAAATGACGGGCCGGCATCACGCCGGCCCGTCACTTATGTTCTGGTCAATTCGGGCCAGATTACGTGACGATGATTGTCGCCTTCATGTTCGCGTGGAACTGGCAGAAGTACTCGTAGGTGCCGGGAGTATCGAAGGTGAAGCTGAAAGTTCCGCCCGGATCGATCTTGCCGGATTCGAACCCGCCGCCGGACTGACTTACCGTATGCGGTGCCGAGTCGGCATTGGTCCAGGTAACGGTTGTTCCGGCCGCGATCTCGAGCGATGGAACGCTAAAGGCGAAGTCCTTGATCTCGATCGCGGCTTCGCCTGCCGCGGTTGAACCGCCATCGCCTTCTGCGCCTTCTTCACCTGGAGAGGTCAAAAAGATCGAGACATTCGTTGTGCCTTCGCCGTTGTCATGCAGCCAGGCAATGCCGCTGTAGCCGGACTCGTTGAGCTCGCCGAGACCAATCGGAAGATCGCTCTCGCCAAGCATGACCCCACCGACATCGCCGCAAGCGATGTAGTTGCCGATGTTTTCCGTGCTCTCATGAACCACGATCGTGTGACCGCCGGCCACAATGTCGGCCAGCGGAGCCGCAACTTTGGTGACACCAGCGTCAACCGGGATCGCCGAGGGCGCACCAACCGCTTCCGCGCCCGCGGAAGCAACGCCCTCGACCTCGAAATCGCCGCTCACGCTCGAGAGCGGGAAGACGACATCCCCGATCGCTTCGCACGTTCCAGTATGAATGTGTGATGGGTGCGATTCGTCTCCATGTGCGCTCGCTTTCCAGCCAAGCCCTGTGATCAATCCTGCAGCGAGCATCAACGCGGCGACCATCACCGCTAATCCAGTGGCGCGACGATACATTCCGTTTCCTCCTTAGTCTGTCGTCCGGCGCGGGACCTGGCTCCAAGCGCCGCGATGGGCCGGGGTACCGCGTACCCGGCCATTTCTCCATACGAACCCGCGCAATCCCTGGATGATCGCGCAAACAACGGACGTGTGCCGTGGCCGTGCACGGCACGTCTGATCGCCCGAATTCATTTTCGACAGGCGCTCCTCGCTTGGCATCGGCAAGGTTGCCTATTCAGGGGTACCGCGAATCCGAATTAGTGATTACACTAACAACTGAGGCTGTCTGCAGCGCAATCGAGTGCCGCGTTCTGCTCAATCGATGTTCCAGTCAAAGGAGGAAAGAGGCCCGTCAGGAGTCGTCAACATTGCATCGTGGATGCGATGAGGAGATCCGTTTGACGGCATTGCGAGCATTAGCTCAACGCGAATGCGCGCCAGGGCAGCCAACCAAAACAATGGGGCCTTCTGCCCCATTGCCATTTGAGTCGCAACGTGGCGGCTCACGTAAATGTTCGGAGGAGGCCAACGTGCAAGATCAAATTCTCCAGCTGATCCACGATTCGGAAAGCGGGCATTATTCGCGTCGCACCCTACTCCAACGAGCGGCAGCGCTCGGTCTTACGTTCCCAGCAGCCGTCGCCCTGTTCGCAGGCGCCGTGCCTTTGAGCGCATTGGCGCAAGATGCCGCGAATCCGCTTGGCGTTGATCCCGCGGCTCCGCTCGATGTCGTTATCTTCAAGGGCGGCTTCGGCGACAACTACGCCATCAATGTCAATGACAACCTCTACAAGAAGCTCTATCCGGGCGCTCAGATCACGTATGCCGGCATCCAGGGTCTCGGCGCGCAGCTCCAGCCTCGGTTTGTCGGCGGCAATCCTCCTGATGTGATCGACAACTCGGGTGCCGGAAACCTCGATATGGCTGCCTTGATCGCCGAAGGGCAACTTGCCGATCTGGCTCCACTGATGGCCGCGTCCTCATATGACACCGAGGGGGTCATCTTTGCGGACACGCTCGTGCCTGGTTCGCAAGCCTCGGGCGTGTACGACGGCAAGCAGCTCTACTTGAACTGGGCGCTCACCGTCGTTGGCGTCTGGTACAGCTCAACCTGGATGGAGTCCAAGGGCTATACCTATCCGAAGACCTGGACCGATTTCCTCGCGTTCTGCGAAGAGATCAAGGGCGCGGGCGTTGCGCCGTTCGTGACGACCGGCGTCCACCCGCAATATCTGAAGAACTTCATGTTCGATCAAATGCTCTACAAGCATGATCCGGCCGCGGCGATCGCGATCGACAATCTCGAGCCTGATGCCTGGAAATCCGATTCCGCAACGGCCGTGCTCGAGGCGCTCTATCAACTGGCCGAGAAGGATTACTTCCTCTCCGGCTGGGAAGCGCTGGATCATACCCAGTCTCAGGCCGAGTGGCTTCAGGGCAAGGGCGCGTTCCTCCCATGTGGCACCTGGCTGCAAAACGAGATGGGCGATCTCGTTCCGGCCGACTTCAATATGGCCGTCGCCCCGACGCCGTCCCTTGACGGCGATCAGCTTCCGTTCGAGGCGATCATCGCCACGGCCGGTGAGCCGTTCATCGTTCCCTCGCAGGCGGCGAATGTTCCAGGCGGCATGGAATGGTTGCGATTGCTCTTCTCGAAAGAGGGTGGCCGCTTCTTCGCCGAGGACACGAAGTCGCTCTCCGTTGTGTTGGGCTCGGGTGACGGACTCGACCTCGGAACAGCGTTCGCATCCACTCAGGCCGCGATCGCGGCGGCCGGCGAGAGCACGTTCCCGAACGCAAGGTACCAGGGCTGGTATAAGGACCTGCAGGACGAAACGCGATTCCAGCTTCTTGCACTGATGCAGAAGCAGATCTCGATTTCCGAGTTCCAGGACCTCGCCCAGGAAATGGCTGATACGGTCAAGGAAGACGAGGCGATTCCGAAGTACACCCGCACGGGGTAACCTTTCGGCGCGGGCTGCCAGATCTTAGGATTTGGCGGCCCGCGCGCCGGCTGGCAAGCCGAGCTGCCACATTGACTTCACTGTCAGTTCAATCTCGCCAGGAGAAACGGGGCATCCTGTGCACTATGGTAAATACAGGCTGATCTTGCCGTTTCTGTTTCCGGCTCTTCTGCTGTACGGGGTCTTCGTGCTCTGGCCGTACGCGCAGGCGATCTATGTCTCATTCACCGGCTGGCGAGGAGTCTCCGCCAACAAGCCCTGGGTTGGTATCGAAAACTATGAGCGGGCGTGGAACGACTCCCGCCTGATCGAAGCGCTTTCCAGAAATGGTCAGATTCTGATCGTTCTGCCGCTCGTCACGATCACAATCGCCCTCACCTTCGCCGCGCTCTTCACCCAGGGAAGCAACGCGATCCGCGGCGCCGGGTTCTACCGCGTCGTCTTCTTCTTCCCACAGGTCATTTCGGCGGTTATCGTCGGCATGCTCTGGAGCTACGTTTATCACCCTAACGTTGGTCTGCTCAATGGAGTTCTGGGCGCGGTCGGTCTTGACGGACTCGAACGAGCCTGGCTCGGCAACCCGACCACGATCCTATGGTCGATCGTGGCCGTCATGGTTTGGTCGAGCGTCGGTTTTTACATGGTGATTTACATTGCCAGCATGCAGTCGATCCCGACCTCATTCTACGAAGCGGCCGTGCTCGACGGCGCAAGCCGGTGGACATCGTTTCGGGATATTACCTTCCCGCTCATCTGGGAAACGATCCGCACCACGCTCATCTACATCGGCATTCTTGCACTCGACGCATTCGTGCTTGTTCAGGTGATGACCGGAGGTGGAGTGGGCTCTGGCCGCCGGGCCGAGGTTGCCGCGCTCTACCTCTACAACCAGGCGTTCGACCGCAGTCGCTGGGGCTATGCCTCGGCAATCGGCGTCATTCTTCTGGTTCTGACGTTGATCCTCTCCGTCGTGATCATGCGACTCACTCGTCGTGAGACCTACGAATTTTAGGGGGACGATCGCGTGATTAGTGATGCCGTTAAGCCGACCAGAGAACCAAGCGCGGTGACTCCCAAGATCGAATCGATGGCCGGAAAGTCCCGCACTGGGGTTTGGGTCTTCAATAGCGTCGCCCACACGTTGCTCGCATTCTGGGCGCTCATGGTCATCTTCCCGTTCCTCTGGATGATCATGACATCGTTCAAATCCGATCCCGAGATCCTCTTCAGTCCCTGGAACTTCCCCGATTCGCTCCAGTGGAACAACTTCTCGCGCGCATGGTCCGAGGCGCATATCGGCCGCTACTTCGTGAACTCGTTGATCGTGATCGTGCCGTCGCTGACAGGAACACTCTTCGTTTCGTCGATGGCAGCCTACGTGCTTGCTCGCTTCGAGTTCCCTGGACGCCGGGTTCTTTACTACTTGTTCATGGCCGGATTGATGTTCCCAGTGTTTTTGGCGTTAGTTCCACTCTTCTTCCTCGTCCAAGATCTCCACATGACCGCCACGTATCAGGGCCTGATCCTGGTCTATATTGCTTACTCGCTGCCGTTCACGATCTTCTTTCTAACCAGCTTCTTCCGATCGTTGCCGGGCGAGGTCGCGGAGGCCGCACTGGTCGACGGCGCCAGTCACTACCGAATCTTCTTCAATATCATGCTGCCGATGGCCGCTCCCGGCCTGATCGCGATGGGCATCTTCAATTTCCTCGGGCAGTGGAACCAGTTTCTCCTGCCGCTTGTGTTGATGCCGGACGAGAACAAGTACGTGCTCTCGCAAGGCCTGGCATTCCTCGCCATTCAACAAGGCTATGCCAACGACTACAGCGCGCTCTTCGCCGCTATGACGATCACAATGATCCCTACACTGATCGTCTACATCCTCTTCCAACGCCGCCTCGAGCATGGACTAACCGCCGGAGCCCTGAAGGGCTAGTTGCGAGCTGCAAGCTCCAAGCCGCAAGCCTCAAGCAGCAACAGGGTGTCGAGCCTCGCTTCTCACAGCGTTGAATGAGTTCCCAACGGGACCTCTGGTATTGGGGCTTGCGTCTTGAGGCTTGAAGCTTGATGCTTGCAGCTCGTTGAAAGGATCACTCCACGCATGATTTCCAGTCCGGCTCCTGCATCGCGCCCGTTCGAGGGGAAAGTCGCGCTGGTTACCGGCAGCACGCGAGGTCTCGGCCGCACGACCGCCGAATGGTTGGCGCGGGATGGCGCAAGCATTGTCGTTTCCGGACGGGACGCATCCGCCGTAGCGGCGTCGGTGGCCGCGATCGAAGCGCACGGAGCGAAAGCCTGGGGAATCAGCGCCGATCTCTCCCGCGTCGACGAAGCGCACCGCCTCGCCGCCGGGACGCTTGCGCTCGTGCCTCAGCTCGACATCCTCGTCAACAACGCCGGCATGTCGATCCGCGGCAACTTCTGGGACGTGACCGACGCCGATTGGGAGACCCAGGTCAACGTCAATTACCGCTCCCCGTACATCCTTGCCCAGTACGCCGCGCGGCACATGATCGAACGCGCCATCAAGGGCCGGATCGTCAACACAAGCACGATCGGTGCTCGCGCGTGCCACCGCAATGCGGCGGTCTACGACAGCGCAAAAGGCGCGGTCGAAACGATGACCCGGAATATGGCGTTTGAACTTGGACCATACGGCATCACCGTAAATTGCGTCGTACCAGGGGCGATTTCGGAGCGGCCCGGTTCGACCTTCGATCCCGCTAAGGCGGCGCCCTACATCAAACACATCCCAGTCGGCCGGATTGGCCGGTCCGAGGACATTTCGTCGGCGGTCAGATTCTTCTGCCTGCCCGAAAGCGATTTCATTTCTGGAGAGGCTTTGCTCATTTCTGGAGCGCACGATACCTACCTGCCGGAGTTCTAGAAGAGGGAAGAGATGACCAGCGTCTACGAAGAGCTTGGAATTCGGCCGGTAATCAACGCCGCCGCGACCTTCACCAAACTCGGCGGATCGATCATGCCGCCGGAGGTCCGCGCCGCGATGACCGCCGCCGCGGATTCCTTTATCGATCTGTACGAGCTGCAGGAAAAAGTCGGAGCAAAGGTCGCGGAGTTGACCCACAACGAAGCCGCTTTTGTTTCATCTGGCGCCGCTGCCGGCATCGCGCTCACGGTTTGCGCCTGCATGATCGGCGACAACAAGGACCGCATTTTCGCGTTTCCGAGCCTGGAAGGTGTGGAAAAGACCGAGGTCGTTGTCTTCAAGGCCCAGCGCAACGGGTACGACTATGCGATCACCCAAACCGGCGCTCACGTCGTCGAAGCCGACTCGTCATTGGAATCGTTCGAACAATCGCTCTCGGACAAGACCGCCTGTGTCATGTGGTTCGCCGGAACCCAATTCGCCATGGCGGGCGTCCCACTTAAAGAGGTCATCAAGATCGCCCACGCCCGAAACATCCGGGTGATTGTTGACGCGGCCGCGCAGATCCCGCTGGTTTCCAATCTCTGGCACTTCACCAAGGAGCTCGGCGCCGACGCCGCGATCTTCAGCGGCGGCAAGGGCCTGCGTGGCCCGCAGTCGAGCGGGCTGGTGCTCGGCAAGCAGGAGATCATCGACGGTTGCCGCGTCAATGCGGCGCCGAACCAGAGCTTCGGCCGTCCGATGAAGGTCGGAAAAGAAGAGTTCGCCGGCATCCTGGCGGCGGTCCAGTACACGCTGAATCAGAATGAAGACGAACTGCTTCTCGGTTACGAGCAAACGGTCGCCAACTGGATCGAGGATCTCTCCGGCATTCCTGGTGTGCGCGTCGAGCGGAGCTACCCGAGCGAAGCGGGACAACCGTACCCTCGCGCATACGTCCGGCTCTCCGAACCAAGCCCATGGACGCCTGAAGCCGTGGTCAGCGCCATGTGGGAAGGCACGCCCCGGATCGCCGTCGTCGTCCCGAATGACGCCTCGGATGCGGTCGCCCTCAATCCGCAAACCCTTCAATCAGGCGAAGACGACATTGTCCTCAACCGCCTGAAAGAAGTCCTGACGAGCAGGCCATAGTCAAATCATTTACGGGGCGAATGTATATCGGCGGTTCGCGAACCGCCCATATACCGCGCAAACCATGCGAGAACTAGTAATCCAACGGCCGGTTCTGGATCGCCGGATCAGTGGACCAGTCCGGCTGGCCGTGCCCCGACGGGTTGTAGACGATCTCGCCCGCACGAATCGTCAGCTCGCAGGTCAACTTCGACGTGCCGTCAAACCGGAAACGGCTGCAATCGATGTATGAAAACGCGCCTTCGTGCAGGGTGAAAACGGCGACGTCCGCGTCGGAGCCTGGCGACAGTGTTCCCAGCTCCGGATGACCGATCTCCTGGGCCGGCGCGACGGTCGACATCTCGATCACGTCGACCAGGGGCACACCGATATTGTGAATCTTGTTCATCGTCGTGAGCATGTCGATCACCGCGCCGTGGACATTCCTGGTGTGGAGATCGGTGCTGATCGAATCGGGAACGAAGCCCTGCTGAATCGCGGGCACCGCGTTCCGGAACCAGAAGCTCCCCGCTCCATGTCCGAGATCAAAGATGATCCCTCGCTCACGCGCCTTCCACATGTGGTCGTAGAGCTTGCCATGTTGATCGATGATCGGAAACTGCTGGGCAAAAACGTGCGTGTGGATGTCCCCGGGGCGGAGCTTCTCCAAGATCATCGTCGGGTAGGGGCGATCCGGGAGCATCGGAAAGAAGTCGACCATCACCGGCATCCCGCACAACTCGCCGGCTTCGACCGCGGTATCCACCGCGGTCCAGGGCAGATGATCGGCGTCGAATGGTCGCCCCGCCCAGTAATGTGCGGTCTTGATTCCAACCACGATATCCTTGTACTCCTCGGCGACCGCGGCCGTGAGCTTCGGACGGAATTCGGACGCTTCATGCTCCCACTCGCCGAGCATGCCCTTGCCGACGATGTTCACGTACGACAGGATGCGCATCTTCGCCGTGTCGATGATCGTTTCTTTGAAAATCGGAAAGTCGCGCCAGCCCGCTGTGCCCGCGTCGACGATCGTGGTAACGCCCGCGGAGAAGGTGTTGACGATTGGATTGAGCGAAAGATTCGATCGCACGTGACCGTCAAAGCAATGCACATGCATGTCGATGATGCCGGGGGTCACGATCTTGCCGGAGACATCGATCGATCGCGTGGATGCAGGCGTTTGGAGGGACGATCCAACGGCGATCACCTTGCCGCCGCCAAGCGCGACGTCGAATACGCCGTCAATCCCGTTGGCGGGATCGATCACTCGCCCGCCGGTCAGAACAAGCTCGACACTCGAGAGCTCGGGAATCTCGGTCACGGTCGGTTCCTCACTTACTTCTGCAGCGACTTCTGGTAAAGCGCCACGCCGTAGAACTCATACGAAGCCGCTTTGTCCGGCACATCGACGACATGGACGGTGAACCGGCACGGCACGCCATTCTCCGGCAGATTGTCCGCGAAATAGCTGCTGTATGCCGCTGCGTATTCCTTGTACAGGCGATCTTGCTCGGCTTTGAATCCGGCAGGATCGACCGCGGGATTCGGACCCTTCGGCTGGCATCCAAAGGCGTGGATTTCCAGAAAGTCGACGTCTCGCAACGACTGGCAGATACCCGCATCCTGCAGCCACTTTTCCCAACACCGGAAAACCAGCGGAATCTCGCGCGTAGGATCCATTGTCACGAGCTCGTCTAGCCCAAGCACCGATTTCGCGGAATAACCCCCGGTCAATCCGGCGAAATGAATCTTGAGATCGCCATCCGGCTGTTCCTCGGTCACGAGCGCCGATAGCACCGGCCGCTCCCCACTCGAGTAATAGGTCAACTTCCCACGCTTCTTTACATTGAATGCCATTTTCATAGCTCCAAGCTTCAAGCCACAAGCTGCAAGCCAAGGACGACAGACAGCTCTTCGTTCGGATCAACCATAATCGATGCTTGGAGCTTGGAGCTTGGAGCTTGGAGCTTGGGGCTTGGAGCTTGGAGCTTGGAGCTTGGGGCTTGGGGCTTGGAGCTTGGAGCTTGGAGCTTGGAGCTTGGAGCGAACGCCTTGCGGCCAGCGGCCAGCAGTGTTAGCGTGACGAACACAGTTCACCGCGCCCAGAAACGTTTATTCCATTGGATTCTGGGCGGGTGGTGTGTGTCAGTCCTCCTCGGTCAATGTCGATCGGGGCCAGAATCGAAGGAGAATGCAGTATGTCAAGTGCAAAGAACGAGCAGGAGCGATTTCTCGTCACACGCCGGGCACTCGTCGGTGGCGCGGCAGCGACCGCGGCATCGTTGGCGCTCGGCGGCAGCGCACTTGCGTCCCCAGCCAGCAGAACGTTCTCGTTTGGCCGAAACCAAGACGGCGGCTCGACCGTCGTCATTGGAACGCTCGGTGAAGCATCGACGATCAATCCATTCCTGACCAACGAGTCGGAAGGCGATTGGCGTTGCGCCATGCTGTTCGATCGCTTTGTGCGCATCGACACGTCATCCTACGCGCCGATCCCAGGCCTTGCCTCCGAGTGGACGATCGACGGCCTGACCTTCACGTTTACGCTCCGAGACGTGATGTTCTCTGATGGTGCGGCGGTTACCGCGGATGACATCGCCTTCACGATCAAGGGGCATCTCAACCCGACGACTGGTTCCACCAGACAGGGTAAATTCCTGGTGATCGCCGGGGCGCAAGAATACGCGGACGGCACTGCAACCGACGTCTCCGGAATCTCAGTCGTTGATCCAAAAACCATCGCGATCACGCTTGCCGCACCGGATTCCTCATTCCTGCTGAACCTGCGATACATCTACCCGGCGCCGATGGCCGCGCTCGATGGCAAGAGTCTCAGCGATGATGATTGGTTCCAGGCGCCGGTTGGCGCGGGACCGTTCGTGTACCAGTCGTGGGACAACGGCGCCGATTTCGTGGCAACCAAGAACCCGAACTTCTGGGAGACTGGCAAGCCGTCGCTCGATTCCTTCACACACCGGGTCATCGCCGATTCTCAGAGCATCGTGCTCGCGGTGCTCGCCCGCGATATTGACACCTCGATTTACCCGGCGCCGACATCGGCCGAGGAGCTTCGCGCCGACGCCGGTCTTGATGTCATGGTGCCGCCATTCAACTCGCCGCAGGGTTGGATGTTTAATCATAAGAACGAATGGTTGGCCAAGAAGGAAGTCCGTCGCGCGATCGCGATGGCGCTCAACACAGAGCAATTTGCCGCCGACTCGCTAATGGGTCTCGGCAAATCTGGAATCGGACCGATCGCTCCCGATTCGTGGGCATATGATCAGAGCTTGACCCAGATTCCCTATGATGTGGAAGGCGCAAAGGCACTGATCGCGCAATCCGGCATGCCGGAGGGCACCGAGATCCGCTTTACCGTCAACCAGGGCAACGTCCTCCGCGAGGACTGGCTTACCTACACCGAACAGGCGCTGAAGGAGATCGGCATCAAAGTGATCGCCGAGCCGCAGGAGTACGCGACCCTCGTCGATGCAGTGACGACGAGCCAGGATTATGACGCCTGCGGTGTCGATTTCACCGGTGTGACCGTCGACCCGGGTGAGCTCGCGGATCAGTTCACCACCGGCGCTGCCGGCAACTACACGGGCTATAGCAACCCTGAGCTGGATGCCCTGATGCTCTCGGCTCGCCAGGAGCTCGACATCGAAAAGGCCAAGGAGATCTACAAGCAAATCCAGGCGATCTTCATGGAAGAGGTGCCGGTCTTCTATGCCTGGTACCGCCCGTTCCTGCACGTGGTCGACAAAACCAAGTTCACGGGCTATGTCGACAGTGCCTATGACAACGGGCTCTACGAGCGGCTTCAAGACTGGACGATCGTAAGTTAACGGTCCCTCATTGCTCGATCGCGCTCACCACAAAAGCGGTGGGCGCGATCGCCTCGGACCCCCGTCATTTCAGCAAGTTCCCGCGGGCATATCCAGTTTGTTCCATACCAGATGAGGATCTATCGATGACGACACAGAACGAGGATCTCGCGTCGCCGGCCTCGTCGGTCAAGGAGCGTGTTTCAGTCACCCCTCTCTTCAGAAAAGCGATCCTGAGCGCGACCCAGAATCGGCTTGCGGCCAAAGGCGTTCGCAGATATGGGATGCGTTTTGGCGCGGCCCGGTTCGTGGCGGGCGAAACGCTTGACGAAGCGGTTGCCGTCCTGCGCGGTCTGAACGCACAGGGACTCAAATGCAACACCACGATTCTGGGGGAGGGCGTTCATGACGAGGCGACCGCCAGCCAAGTGGTCGCCGGATACAAGGAAGTACTCGACCGGATCGCGAGCGAGAAGCTCGATGTCAATGTCGCGCTAAAGCTGTCACACCTGGGGCTCGACCTCGGTGAAGAGACGGCCTACCGAAACGTCCAATCACTGGTCGTTCATGCCGCTAGTCTCGGTAATTTCGTCCGAATCGACATGGAAGAGTCGGCGCGCGTCGACGCCACGATTCGTATCTACAAGCGACTGCGTGCGGACGGTCATGACAATACCGGCGCCGTTCTGCAGTCGTATCTCTTTCGGACTGAAGCCGATCTCGCCGATCTGCTACCCCTGAACCCGAACCTGCGGTACGTGAAGGGCGCTTACCTCGAATCGCCCGAGATTGCCCACACGAAAAAGAGCGACGTCGACGGAAACTACGTGAAACTGGTCGAACGTGCGCTGCTTGCCGGCTGCTTCAGCGCCGTGGCGACCCACGACGAGAAGATCATTGAGCATGTGATCTCATTCGCCGTCAAGAATGGAGTGCCGAAAGAGCAGTTCCAAATTCAGATGCTTTACGGCATCCGAACGCAACTCCAGTTAGATTTGGCGAAGCGCGGATTCAGCGTGCTGGTAGCGACCCCATTTGGACCAGATTGGTATTTCTACTTGATGCGCAGGCTCGCCGAGCGGCCGGCCAATGCGATGTTCTTTGCCAAGAGCCTGATCAAGCGTTAGGTGGGAGCTGGTCCATTGCAGTGCTTCGGGCGGAAGCGGAGTGAACGGTGAACGGAGGATTGTGGGGTTACATTGCCCGCCGCACGCTCTTTCTTATCCCGCTTCTGCTCGGTCTGAGCATCATCATGTTCACGCTCATCCACGCGGCGCCCGGCAATCCCGTGACCGCCATGATGGGCGAGCGCGCCGCCTCGAACCCCGAATTTGTGGAGCAACGCCAAAAGCAGCTCGGGCTCGATAAACCCCTGCCTGTTCAGTACGTGTATTGGATCGGGAATCTGCTCACCGGTGACTTTGGCAAAGCGTATACATTCAATAGAACCCCGGTCTTGACGTTGATTGGTCAGCGGCTATGGTCGACCGTTCAACTGCAGGCGATCGCTCTCTTTATCGGTCTTGCGATTGCCGTTCCGGTCGGTATCCTCTCCGCCACTCGTCAATATTCGGCGCTGGACAACTTCGTGACCGTTGGCTCATTTGTGGGCCTCGCCTTGCCCAATTTTTGGCTGGCGTTGCTGCTTCAGGTGTGGATTGGGGTCAAACTCGGGTGGCTGCCGGTGATTAGCACCGGTCAGTCCACCGCCGAATTTCCAGAGCGTCTCAGATACTTTGTCCTGCCAGTGATCGTGTTGACGCTGCCGCATATCGCTTATTTCGCGCGATTCATGCGCTCGTCAATGCTCGAAGTCATCAACATGGATTACGTCACGGTCGCCCGCGCGAAGGGCATGGGGCCGAAGACTGTTCTGTACAGTCATGCGCTCCGCAATGCATTGATCCCAATGGTCACAGTGATCGGTTTGCAATTGCCGGTCATCTTGAGCGGCGCGGTGATCATCGAGCAGATCTTCGCCTGGCCCGGTCTTGGCGATCTCGCTTTCAAGGCGATCGGCCAGCGCGATTACCCAGTCATTCTTGCCGTAACTTTGCTAGCGGGCGCCGGCGTGATGATCATCAATCTGCTTGTCGATGTCGCATATGTGCTCGTCGATCCCCGCGTCAAGCTGGCTGGCAGGTAGGGGAGCCGATTGATGGAAGCCTCGCCCGCGCAACAACCTCGCCGGCTCCCGCTCGAACGCGGCGCGATCCCCCTCGAATCGATCGCCCGCCGCCGGCAGTGGCCCACTGTCCGCCGGTTCATGGAGAATCGCCTGGCGCTAATCGGGCTGGTCGTGATCGTCATCATCTATGCGCTCGCGATCCTTGCTCCATTGATCGACCGTTATCCCTACGATCAAATAACCGCCGGCATGCGGGACAAGCCGCCCTCCGAGGAACACTGGATGGGCACTGACCGCAACGGCCGCGATGTCTATTCCCGCATTCTCAAGGGTGGACAAATTTCGCTTGCCGCCGGTTTCGCCTCAGTCGTCATCATCATGCTGGTTGGAATCTCGCTCGGAGCGATCGCGGGGTTTTTCGGCGGGTTCATCGATGGCTTCGTGATGCGCTTCACCGATATTCTGTTGTCGGTTCCGCTCCTCTTATTGTTGATCACGGCCGCATCGCTGTTCGAGCCGGGTATCCGCACAACCGTCATCGTCATCGGACTCTCATCCTGGCCCGGAACCGCAAGAATCGTGCGCGGTCAGTTCATGCAGTTAAAAGAGCAAGAGTTCGTGACCGCGGCTCGCGCGATCGGCGCCACCCCGGCCCGGATCATGGCGCGTCATCTCTTTCCGAACGCCTTCGCGGTGATCATCGTCCAGGCTACCATTTGGCTTTCCTATGCGATTCTGCTCGAGGCCAGCCTTAGCTACCTCGGGCTCGGCGTCCGCATTCCGACGCCGTCCTGGGGAAACATCCTTCAGGATGGGCAGCGCGAATTGATCGCCGGCGCATGGTGGTTGACCTTCTTCCCCGGTCTCATGATCTTTCTGACGGTGCTCTGTTTCAACCTCATGGGCGATGGTCTGCGGGATGCGCTCGATCCTCGCCACCGTCGTCGCTGACGCGGCGACCCCTGGGAACAGATTCACGATTCTTCCATCAGGTTGCGGGGATTTCCGGTTATCCTGTTCGGGACGATGACTCACCTGCCCACGCACCAATTTCACTGGAAAAGAGGAAGCGCATGAGCGCCTCCGTAGCGGAATCCCATCGCTCCGAATGGCGAACCTCGCTTGTCGGACGCGAACGCGACGTCGCGGCAGTCAAGAAACTCGTGGCCTGCCCGGAGTCGACGCTCATTACCTTGACCGGTCCAGGCGGGATCGGCAAAACCCGGCTCGCATTGCGCGTGGTCGAAGAGGTCAGAAGCTCGTTATCGAGAGTTGCGTCTGGGGCAACTTGGCGCACCGCCTGATGCACGAGAAACTCCAGCTCGGCCGCAACGAAATGGATATCTCGTTCGAAGCCTCGATCGAAGCCAGCCGGATCATGGTGGCGTCACTCGGACCCGAATATCAGCCGCTGACCGCTGTCTTTGGTCGCCCGCGCTGGCGATGTATCACGCCGGAGCCAACACCGCCCTTCCACACGGACTCTCCAGCGCGGCCGGACTGCGGCGCGGCGATGTGCTCGTCACCGGCGCGGGGGCGGATGTCGGCGGCTACAACTCTGAGCTCGAGCGGACGATGATCGCCGGCGAGCCGAACGCCGAATTCGTGAAGCACTTCGATCTGATGCTGCAACTTCAGCAAACCGCGTTCGATGCATTGCGACCCGGCCGGACACTGGCCGAGGTCGAGACCGAGGTCAGCGCAGCCTTCAAGGAGCTCGGTCTGGCCGCTCTGCAGCGACACCACACGGGTCACAGCATCGGTCTGGAAGGTCACGAGGCACCCTTCATCGACAAGGGCGATCCGACCGTGATCGAAGAGAATATGGTCTTCACGATCGAGCCGGGTCTCTACGTGCCCGGCCTCGCCGGTTTCCGCCACAGCGACACGATCGTGATTCGCGCTGATGGCTGCGAACGGCTGACCTACTACGCTCGCGATCTCGACAGCCTGATCGTCAGGCTGTAGTCGACTGGAGAATCAATGTCCGCGCCGTCATTGACCGACGTCTATCGTGCACGGCAGCTGGTTGGCCGCCACCTGCCGCCGACCCCACTCCTGCATAACCGCACGCTCAGCCGCGACTACGGTTGCGAGGTGTGGGTCAAGTACGAAGACTGCTCGCCGATCCGGTCGTTCAAGGCGCGTGGCGGCATTTACCGGCTGAGCACACTGGGTTCCGAATTTGCCGGCGTGATCAGCGCATCCACCGGCAATCACGGTCAGGGAATCGCCCTCGGCGCCAGGATCTTCGGGCGGCGAGCGACGATCCTGGTGCCGGAGGGCGCCAACCCGGTCAAAGTCGAAGCGATCCGGTCGCTTGGCGCCGATCTCCGTGTTGTCGGCAAAACGCTCTCGGAATCGAACGAGGCAGCGAAGGAGATCGCGCAACACGAGAACCTGCTCTATGTCGAGGACGGCGAAGACACGGACGTCATGATCGGTTGCGCCACACTCGCGCTCGAATTGCTCGAGCAATTACCCGAGTTCGACGATCTCATCGTTCCAGTTGGCGGCGGAAATCTGATCGGCGCCTGCGCGCTGGTGCTGAGCGCGGCGAGCCCGGAAAAGCGCCTGTACGGCGTGCAGTCGGACGCCGCTCCGGCGGTCTATGAATCGTTCGCGGCCGGCAAGCCGCTGACGATCGACCGGTGCGACACGTTCGCGGGCGGTCTGGCCACCGCCTACCCCGGCACCTACACGTTCAGGTACTTGATGGACGGTGTGACCTCGATGCTGCTCGTCTCCGAAGAAGACCTGGTCACGGCCGCAATCGGGCTTCTTCGGAATACGGGGCACCTACCGGAAGGCGCGGGCGCGGCCGCATTCGCCGGTCTTCGGAACAATGCGGGACTCTTTACCGGCCGCAAGGTCGTGCTCGTTCTCTCCGGTTCGAACGCCGAACCGAGGATCTGGAGCCGGCTGATGGGATAGGGGGGCGCGCCGGAGGTCCGAAAGGCCCGCGTGCGGTCGATTGCCGATTAACTGGTTGCGGCGTATAACCGATCGCCAATCGCGATCCGTGCCGTTGTTCCCTGATACCTCGAATAAAACCCACGCATGCCGGCATCCAGGAACTGCACTGCCGCTGTGACGGTGCGATCGGGTCTTGCATCGTCCGGAAACTGCAGTGCAAATCGCGAGAACTCGACGCATGGTGCTGCCACGATCACATCGGCCAACCGCACTGTTTCTCCACCCACGGTCTGAATCACAACTCCACGGGCGAGCTCCCCTTCGGTGAAAAGCGCATCCGGATCGTCGACTCGAACCAGAATGTTCTCCCCGGCGATGCCGTCGACAACATGCTCGCCGAAGCGCTCTCGCATCGCGCGATAGTGCGATGTGAAACCGATCGAGATGCCGTTTGAGCCCCGGCGGCTCTTCGTGGCGGGATGTGTCAGGTTATGCACGTCATCCAGCGTTGTACCGCCGGAAGTCACGCCTTCGACACCGTCGCCGCTGAGCACAAGAGCCGCCACTTCTCTCAAACCGGCGGGATCGTACCGGCGGCGATTCGTCTCGCCCACCTTCAGGCTCTCGACCTGAACCTGAAGTTTCACGATTTCGCCGAGAAGGCGCATAAACAGTCCCTCCGATGAGCTCCGGATGTCGATTATCGATCGGCCAGTCGAACGGTTCGCCGTCGCTCGGCGGCGGACCACTTCGCCCGTTCGTCGTCGTCCGTCGGAATGAGCGGCGGCACCGGCATCGGCCGGCCGTTGGCATTGAGTGCGACGTAGACCAGATACGCTGTTGAGGTGCGATGCCGGGTTCCCGCCAGGATATTTTCGGCTTCGACGACTACCTCGATCTCCATGCTTGTGCGCCCGGTCCAGGTCAAGCGCGCGTCCAGATGCAATAGATCGCCGACATGGACCGGTGCTTCGAAGGTCATCGAATCGACCTCGACCGTCGCGCAGCGCGATCTCGCATGGCGCATCGCGGCGAGACCCGCGGCGGTGTCGACCAGCTTCATGACCACGCCGCCATGAACATCTCCCGAGGGATTTGCGTCATTCGGCAGCATCAACTGTCCAAGCGTAACCGCACTATCGGAGGGCGTGCGCCCCTCAATCGTCATACCGTGCCCCTTTGAATCGAATGGTCCCCGCCTGACAACCCTGATCGCCTGATGAATTATGGCCGCGCGACCGGGGCACTCGCAGAATGTCCGACAGGTGATGCCGGTATTGCCACGGGATTGTGACGTGGGAGCCCAGGTTTTGAGCCGTCTTGAAGCGCACCCGGTCCAGAATGGCATCAGTGAAGTACCAACGCTTTCGGGAGGATGGCGACAATGACTCTCTCAATTCAACTGAGTGTGGACGGGACGAAGCTCGACGAGGAGGCTGAGGCAAAGATTCAACGAATGCTCGAGCACTTCGGCCGCAGGGTTAGTCACTATTCGGAACCGAAGGCTGTCGCCAGATTCCAGAGTCACGGCGACCAACGAACAACCGAGGTTGACCTTCGAATAGAGCTCGGATCGCACGCCGGCGAGCTCATCAGCCATCAATCCGCGCCGACCGCCGATCGCGCCGCGCGGCTTGCGATTGAAGATCTCGAGCGCCAACTCGAGCGCCGCTTATCAACGCAGCGTGGCGAACCTACGTACGGCGTTCCGAGCCGGCGATTGCCAAAAACCCTTAGGCCGCATCCCGTGACGACGCCTGGCGACGGCTCAGGTAACTGAGACCATTTCCTGGAACGGGGAGCGCTGCCAATGGCCGCGTTGCCTCCGTCCGTATCTCTTCTCCGGCCCCGGCGGACCAATTGGCCTGCCGGGGTCATTCATCTGAATCGCCGCCATGAGGCTACAGATCCAAACGAGGGCATTACCGTAAAACAGCAACAAGCCCGTTTAAGTTGCTTAGGCAGACGATGAGGCGGTCGGGCGGATGACGAGCACCGGTGCCGGCGCGAAACGAATCAGCTTGTCGGCCACGCTGCCGAACCGCCACCGTTGTCCCGTTGCCGCACCAAATGCCGTCATCACAATGAGGTCTGACGAACCGGCAGCGGTGATAATCTCGGCCGCCGGCGTTCCGCGTCGCACCTCGGTTGTGACTTCCAGAGCATGAGAGCGGAATCGCTCACCCTCCGAGGCAAGATAATCAGCAATGTGTTTTGCGGCATGTTCAAGTGAGCCGGCCGGGAACCAGGCGGGATCGACCACGCTCAGGAGGTGTACCGGAACGCCCAGTTGAGACCCGAGCTCCATGGCAAGCGGAGAAGCCTCCTCGGCTATGCTCGAGCCATCCAGCGGCACCACGATCCGGTCGATGGAAGGCAGAGTGCCCCGTGTCTCGACGCCGCGTACAACGAGCACCGGCTTCTCACAGTGGCGGACCACCCGGTCGACAACGCTGCCGTACGCCGCCGTCGAAGATGCTCCTTGACCGTGGTTGGTCATCAGCACCACATTCGCGCCTGACGAGGCGTGGGTGATCTGTTCCGCGGGATCGCCCTCCGCGACGACCATCCGTACGGTCCGTCCACGTTGTTTCAGGTGCTCGGAAACCGCTTTCAAATAGTTCTGCGCGTGCTGACGTCGTTGCTGGTGATGCGTGTCGTCCGCGATATCGGTGAGCCAGTCGTATCCAGAGCTCTCCGCGCACGGAACGACCGTCAAGAGGGTGACGACCCGGCTTGGCAAGAGGGCCGCATAGGCGATCGCGCTCTCCGCGGCCGGCGAGCCGTCAAGCGCGACCAACAGATGACTGAACATATCGATACTCCATTCGTTAGCCGCTTGCCGGCCAAACTATGCCTTTCCCAGAGCAAGCTCAAGCACTGAGCCTGGCACGACGCTGGGCACTCGTTGACGACCGATTGATGGCACCATTACGACTGGCGCCTTACCGTCGCGGATCAACCGTTCGGCGATGCTTCCAAGCAGCCAACGGCGGATTCCGCCACGCCCGTGACTGGTGATCACAACCACATCTCCGCGCTCGAGCACGCTCTCGATCCCGGTCACCGTCGGACCGACGACCGTCTGTGTCGTCGCGGTGACTCCTCGTTCCTTGAATCTGGCGGCGGCCGCGGCAAGAACCTCTTCGGCCGTCAGCTTCTCGGTATCGAATGCGGTTTGATAGAGCTCGTCCGACACCGGAGCGCTTCTTGCGATGGCCGGGTAGAGCGCCGCCGCCGGATTGATCACCCGGACCAGATGCACCGGCAACGACTGTCGAGCGGCGACTTCGATCGCGAACGGAATCGCGTTTGCCGCGAGCTCCGAACCGTCATAAGGCAACACCAGGCGACGAACCTCCGGTGGGATTGGGTCGCCGGTCGTTGGGCAGACGATCATCACAGGGACCAACGACTCTCGCGCAACCCGATCGGCGACGCTGCCAACTGTCCAGCGCCCGACCGCCCCGCGCCCGTGGCTTGCCATCACGATCATCTCGACCGTATGACGCACCGCGGTCTGGATGATGATGTCGGCCGGATCTCCAGCAATCACCTCGGCCTCCACGGAAAACCGCTTTGGAATCAGGACGGTGGCCCGTTCGAGATCCGCGGCAGCATCCTCGGCTGTCATTTCGGCGACCTGCGCTTCGGTCGCCACCACGCCACCCCACAGTCCATTGATCGCTTCCGCGTGCGGGGTCACACGCAGGAGATAGAATTTGGCGCCTTTTGGCGCCATGCAGGCAGCGAAGGCGATTGCTTGCTCAGAGAGCTCTGACCCGTCGATCGGCACGAGGATGCGGACGTTGACTGCTGTCTTCGTCTCCACGTGTCTCCTCCATTTCTCTATCAGATCGATGCACGAGCCAGATTGGATTCTCGCCCGTTTTACACGTCTAGCGTAAAGCGGTGGATGTGACATGACCGATTCGGAATATGGGGGGCCGTTACAGGGGTGTGACAATTGCACCCGTGGCACCGCCGTTGCGGGTCGATCAATGCGATCTCCTCAACCGTTTGGCCGGTTTTGTTGCGGTTTGGCTGAGAAATCGGGCGCTTCTGACAGGACCGGCGCGTTACATCTAGTTTCGTAGTATGACCCGGAAGGAGGCCCAACGTGGACGAGGAGTTGATCGGACAACTCAGAGAGATCAGTGGCAGCGCCGTCGTTACATGCGATCTGTGCGGGTTGCCAGGGAGCGCGACCGCGATGGTCGTGGTCGATGGGCGTCGCGGTGCGGCCGAACCGGTCGAGCAATTGCGATTGTGCGCCTCATGTCGCCAGCTCATGGAAGCCGACGGACTGCCGGTCGGTCTGGAAACCAGCGAAGAGACCGCCCTTCCGGACTGAGGGCCGTCGCGCAAGGCCTTGTCAGGACTCCTGCAAACGTGGATCGAGCGCGTCGCGCAGTCCGATTCCGACCAGATAAAGCGCAAGCGATGTGATGTAGATCATGAGACCAGGAAAAAAGACGTTGGTCCAGTCGGTGCGATAGAACCTGGACGCTTCATCCAGCATGTTCCCCCAAGACGGCGTTGGTACCTGGATGCCCAGTCCTAGAAAACTGATCAACGCTTCCGTGAGGATGGCTCCCGGGACTGCCAGGGATGCCTGGATCAGCATAATCGGCGTGATGTTTGGCACCAGATGCTTGATGATGATGCGCCAGGATGGCACACCGACCACCTTGGCGGCCTCGATGTACTCCCTGCCTTTGAGCGACAGAACTTCTGCCCGGATCAAACGGGCATCGCCCGGCCAGAAGATCGCGCCGATCAACACGGCCAACAGAATCGTTCCCGGTGAAAAAAGCGTCGAGATCAGCACCAACAACGGGAGCGCCGGGATCGACAGCAGTATGTCGACAAGCCGCATGATGATGGTATCGACCCATTTGCCAAAGTAGCCGGCGATGATCCCAAAAGACATTCCAAGCCCTAGTTCCGAGATCGTGGCGAAGAAGGCAACCAGCAGCGAAATCCTGCCTCCGTACGCGAGTCGTGTGAGGATATCGCGCCCGTTCGCGTCGCTTCCAAGCACGTATCCGTTCGAGAATGGCGCGGACAATTTTTCCGAGAGATGGTTCTCGTAGTAGTTGAACCCCGTGAGTCGAGAGACCAACGGCGCGCCGAGGACAAACGCCGCAACAGCCACGAATGTGAACAAGGAGGTCATCGCTACTCCGTCGCGTCGGAACCGCCGCCACGCCTGGCGATAGAGTCCCGGCGATGACCGCACGATGCGCTCTTCTTGCGAAGATCCGTGCCCCGAACGACCCGCATCGGCCAGTGTGCTCGCTACTTCCGCGCTCACGTGGGTCGGCTCTCGCTCACGTCAGTCAATCCTGATGCGCGGGTCGAGCACGGCATAGGCGATGTCGGTAAAGAGATTCGCGACGATGATCAGGAACGAGAACATCAGCGTCGTTCCCATCACCATCGTGTAGTCGCGCTGCCCGACCGCCTGAATCGTCAGGAGTCCGATTCCGTTCCAGGCAAAGACGGTTTCGATGAACACCGCGCCGCCGAAGAGTGACGGCAGCGACAACCCGACGAGGGTCACCAGCGGCAAGAACGCGTTGCGAAAGGCATGGCTGAAGAGCACGACGCGGTTGCTTAACCCTTTGGCGCGCGCGGTTCTGACGTATTCCTGTTGGAGCGCCTCGATCATCGACGAGCGAATGTACGCCGACCAGATGCCGACCTGAATCAGGCTTAATGACACCGTGGGCAGAATCAAGTGCTGAAGGCGGTCGACGAGATCGCCGCCGCTGCGAGTTGACGTAATGCCTGTCGCGGGAAGCGAGGGCAGGCCCCATTCTTTGAACTTGAAGGAGAAGAGCACCACCAGCAGAATCGCCAGCCAGGCGTTGGGGATCGCGAACAACGCGATGCTCACGATGTTCGACAAGCGATCGATCCACGTTCGGTGATGGGCGGCCGCGTAGACGCCGACCGGGACCGCGAGAATAAGCGCGAAGGCCAGCGCGCATGTGGTAAGGAGGAGCGTGTTTGGGAGCACCGCCCAGATTCGATCCGCAACCGAAACGCTGTTGTGCATCGAGACGCCCAGATCGCCGTGAGCAAGATCGGCCAACCAGCGGATGTATCGCACCGGCCATGGATCATTGAGCCCGAGCTGGTCTTCCAGACGGGCCAGGTCCGCCGGGCGGATCTTGGGATTCGCCCGGAGATTGGCAATTGGACTTCCCGGAACGAGATTGATGATCGCAAAGGTCAGGAACGAGACCCCCAGCAACAGTGGGATCACCAGAAGCACTCGCTTGACGATGTAACGTCCCATTGGCCGGTGGGATGCTGTTCGTTACTCGTCCACCCAGACGCCGATATAAGATTGATTGCCCCAGGCGCTGTCAACGTAGTTGTGCACGCGGTCATTCCAGGCCACGAGCCCGACCGAGAAGAAGATGACACCGATTGGCTGCTCGTCGTTGACGACATTGGCCGCTTCGACCAGTAGAGCGCGTCGTTTCTCGAAATCGAATTCCGCTTTGGCTGCTGTAAAGATCGTATCGAGCTCCGGATTGCAGTACATCATGTCGTTGAACCCGACCTGATACTGGTCGCAGCCGAACATCGCATCCTGCAAGAAGCTCGCGTCCCAGCCGAATCCGTACAGCGCCATCTCAAACGTTGGATTGGTTGTGGTCGCCTCGATCAACGCTGAGAACTCCAGCGCTTGCGGGGTCATTTCGATGCCCACCGCTCGCCAGGCGTCCTGCATGTAAGCGACGAGTGTGTCGTTGACCGCGAGACCCGCCGGATAGAGGAATTCGAACGACATTTTCTGACCGTCTTTGTCGACTACGCCGTCGCCATCGGTGTCGGTCCACCCGGCTTCTGCCAGGAGCGCTTTCGCTCTTTCGGGATCGTAGGTGTAGTTCGTGGTGATCTCTTCCGGTGCATATGCGTAGGAGATCGACGGTTGCGTGCCGCTGGCGACTTCACCGAATCCGAGCAGGATATTGGCCACGATCGAATCGCGATCGAGCGCCCACATGAACGCCTGTCGCACGCGCTCGTCCTGGAAGAGGGTCGTGGTTTCTGCATTGAGATTAAATTCGTAGTAGGTGAATCCTCGATTCGGATAGCTGGACCAGGAAACGCCGTCGGTTCCTTCGACGACTTGGACTTGCTCCGGCTCGAGACCGATGGAATCGATCTCTCCATTCAGAAAGGCGTTGAATTGCGATTCGCCGTCCGGGAAGATTCGGAAGACAAACTCCTTGATGCTTGGCTTCAGGTCGTAGTAATCATCGTTTCGAGTGAGGCGAATCTCCTGTCCCTGGGACCAGGATTCGAATCTGAACGCACCCGTGCCGATGACCCGTGACGGGTCCTGACCTGTTGCGCCTGGATCAGTAGCCCACTGGTCGTGCGGGATTGACTCCCAGATGTGTTTCGGAACGATGAAGAGCCCCTGGAGATCGTACAGAACGGTGAACCTGGGTTCATAAGCCACGATCTGGACCGTGTCATCGTCGATTGCCTGCCAGGACGCCACGGTGTTCAAAAATGTTCCGGTATAGGCGCTCGCGGTAGCAGGGTCCGCCAGGGCGTCGAGGCTGAAGATCACGTCGGCCGAGGTGAAGTCGACGCCGTCGTGCCATTTTGCCGCGGTATTCAGGTGAAACGTGTAGGTCAGGCCGTCCGGCGAAATCTCCCAATAGTCAGTGAGCGCGCAAGGACTTGGTTCTCCTGTACGTGGATCGCCGGAAAAGAGCGCTTCAAAAACATATTGAACGACAGTGAGTGAGGGGTCCGACTCGGCGAGAAAGGGATTTACCGATTGGAGATCGGCGACATCACCGACGATATAGGCGCCCTCCGTATTTGCGGGTGGTTCATCCGTTCCCGCATAGGCTTCCATCCACTCCGCCTTGACCTCCGCGCAGGTTTTGGAAACGATCGTCTCGCCAGTGGCGACTGGTGAGGCTCCCGGCATCGCCACCGGAGATGCATCTTGCGCGCTCACGACGATCGGCATCAGCAGCGCACCCACGAGGAATATCGCGAAAAGCCGAACGAACAGTGTCGATCTACTTCGCATCACTGACTGCTCCTTGTTTCAACAGCTTGAGCTCGTTGAGTTGCGGGTCGCTGTGAGGTTAGCGTGCGCCACATTGTACACGCCGGTTTGGACCAGCCGGATTTTTGGTCAGTCGGGGTTCTTGCAGTGATCAAGTTTCAGCGCATTCTTGTGACAATCACGATCGTGCCCTAATCGCTCAGTGGGTGCCGCCCAGATATGTCCGGGAAAAACGGAATCACCAAATAGCGGATTCCTTGAAATTTAGGCGAAGGGAACCATCGTCGCATACGGGACTTTCGCGTAACGAGGAGTGGACGAGTACAACGCTATGCACTGTTTCGTTGTTGGCAGTAGAATGACAACATCCTGGATGCAGCCATGCGAACGATGTTCGAGTGTGGAGGGGGCGTAGACTGCACCGGCGGGGTTGGCGGCACGCGACAAGGAGGAATCCCATGAAGCGCGAAGATCCTGACTTCGAAGATCGAGTTTTGTTCGACGCATTGGGTGGCCGGATCAACCGGCGCGACTTGCTCAAGGGCGCGACTGCCGCGGGCTTGAGCGCAACGTTCGCCACGAGGTTGGCGGAAGAGGTCGTCGCGGCCGGCAACTTCACAGTGGCGATGCAGGCGGATGTGCCGCGTGAAAAGACGCTGATCGTTGTCCAAGGCGGCGCCAACGGACAGAATCCGGCATTCGAAAATTTCAACCTGTGGGTCACCGCTTCCCAGGACGGATGGCATGCGGGTCCGCTGCAGACGATCAACGAGCCGTTGATCATGTTCAACGTCCTCACCGGCGAGCATGAGAACTGGCTGGCAGAGGATTGGCAGTACAACGCTGACTTTACCGAGATCACAATGACGCTCCGCGAGGGCATCGAGTGGAGCGATGGTCAACCGTTCTCCGCGGACGACGTGGCCTTCACCTTCAACTCTGTACGCGACCGCCAGAAGGAAGCGACGAATGCCGCCGAGATCAACTTCCTCAAAGAAGCGGTCGTGGTCGATCCGAAGACGGTCAAGTTCGTTCTGAACGAGGCGAACCCGCGTTGGTGGGCGACAACGCTGACGAGTAACCATGGCGTCGTCGAGCAGATGCTGCCGAAGCACATCTGGGAGGGCCAGGACCTACTGACCTTTTCAAACTACGACCCGGAACAAGGCTGGCCAGTCGGCACCGGACCCTTCAAACTCACCTCGGCTTCGCCGGAGCAGAAGATCTTTGATCTGCGGCAGGACTGGTGGGGCGCCAAGACCGGTTGGAAACCGCTGCCAAGAGTCGAGCGTGTCATCTACCTGGCGAACACTGACGATTCGCTCTCCGCTCAGCAGTTGATCACCAATCAGGTTGATATGGGAAAGATTCTGTCCGTTCCGACGCTGCAGACCGTTTTCGCCCAGAATCCAAAGGTGATCACTTTCACCGGTCAGGAGCCACCCTACGGCTACCTCGACTGGTGCCCAATCGACCTCAACTTCAACTGTTCCGCAGCGCCGTGGGACAATGCCCAGTTGAGGTGGGCGATCAGCAACGCGCTTGATCGCACCAAGCTCGTTGCCTTAGCCGAGGGCGGCGCCGGGGTAACGGCCTTCCACCAGTTCACGCCGTACGAATGGTTCAATCCGTTCGAGGAAGCGCTGAAACCGATCTACGCAAAGTATGGGATGGATGCCGAGGCGCACCCGGATAAGGTGGACGAGCTGATGACCGGACTCGGCTACGCGAGGAACAGCGACGGGCTCTGGGCGCTCGACGGCCAAACGCTGGATATGAACATCTACGTCCCAGATTGGCTGAAGGCCTATGGTCCACCGCTGGCCCAGCAACTGCGCGACGCCGGATTCGACGCCAAGTTCGACATCTCGCCGGGTCTAGGCACCCCGACGCAGACAGGGGAGCAAGCGCTGTCGTTCGGGTGTAAAGGACCGGCCGGGGTGAAGGGGATGGACCCGTACTTCATGCTCTCGATTTACAACTCGGAATATTTCCGACCGACCGGGACGCCGGCTCCCATCTGGTGGGCGACCTCGCGATGGCAAAACGCGGACTATGACGCCCTCGTCACTCAGATGAACAGTCTCAGCGCCGACGATCCGAAGACGCTGGAGCTCTTCAGCCAGGCGATGGAAATCTGGTTCCGCGAACTGCCGGATGTTTACGTCGCCCAACTGATCATCCGCTATCCGATGAGCACCGAGTATTGGACGGGTTGGCCGACACAGGATGACGCATACGGATTCCCGCACTCCTGGCAGCAGGAGTTCTTGAAGACGATCCTCCGATTGGAACCAGCGTCTTCATAGCGTAACACGGTGGGCGCGGGGCTAAACGGCCCCCCCCCCCCCCCCACCGAGCCGGCGGGTGGAAGGCGTTTGAAAACGCACAGCTTAACCCCA
>CAYJPA010000033.1:0-4911 GCA_964371945.1 uncultured Sphaerobacteraceae bacterium | reverse complement strand
GCCGCGGGGGGGGGGGGCGCCGGGGGGGGGGGGGGGCGTCCCCCCCCCCCCCCCCCCCCGCCCGAAGCGAGCCGTCGGGTGCAAGGCTTTGCATACCTCACTGATGACCGCATGCAAGCGCCCTTAAGAGCGATGTCCGACTCACTTTGCTGGACTCAGCCCTGATCTGCCGTTCGGATGTGATGCGCCGAGCGGGTATGGAAATGCCGGATGGATTTCTAGCGCCATGCCTCTTCGATATCTGCTGCAACGAGTGGGGGCGTTCTTTCTGATCGTGTGGGCGGCGGCGACGATAAACTTCGCGGTGCCCAGACTCTCCTCGGTTGATCCCGTGCGCGAGCAGATGCTTCAGGCGGTTTCCATCGGCGGATCGAGTTCGCAGTCGATGGACGAGGTCGTCAAGTCGTACGAGAAGCGATTCGGTCTGGACCAACCGCTCTGGAAGCAGTATGTGAGATTTCTGTGGGACATGGCCCGTTTCGACTTCGGCTTTTCGATCACCCGGTTCCCAACCCGCGTTTCGGCGATGATCCTCAAGGCGCTGCCCTGGACGTTGGTCCTGGTCACAGTCGCGACCCTGATCGCGTTTGCTCTTGGGAGTCTCCTCGGCGCGCTTATGGCCTGGCCGCGTGCGCCGAGATTCATACATGCCCTCGCCCCGTTTTTGCTGACGCTCTCGGCGATCCCTTACTATCTGCTCGGTCTCACGCTGATTTATTTCTTCGCTTTTACCTGGCGCATCTTCCCGCTCGGCGGAGGTTACGACATCGGAAGCGAACCAGCCTGGACGCTCGATTTTGTTCGTCAGGCAGTGCGTCACTCGATCCTGCCGGCGCTCTCGATCGTGCTGGCGAGCATGGGTTTCTGGGCACTTGGCATGCGGGCGATGATGGTGACTGTGCAGGGAGAGGATTATGTTACCCTTGCTGAGGCAAAGGGACTGAAACCGCAGAGAATCTTCCTCCGCTACGCGCTGCGCAATGCCATCCTGCCGCAGACGACGGCGCTGGCGTTGGCACTTGGGCAAGTTGTGTCAGGTGCGGTCTTGGTCGAGGTTGTCTTCGGCTTTCCAGGAGTCGGCAGTCTGCTGTTCCAGTCGATCCGGACCTTCGACTACACGGTGATATACGGGTTAACTTTTCTCGTCATTGTTGCGATCGGGATCGCGACTCTCGTCCTGGATCTTTTCCTGCCGAGGCTAGATCCGCGGATTACGTACCATCGGCAATAAAGAGCTCGGGTTTGAGACCGTTGGCGGGCTCAGCGTTCGCGACTGCGACGGGATTTGACGTTGGGGTGTGTGCTGCACGCCCCGGTAGGGTTTGATCTCATTGGATCTCGGTACTTGGAGGATCCGCACGATGGCGCTCGCGAGGCCGGCGAGATCGGGTCGAATTTCAGGATGGATTGGGCGGGGGCCGAAGGCACTCGGCGGGTATCCCATGCTGGCCGTAGGGTTGACCCTAATGCTCACAATCTTGCTGATGAGTGTAATCGGACCGCATTTTGTCGAGAAGGAGCGGGTCAACGTCGGGTATGCGCTGCCGGATCAGCACCCGTCGCGAGAGTATCTGCTGGGGACAGATACGGTTGGGCGGGAGTTGCTCGCGATTATCATCTATGGGACACCGTTGACACTGAAGATCGGGTTGATTGCTGGAGGGATAGGGCTCGCGGTCGGGATGATTTTCGGGCTCGTTTCCGGGTATTACGGAGGGATTTGGGATCACATTCTGCGCGGGGCGGCAGATGCGTTTCTAACTGTACCGGGATTGTTGGTGCTCGTGGTGATCGCGACGACGTTTCGCGGCGGGATCAGCGTCACCACGCAGGCTCTCGTCGTCTCAGCGCTGGCCTGGATGTACCCGACGCGGACGATCCGCTCTCAGGTACTGAGCATACGCGAGCGCGGCTACGTCAGACTGGCCCGCTACTCCGGGATGAACGGCTTCGAGATCATCGTCAAGGAGTTGATACCGAATCTCCTGCCATACCTGGCGGCGAGTTTCGTCGGCGCTGTCTCGGCCGGTATCCTGGCGTCGATCGGTCTCGAAGCGCTCGGTCTCGGACCGCAAAACGAACCAACGCTTGGGATGACGATCTACTGGAGTATGTATTACACCTCGATGCTGCGGAATCTCTGGTGGTGGTGGGCACCGCCGATCGTCATCATTGTGATCATCTTCACGGGCCTGTTCATGATCTCAGCCGGGCTCGATCAGGTCGCCAATCCTCGCTTGAGGAGACGGACGTGACGGATGCGGGTGCTGGGTTGACGCAACTGCAGACGGGCGCGACGCCATCGAGCCGGCCGGGCGACGCGCGCGAAATCGTGCTCGATGTCCGCAATCTCCATGTCTACTACCAGATGTCGCACGGACCGGCGAAGGCGGTTAACGGTGTCTCCTTTACGCTGGCGCGCGGCGAGGTGCTCGGTCTGGTCGGCGAGTCCGGATCCGGCAAGTCGACGATTGCGCTCTCACTGCTGCGGTTGATCAAGCCGCCGGGCCGGATCGAGCGCGGCGAGATGGTGCTCGACGGTCGTGATCTCCTGGCACTCGAAGAAGAGGAGATGCGACTAGTCCGCCTCGGCGAGATCGCGATGGTCGCTCAGGGGGCGATGAACTCCCTCAATCCGGTGATGCGGATCCGCGAACAAATCGTTGACGCTTGGAAAGACCACGCCACGGGTCTCGGTCGGGGCGCGGTGGACGATCGGATCGCGGAGTTGATGGGGCGGGTTGGACTCCGTCCGGAGGATGCCCGTCGCTATCCACATGAGCTGAGCGGCGGGATGAAACAGCGGGCAGTGATCGCAATCGCGATCAGTCTCCGCCCGAAGGTGATCATCGCCGACGAACCGACGAGCGCCCTTGACGTGGTGGTGCAGCGTCAGATTATGGAGACGCTTCGCCGCGTGCAGGAAGAACTCAGGGCCGCCGTTATTCTGATCGGACACGACATGGGATTGATGGCGCAGTCGGTCGACCGGCTCGGCGTCATGTACGCGGGCGAACTCGCAGAACTGTCGCCCATGCGGGATGTCTTCAAGGATCCATTGCACCCGTATAGTCGATTGCTGATCGCCAGTCTGCCGTCGCTGGGACAGAAGGGCAGTTTGCGGGGAATTGCAGGGTTGCCCCCATCGCTGCTCAATCCGCCGGCGGGCTGTCCGTTTCACCCGCGATGTCCGCGGGTAATGGATCGCTGTAAGGTAGAGGCACCGCGGCTTGAGCGTAAGCGTCAGAACCGGCTCGTCGCTTGCCACCTTTTCGAAGAGCAGCGATGACGACGCTGCTCGAGGCTCGCCGTGTGAGCAAGGTCTTCGGAGGTGGTCTCTTTCAGAAGGAGACGACAGTCGCCCTTGACGACCTTTCGCTCCGGATCGAGACCGACCCGCCTGTGATCACGGCGGTTGTCGGGGAGAGCGGCAGCGGGAAGACGACGCTGGCACGAGTGCTGCTAGGTGAGATCGAGCCGACGGCGGGCGAGATTCGCTACCTTGGGAATGACCTTCGGACGCTGTCGCGGCAGGAGCGGCGTGACTTTCGGCGGGACGTCCAGGTCATTTTCCAGGACCCATATGAGGTCTACAACCCCTTCTACCGGGTCGATCACGTTCTTGCCACACCGCTCGCCAAATTCAGATTGGCAAAATCACGGAGGCATGCACGCGAGTTGATGGTCGAAGCCCTGGAGGCGGTCGGACTGCGACCGGAGGAGACGCTCGGCCGCTACCCGCACCAGCTCAGTGGAGGACAACGGCAACGGGTGATGGTGGCGCGGGCGCTACTTGTCCGCCCGCGCTTGATTATCGCGGACGAACCGGTTTCGATGGTCGACGCCTCGCTGCGGGCGACGATCCTCGATAGTCTGAGGACCCTAACGCGGGACTTCGGCGTCTCGCTAATCTATATCACCCACGACCTGATCACCGCCTATCAGATCAGCGACAACATCATCGTCCTCTATCGCGGTTCCGTCGCGGAAGCCGGGGAAGCCGAACCGATCGTGCAGCAACCGGAGCACCCGTACACCCGATTGCTGATCGGCTCCATCCCGCAGCCGGACCCCGACCGTAGTTGGGCGCCGGAGCAGGAGGCATCCGAGATTGGGCGCCGGGAAAATCCGGTCGGCGGCTGCAAA
Source organism: uncultured Sphaerobacteraceae bacterium (assembly GCA_964371945.1). GTDB lineage: Bacteria > Chloroflexota > Chloroflexia > Thermomicrobiales > UBA6265 > CAYJPA01. The sequence goes on along the minus strand of CAYJPA010000033.1, from coordinate 765 downwards.
TTCGCCGGCCGATGCCCGTACGCGATGGAGATCTGCCTTGAGCGGCATCCACCCCTTTTCCAGACCGACGACCACCGCGTAGCGGCCTGCTACCTCTACCGGGAGGCACCGGCCCTGACTGACGAGTCCCTCGACGAGGTCTTTGTCAAACCGGAGATAAGCGACCGAGCGGTCGCCGATTGATTGTCCGTCGTGACCGGGTACGGTCCTTGCAAGCCCGATGCCGCACGTGCAACGTCGTGGTTCATTCCGGGCGCGCGAGCGTGGAGCCGTGTTCGCTCTCCTAAAGCTCAGGTTCTTTCCGTCCGGCGCGAATGCAATTCCCAAATCTTCCCGAAATGCGGCTCTCACACAAACGGCAAGTTCGACAAGGAACTCTACCTGGCATTAACTCCAAATTTCGACGCGAGTGATCCGATCCTGGAAGAAAAGCGCATACAGAACGATTTGTAGGAGCTTTCGCGAATGGATTCAATGAATTCTCGACCGCGCTGTATTGACTAATTTGCGCATCCCAGGCAAATACAGGCAAATCAATGAGACTGCACCGTGACTTCTTCAAAAGTTAGGCGGGATCAACCATCATGAAGAAGCGGGCAATGGTGAACTAATTGCCGCTTGACACCCATTTGGGGCATTCATACAATCTGCTGCACCCACACAACGAAGCCGTGGCATTTGCCGCGGAAGAGCAATGGGTGTCGTTCGTTTCGACGAGGAGGATGGCACTGTGACGAAGAGCGAGCAGGCTCGCGCGCTGTTTAG
>CAYJPA010000032.1:43983-54726 GCA_964371945.1 uncultured Sphaerobacteraceae bacterium | reverse complement strand
GACGAACCCCCGGTATCCATCCTCAATCAACACGACAGATCGAACACCCGCCTGCGTTGCGATACCCTGAGTCCCCGATTTTCAACAGCCTGTTAGTGATTGTCCGAACTGGAGCGACTCCGGCCGGGAGCCGTCGTAGTTCTTCAGCTCCAGTTCGCCCTCTCCGATCGAAGAGATCGTGATGGTGCCGGCTTTGACCGTTTTGCCGCCATAGGTGACGTACACGGTGTACTTGGTTCCGGATATGACGCGCGCCTCGACTTCGACCGTGAGGTCTTGCTTCGAACCCTTCTCGCGGACTCATGCGTGGCCGCTGGCATCGATGTTCCGCCCGGTAGATGTCGCGGATAATGAGATCCGCCGCTTGATTGACAAAGTCGAGTTGCAGCGCCCGCGGCCGCGAAATCGAAAAGGCGAGGCGGTCGGCGATTCCTGACTTGCCAGGGCAAAATCGATCGGCGATAAGTTGGCAGTTGCTTTGGTCGAGTGCCGGGATCAGCACGAAAAAATCCTCGTAAGCCATCTCGCGGCACAAATCGCGCAGTGGATCTACCGGCGGTGCAATTCATCGTCGATAGCAGAGGATCCTCCTGATGGCCGACGTCATCCTTGTGGTGGACGATGAGCCGGCAATTCAACAGAGTCTGGCCATGCTCCTCGGCGACGAAGGATTTACGGTCAGATGCGCGCAGGATGGCATTGAGGCACTGGCGCACCACGAACGGGACCCAGCGGATCTGATTCTGCCGGACATCATGATGCCTAAAGTCGACGGGATCACGTTGGTTGATGAGCCGCGCAAGCGTGGTGACGGCACGCCCGTTGTGCTGATGAGCGCCGTGCCGCCGCCGCACGTCACGTTCGAAGTGGTCAGGTTCATCGCAAAGCCGTTTGACGTCAGCAAGCTGCTCGATATGGTGCATCAATCCCTTGGCGAGGCACGCGACTCGTCGCTCTAGCAGGCTCAGTTGAACGGACCACGTGCTGTTCCTGCAACTCGTTATGCTTTTGTCGTGACAGACAGCGCCGCGTCCAGGATTTCGACGGCACGATCAAGATCGTTGTCGCCAATGGTGAGTGGCGGCTGAAAGCGGATCACGTTTGCGAGTTGCCCTCCGAGCCCCACGAGCAGCCCGTGTTCCCGGCAGTATTTGCGGACTGCGGCCGCTTGCGGCTTGGCGGGCTCCTTGGACTTCTTGTCAGTGACCAGTTCGACGCCGATCATGAGTCCTTCGCCCCGGATTTCCCCGATCAGCGGGTAGTCGGCCGCGAGCTCGCGCAGATTGCCCATGGTGCGGGCTCCTTTGCGGGCCGACTGACCCGGCAGATCCTCTTCCTGCATCACCTCGATATTGGCGATCGCGGCGGCGCAAGAGATCGGATTGCCGCCGAACGTCGAAAGATGCTCGCCCGGTTTGAGGCAGTCGGCGATCTCGGGGCGCGCTACCGTCGCGCTCAGTGGAAAGCCGTCCGCGATTCCTTTCGCCATCACCATGATGTCCGGCTCGACCCCGTAATGCTCAATCGCGAACATCTTGCCGCAGCGGCCAAACCCTGACTGCACCTCGTCGCAGATGAAGAGAATGCCGTGACGATCGAGAATTTCCTTGACGCGTTTGAAGTATGAAGCTGGCGGCACGATGATGCCGCCTTCGCCCCAGACCGACTCCGAGATGAAAGCCGCGACATCGCCGCTGGTCTGGTACGTGATTGCGGCTTCGACGGCGTCGGCACAGCGCTCGGCAACGACTTCGGGATGCTCCGTGTGAAACGGATTTCGGTAGGTGTACGGCACGGGAGCGAAGGCGACGCCGGGCATGTACGGGCCGCCGCGCGTTTTGCGCGCGACATTGCCGGTCACCGAAAGCGTGCCGTACGTGCGACCGTGAAACGAATGGGTCAGCGCGATGAACTCTCGTTTGCCGGTGAATGCCTTGGCGAGGCGCATCGCGGTTTCGATGCCCTCTGCACCGGAGTTGCCGAAAAATGTTTTGCTTAGTCTCCCCGGCGCAATTGCGGCCACCCTTTCCGCCGCTTCGGCGACCACGGGGACGTGGTAGATGTAGGTTGCGGCATGGACAACCTTGTCCAGCTGCTCCTTGACCGCGGCAATCACCTTGGGGTGACGGTGGCCGGCGTTATTGACCGCGATGCCGGCAAAACAATCGATGTACTCGGTGCCGTCGACATCCCAGATCGTGGCGCCTTCAGCCCGGCCGACCACGACCGGTTCGACCGCGGCAACGAAGCTCGTGCTCACGTACTGCTTGTATTTTGCGATTGTTTCATCGTGCGCGGTCGTGCTCGTGGCGGTCATGCTGACACCTCTTTGGCGGGCGGCGCCCGATCCCATGGTTCATTCCCGGATTCAACGTGCGAGATCATCGCAGAGCGCGGTAACGCCTGCTAGGTGTCGGGCGTTCCATCTGGAACTTCGTTGGTGAGGGGTGCCGGTTCTTCAGTTGAAGTCGAAGTTGGGGTTGCGGTCGGCTCCGTCGTGGCTGTAGCTGTAGGCTCAGGCGTACTCGTCGAGGTTGCAGTTAACGTCGTTGTGGGTGCCGGCGTTCTGGTTGGCGTCGCGGTCTTGGTCGGCGTGGCCGTTTTAGTCGGCGTGGCGCTGGGAGCGACCTTGGAGACAGTGAGCGCGGGACTTGTCTGAAGCTTGGATGTTGAGCCCTTTGCCATCACATGATAGACACCCGGTTTCAGGTTGGCCGGGATGATGACTGAATTTGTGTTGCTCGGATTTGCGGCCCCAAGGTTTGAGACGCGAATTGTCCCGAGCTTCGCGCCGGTCTCCTTCAAGGTCAACACGACGGACTCGCTCTTTCCGAAACCGCGCAGGCGAATCTGCACGCGAGCACCGGGCGCGGTACTGTTCGGACGGAGCTGCAGATCGGGCTTCACCTGGAACGTGGCCGAGGCGGGATCGCTTCCGCTCGGCCCGATTGCCCGCAAGGTATGTACTCCAGCGATCGACGAAGGTATCACCACGGTTCCCTCGCCGTTGCCGTTGTCATCTGTCGTGATCGATGTCAGTTTGACCCAACCGGATGGGGATTGGTCGTAATGAATATCGACCCTGGTATTGGCCGAGAAGCCCTTGAGCGCGAACCCGACCCTTTGGTCGGTCTTGCCAGTGGTCGAGGTCATTCTTAGCGTTGGCATGACGATCAGCGAGACGCGAAAGCTCTTGCTCGAATCCACGCTGGAAACGAAGAGGTAATGACCGCCGCGGGTGCTCTCAGGCATCACAAATGACGCGAGCAGCGTTCCATTCCCATCGCTTATGGCCTGAGTTGTTGGGGACTGATTCTCGTAGCGCCATCTAATCTCGAATGCTTCGTCCGGCGGAAGCCCCTCGCACGTCACGAAGACTTCGGCGCCGACCAGCGCGTTATAGGGCTTGGCCGCACAGTAGGGGGCCGGCGTCGATTCGACCACCAACTTTCCGTTACTGATCGTGAAGAGCGTGATTGCGGTGTTGTTTCCGTTATCGGATTCCTGAATTCGATCGAGCGGGTCGGCGGTGGAGTGCAACGCGTACTCGCCGTCCGCAACCATAACGGCGCCCAGGTCGACCCATTGGTCGGGCAAAGAAGACGTGTACGTGTCGCCCCAACCTGCCGAGAGCCCCTGTTTTTTCGCATTGCAGGTGTTGTATTCGGGCGAATTAGTGGCCGAACTAAGTACTTTGAGTGAATCGAGGATGCAAAAACTCGTCTTTGTCCCACGTTTTCCCGCGTTCCGATAGACGCCGTTATCCGCTTTCTTGTAGAGCGAGTAGGAGGCAAAATCGGTCACGTGGAAGTGATTGTGTGATGGGTGGAAGATGAGATCGGACATCATTCGGCGGTGCTCCACCTGGTTGCCGCCTTTGACGGCGTCGTAGACGTTTTGATAGAGGTCCCGGTTGACAGCGAGATTGGCCTCGATTTCGAGCCGGCCGCCCCTGTTCTCGACGGTATTGTCGAACCTCAAAAGGTAATGAAACTTGCCATCGCCCAGTTTCACCCGGTCGATCGAAAGGTTATCCGGCGTCGCGGTCTGAAGATCCGGATAGAGCGGAGCGCCTGCCTGGGCGAGGGGAGCTTGGAACGCGTTGAATCCAACCGCAAGCACAAGCGCGAGCGTAAGGAGCTCGATAATCGCGCGTGAACGACCGCTTCTCACACTGAAACTCCCTAACCCAATGAACGGAGCACGCACGTTCGAATTTGCCCAGAAATAGAACCTGACGATACTCATTGTATTGAAGAAGTGTCAACCTACTGACAATGGTTGCCGATCGTCAGATTGACACCGGTTCTTCACCGGCGAATCGCGAGGCCTCGTGGCGTCTCCTTTGCACGCTCAAGGTATCAGGTCGAAAACGCGAAGCGGCGATTAGCACGCGACTCGAAGTTCCGTGCTGGCTCCGCAAAGATCATCCGGAATTGAGAACGACTCTCGTCCCGGATCGACCTCCGACATTGTGCATGGGTTTTCAGAGCTGTAGCAAACGGAGACTCTTCCCTAAGTCGCCGGTGAGCTTGCAGCGGGCGGCTCCTCGACTGGCGACGGTGGTTCAACCGGCGCTTCGGTTGGAATCTCCGTTGGTGCTTCGGTCGGTATTTCGGTTGGGATCTCGACCGGCACCTCGCTTGGCACTTCACTAGGCACGTCCGTCGGGACCTCGGTGGGAACTGGTGTGCCTCCAGTGTCCGGCGCCGGGGTTGCGGTCGGTGTCGCGCTCGAAACCGGCGTCGGGGTGGCAGGCGGCGGTGTTGCCACCTTGGCCGGAGCTTTTTCGACGAAGGGGTTGATTGCCGGCGGCACCCAGTCGTCTGGCAAGATTGCGTAACCAGAGTTGTACGGATCGGCGATCGCGGGGGCGAAGAACGCCGCCCAGCCGAATGCAACTTGAATGTAGACCTCGGTGCAGGTGCCAAAGACATCACAGCCAAAGCCGAAGTACGCGGCGACCGCGCCTTCCCAACTTCCCTGTGCCACGGCCCGCTGTGCGAGACCGAAAGCGCCGGCGCGGATGTTCGTCGCCGGGTCGTGCCACATGCTCTGGGGGATGCCCATACCGATCAGCCCTTCCGGCATGATTTGCATCATGCCGCGAGCTCCAGCAGGGGAGATGATGTTCGGGTTGCCGTTGGATTCAAGCCTCATCACGCCGGCGATGAGTTCCGGTGGAACTCCGGCCTCGGCCGCGGATGCCATGATCTCAGGTAGCCAGCGGAGTACTGGATCATCCAGACGCGGGATGCCCGTTCTTGCTTTTTCGGTCGGAGTTGGGGTCGGTTCAAGGGAGACTTTGCGAGCGTCCGGCCGTTCGCGCACATTGACCTGGGGGAGTGCGCCTTCTTCGACCGCCGGTGCGGAGATCACGCCACCCGAAATCGAGGCGCCGGAGTCGCCGGAGACATCGCCGTCTGACGTTTCAGGTGTCAGGAGAGGTTCGGCGAACGGGGTTGCTTCTTGACCGCTTGACGGCTCAAATCGATCGCGTGCCGCGTAGACCGCGCTCGGAGCAGAGCCGATGGCGATAACGACCACCAGCAGCAGTGTTGCCAGCCGTCCACATTGCATGCGCGGACCTGCCATCCGTCCCCCTGCGCAGGCATTCCTGATCTGATCGACCCTTCCGTATCGTCCGCGATGTGTGCTCGCGAGCCGGCCGGAATTCCCGAACTCAGGCGATGTTGTATGGATTCCGTTGTTTCGTAGCATAACAGATGCGGCGAGCACCGGAACAGCTTCATTTTCCTGAGCTACAGGACATAATGTGCCTATGGTATCATTGTGATCTGATTGCGGCCCATGCGCGTACCGGCGCGGGCCGTTTTGTCTGTGCCACCACGAGCGTTTCGCGCAATTGAATCGCATTTCACGATTCTTTGTTAACCCAGGGTATCCACCGTGACAGCTACTATGAAAGCTATGAATTCCACAATCGTTGCCAATCTGCGCAACATCGCGATCATCGCGCACGTCGATCATGGCAAAACGACGCTCGTCGACGGCTTGCTCAAGCAATCCAACATCTTCCGTGATCCAGATGCCGCCGGCGTATTGATCATGGATGCCAACGATCTCGAACGAGAGCGCGGCATTACCATTCTGTCCAAGAACACCGCGATCACCTACGACGGCGTCAAGATCAACATCATCGACACACCCGGGCACGCCGATTTTGGCGGCGAGGTCGAGCGCGTGCTCAACATGGCCGACGGTTGCCTGCTGCTGGTCGATGCGGTCGAAGGCCCGATGCCTCAAACGCGAACCGTACTTCAACGGGCGCTTGCGATGCACCTGCGTCCGATCGTGGTGATCAATAAGGTTGATAGACCCGCCTCGCGTCCTGATGAGGTTTTGGTGCTCACTCAGGATCTTTTCCTTGATCTTGCAACGGATGCCGAACAACTCGACTTCCCAGTCGTCTATACCATCGCTCGCGATGGCCGTGCCGGTCGATCCCCTGATGGTCTTGCTCAGGACCTACGCCCGCTCCTAGACGCGATCCTCGGAGAAATCCCGGCGCCGAAGGTCGATCTTGACGGACCCTTCCAAATGCTGGTCGCCTCGCTCGACTACGACACTCATCGGGGCCGGATCGCGATCGGCCGCATCCACCGCGGAACAGTCGAAGCCGGACAAACGCTTGTTCACGTTAGCGCGGATGGGGGCATCACGCGCCAACGTATCTCCTCGCTGACCGCGTTTGACGGCCTGGGTCGAATCGAGGTCGATTCGGCGGTGGCGGGCGATATCGTGGCTATAACCGGTTTCTCAGACGCCAAAATCGGGGCTACCTTGACCGATCCGGCCAGTCCAGAGCCGCTCGAGGCGATCGAAGTCGAAGAGCCAACGCTCAAGCTCACCTTCGGTGTCAACACGTCGCCCTTTGCCGGGCGTGATGCCAAATTCTCGACGTCTCGCCAGTTGCGCGAGCGCTTGTTCCGAGAGCTCGAAACGAACCTATCGCTGAGAGTCGAAGGTACCGAACAGGCCGACATCTTTGCGGTTTCGGGCCGGGGGGAGCTTCACCTTTCGATCCTGATCGAGACCATGCGTCGTGAAGGTTACGAGTTCCAGGTCTCCCGGCCGGAGGTCATCACAAAAGAGATCGAAGACCGTAAGCTCGAGCCCGTCGAGCACCTGGTGATCGATACCACGGAGCCGTTTGTCGGTGTTGTGACCGATCTGGTCGGCGGCCGCAAGGCTCGCATGGTCGATATGGTCAACGACGGTCGCGGTTCGGTGCGGGTCGAATTCGCGATTCCGACCCGTGGGCTGATCGGTCTGCGCAACGCTTTCCTGACCGCGACCAAGGGGAACGGCGTGATGTCCTCGCGCTTAATCGGGTATGAACCTTGGATGGGTCCGATCGCGACGAATCGAACCGGCGCGCTGGTTGCTTCCGAACCGGGAATGGCCCTGTCGCACGGTATCTCGAACGCGCAGGAGCGCGGGTTGACCTTCGTTGAGCCCGGACAAGAGATTTATGCGGGCATGATCGTCGGTCAGCAACCGCGGCAGGGCGATTTGATCGTCAATATCTGCCGCGCGAAGAAGCTGACGAACATGCGCGCCAGCAATTCCGAGATCGCGATCAAGCTCGTGCCGCCGGTCATTTTCAGTCTCGAGCAGGCGCTCGACTTCCTGGCCGACGACGAGCTGCTCGAGGTGACGCCGAAGGCGTTCCGGCTTCGAAAGCGATTCCTGGACGAGAACGAGCGGGCAAAAGAGCGCAAACGCACCTCGATGTCCAACAATTCGTAGGCTCACATTCAAAACTTCGGTAGCAGCATGTTGGTGCATGCATTCCGGTGCACTGTTCGAACGCCGAAGTTGCGGCAGTCGGCTATAATTGGTGATCGCACGCTGGCGAGAGTCGGCCATTTGTCATGCATGATTGAAGAAACTGCATTTTTGAAGAACGGAGGATATGCTTTTGGCAAGAAAACCGACACAATATCGAAAACCGGCACGACCCGCGCCCGGACCCGCGACACCGGTCGAGGAACGGCCGCGTCGACAGGATCCCGACGCCATTACCGTTGACGGCAAAGTTGTCGATGCTCTCCCGAACGCGATGTTCACGGTAGAACTCGAAAATGGCCACAACGTGCTCAGCCATTTGGCCGGCAAGATGCGGACGAACTACATCCGCGTGCTGCCGGGCGATCGCGTGACCGTGGAGCTCTCGCCCTACGATCTAACGCGAGGACGCATTACCTACCGCCACAGATAGGGACAGATCGCGTTCTTGGGAGAGTCCGGCGAACAGCCGGACTCTCGGTTCGATGTGTGATCGCGCTCATCGCGGAGCCGCATTCAATACCATTGGCATATCGACTCGCATTCCCATTCACTCGTATACTCCGGCCCGCGCCGGACAAGACGGCCGCCCAAGCCTCGTCGGAGATTCGCACGCGTGCTCGTACCCCAGACAGTGCACTCAGCCACTAATCGTCTCTCCGACATCGAATTGACAGGGGTTGGACAGTGAAGTCGTGGCGTCCAATCCTCGGCATCGTCATTAGCGCGGGTTTTCTCTTTTTCGCCTTACGAGGACAGGATTACGGACGGATCCGTGAGGCCCTCTCCTCGTTCAACTACTGGTATGTTTTTCCTGCACTACTGCTCTACCTCCTTGGCGTCTGGATGCGGGCGTACCGCTGGAGTGTCTTGCTCCGGCCGCTGGCCAGAGTCACGCCGAACACAATCTTCCCGATCATCGCGGTCGGCTTCATGGCCAACAACGTGCTGCCGCTGCGTACAGGAGAAGTTGTCCGATCCTACGTCCTCTCGAAGCGAATAGGAGTCAAGAAAACCTCGGCGTTGGCGACAATTGCGGTTGAGCGGATCTTCGACGGGCTTACCATGCTCGGGTTCATGCTCGCGGCCGCGACGGTCGTCAGTCTCACCAGCGAGCTCCGCCACATCGCCTGGATCGCTTTCGTGCTCTTCGCGGGCGTGCTGATCGGTCTCTTCCTGCTGACGCTGGGCGGGAGCCTGCGCGATCGCCTCCTGCAAATCGCGCTCGGTCCGTTGCCGACCACGGTTGCCGATCGTGTCGAGCGCATGGCCGAATCGTTCCTAAGCGGCCTCGGCGTGCTTCGCCGCAAATCCGATCTTGCCGCCGTCGCCGGCGCGTCAGTTCTCGCCTGGCTGCTCGAGGCATCGATGTACTTCGTGATCGCGCGGGGATTTGGCGCGGAGATCCGGGATGTGATGCATGTCGGGGAAACGTTGCTGACGACCGGTGTTGCAAACCTCGCGACGCTGGTGCCCTCGTCGCCGGGATACGTTGGGCCATTCGAGTATGGGGTCCAGATCGTGGTGAATGGGGCGTTGGGCGTGCCGAAGGAGATCGCGATTTCGTACGCGATCGTTGTTCATGCCACGCTTTACTTCCCGATCACGATTTGGGGTGCGATCGAATGGTGGCGGCAGCATCTCTCATTGGGTCAGGTTCGCCAGATCGAGGCGGATGCGGATGCCAACGGCGCCGTCGCCGCCGAGAGCTCGACCCAAACAGTGGTCGCGTGATGGAGTCGCGATGAGTTTCCTTCAGGCGATCGTGCTCGGAATCGTTCAGGGACTGACTGAGTTTCTTCCGATCTCCTCTTCCGGCCATCTGATTCTCGTTCCCTGGCTCTTCGGATGGGACGAGCCCGGTCTTTCGTTCGATGCCGCGCTTCATCTCGGGACTCTGGCGGCCGTTTTCACTTACTTCTGGCGGGAGTTGCTCAACATGCTGCTTGCGGCGCCGGATGCGTTGCGCCGGCCGCTCACGCACATGCGCTGGAGTCCTGCCGATTCGAGCGAAAAGGACCGAGATGCTCGTCTCGCCTGGATGCTTGTTCTCGGCAGCATCCCCGGCGGCATCGCGGGACTGCTCTTGCAAGATCCAATTGACGACTTCTTTCACAGCGGCGAGCATCATTCCCGCTCGATCGCCCTGATCGCGATTGTCCTGATCGCTTTTGCGATTCTGCTGTTGCTGGCGGATCGAAGGGCGAAGCACCTCCGCGGGATTGAAGATCTGGGACCGGTCGACGCGGTTGCGATCGGTTTCGCCCAGATGCTAGCGCTCTTCCCGGGCGTTTCCCGGTCGGGGATCACGTTGACCGCGGGTCTCTTCCGAGAGATCAAGCGGGCCGACGCCGCCCGCTTTTCGTTCCTGCTTGGAACGCCGTTGGTGACGCTTGCCGGTTTGAAGGGAATCTACGATCTGATCTCGGAAGGCGCCGGCGGCATCGGGAACGGGCAATTGGTCCTCGGAATCCTCGCCTCCGCGATCAGCGGATTTGCCTCGATAGCGATTCTGCTGCGCTTCCTGCAACGCTCGAGTGCGACGGTCTTCGTGATCTACCGAGTTGGGGCCGGCATCGCGGTCCTGCTGATCCTCGCCACAAGCTGGCGCTGACCCTCAATTCAGATCAGGTTGAAAACGTGCGGCGGTTACGGCACGGCGTGTAGGGCGCGGCGTGTAGGGCGCGGCGTGTAGAGCGCGGCGTGTAGGGCGCGGCGTGTAGGGCGCGGCGTGTAGGGCGCGGCTCGTGAGCCGCCCTTCTCATCGACCACGATGTTCAACCCTGAAACGAACGTTGAACCAAGGCGATCAAATCGTTTGTCTTCGTTACACGTTGGTGTTCGACGCCGGGCGGGTAGCGCACCCCCCCAACACCGGGCGAAACCAATAAATAATTTCCCCCAACACGCAAATAGAATTTGGAATGTCAA
>CAYJPA010000032.1:0-43973 GCA_964371945.1 uncultured Sphaerobacteraceae bacterium | reverse complement strand
TCCCTAAGAGGGCTCGACCCCGCGCTTCAGCGCCCCGGTCTCCCCGATCGCTGGCGGGCTGCTACGAAGGTGGCTTGGTCCCTCCTTCGACCGGTCCTTCCCCGGTTAGTCCATGAGAGCTTTCAGGACGCACCGCGAACCGCCCCTACACGTGGCAAACCGAATAATGAATTGCCCCGAACAGGCAAATCGATTTGGCAAGGTCAATCGGTTGGTGCGATGATCGGTGGCGCGGAGTCGAAGCTGTCGTAGTCACGGACCATGTAATGACCGCGAGAGACCATCGTTTCGCGGAGCAGGCGGCCTGTTTCGACATCCACCCACCACGAGTACCAGGCAGACGCAAAACGATCGCCCGGCACATAGAAGCTCACGATCCGCGCGGTGCGGCCGCCGGCCAGTTCCTCAATGCCGAGCCGGAACCCAGTCGCGTTCTCATAGTCCGTTCCCCATTGAGATGGAGGAACCACGTCGAGCGCGTCGGTTTTCGACCATTCTTCGCCCGTATCTCGCACCCACTGGAAGCCACCCATGCGAATGATCTCGGAATCGCTGGTTGCGATTCTCATGGCAGCGGGCTGATCACCCGTCGCGGCATGGGTGATGTGGTCTGAAAAGACAATTGTGCCGGTGCCGCCCCCAAGCCGTTCAGTGAAATGCACCGAGTTGAGCGTCAAGAGTCCATTGAGCCCCGATTCGAAGATCGCTCGTGCTTCGTCTGACGATTCTGGAGTGCGGACGGCGGACTCCCCGTGGATGTTCGGGTCAGGGAATATCACGTAAAACGGAACGGTGACATCCTCCACCCCGAGCCGGCGAACAACGACATCGGCCCGCCACCAGCCATCCAGCCCAAGCTGAAGCTTCGAAGAACGGAACCAACCCGAGGCATCGGACGTCAGATCGATCTCGATTGGCGGGAGCGCTTGCAACAAATTCGTCAGCGAAACCCGTATGAGCACGACATCGGTCATCGGGGGGGCGTCGACCAACTGGCCCTCGGCGCTGAGCGCGACGGGTTTGGATGTCGTGACCGCGACCGCCAATTCGTTTTCGCCCTGCTTGGCCGGTTCAATTCTGAAACGCGCGTATTGACCTGAGCTGGCGGTTCCGTCTGGAGTCGGAAGCTCCGCGGCGAGGTCGACTGAGGAAAAGTTGCTCTTCACGACAGATGGCGGGGCCAGTAACGCGAGCACCGAGCCACCGAGCACCACAAAGACGATCAAGAGGGTTTCCAACCGCAATGTTAGGCGCAGCGCATTCGCAACCCGATCGAGCGCTTTGCGTAACGTCAATCGATGGTAGGTCGCAAGAGCCAGAATCGGAACGAGAATGACGATTTTGTAGATCAGTACCCGTCCGTAGTCGCTCTTCCAAAGCGAATTGACCGCGGGCAAGATCAAGCCGGCGTTGATGATGCCGGTCACAATTCCGGCCAGTGCCAGGAAGAGCGCCAAAAATGAAAAGCGTTGGATCGGCATTGTTTCGCCATCGCCACGTTGAAAGGGACGGGCGATCAGAAGTTGAATCAGGCCGCCAGCCCAAAGGCCGATCGACCATTGATGGACGATCACCGAAGCGGTTGCAGCCAACTTCCACGACTCGCGGGCTGAGGCGTGGCTCGTCAGTGCGAGTCCGAGCAGGGCAATCAACCCAGCGGTGGCGCCTGCCCCGAGAATCAACTGTCTTGCGCGCAATGGAACGTGGACGAGCAGCGCAATCGCAATCAAAGCAGTCAAGGCCAGTGCAGGAACACGGAAGAACCAGGCATTTGGCAATCCACCTAACGCATCGCTCACGCTCGGCGCGACAACGCCAGAAGGCGGAAACTGGCTCTGGAGGAATGGTTCAAGCGCCGTCGCGATCATCCCTATGAGAGACGCAACAACGATCAATTGGAGCCGTCGCTCAGAAGATCGATCATCAGACGGTCCCTTGTAGATCAGCAGCGCGATCAGGAATCCGGCCGCGGCGACCGCGCCGGCAAAGAAGGTCAGCCAGCGGGTGACGATCGCCCAGATTCGCGGCGTTTCGCCCTCGACGGTCGCGGCGCCCGGTGCGCGACTGGTGCCACCGACTCTGAAGGCAAAGGTGCCGCTCAGGACATGGCCGTCGTCATTGGATCGATTCGACCAAGCCACGGTGAACGTGCCGAAGCCGACTCCGCTGACTGATGCGGTCACGTGGTGGGAATCGGCCGGATCGACCATCAAGTCGGTGACTGGGAGCGATTTGCCGCTCTCGTCGAGCAGAGTGAGGGCAGGGGAGCCCACGCCGGTGGCAACGGATTCTGTCACCCACAATTCGATCTTCTTCGGCGGCGCCGCCAGTACGGCGTCGGCGGACGGACTCGATCGCTTGAGCTCGCCGTGTGCATCCGTTGTTTTCGGAATGACGGATATCGAGAGGATCGCCAATAAGAAAGTGGCGATTATCCAGTGAATCGCTTTGTGAGGTCGTTTACAGCTGGGTTCAACCGCAAGAATCAATTAGTCACCATCCAATAGATTCACGCGATGCGCACAGAAGCAGGCGAGCGATGCACTGCAGCAACAAAGATAACAAGCGAGTCGGTCGACACGCGCCGGTCAATCAACGATCGTGGCGTTCCGCCTCAATGATCATACGTGTCAGGCGATTTGCTGGATACGCTGCGCCGCATGCTAGGATTATGGGCTGACCTTCCGCCCTATCTCTGAGCCCTCACCATGACGCTTCTGATTCAAGCTGCAAATATCCGGCATGCCCACGGCGGCAACCAGATCTTCGAGGATGTCTCGTTCGAGGTGAAGACCGGCGACCGCCTTGCGCTGATCGGCGCTAACGGAGCCGGCAAGAGCACGCTCTTCCGGATCATGGCGCTGACGCTCAAACCGAACGGCGGCTCCGTCACGCACCAACGAGGTTTGCGTGTCGGTTTTCTCACCCAGGAGTCGGGTCTCGATCCAGAGCTTTCCATTCACGACGCGGTCGCGCTCGCGGCCGGCGATCCCGCGGCGCTCGAGGCGCATCTGGCCGCGCTCGAGGCTCGAATGGCTGAACCGCTCACCGATGATGAGTTGACAGCGGTCATGGACGAGTACAGCGAAACGCTCGCTCGTTCCGAAGCAGGTCAACGCGGTGACGGCGATGTCGAATCTGCCAGTGTGCTCGAAGGCCTGCGCATACCAAGAGCGCGATGGGAACAGAAGATCGGCGTGCTGAGCGGCGGTGAAAAGAAGCTGGTCGGACTGGCGCGATTGCTCGTCGAACGGCCGGATGTGCTTTTGCTCGACGAACCGGACAACCATCTCGACCTCGGCGCGAAGGCATGGCTCGAAGGGTACCTGGCCGCCTACACGGGCGCTGTTGCGACCATTACCCACGATCGCTACCTGATCGACCGCATCGCAAACGAGATTTTCGAGCTCGAGGACGGGAAGATCGAAGTTTATCCCGGCAACTACACCGCATTCGTCGAAGAAAAGCGGCAACGGCGAGAACGAGCGATGCAGCTGCGAGATCTGCAAGAGCGAGAGTTCAAGAAGCTCAAGGCGAGCGCGGAACAGCTCACGCAATGGGCGCGTCAAAATCCGAAGTTCGCATCGCGCGCCGAGAACCAGCGGCGGAAAATGGCCGAGGAGAAGGAGAAGCTTGAGTCGACCGCGGCACCATCGCTGACACGGCGCAAGATCGAGGTCGAGTTCGATATCGAGCGCGGCGCGACGATGGTGTTGGAGGGCGCGGGTGTCGCAAAATCGTTCGGCGAACGAGTCGTGGCGAAGCCGTTCGATCTCGTCGTCCGAAATAGCGAGCGAATCGGGCTCATCGGTCCGAACGGCGCTGGCAAGACGACGCTTTTTCGCATGATTCTGGGTAAGGAAACGCCGAGCTCAGGCGTGCTGCGGATTGGGCCATCTGTTGTCGTCGGCTACTACGCGCAAGAACAGGAAACGCTCGATCTTAACCAAACGCCGCTCGAATTGGTGCGCAAATTACGGCCCTATACGGAGCAGCAGGCGATCAGTTTCCTGGGCGGTTTGCTGTTCGATCGCCACGATTCGATGAACAAGATCGGAAATCTGTCAGGCGGAGAAAAGGCGCGGCTTCAGATCGGCACGTTGATCCTCGGCGGCGCAAACTTCCTGCTGCTGGACGAACCGACGAACAACCTCGATATCGCATCGGTCGAAGTGCTGGAAGCAGCGTTGCTCGACTTCAACGGGACGATCCTAACGATCTCGCACGACCGCTATTTCCTGGACAAGCTTTGCACCCGGACGATCGAGATCGATTCCGGGATCGTGCGCGATTTTCCAGGTGGCTTCAGCTACTACCAATCGAATCGCGCCAAGGGAACACCGTTGACACGGGGTATGGGGCCGGCGGCGGCCACGCGAACAACCGCAAAAGCGGCCGCTGTTCGGCGGTAAATGCATGGCTTCCTGAAGCGAATCCCGTGGAAGAGCACAGGTCTCTCCCCTACGGTAACGTGGGCATCGGTGATGGTCACCGTCATAGGGGAGCCACCCGCGGGCTCGCACCGCGGAAGCCTGAAAAGGCCGACATGCTCCTCGCAACGGACCACCTATCTGCTTGCGCCGGAAGCGGTGGCGGGGAAGTACCAGGGGTCGACGCCGCCACGGAATGTGCCGTCGGATGCAACCTGCACGCAGGCGGGCGATGAGAACTCACCGCGCAACAGGCGGTCGTCTTTGACAACGACGGCATGGCCAAGGTCTCGCAAGGCGGCGATTGTTTCGGCGCCGAGATTGAGATTGGCGTAAAGCGCCGGTGTGGAAGCGTCGATGCGTGGCGCGCTTACGGCCGGCTGCATCGAAAGACCGTGATCGATCAGGTTCATCGCGATCTGGCTGACGCAGTTCATGATCTTGCGGCCACCGCTGGCGCCGAGTGCCGCGGTGGCTTTTCCGTCCTTGAGAACAATGGCCGGTGTCATGTTCGAAAGTGGCCGTTTGCCGCCTTGGACTGAGTTTGGTCGCCCTGGTTCGGGATCGAACCACATCATTCCGTTGTTCAACAGAATCCCAGTACCCGGAACGGTCACGCGGCTGCCCCAAAGGCTCAGGAGCGTTTGAGTGAGCGAAACTGACATCCCCGACCTGTCGATCGTGCTCAAATGGGTCGTACAGCCGCTACTGGAATAATCGGGCATCGAACCGGCCAGTTGGTGCTTGACCCCGAGCGCCTCCCGGCCGCCCGCGCAGATTGGCGCGGCCCGTTCAGGTGAGATCTTCGATCGCCGGTGGTCGAGATACTCACTTGACAGAAGGGCGTCGAAGGGGACCTCAACGAAATTGGGATCGGCCAGGTACGCGAACCGATCAGCGAACGCGATCCGATAGGCCTCGGCCTGAAGGTGCAGATTCGCGACGGAATTGTGCCCGAGACGAGCCAGGTCGAATCCGTCGAGTATGCGCAGCGCTTCCGAGAGTGTCGTTCCGCCGGTGGCTTTGCCGATCGTGGCGATCTCGTGCCCGTGATAGCTGGAGGTCAATGCTGGAATTACCGCGGCTTGGTAGTTCGCGAAGTCGGGGTGGACGAACGGCGCTCCGCCTTCCTGCAAGTGGCGAACGATCGCCTCGGCAATCGGCCCTTCGTAGAAGGCGCGGGGTCCCTGTTCGGCGATCGTGCGCAGAGTGCGCGCGAGATCGATTTGGCGAAGCATCGTCGGGTTGGATTCATCCAGCGTGCCCCAGGGTTGACCGGACGGATCGAAGAAGATCTCACGGCTCGCAGGGTATTTGATAAGGGTCGCGAGATCGCGGGTAATTGTCAGTGTGGTATGCCAGGTAACCGGCACGCCCTCCTCGGCGTAACGAATCGCGGGCGCCATGGCTTCGGCCAGCGAAATCGTGCCGTAACGCTCGAGCGCCAGCGCGAGTCCGGCCACCGCGCCGGGAATCGCGACCGAACGGTGGCCGACGATGTTGGCGTCATCGACCACGGTCGGCCAGCCGAAGAGCGCGGCATCGCGGGTGCCGCCTTTGAGCGGGAACATCCCGTCGGTGGCGCCGGCGGGGGCGACCATCGGGAATTCGATCGCGACCGTTTCTGCTTTCGCGGAATCGTGGACAACCATGTAGCCGCCGCCGCCGATGCCATTCATCCAGGGCTCAACCACCCAGGCGGTAAACGCGCAGGTGACCGCGGCATCGATCGCATTGCCGCCCTTACGCAGCACATCGGCGCCGGCGCCGGCGGCCTGCGGCGTTTTGGCCGCGACCATCCCGTTGTTCGAGACGGCTTCCGTTCGGTCGACCTGCAATTGGCTGCGCTCGGCCATCAATTTCACCTTTCACCGCGATTCGATTCGACAAGGCGCCAGATCATATCCGATTCGCCTGTGACAAGAAGAAGCCCCCTGCCGGCGCCGGCAGGGGGCTTCTCGTCGGGGCCGAATCGGGAACCGACTAGGATGAGCGCGACATCCTGTAGATCGGATACTGGCTCAGGTAGAGGGAATTTCCGTAGAAACCCTGGATGTTCTTTTGCATGATCGCGTACCAGAGGAGCTGTCCGTAGAAAATCGCCGGCGGATCTTGCTCGGTCAGGATGTTCTGGATCTCCTTCATCTGCTCGATCATCGTGGCCTCATCGGTGTAGTGCTCGACTTCGGCCATCAACTCCTCGTAGCGGGCGTTGACGTAATAGCCGCCGTTGGAGCCGCCACCGCCGGTCGAGGCCTCCGAGAAGTTCGGCACGAGCTGGTTCCAGGCGTCGTTGTAGTCCGGCCACCAACCCCAGCCGCCGATGAACATCGGGCGCTCTTCCGCGGCCGATTCGCCGTAGATGAAGTCGATCAGCGAAGCCCGCTCGATCTCGCTGATCTCCAGGTTGAAGCCCATCGCTTGGACATTGGCCTGGAAGAGCTGCGCGATCGTGCTCTCAACCGCTTCACCGGTCGCAAAGACATAATCGAAGCTATCGCCCTCGGCGAAGCCGCCGGCCAGAATCAACTCCTTCGCCTTGACCAGATCGGTTTGATAGATGAACACGTCCGGATCGTAGCCGCGAACGGTGTCCGCGACCGGTCCGGAACGCTTGATCAAGCCCTTGTACGCGGCATCCGTGACCTCGGTGTAGGGGAAGGCGTACGAGAAGCCCTGGCGCACTTCTTTGGTCTTCATCCGGGGAACATTCATGATCGTCCAGTAGACCGCGGTCGACGGGAAGGTCACGATCTGCAGGTTCTCGTTTGCCTGAAGTGCCTCGACATCCTCCGGCGTCAGATTCTGTGTGGTCGCGTCGACCTCGCCTGATTCGATGAGCTGGCGGCGGGTCGCGTTCTCGGCAACGACCCGGACGTTGATCTCATCGAAGTGGGCGCCGTCCCAGCCGAGGTAGTAGCCATCGTACTTCTTGAGCACCGCCCGCTCGGTTGGGAGGTTCTCGACGAGCTGGTATGGGCCAGTGCCGATCGCGTTCTCGCGATACCACTCGTATGCCCACGGATCTTCTTCGGTTTTGTGCTCTTCGACGTACTTCGTGTTGACCACGAACGGACCGTAGGAGGAAGCCATCGCGGCGAGGAAGAGCGGTTGCGGGGTGCCGAGATTGAACCGCACCGTGAGATCGTCGACCACTTCGATCATCGCTGGATCCGGCGCAAACCGGCTGATCACATTGACCGGTCCGCGAGCCATGAGGAGAAAGCGCTCGAACGCTGACTTCACACTTTGCGCGGTGCAGGGATCGCCGTCATGGAAGGTGGCATTGGCGTGGAGCTTGAAGGTAAAGGTGGAGTTGTCC
This sequence comes from uncultured Sphaerobacteraceae bacterium, assembly GCA_964371945.1. Taxonomy (GTDB): domain Bacteria; phylum Chloroflexota; class Chloroflexia; order Thermomicrobiales; family UBA6265; genus CAYJPA01. The sequence goes on along the minus strand of CAYJPA010000032.1, from coordinate 36,221 downwards.
GCGCTCGCCTCCCAGGACTCGGCCAGCATCGGATCGTATTCGCTGGTCGATTCGCCCTTGTACTGGATCAGCATGTCGTAAATGGACCAGATGATTCCGGCCGCGCCGTTGTCGTAGGCGGAATGGGGATCGAGATCGGGCCAGCCGCCGTCGCGCAGGTACGTAAAAGTGCCGCCGCTCTCCTGCCCGCGCGAAAGCGTGCGGAGATTGCCGGCGCTCGGCGCGGCGAGTCCGGCTTCCGGCGCAATTGCCATCAAGGAGGCAATAACGGGCGTCGCGAGACCGAGTTTGAGACCGGTGGCGAGCACCTGACGCCTGGTAACTTGTCCCTTCCTGGCCTGGGATTCGAGTCGTTCAATGCGTGGATCGCTCATTTCATTGCTCCTGACCATGTGGCTATTCGCCCACGTATGCCGGGTCACACGACTTCGTTTCTTCCGATTCACGGGGATCATAGTACGTTTTGACAGAATCCGGCAGGGATCGGATAAGGTGCAGGTTGTGGCGCGGAGTTGGATTCGCGACATCGCTTGAGCGGTGATTTCCTGGCCGAGCCCTTTGGGCACGAAGATCGCCTTCAGATTGCGATGAGGGGAATGGAGAGTTGCAGCGGCGCTGTTCGAACATTGATCGCGCTTCCGAGACCGATCCCCCGATCCGGCAGTTGTTCCCGTTCTTCGGTTAACTCGTAGGCGGCCCGGATCCGATTGGCGCGCTCCTCGATCCCTTGAATGTAGAGCGCGGGCGCGTTCTGTCCGATGTATGCCCGCTCGTACTGCTGAAGAAGCTCGGGGAACTCGGCCGCGATATGACTGAAGAAATGCTCACGCACCATTGGGGCCAGCCGCAATGGAACAACGTGCAGCCCGAGCGCGCCGTGATCGCGAGCGGCCGACGCGACAGATTCGATCGAATCGACACTGTCGGTGATCTTGGGCAGCACCGGCGCCATCATCACAGAGCAGGGAACTCCTGCCTCTGTAAGCCGCCTTAGTGCGAGAAGCCGTTGGGCGGGTGGTGGCGTTCCAGGCTCGATTGAGCGCCAGAGATCTCGATCGAGCGTCGTGATCGTGAAATAGACCCGTACGCGAGCAAGCTTCGCGAGCTCGGCAAGCAGATCGAGGTCCCGAACGATGAGTGTCGATTTCGTGACGATGCTGATCGGGTTCTTGGCGTCCAGAATGGCCTCGATCGCTCCACGCGTGATGCGGAACCGGCCCTCGGCCGGTTGGTAGGCATCGGTGGCGGTTCCGATCGCGACCTGCTCGCCTTTCCATGACGGCCGGGCCAGCTCCTTGCGTAGAACCTCTGGGAGATTGGCCTTGACGAAGATCTTCGTTTCGAAATCCTCGCCGGCATTGAGACCGTAGTAGGCGTGGGTTGCCCGCGCATAGCAGTAATGGCAGGCGTGAACACAGCCGCGATAAGGGTTGAGCGACCAGTTGAAGGGCATGCCGGTGACGCGGTTGATCGCGGTCTTGCATTGGATTTCGGTGTAAGTCGCGTTCGCCATTGGCCGAGTATAGAACGAATGTACGCAAACCTCAATTGGTGCCCTGGTCCAACTTTTCGCATCGCCCTATTGCCGTCAGCGTGCCGGCGATGTATACGTTCACCTGTACCCCAAGACTTACTAAAGAGAAGTCGTGCATAATTCGCTTTGATTCTCCTTGGCCGCGGGCAATCCGGCTATGGCGAGCATGCGTTGTGAAAGGGAAGTAGGCGGGTGCGTACTCCCGCTCGAGCCAATCGATCCAGATTCCGAGTTTAGGGAGCAACAATGTCTCGAAATCGATCAGCCCTGGCGGTTTCATCCAGGCCGTCCGCCTTCAAGCCAGTGATGAGGCCAGCAACCGGAAACGAGTCGGAGTTTCTGCCCAAATCAGTTGCCAGAATCGCTCGCGGCGTGGTCACGAGCTTGGCTTTGCTGCTCCTTCTCGCCGCTTCCAGCTTGCTGATTGCGCAGAATCGGTACGACGGCAAGGTCTATCCGGCGGTCACCGCCGGAGACGTTTCGCTTGGAGGCATGTCGCAGGATGATGCGCGTGCCGCGTTGCAGGTTGAGGCGACAGCGCGCGAGGCGCAAACAGTCAACTTCACTTTTGAGAGCAAGACCTGGACGCCCACGCTCCGTGATCTTGGAGTGTCGATCGATCTCGATCGCACACTCGATGAAGCGTATTCGGTCGGGCGAGAGGAGACGTCCCGGGCTCGAATAAACAAGCTCGTTGGATTGTTAAGCGACGACAGCGTCGTACCGCTTTTCGTGATGGTCGACCAAGCCAAGCTCAATTCTTGGTTCGAGCAAGTTGACGCCGATCTTGGACTCAAGCCTCATGACGCGTTTCTTCTGATCGACGGAGCCAACGTTTCGATCGAACCAGAAGTCGAAGGCACCGTCGTGAACCGCGACGCCGTCACGGCGATCGTGACTAAAGGCGCCCGGGATCTCTTCATTCCGGATGGCGAGCTCCCGGTTGTGGCCACCATCGCGAGAGTTCGCGCCGGCGATCTCGAAGTGGCGCGTGAAGACGTTTCAGCGGCACTTTCCAAGCCGATTCAGCTCACCTACAGCAAGAAAGTGTGGACGCTGGAGCCGGAGCAGCTTGGGCAGTTCATTGTCCAGGAGGTCGATCCCACCGAACAGGGCGCCGAGGCCTTTTCGGTGAGCGTCGACGAGCGTGAGCTGGCGTCCTGGCTGAACGGGCTCGTCGCGGCCGACATCGAAAAGCAGCCAGTCGATGCCAAAGTTGCGTGGAGCGATAAGAAGAAGAGCCTGATCGCGACCGAAAAGAGCCGAAAGGGCGCGAAACTCAAGCCGTTGACGCTTGCGCGTGAAGTGATCGACAGCCTCTGGAACGATCACAAAAGCATCAATGTTCCCGTGACCGTGCTGGAACCCGACATCGATAGTAACAATCTCAAAGCTCTTGGCATCACGACCAAACTCGCGGTCGGCGATTCGAGCTATGTAGGATCAAATGACGGGCGAGCGACCAATATCGTGGTTGGCGCCGGACTCTTGAACGGCAACTTGATTCCCCCGCACGGCACCTTTTCATTCAACCACGCCATCGGCGTGATCGAGGTCGAAAAGGGGTACGTCGAGGCGTCAGTTATTCAGGGTGAGCGGATTGGTCGCGATGTCGGCGGCGGAATCTGCCAGGTTTCGACCACGGTGTTTAGAGCCGCACTTGTGGCCGGTGTGCCGATCGTCGAATGGTGGCCGCATACGTACCGGCTTGGATTCTACGAGCAGGACGGATGGGCGCCGGGGTTCGACGCGTCGATTCTGCAGCCGAACGAGGATCCCTTCAGCGGCGGGGACTTCCGGTTCGAGAATCCGACCGATTCATGGATGCTGGTTGAGTCGTATACAGAGAACGAGCGGGTTTACGTGATCATCTATGGAGCGGATACCGGCTATACAGTGAGCTTCACCGAACCGCAAATCAGCGATCCGATTCCGCCACCGGATCAGCCGATCGAAGTCGTGGACGCCACGTTGGCGCCCGGCACGATTGAGCAGTCCGAGCTCGCGCAACAGGGCTGGGAAGTGATCTTTGACCGGATCGTGACCGACAAGGATGGCAACACGATCATCCAGGATACCTGGGATACGGTCTTCTCATCGCGGCCGAATGTCTGGAAAGTGAGCCCAGACATGGAGGGTCAATCGCCTGGAGCGAATTAGCAGGTGACGTCAATTCCCAAAGTTCCCCGCTTCAGGAGTTGAGCGAGAGCGCATCGGCCGAAGTCTCCGGCGCGGGAGAACTCAAGTAATTACATGACTGCAGACATCATAATCCACACATGACGTTCTCTATTTCCGATCGATCTCCTGGGCCGCGATTGCGCCAGGGGCGTTGAATCCGAGACCGAGCGCAACGACTGCCTGATCGCGCGCCTCGCGCGCCTGTGCTTCGACTTCCTTGAGCGCTTCCTGATCGTTCACCTCCGCGCGAAACTTGCGGATGAGCTCGTTCTCCCGCTCGGCTTTGGCTTCGGCGCCGGCGAGTTTTGCCCGGCGGAGCCGGTCGCGCAGCGATTGGCGCAAATCCCGGCCGCTCTCGGGTGCAAGAAAGAATGCCGCGACTCCCCCAATGACCGCGCCGGTGATTCCTCCGGCGGTGAACTTCACGGTTCGTTTGATGACGCCCAACGTGGGACTCTCTTTCTTAGCGGCTACCGGTGAGACGACGCAGCAAGCGGCCGCCGATCAACAGCACGAGACCGAGTGCCGCACCAAAGCGTGCAGCATCCGCGCCACTGAACACGGGCTTTACATTGTCGCAAGCGTTTCCGACGTGGACCAAGGTCTTGAGCTCGCCCTCGACCGTCGTGTTGTCAGAGCGGAAGAAGAGCACCTTGCTCCGGACGATTCTGGCTTCCTTCGCGACGATCGCCATCGCGGAGCTCTTCTGAAGCACGGTGTGATCGCTCTGCAGCGAGAGCGCGCCGGACCGGTCGAGTTGGGCCGATTTGGTCACAATCGATTTTGCGCCCGAGTGATCCATGGTCACGCGATCGGCGGTGATCTGTTCCGCGCCGGATTGTTCCATCGTGACGGTCGTCGCGGTAACATCGCCGGCGTCGCTTCGGATCAGCTCGATTGCTTCCGAGGGACTGTTGTATGCGGTCTCCTTAGAAACGACGATCGGCGGCTCCGATCCATTAGAGCGCGGTTTGTGCTCTTCGGCCGTGATTTCACTCATTGTGCAAACTCATTCCCGCGTAGGTGGATCATTTCGTGCCACGCTCGTGACGAATGAGTGTACCAAAGGCGGGCTAATCATCGTTTTTCAGGATCCTGTCCAGCATCAAGGAGCGGCAGTGTGAGGGTCTATATGGGTGGTCCGATGTTCATGCTTGCGGAGATCGAATACAACCTGCGGCTCGCCGCGAAATTGCGAGCGCTGGGATTCGAGGTCTTCTGCCCGAACGAAAGCGAGCCAATCAACGACAAAACCCGGAACGATATCACCGCGCGAAAGGTTTACGAGTGGGATATTGCCGCGCTCGAGGAGTCGAATGTGCTGCTCTGCCAGGTAAGCGAGGATTCCGGGACGAACTGGGAGGCGGGCTACATGGACTGTCTCTCGAAACGGGTCGATCCCAGCCGCTATTACGGGATCGTTGGGCTCGCGACCGACATCCGGCTTCATACGCCGCCTGATCCGCAAAAAACTGGAGTCGAAAATCTCTCGGTCGCACTCAATGCATTGGTTGTAGGTGGCTTTCAGGCATCGCTTGGGATCTTTACCGACGAGGCGAGCGCGATTGAGCGATTGGTTGAGGTGCGGAGGGAGCGGGAGGGCGTCTGAAACGCACCCTAACCCCAAACCCTTTCTCCCGCTGCAGAAGGAGAGGGAGTGCGTGGCCGTAAGAGAAGAAGTAGCCCTGTATAGACCGGACACATGGGTGACACCCGTTCGGAGACATGGGTAACACAAGCGCGCGGCATGCTTGATCTCGAAAGGGGACAAGTCATGCCGTGGCAGGAGCGAGTGACCATGTCATTACGACGCGAGTTTTGCGAGTTGGCGGGCCGCGATGGAGCGAATGTCAGCGAGCTGTGCACGCGCTTCACGATTAGCCGGAAGACCGGGTACAAGTGGCTGGCGCGGTCTCGGGCGGAGGGGGAAGCGGGGCTGGCGGATCAGTCTCGGCGACCGACGATGAGTCCGCGATTAAGTGATGCCGAGACGGTGGAACGGGTATTGGCGCTCCGGGCCAAACGTCCGACCTGGGGCGGGCGGAAGTTGAAGCGACGGTTGGAGGATCGGGGTGAGGGAGCGCCGGCGGCGAGTACGATCACGGAGATCCTGCGGCGCGCCGGGTGCCTCGATCCCGCTGAGGCCGCGAACCATCGGCCGGTGCAGCGCTTTGAATATGCCGCCCCGAACGATCTGTGGCAAATGGACTTCAAGGGACATGTGGCCATGGCGCAGCGACGATGTCATCCCTTCATGGTGGCCGACGACCATTCACGCTATGTGCTGGGATTGGCGGCATGTGTGGATGAATCCACGGAGACGGTCCAGGTGCTGTTGACGGCGATCTTCCGGCGGTACGGGATGCCGTGGCGGGTGCTCTGTGATAACGGACCACCCTGGGGGACCGTGCACGCGGAGCGTGGACTCACCACCTTGGGCGCCTGGCTGACCCGGCTCGGCATCGGGATTAACCATGGACGACCCTACCATCCGCAGACCCAGGGCAAACTGGAGCGGCTGAATCGGACGCTGAAGGAGGATGTGCTGGACCTGCGACTTCCGGTGCCGGATCTGGTGACGAGTCCACGGTATCCGGATCTGCCCTCGTACCAGCGCGCCTTCGACGCCTGGCGGACGACGTACAATGTCGAACGCCCGCATGAATCACTCAATCTAGCGACCCCGAGTACACGGTACGCCGTCAGCCCCCGGACCTTTCCCGAGGTATTGCCGCCGGTGGACTATGAGGCGGGCGACCTCGTTCGCATCGTCGGTCAAAATGGCTTCATCTGGTTCAAGAACCACACCTACCGGATCAGTCGGGCGTTGATTGGACAACGGGTCGGCGTGCGACCCACCACCACGGAGGGCGTCTGGGAGGTACGCTACTGCGATCTCTTGAGGCTAGCGCGCGTGGGGCGCGGGCCGCGGCCCGCCCACATCGAATCGACGATCAGTCGGTAATCGAGGTGTTACCCATGTCTCCGAACACCTGTTACCTATCTCCCCGGTCCTTACAAACCGGAAGAGGGGGTTGGGGTGATGGTCGGGTTCGACTAGTCGTCGTTGCGCATGCCGGTGAGCAGCATGACGTAGTAGAGCAGGGTGAGCAGAGATGCGGCGAAGCCGGCCACATATGTCCAGGCCGCAGCGTTGAGCACCGTGGCGACGCCCTTGCTCTCCTGACCGCCGCCGACACCGCCGTCGACGATTCCGACGCTGATCAGTGCCTGCTTTGCGCGGTTTGAGGCATCGAACTCGACCGGCAGGGTAATCAGGGCGAAGACGGTCGCGAGCGCGAACAAGAGCACGCCCGCCAAACCAAGCTCGAAATTCTGGCCGATGATGCCGATGATCAGAACGATGTAGCCGAGGTTCGAGCCGATGTTGACGGCTGGAACGATCGCGGTACGCACCTTGAGCGGCGCATATGCCTTGGCGTGCTGGATGGCGTGTCCTGCTTCGTGTGCGGCAATCGCGACTGCCGCGATGCTGCGCGTGCCGAAGACGCCCTCAGAAAGGAAGAGCGCCCGCTTGCGCGGATCGTAATGGTCAGTCAGCTCGCCCTTGGTGGCCTCGACCGGCACGTCGTAGAGACCCTGGCTGTCAAGCACCCGACGAGCAGCCTGAGCGCCGGAAAGTCCAGCCGAGTTTGGAACCTGGCTGAATCGCCGGTAGGAGCCCTTCACTTTCGACTGAGCCCAGAGCATCAACGCCAGGCCAGGAATCATGAAGACGAAATAGAGGGGATCGAAGAACATTGAATCGAGGCCTTTCGACGAAGCGGCCGGCTAACGCAAAAGCCCCGGCCGCATCCATTCAGGATGAGCCAGGGTCTTACTCCGACGAACGCCTGTCGTTCGTTCGCGCGACCGGCGCCTTTCGGCGCGTCTTGACGATCGGCGCGTCCGCACCGTTTCCGATGCGGGGGTTACTCCCCCTGTTACAGCTTACTTTATCAAAGTTGCACAGCGCGTGTCAACCTTGCCAGCCGAAAACGCGACAGAGCGGCGTAGCATTGACACCTGTGCCTGCCTTCGCCACGATTCCGGCTGAAAGTGAGAACGGAGCAGACGAGGTGCAAGGATGAACAAAGGCAAAAATCGGGCCGTGCTCCTCGTGAACGGCAACATCCAAACACTCGAACCTTCCACTCCGAGCGCCAGCGCCATCGCGATCCGTGACGGCAAATTCCTGGCCGTGGGCTCCAGCCAGGAGCTCCTGGACACCTTCGCTGGTGATGCGTTGACGATCGACCTCCAGGGCAAAACAGTGCTGCCGGGACTGATCGACGCCCACACCCATCTCGAGGCGGCCGCGGTCAATCTCGCCTACTTCGCGGACTGCCATGTTCCGCCCCATTCCAACATCGCGGAGATCCTCAGCGCGCTCACCGATCACGCCTACCGCAGTCCGGAATCGGAATGGGTGATCGGGCAGGGATCGTTCATGCTCGCCGAGAAGCTGACCGAGCGCAGGTACCCGACATTGGCGGAGATGGACGCGGCGGTGCCGGAGCGGCCGGCATTGATTCGCGCCGGCGCGCATATTAGCGTCGTCAACAGCCGGGCGCTCAAGAAACTGGGAATCGACGATGACTTCGTGCCGCCGCCGGGCGGCCATGTTGTCCGGGATGATCGGGGCAAAGCAACCAGTATCCTGATCGAGATGTATTGGCACGCGGGCATTCCGCCCTTCTCTCCGTCTCAAACCAAGGAAGCGATCGCACAGACAGCGGCGGCCCTTTCCGGATTCGGAGTCACTTCGCTTCAGGATCAGATCCCGTCGACCAATGGATTGCGGGCCTATCAGCAACTCCTGGCGGAAGATCGGCTTCCGCTCAGAATCAGCTTCACGGAGCATTGTCCGAATCTCGACGCCGTGAACGCGTTCCTCAGGTACGGATTCGAGTCCGGATTTGGGGACGAACGATTGAAATTCGGAGCGGTGAAGTTCTTCGTCGACGGCGGCATCACCGGCGCCGCGGGCGCCTTCTACGACGATTACGAACATCAGCCGGGGAACAAGGGGCATTTGAAGGTCGAGCGCGACGAGCTTTTCCAGATGGTGCGGCTGATCGATGCCGCGGGGTGCCAGATCAGCACGCATGTCGTCGGCGATCGCGCGCTTGACATGCTGCTCGACGCCTATGACGCGATTCCGAACCCGTCAGGCAAACGGCACCGACTGGAGCACGCCGGTCATCTCTGCATGACATCGGAGCGCATCCGGCGAATCAAAAACCTTGGTTTGATTCCGGTTGTCACGATGCCCTTTTTGTCGTCTTTTGGCGACTACCTGAATGGCTATCTCGGCGAGCGCGCGCAAGGAGCATTTGCGCTCCGGCGAATGCTCGACGCGGGATTGGTCGTGCCGGGCTCATCCGATTGCATGGGCGCGCAACCGGAGTCGCTGAATCCGTGGTTTGGGATGTGGTGCTCGATCGCCCGCGAAACGCTCGCGGGCAATGTGCTCTCGCCGGAGGAAGCAATCACTTCGCTCGAGGCGCTGCATACCTACACCACCGCCGGCGCGTATGCGGATTTTGAGGAGAAGCGGACCGGAACGATCGCCGCGGGCAAGCTCGCGGATCTGATCGTCTGCGTTCGGGATCCATTGACGCTTGATACGTCGAATCTGAGGACATTTCGTCCGGTCGCGACGATGCTGGGTGGCAGGGTCGTTGCAGGATCGATTTAGGTCATTGTGATTGTTCAGGGAAGGAAGGAAATGACCGCGATGTCGGACGGAACGACCGTTGGACTGGTATTCGATGACCGGTATCTGCAGCATAGTCCCGGGATCGAGATGCTCTGGACCACGACCGGGCGAGCGCCGATCCCATTCACCGAGCCGATCATCCATCCCTCAAACTTTCGACTCGCGATGCGCACCAAGCACCTGATCGATCTTACAGGACTCGGGAAAGAGCTCGACCGGATTGGCGCCTATGAAGCGACGGTTGACGACATCGCCTTGTATCACACACGGGAATACATCACGCGGGTCAAGCAAATCTGCGAGTCCGGCGGCGGTGAAACCGGACCTGGTGCGGGGGCCGGCGTCGACTCTTATGAGATCGCATTGCTCTCCGCGGGCGGGGTGATGGCCGCGGTCGATGCGGTCATGACCGGCCGGGTCAAGCGCGTTTTCGCGAATGTGCGCCCGCCCGGCCACCATGCCCTGAGCGACAAAGGCATGGGCTACTGCATCTTCAACAATGTCGTGATCGCGGCTCGCCACGCACAACGCAGCCAGGGCATCGAGCGGGTGATGATCCTGGATTGGGATGTCCACGACGGAAATGGAACTCAGGACGCGTTCTACGCTGACCCGTCGGTGCTCTTCTTTTCACTCCATCAGGATCGGCTTTACCCGCCGATGTCGGGATGGCTCGATCAAACGGGCGAAGGCGCCGGGGCGGGCTTCACGGTAAACCTGCCGCTGCCGGCGGGCTCCGGCGACGAGGTCTATCCCTCCGCGTTCGAGCGGATCGTGCTGCCGAGCGCCCGCCAATTCAAGCCGGAATTGATCATCATCTCGGCCGGACAGGACGCCAGCCTGCTCGATCCGGACGGCCGGATGTGCCTGAGCACCGAGGCGTACCGGCGGATGACCAAAGCAATGATGGATCTCGCGGACGAAGTCGCCGGGGGTAGGCTTGTGATCGCGCAAGAAGGCGGTTACTCGGAGCTTTATGCGCCGTACTGCACACTTGCGATCGTTGAAACGTTGCTCGGGCGGCGGACGAACCTGCCGGAGCCGCATGCACTGGAGATGGTGCTGGCACGGCCCGAGGTCAATTCGATCGGTGTGTCGGGCGCGGAAGCGCTCGACCGAATTCAGGCATTTCACGCAAAACGTTGGGAGATTCTCGCTTGATCAGAACACACGGCATTCTGTGCGCGTTTGCGCACCCTGACGACGAACAATTCGGCACGGCTGCGGCGCTCGTTTCATGCGTCGGCCGCGGTATTCCGGTCCAAATTCTCTGCGCGACCCGAGGGGATGCCGGCGAGATCAGCGATCCCGCATTGGCCACCCGAGAGAACCTGTCTCAGGTCCGCGAGGATGAGCTGATTGAGGCCTGCTCGATGCTCGAGTTTGAGCGGCCGGTTCTCCTCAACTATCTTGATGGTCGCCTGCCTGATGTTCCAGCCGGCGAACTGCGCGACCAGATCGTCGGGGCGGTCAGGTGGTTCAAGCCGCGTGTGGTGATCACCTTCGACGCCAATGGCGGGTATGGGCATCCAGATCACATCGCGATCCATCACGCCACCCTGGCGGCCTGGGAGGTCGTGGGAGATGCCGCGCACCGGCCCGACCTCGGCGCTCCGCATTCGCCGGACAAGCTCTATGCGACCGCGTACCGGCGCTCTTACATGAGGCTGATCGACGCAAACTTGAGATCCCTTGGGGATTCAGGTTTGGAGCTCGGCGATGTCCAGACCATTCCGAACGAAGAGCTCGGAACACCGGACGAATTGCTGACGACGGTCGTTCCTGCCGAGGACGTGTTCGATTTGCGGATGGCCGCGATGTACGCGCATCGCACGCAGTTTGGTGAGCAGAGCTTTCTCAAGCGATTCCCGGACGATCTCGTACGGAAGTTGATGTCGAATGATTCGTTCCGGCGGATCTACCCGCCGCCGGCCCCAGATGCCGTTCTGCCGGACGAAACCGATCTCTGGCAGGGACTCGATTTCTCATTGGGAGGTTGAACGGTTCACATGGTGCAGCGAACGGTCGGAATTCTGATTTTCGATGAAGTCGAGGTGCTCGACTTCTGCGGTCCGTTTGAAGTTCTCGCTACGGCTGGTTTCGAAGGAGAGGATGGCGAGACGATCCGTCTCTACAAACCGTTGATCATCGCGGAAACGATGAATACGGTGACATGCCGCGGCGGGTTGATGGTCGTGCCGCATCACACGCTCGACGATCATCCCACGTTGGACATGATCGTGATTCCAGGCGGCTACGGAACCCGCCGCGAGATCGACAATTCACGAATCATCGACTGGATCGCGGTTCAACATAAGAATGAGGTCTTGACCACCAGCGTTTGCACGGGGGCGTTCTTGCTCGCCAAAACCGGTCTGCTCGACGGCAAAACGGCGACGACCCATTGGGCAACGATCGGCGACATGCGCGACCAATTTCCAGAGGTCATTACACTCGACGACGAGCGGGTCGTAGACGAAGGGAATCTCGTGACGTCTGCCGGTGTCTCGGCCGGTATCGATATGGCGCTGCATATCGTTGAGCGGCAGCACGGGCACACGATCGCCGCCGACACGGCACGCGGCATGGAATACGACTGGCGGCAGGCATAGTTTGCATGTCATCGCTTCGCGACTCCCGCGGGATGGTACAGGTCCATCCCCTACGATAATGTGTGAGGAAGTGATGGTCACCGTCGTAGGGGAGCCACCCGCGGGCTCCCACGTCGGAGGCTTTAGCCGACGTGCACGTTTGCGGCTAAAAGGCCCGAGATGATCGTGTCGGGCCCATCCGTGCAAAGGGCAACCGCGCCCAGATCGCGGACGCGTATCGCTTCCTCGATGTCGTTGACGGTCCAGATGATCACATCGAGTCCGGCTTCCTTCAGTATCGGCGCGGTCAGACTGTTGTAGGCGGCGGAATAGAGCGAAACGCCGGACACGCCGAGCCGTGACGCGGTGTTGAAGAGCGCATCGGAAACGACCACTGCCAGTAGCCACAGATCGGCAGTTGCCGAGAGCGACCGGATTCGTTCGAGCGATGTCCAATCGAACGACGAGATCGCCCATCGGGAACTCGGAGACCGTGCGAGCACATCGAGCACTTCATGCTCGATTCCGCCCTGCTTGATCTCGATATCGAAGTGCACGCAATCGCCGGCGAGCTCGAGAGCTTCCGCAAGTGTCGGAATTCGCTCCCCTTTTCCCGCATCGACACCACGTAGCTCCTCAAGCGATAGGTGATCGACCGCGCCGGCCCGATTTGTGGTTCGTTTCAGGTCGCGATCGTGCAGAATCACCGGCACCCGGTCCGAGGTGACCTGGACATCCAGTTCGATACCCTCGACGCCCATCTCGAGCGCGCGCCTGAAGGCCCGGAGCGTATTTTCGGGCTCGACCGCGGACGCGCCCCGATGTCCGTAAATCTTCACGAGCAGCTCTCCCCACGACGGCGTCGCACAACGGCTCTTGGACGCACTTGGATTGACACGATCCGTATCAACCTTTATACTCCACGGGTTGAAAAGAAGATGGGTTTGGACATGCCACCGCGTTTCAATGAACCGTTATTTGTGATCAGTGTAGCGGCGCGTCTCGTTGAGATGCACCCGCAAACGCTAAGAAAATATGAGCGTGAAGGGCTGATCGCGCCATCGCGAACGCAGGGCAATCTGCGCCTCTATTCCGATCGCGATATCGAGCAGTTGCGGCAGGTCAAATACCTTGTCGAAGACCGTGGCTTAAATCTCGCGGGTGTGCAGCTCGCACTGGAATTGACCCGGCGGTTGCGCAAACTCCGGGTCCAAGCGGAAACACAACGTCAAAGCGCGTCCACGCGGAATGGCCTGTGCAATTGCGGTGAGACCTTCGCTGCGATTCGAAATGAGCTCGACCTTGCGCTTGCTACCCTCGGGTTCATCGAAGAGCGTCCCCAAGAGCGACGATAAAGCACTTCATTTGGATCAGAAGTCACCAGAAATCCGATGCAATAGCTTGAATGAGTCCTGAGACCACTGGAAGGATAGAACCATGGCGACGAACCAACGATTCACGGAAAAGGCGCAAGAGGCGCTGCTTGCGGCGCAGCGTCAGACGGACACGCTACGCCTCTCACAGCTTGAGCCTGAGCTGATTCTCCAGGCGCTCCTGAGCCAGCATGACGGGATCGCACCACAGGTGCTGCTCAAGTCCGGAGTCGATCCTCAAACCGCCTTGACCGACATCACGGCGGAGGTCGAAAAGCTGCCAAAGCTGCAGTTCAGCGCAGAGGCTTCGGTTAGCGCCGCAACGCGGAAACTGCTCGAGAACGCCGAACGCGAAGCGCGGCAATTCGGCGACGATTACATCAGTACCGAACATCTCCTTCTCGGAGCCCTCGATGTTGCCGGTTCTCCTGGGGCGGCCGCGTTGAAGCGTCACGGGCTCACGCCGGAGAAGGCGAAGGTCGCCCTGCGCGAGATTCGCGGCGCCCAACGCGTGACAAGCACGAATCCCGAATCGACCTACCAGTCGCTTGAAAAGTACGGGCGCGATCTGACCGAGCTCGCGCGCAAGGGCAAGCTCGATCCCGTGATTGGCCGAGACGAAGAGATCCGGCGGGTGATCCAGGTGCTGTCACGCCGGACCAAGAACAATCCCGTGCTGATCGGCGAACCCGGCGTCGGCAAAACCGCGATCGTCGAGGGACTCGCCCAGCGGATCATCCGTGGCGACGTTCCCGAGGGGCTGCAGGACAAGCGGGTCGTCACGCTCGATATGGGCTCGTTGATCGCCGGCGCGAAGTTCCAGGGCGAATTCGAAGAGCGACTCAAGGCCGTTTTGAAGGAAGTCGAGCAGGCCGAAGGCGCGGTCGTTCTTTTCCTCGACGAGCTTCACACGGTTGTGGGCGCGGGACGCACGCAGGGGGCGATGGACGCGGCCAATCTGCTCAAGCCCGCGCTGGCCCGGGGCGATCTGCATGCCATCGGCGCGACGACGCTCGACGAGTACCGCAAGTACATCGAAAAAGATGCAGCGCTCGAGCGGCGTTTCCAACCGGTTTACGTGGGCGAACCGACGGTTGAGGACACGATTTCGATTCTTCGGGGTCTGCGGGAGCGGTACGAGGTCCATCACAAGGTGAAAATCCTCGATTCGGCGTTGGTTGCCGCGGCCTCGTTGTCGCACCGCTATATCGCCGATCGCTTCCTGCCGGACAAAGCGATCGACCTGGTCGATGAAGCGGCATCGAAGCTCCGAATGGAGATCACCTCAATGCCGGCGGAGCTCGACGAAGCCGAGCGGCGAATCATGCAGCTCGAGATCGAGCGCGAAGCCCTGCGAAATGAAAAGGACGATGCGAGCAAGGGTCGCCTGAGCGTGCTCGAGCGTGAGCTGGCCGATCTCAAGGAAGAGCGGGACGCGCTCAGATCGCGGTGGGATGAAGAGCGGCAGTCGATTCAGCGGGTTTCCGAATTGCGGAACGAAGTCGATCAAACGAAGGTCGAGATCGAGCACGCGCAACGTGCCTACGACTACAACAAGGCCGCGGAGCTCCAGTACAGCAAGATGGTGCAACTGCAGGAGCAGATCAAAGCCGAAGAGCAACGGCTCGTGCAGCTCCAGGCCAACGGCAAGCTGCTCAAGGAGGAGGTCGATGCCGACGATATCGCCGAGGTCGTAAGTCGCTGGACTGGTATCCCGGTCAGCCGGCTGTTGGAAGGCGAGATCGAGAAATTGCTCAAAATGGAGGACCGCTTGCACCAACGAGTGATCGGTCAGGACGAAGCGATCGGCGCGGTTGCGAGCGCCATTCGACGATCGCGTGCCGGTCTGTCAGATCCGAACCGCCCGCTTGGGAGTTTCATTTTTCTGGGGCCGACAGGAGTCGGCAAAACTGAGCTCGCGCGGGCACTGGCCGAGTTCCTGTTTGACAGCGACCAGGCGATGATTCGTATCGACATGTCCGAATACATGGAAAAGCACACGGTCAGCCGCTTGCTCGGAGCGCCTCCGGGCTACGTGGGGTATGACGAGGGGGGGCAGCTCACCGAACAGGTTCGGCGACGGCCATACAGCGTGGTGCTCTTCGACGAGATCGAAAAGGCGCATCCTGACGTGTTCAATGTGCTGCTGCAAATCCTTGACGATGGCCGCTTGACCGACGGTCAGGGCCGAACGGTCGATTTCCGGAACACCGTCATCATCATGACCAGCAACCTGGGATCGTCCTACATCACCTCGATCGGGCAATCGAACGAGTCCGAGATGCGGACGAGGGTGATGGAAGCGCTACAAGCGAACTTCCGGCCCGAATTCCTGAACCGGATCGACGAAACCGTGATCTTCAAGGCCCTGAGCCGGAACGAGATCGCGCAAATCGTCGACATTCAACTGACGACGATCGCGAAGCGACTGCAGGATCGACAAATCGCGGTTCTGCTCACGCCCGCGGCGAAGGAGTGGCTGGCGAATCGTGGTTACGATCCTGTCTTCGGAGCGCGTCCGTTGAAGAGATTGATCCAAAAAGAGGTGCTCGATCCACTGGCGGTCAAGGTACTGAGTGGAGAGATTCACGATGGCGAAACGGTGACCGTCGATCTGGGGAGCGGGAAACTCGAATTCCATGCCAATTTGAGCCAAGCGCCACTCGTTGCGTAATGCAACATGTGAGGCGGACGGATCGGGCAATCCGCCCGCCTCGCGGCGTATAATTGGCGCGTAATCGAATGCTCCAGATCTGGAAGGAATGGCGGATATGGATTTCATCGAAGGGTTGTTCAAAGCCGGATTAACCATGGTCGCGTTGCTGGCCGTCTTCGGCGCGATTGCCGCCCTCTTCATGTTCGTGTTCAGCATCGCTACCGGAATAGACGAGCGCATCCAGAGCTAGCCCGCCAGATGGTTGAACTGGGCCGTCATGAGAACCTCAAATGCGTTCGGCGTGCACCCAATTCGGCAAATGACTATGATCCGTGACATCACAAAATAGAAATTGTGCGGAGCGCATGAAATACGCGCCTTCGATGGGCGCTACGTTTTGGAGCGAAGAGGATTAAGGAACCGAAGGGCGGAGACTTGCGTTAAGCTAGACGTTCCGTCTATTGACGGCTTTTCCACACGCCGCCTAGAGTGGGCGCCGGAGTTCTTGGATTCGAATGGAATGTTTTGCTGCTTGGGACAGAACCCTGGTCGAAAAAGCGAGCTCAACTGAGAGGATCAGAATGAAACCGATGATTCGGATCGCACCTGACCGGCCGAAACTAGCTCCGCCCGTGTCGCACCGATGGGCGCGCACCGTTGCCGCACTTACGATCGTAGGGGCGATGACGCTGTCGGCTATCGCATCAGGTTTTGGTCAGGTCGAGGCGCAAAGCGTTTCTGCCGGCACCGCTGCCGCGGTGATCACTCCGGCGGACACGGTTCTCTATTTCGGATTATCGCTCGATAAAGAGTCTGCACAGTGGCAACTGGCGGAAGAGCTTCTACTTCGTGCCGGCTCCGACTCGACCATCGACGACATCATCGATGACATGGCAACCGGTTCCGACGCGAGCGAGGTCGAGTCAATCCTCGGGGGCGAGGCCGCGTTTGTCGTAACGAATCTCGATGCGTTGTCAACCGAATCAACTGGTGGTCTTACCGAGGTTTTTGGAGAGGTCGTCATCCCTTCTTTTAGCTCAGAGGATGCGCTCAATGTCGGTGCGGGCGCACCCGCGGGTTTCGCGGCAATTATTCAACCGGGCGATCTCGCGGCGGCCACAGCCTTTCTCGAAAAGGATCTTGCGGAGCAGGCGTCCAGTCAGGATATCGCGATCGATTCGACCGAATACAACGGCGTGACGATCAAATCGCTTCCCGGGGATGATCTCAGCGGGGAGACGGGAACCGCGTATGCGATCGTCGGCGAATTCATCGTCGTTTCTGAAACACCAGCGGATCTCGAGGCGATCGTCGACACCGCGGCCGGCGGGGATTCGATCGCGGATCTCGAGGCATTCACCCGAGCCGATGAGGCGCTCGCCGGGGATCGACTTGGTTTCGGCTTCGCGAACGGCACTGCACTGACTGAAGGTGTCAGCTCGCTCGATACATCGGGAATGGGTCTTGGCAACGCTTTTGACGGAATGTTGGGCGGGGGTGGACACACGGGTCTCTCCGTGATCGCGGACCCAGCGGGATTTCGGATTAACACGGTCGAGATTCCGGCCGGAGATACCGCGGCCGAACAGGCGCAGGAGCCGGCCTCGCCAATCGATATGACTTTCGCGGAAAATGTTCCGGCTGGCTCTCTGCTCTTTGCGAATGGAATGAACCTGGGACAGGGCGCGCTGTTGCAGTCGCTCGGCATGGTCGTCGTGTTGGCGGTCAACGGTGTCATCAGCCCGGCGATGGATCCCGCGACACCAGTTGCGATTCCCAGTGTCGACCGGCTTTATCAGCAGGCCGCATTGCTGGTCGGCTTCAATCTCAAGACCGATTTCATCGATCAAATGGTCGGGGAGTACGGATTCGCCCTTTGGGGGACCTTGTCAGACGATCTTTCGGAGATCAATGCCGTACTGGTCTCGGACACCGAAACGCCGACCGTGGTGGCCGACGCGGTGTCGAAGCTTTCTCTGCTCATCCAGGCCGCGGCGCAGGGCCAGGCAAACGTCACGACCAGAGTGATTGGTGACTCGACCGTCAGCGTGATCGACATCACCGACGACACCGGCGCCACGATCACGCTCGAGTACGGCGTTGTCGATGACGAGTTCCTTCTGGGAATTGGCGGCGGAATTGATGGTTACCTCTCCGGTGCCGCGGAGCCTCTCTCCGGTTCGGCCGACTATCAGGCGGCATTGGCCGCGCTGCCGTCGGAGCACGACGGCGTGTTCTACGTCAACGTGGCCGAGGCGGTCGCGCTGGCCTCGTCCGCATCGGCATCGGTGTTAGGCGACCTGTCTGGATTTGAAGATTCAAGCGATCTCTGTGGCGAATTTGGTTCGCAGGCGGAGGCTCAGGCCGCGTACGACGAGGACACTGTCGAGCACTTTGAGCTCGATCTTGATTTCGACGGTATGGCCTGCGATGACTATTTTGCGAGCACCGCCGCCGCCGCTTCGCCGGCAGCCGAGCCGAAGTACGCGGGGGTTCGCGCATTTGCGTCCGTAGCCTTCAACGAAAACGGACTCGATTACACCAATTCGATTTTGCTCATCGCGGAGTAGAGTCTCCAGCGAACGACGATGGCAACCAGCGGGCGATCCAATCCAGGTCACCCGCTGGTTTCTTTTTCGGCACCCAGGCTGAGTGTGCTAGCATCCGCTCCGCTCTTGCCGGACGTGTCGCGTGAAAGAAGGTGAACTGGATGGATGTTTCGTTGTTGAAGCGCCTGTGCGAGGCGCCAGGAGTGCCGGGTCGTGAGGACGCGATCCGCAAGGTCACGGCGCGGGAGCTTCGCAAGGTGGTCGACGAGTTAAGCGTAGATGCGCTGGGTAATGTGATCGGTGTGAAGCGTGGCAATGGCGGACCGAAAGTGATGCTCGCCGCACACATGGATGAGATTGGCTTCTTCGTCAAACACATCGATGACAATGGATTTATACGCCTGCAGCCGGTCGGCGGTTGGGATGTTCGCAATCTCGTATCGCAGCGGGTCATGGTTTATACCGAGTCCGGGCGGACGCTGCGCGGGGTCATGCAGCTCGCGGCCAAACCAATCCATTTGCTTTCACCCGACGAGATCAAGCAGCCCAAGATCGAGGAGATTTTCGTCGATCTGGGACTGCCGGCCGAGACGGTGAAGCAGCTCGTGACGGTTGGCGATATGGTCAATATGGACCGGACGCTCGAAGAGACCGAGTCAATGGTAATTAGCAAATCGCTTGATGACCGGGTCGCGATCCACGTGATGATCGAGGCGCTACGAGTCATGGGACCGTCCAACGCCGAAGTGATCGCGGTCGCGACGACACAGGAAGAGGTCGGACTACGCGGAGCGCGCACGGCCGCCTTCGATGTCCAACCTGATCTGGCGGTGGGACTCGATGTGACACTCGCGGTCGACATCCCTGGTGCTCCTCAAGAGAGCGCGGTCACCCGGCTCGGCAAGGGCGCGGCAATCAAGGTCTCCGACAGCTCGCATATTGCTAACCAGAAGTTCAACCGCCACCTTCGCGACATCGCCGAACAACATCACATCCCATACCAAATGGAAGTTCTGCCCTTCGGGGGTCAAGATGGGGGGGCGATGCAGCAGGCTCGGGGCGGATCATTCGCGTCGACCATCTCGATTCCAACTCGCTACATCCATACGCCCAATGAGATGGCGAGCAAGGCCGATATCGACGCCTGCGTGACGTTGCTTGCGCGGTTCCTCGAGGTCGCCGGCACGCGCAATTACGGATTCGCGGAAGATTTGTAGTAGACCGCGTAACCATCGGCTCGATTGCCGCGTTCAAGGAGACAATCGGAGCGAGGACGATCTTGGCAGTCGAAGGCGAACAATCAGGACGAGAGCGTCATGCTGCGCTTTGCGCTGAATTGGCGCGCGTGGTAGCGTTCATGCTTGGAGTTTCCCCGCGAAGCTGCCGCCCCGGATTTCGTGCAATGGCAGCATGGTAGAGCCGAGACATCGCCCCGACCGCGATCGACGTACGTATTGGTGTGAACTTAATCGCATGTTGATTGCTCAACTTTGAGCGACATGCGCCCTCGAAAGTCGGGGAGGAGGATTGAACAATGACCGATCCCGCCGCGAAGCGCGCCGACCGGCCGTCCGATTCGGAGCGGCAGGAACTGGACCAGTTAGTCGAAACTTTCCGAGAGACCGCCCCGCGTGGCTCGCGCCGAGACTTGATGCGATGGGCGGCGATCGCCGCCGGCGCTGTCGCGACCGCACGGTACGGCGCCGGTGTGGCCACCGCGGCGCCCTCGCCCCGCGCGTTAGCGACAATGCGCTTTCAGGACGACGAGATCGAAACCGGCGTTACCATCAACGTGCCGCTCGATCCCTATGGCCAGGCGATCACGCTCGATCCGCACCGCACGGTCAACTGGGGACCGTTCTGGGTGCTCTTCCCGAATGTCTGGGGCGGACTCGTCAAGTTCGATGAGATGGGCAAAGTGCAGCTCGACCTTGCCGAGAGCTATACCCGCAGTGACGATGGCCGAGTCTATACCTTCAAAATCCGGCCGGACGCCAAGTACGCAAACGGCGGCCAGGTTTTGGCGGACCATTTTGTGACCTCGTGGAAACGGGCTCTCGATCCAACTCGCCCCTCCCCCATGGCGACTTTTATGTCCCAGGTTAGAAACTTCGTCCGTTACACGACGAACAAGAGCAAAACCATCGGCTTCGAAGCGGTTGACGATTCGACTGTGGCTATCACCCTCGACAAGCCGTACTCCTTCTTCCTGTCGTACTTGGCCGCATTTGTTTGGTCGGTTGTTGATCCCGCGGTGCTCGAGGCAGAGGGTGACGAGGGGTTCACACTCGCGGACGCGGGCACGGGGCCTTGGCGATTCACCGAGCTGGATGCGGCGAAGCAGATTGTCATGGAACCAAACACAAACCACTACGGAGGTGTCTCCCCGTCGATCGTCAAGATCGTATGGCCGATCGTCACGGGTCCAAGCGCGGCCAGCACCGCGCTCAACCTCTACAAGACCGACGAGGCGATATCGGCTGACGTGCCTCTGTCGCTGAAGTCATCGGTCGAACGCGATCCAGTTCTCTCCCAGGAACTGGTCACGATCGAGCCGTACGGATCAACCCGTTCGATCGCGATGGACTTCAAGCAAGCGCCGTTCAACGATGTCCGGGTCCGCCGCGCGCTCGCGATGGCACTCGATCGCGAAGTATGGGCGAACACGATCTGGGAAGGCACCTGGTCGCCGACCAACATCTTCACGCCGCCGGTCGTTTCCACGATCAGTGGGTACGAAGCGCCGGGCGGTATTGACGCCGACATCGATGAGGCGAAACAGCTACTCGAAGATGCTGGATTCCCCAACGGGGAAGGACTGCCGCCGATCACTTATTACGAACCGTCCGAGGATACAGACGACGACTTCACCCGGTGGAAAGCGTTCCTGGACGCAATTGAAGCGGCAATCGGGGTCAAGATCGACCACGATACGTCCAAGAGCCTGGAGCAAATCCAGGAGCTTCAGCGGGATAACGGCGGTCGCCAGTTCGATATCATGTGGTGGTGGAACGTCACCGAGACGCCGCACTTGCTGTCGGACGTCTTCCTGTCGACGTCGCCATACATGCAGGGTGTCTTCAACTGGAACCCCGAGCTTGAAACGTCAGGCGATTTTGATCCGGGGGCTGACTCCAAGCAGTTTGACAGCTTGGTGAAGAAGGCGGATGTCGAGCAGGACGTCGCCACACGCAACGATCTTTACCGGCAGGCAGAAGAGCTCGCGCTCAAGAACGCGGTCTATATTCCGCTCGGAAATTGGAAGCAGATGTTTGTGCAGAAACCGACGCTCAAAGGCACTCGCCAGGGTTCATGGACCGGGCGGATTCCGATCGTCTTCGACAAAGACGTTGTGGTCGTCAAACCGGCCACATAGGTCAAATCCAGTGAATTGATAGAACGGACCCCGATGCAAAGCATCGGGGTCCGTTTTGTCCACGCGCTTCGAATGGTTTCCTAACGACTCTCTACGAACTTGAAATCACTGTCGCTGCACGATCAGGAACGGGGATCTTTGCCTAGATCAGCGACGGGACCCCTGCGCGCCGCCTTGCGAGCGGAAACGCCGCGCCGCGGTACGCGAGAGCGTCCACGAGCGTCGGTGACGAGATCGGGCGAGTACGGTTCAGGATTGCCCGGCGGAGGCGATAGGATTTCGCCCGGCACGATGCCGGCGGCGTTCACGATCCCGCCGACCTGATCCTCGTCGAGCATGATCGCGGCGGCGATCACTTCGTCCATGTTCGATACCCAGATGAATTCCATATCCTTTTGGACGTTGGCAGGGACTTTGATGAGATCGCGCTTGTTGTCGAGCGGCGCGATCAGCCGGCGGATGCCGTGCCGGTGGGCAGCAAGCGTTTTGTCTTTGAGTCCACCAATGGCAAGCACCCGTCCTCGAAGGGTGATTTCGCCCGTCATGGCCGTATCGTTGCGCACGGGCCGTTTCGTCAAAGCCGAGATCAAAGCGCAGGCCATGGTGATGCCCGCGGAGGGGCCGTCCTTCGGCTGCGCACCCTCCGGCAGGTGGATGTGAAGATCGAGCTTTTCGCGAAAGTCGCGATCGATTTTGAGCTGATCGGAGCGCGAGCGGGCATACGAGAGCGCGGCCTGCGCCGACTCTTGCATCACGTCTCCGGCTTGACCGGTAATGGTCATGCCGCCGCGTCCCGGCATGGTCGCGACCTCGACTGGGATAATCTCGCCGCCGATCTCGGTCGTTCCGAGGCCGATCGCGAGTCCGACCTGGTTTGGACCGCCGATCTGTTGATCGTGACCGTATCGAGAAGGTCCGAGGTATTCCTCGAGCCGCGCATCGCTGAGCTTCATCTTATTCGTTTTGCCACGAACGATATCGCGCGCTACTTTGCGGCAAATTGTGGCAAGCTCTCGATCGAGCTGCCGGACACCGGCCTCACGCGTGTACTCGCGCACGACCTTTGACCAGAGCTTCTCGGGAATCTCGATCGACGCATTCGGCAATCCGTGTGCCGCAAGTTGTCGCCTCAACAGGTAACGGCGGCCGATCTCGATCTTTTCGTCTTCGGTGTACCCGCCGACCTCGATAATCTCCATGCGGTCGCGGAGCGGCCGTGGGATCTGCCCGAGGTAGTTCGCCGTCGTGATGAAGAGCACGTTCGAGAGATCGTAGGTCACATCAAGGAAGTGATCGGTGAAATTCTTGTTCTGCTCCGGGTCGAGCACTTCGAGCAGGGCGGCCGCTGGGTCGCCCCGGAAGTCCGAAGAGAGCTTATCAACTTCATCCAGCAGAATTAATGGATTGATCGTGCCCGCTTGCTTCATCGCGCCGACGATCCGCCCCGGCATAGCACCAATGTAGGTTCGGCGATGACCGCGGATCTCGGACTCGTCGCGAACGCCGCCGAGACTGACACGGACGAATTCACGGCCCATCGACGATGCAACGGAGCGCCCCAAACTGGTTTTGCCGACGCCCGGAGGGCCGACTAGGCACAAGATTTGCGCGCTGCCCGTTTCAGTTCCGCCCGATTGGCTCGTGAGCTTTCGTACTGCCAGAAAGTCAAGGATTCGCTCTTTGACATGGTCCAAACCGTGGTGCTCTTCGTTGAGAATGCGCTCTGCCTCGTCGAGATCGATCCGGTCCTCGGATCTTTCAGTCCACGGCAACCCAAGCAGTGTATCGAGATACGTGCGAACGACGGTCGCCTCAGCGGATACCGAGGGCATTCGCTCGAGCCGCGTAACTTCGCGGAGTAGCTTCTCCTCGGTTTCCTTTGGCACCCCGCGGGCGACGATCCGCGAGCGCAACGCTTCGATTTCGTTCCCACCCTCGCCGGAGAGCTCGTCGTGAATCGCTTTGAGCTGTTCGCGCAGGTAGTACTCGCGTTGGTTTTTTTCGACCTGGTCTCGAACCCGATCTTTGATCTTTTGTTCAAGCGCCGCCATGTCAAGATCGCCGGTCATGATCGCGGCGATCCGTTCGAGTCGCTTCGCGGGGTCGAGCTGCTCCAGCAGTTCCTGCCGGCGCGACGTTTCGGTCAACAACTGCGTGGCCAGGAGATCCGCGAGATGACCGGGCTCGGTCGCGCGCTGGATCATGTCCAACACTTCTGGATTGAGCTTGTTTCGGGTTTCGGCGTATTTGGTAGCCAGTTCGGTGACGATCTGCATCAATACGCGTAGCTCGGCCGCGGGGAGCTCGGTTTCCCGGAGCTCATCGGCAGCCACGGTAAAGAACGGGCGTGAAATGTCGTATTGACTGATCCGGACACGGCAAATGCCTTCGAGCACGACCTGGACGGTATTGCTTTGCTGTCGTTCGGATTGGACGAGCTCGGCGAGCGTGCCGATCGTGTAAAGATCTTCTTGCTTCGGATCTTCGATTTCGCCGTCTCGATGCGCGGTAACGACGACGCGCTTGTCACGCGTCATGGCTTCTTCGACAGCCTGAATGGATCTCGGGCGGCCGACGAGCAATGTCACGATGTTGCGGGGGAAGATGACGACGTTCTTTAGCGGGAGGAGCGGGTAGCGGGGTGCGTAGAGTTCGTATCTGCTCACCTCGCAACCTCCAGTGTTGTTGTATTCAACGACATACCTTTGAGACAACGTCCGATGTCCGTGCGACACGGTGCTGGCTGTCTCTTCACGCACCAACGTGCTCGCCAAAGGAGATGACGAAGCTGATGATACCGCACCGGTTGAGAGATGACCACGGGTCACAGATCGACACGGATCCAGGAAACCAACCGCGTGCAGTGTTGCGGACAGAGCGTCCGGACAGCCCCGCAACTCCCATGTCCGTGCGGAAGCACCTTGACTATCGCCAATACCGGCGAGCCGTGCCAGCGTACAAGCTAGGCCATAAGTATCTAGTCTGGCACGCTTTTGCGCCCACCACCCCGGTGAACAATCGCGTTGCTCTCCCGGATAAGCGCCGCTGCTTTGCTCGTTCCGTTCTTGCATGCCAAGTCGTAGCTGCTCGCGATCACCCGGACGACTTCCTCCGGATCATCCGTTAGCGTGATCAAATCCCGATCGGCCGGTGATGCCTTGCCGCCGGCAATAACCTCGCGTTCGATCCAATCGACCAGACCTGCCCAGTAGCCGGCGCCGAAGAGCACGACCGGAAAGTGACCGAGCTTTCCGGTCTGAATGAGCGTGAGCGCCTCAAACAACTCGTCCATCGTCCCGAATCCACCGGGGAATATGACGAATGCCTCAGCATACTTGACGAACATGGTTTTACGCACGAAAAAATAGCGAAAATTGAGCGGCAAATTGACATATTGGTTGAGGCCCTGCTCCATTGGCAACTCGATGTTGGCGCCAATCGAAAGTCCACCGGCGTCTGCCGCCCCGCGATTCGCCGCTTCCATGATCCCGGGGCCGCCGCCGGTGATTGTCGCGAATCCGGCGTCGGCCAGACGATGAGCGACGGACCGGGCTGCTTCATACATCGGGTCGGACTCCGGTGTTCGGGCGGAGCCAAAGATGGTGACCGCGGGACCAACCTCCGCCAGCGCATCGAACCCTGAGACGAATTCGCCGGTGATCCGGAGCACGCGCCAGGTGTCGCTGTGGGTGAATGCCGCGGCGCGGGCACGATCCTCTTCCGACCAGCAGAAGAGCAGACTATCCTCGGTCGGCCTTCCGGCTCGAGCGGCGCGATTTATGGTTGGGTTTGGCACCATGGCCGGCTCGGAAGCGGGTTTTGCACGGTCGCTCACTGAGAGCTCCAGGGTTCGTGACGCACGAATCAACACAGGTCAATCGTACGCTATTCTCGTGCCTGAGCGGCCCGATTATCTCTTCAGAGCGCGATTCACCGTACAATCTCACATCGATATGAACATGCCGATCTGGTTCCGAGTGGAATGCTGGCGAGGCCGCCTAAGCCGCGGCAAGCTGCTGTTCCCGGCAATACTGCTCGTCACATCTCTGGCGGGCTGTGGGGGCGATAGTGCAGAGGCGACGGTCACACCGGCGGCCAGCCCGATCGCGACCCACGTGCCAGCTACCCCCACCCCCGTTCCACCGGCAGAGGTTGGCGAAGTCGTCTGGGCGACCGGAGTCATTTCCGGCACAAACGCTCCTGATGGTATCGTGGACTCGTTTGAAACGTCCGCGCTCGCGCTCTACGCCGTGTGCCGGGTAACGAATCTACGTGCAAGCTCGGTCTTGTCCGCCTCGTGGACATACAACGACGTGTCGCTAGAAGCAGTCACGACCGGAACCGTGCCCGGCTCGGCGTTCTCCGCGGGCTATGTACAATTCCATCTGAAGCGGGACGGAAACGTGGCTTGGCCCGATGGCGCCTACGCGATCGTCGTGTCGCTTGATGGAAACGTCGTTCAAACCGCGCAAATCGAAGTTCGATCCACGTAGATCTGGTACTAAATGTTGAAACTTTGCGATCCTCGTTCTGTAAGGTTGCACCGAGTTTGTTGCGGATGCTACGCTCTTCTGAACACGCATCGTGATGACGTAATGGTAACCGGTTATGTGGACCTGTTCGCCGTTGCGGACCAGATTGCATCTGGATTTGCCGGCACGCCTTGGCGTGATGTTCTAATTCCTGAGGCTTAGTGATGTCATCGACCTACCTCTCAGTGAATGATAACGATTCCGGTTCGAACGACCGAACAGGTCAGTTTGCGATCGGTCCGGAGATGCTTGTCGCGGGCGAAAAAGTGCCTGGTCTCGAGACCGATCGCGTTGGCAATCGCGCTCCGACGCCATTTGTGTGGCAGCACGGAACGCAGTTGATCCTGCTGGACGATGAGCCCGGCGGTTGGGTCATGGCCGAGCTTCGTTTCGACACCGAGCTCTGTCGATACGTCGAAGTGCGGCGCGCGATCTATGAGGAAACACGCGAGGCGATAGGCGCGGTGCTCAGTCGCTCACTCTCCTCGGGCGACCACGCGGCCGTGGACACCGCCCTAAGTCTTCACGATTGGTTGCATACCTACTATGGAATCTCAATTCTTGCCGATGTTCTAACTCAGCCTGACTCCCGCTCCATCGAATTCACCGTCTAGTCCCAAATCCCCATCACTCCCGCGTCCATTGCGATAACAGCAAAATCTCTTGCGTTACCATTCGGTGCAAGAGATGTTGGTTGGCGGCCCGACGATGGCGTCGAAGCAAGATCGAACCTACCCTGGGATGTGACATGCGTACACTTGTAACGGGCGGTTCCGGTTTCATTGGAAGTCACCTCGTCGACCGGCTCCTTGACGGCGGCGACGAAGTCGTCGTCATCGATAACTACCTGACTGGGCGTAGGGTCAATTTGGCTCACCTCGCGAGCCATGATCGACTGGCGGTCCTCGAGCTCGATGTGGTTCTGCCGCTTACGGACACAACGCTGCAGCGACCGTTCGACCGGATTTTTCACCTCGCGAGTCCGGCAAGCCCGGTCGGTTACGCGAAATATCCGATTGAAACTCAACTCGTCAACGCGTTTGGCACCAAGAATGTGCTCGATCTGGCGCGCCGCGATGGAGCCCGATTCGTTTACTCATCCACCTCGGAGATTTACGGCGATCCGCTCGTGCATCCTCAGGTCGAAACCTATTGGGGAAATGTGAATCCGATCGGTCCTCGTTCGTGCTACGACGAGAGCAAACGATTCGGCGAGAGCCTGATCACGGAGTATCACCGCCAGCATGGGGTCGATGCTCGAATCGCGCGCATCTTCAACACCTACGGTCCCCGCTCAGATCCAGAAGACGGGCGAGTTGTGCCAAATTTTTGCATGCAGGCGATTCAGGGGAAGGCGATTTCCATCTATGGCAGCGGACTCCAAACCCGCTCGTTCTGCTTTGTGAACGATACCGTGAACGGCCTGTTGGCACTCATGCGTACGGACGGAATCGCCGGCGAAGTGATCAATCTTGGTAATCCGGCGGAGATTACGATCGGCGACTTCGCGCGCACGGTCGTCAGGATCGCTGCGAGCAATTCCGAGATTTTGTTCAAGCCGCTGCCCCTCGACGATCCGACGCGCCGCAAACCAGACATCAGCAAGGCTCAGCGGTTACTGGGATGGTCGCCTAAAGTCGATCTGAACGATGGTCTCACGCGGACCATTGCGTACTTCGCGGACGTGCACTCGGTCGCCTCGATCCGGTAGTTGACCGAGTGACTGAAACATTGGCGCAACCGGGCACAAGTCAGAGCTCAGTGGCGGGAAAATTCGCTCGAATTGTCTCGATTTCGAACCTTTGAAGGATGTCGCCGAGATAATTGAACGTAACCGAGCAATACCCTACCGGATCTGCCGGATTCCGTTGGACGATCCGCGTGGGTTCTAGTAGCCTCACGGTATGAACGTACAGTCTTTACCCATCGGTATCTTCGACTCAGGTCTTGGCGGTCTCACCGTCGCGCTCGAAGTTCAAGCCTTGTTGCCTTGGGAGCGCCTGCTCTATGCGGCCGACAGTCGGTTCTGTCCGTATGGGACTCGCACACCGGAAGAGATTCAGTGGCGTTCTCATCTGATCGCCAGCGCACTGATCGAGCGGGGGGCCAAGCTGCTGATCATCGCCTGCAACACCGCGACCGCCGTCTCGCTTGAAGCGTTGCGCGAGCGATTTCAAATCCCGATTATCGGCCTGGAGCCTGCCGTCAAGCCCGCGGTTGCACTGAGCGCCAACGGTCGAATCGGCGTCCTCACTACCTCACTGACGGCAGTCAGCGATCGTTTGCGAAACCTGATCACCCGATATGGTACCTCGGTTACGGTTCACATTGAGCCGGCACCCGGGCTGGTTGAGCTCGTCGAAGACGGTCTCACCAGGGGAGAGGAAGCGGACCGACAACTCCGGACGTACATGCAGCCGC
This sequence comes from uncultured Sphaerobacteraceae bacterium, assembly GCA_964371945.1. Lineage (GTDB taxonomy): Bacteria > Chloroflexota > Chloroflexia > Thermomicrobiales > UBA6265 > CAYJPA01. Next base: position 7,286 of record CAYJPA010000032.1, on the reverse strand, counting down.
TGATCGAACGCGGGGTCGACACAATTGTGCTCGGTTGCACCCACTACCCATTTTTGACACAGGCGATTCAGGCGATCGGCGGGGAGTCGATCACCCTGGTCGACTCCGGAGCGGCGATTGCCCGGCGCGCGCGGGATCTGATCGAATCCGCAGGAATCGCAGCCGGCGAGGATTCGAACGGCGGAATCGAGCTCGTGACCACAGGTGACGTCGAACACGTCGCCGAAATAGCGCAACGGCTACTTGGCAGGCGTGTTCCGACGTCCTACCTTGATCTTCCTCATTACTTGGATCACCAGTTTCGCTATGAAGCAGCGCTCGAGCCGAAGCTTTCCTCAGCGTGCACCGTCTCCAGTTCGGCCGGCGCGTAATCAACTGGCTCGAAGGTCGGGTAGTGCATGCTCGCCGAGAGCGTGACCCGGAACGGAGGATCGGCAATTAGGTCATGAACGCCATTTCGCTCCACTAGTTTGCCGCTGTGGATCTCGAGCACGCGGATATCGGTCATCCTGGTCGGGCCCATACCGCGCTCGCCCGCGACCCGCAGGTAGGTCAATGTCGTGGGATCGAAGCCCATCAGTGTCGTTCCGACAGTGTCCACTGATGCCTGGTTGATCCCGGCAAGCACGAATCCCATCGGCCGGTTCTTGCCCTGCCGGAAGCCGGTGCCGTCGCGAGACACCACGGCATCGACCAGATTCAGATCCGGTTTTCGCGCCAGAGAGATGTCGCAAATCTTGTGCGCCCACCGCTCGTGTGTGTCGAGCACGTGGTTCTCAAGTCCGTCACCACCGCGGTCGCCGTCGAATCGTGGAAAGAGGGTGCACATATGACGCTCTTCGATCGGCACCACGATTCCCTGCAGCGCTTTGATCGCGATGGTCGTTATCGCCAGATTGTGGGTCCTCATTTTTGGGATGTTGAGAAAGAACGCTTCAGGATTCCAAACCGTGCGGCCGATCGGCATTTGCTTGAAAACTCGGCCCTCGGGGATATCGACCCGAACGAAATCGTCGGCATTGAGGTCGACGAGATTGACACCGGTTTCGGCCGCGAGCTTGTCATAACCGACAGCCGCGTAGTGCTCGGCCATATCGCGCGAGGCTTCGCCGCCGCCGCCCTCGGTGACCGTGAGCGCGGTTGGATCGAAACCGCGATCCACCAGGTGGCGAATCACGCCGCGCAGGAACGCGGGATGAACAGTGATCCCGGAATCCGGGGCGAGGCCGTGAACCACGTTCGGTTTGAGCGTGACTTTGGTTTGCTCGATGTGAACGTCGAGCGCATTCATCGTGTCGATTGATGCCTGCTCATATGCGGCATCGCTGTAGGGAGGTTCCGTCGGCACTCGATAGAGAACAACCGTGTCGTCTCGTTGCCAATCCCGCGTGGTGCTCATTTCAACGCTCCGGTGTTTGAGGTCTGCTGGTACACGAGGCGACATGATCGCACGATTCGAGTGCATTTATTGATCGACGGTGAGTGGGAGCCTTACCACGAATGTACTGCCGTGCCCTTCTTCGCTGACGACCTTGATCTCGCCGCCATGGAGCCGGACAACTTCCGCCGCGCCTGCCAGGCCGAGGCCGTTCCCCTGAATGCGTCCGACATTGCGTCCGCGTCGACGACGTTCAAAGACTCGCGCGTGGTCCGCGCCGGGAATCCCGATCCCCGGATCGGCGATTGAAACGACCACCCAGTACCTTGGCTCATCTGTCAGGCGATCGATACTGATGCGAATCTCGCCGCCGCCGGGGCTGTACTTGATCGCGTTCGAAAGTAGGTTGCTGAAGACCCGCCCCAACCTGCCGCGATCCCACTGACCGACGATGCGATCCGCTGTTCGTTCGACCCGAATCGAATGGAGCGAGCTTGTGCCCGCGTAAAACGAGACGCAGCGGTCGACTAAGTCCACGATATCGACGCTGCCTCGATAGAGCTGCAGCGTTCGCCCGGCCGCGAGCGCGGAGGCATCGCTCATTTCGTCGATCAGCCCGGCCATGTTGGACGCCGTCTCGGTCAATGATTCGAGTGTTTTGGGATCGATCGGATCTCCACGCGCGATGCGGCGCTGCAGTACCTGCGATTGCGCTTTGATTGCGGCGAGCGGATTCTGAAGATCGTGCGCAAGGGTATCGATCTGCTCTCGACGGCGCTCCTCCGCTTGCTTGATATCGTCAATGTCCGTGTTGGAGCCGTACCACTTGACGATCGCTCCGTCCTCGTCGCGAACGGGTGAGGCACGGGTCATGAACCAGCGGTAGACACCGTCGTGCCGCCGGATGCGAAACTCGGTCTCGAACTGTCCGGTTTCCTCGACGGCGATTCGCCATGCGCGCGATAGCTGTTCACGATCGTCAGGGTGAACTGCCTCCATCCAACCGCGACCGAGCTGGGGTGCTTCAGGAATCCCGGTGTATTCAACCCATTGGCGGCTCAGGTAGTCGCAGCGTCCGTCAGGAGCGCAGGACCATACGAGTTGCGGCATTGCCTCGGCGAGGGCACGAAAGTGCAGCTCACTGGCGCGGAGTCTCGTTTCGATGCCCTTGCGCTCGGTGACATCGAATGAAACGCCAGCCAACGTGCGCGAGCGGCCCTCACCACGGTCGACCGCACGACCGCGGGCGGCAATCCAACGAATATCGCCGCACGGGTGTAGAAAGCGAATCTCTTCCGCGTAATCGCCGCCATGCTCGACGGCAGTTTCTACCGCCGCTCGGACGCGCTCTCGGTCGTCAGGATGAATGAGCGCGAGGATCCCCTCGTAGGTGTCGGGATCGGCGCCGAGCAATTGCTTGTCGTAACCACCAGCTCTGCGCACACCAGTGGCGAGATCGAGCTCCCAGGTGCTCATACCGGCCGCATCGAGCGCAAGTCGAAGGCGTTCTTCGCTCCGGCGGAGCGCCATTTCGGATTCGACCCTGGCACTGACATCCCGCACAATACTGAGGACGAGTCGCTCGCCGCCCAGCTCGGCGGACTGAGAAACGACTTCCACCGGAAATGTCGAACCGTCTCGTTTCCGATGCCGCGTCTCGAATCTGATCCCCTGTTCCAGGGCCTGTCGAAACTGATCGGAAAGGTTGTGCAACGTTTCGGGGTCGCGCAGATCCGCTACGTTCAGTTGAAGCAGTTCGTCTTGCGTGTAGCCGTAGATATCCGAAGCCGCTTTGTTCGCCTCCGCAATCGAGCCGTCCGGGCGAAAGAAGATCACGATGTCGCGAGAGTTTTGAGCCAGGAGTTTGTAACGAGCGAGCAGATTCTCGGCGCGCTTGCGGTCCGTGACATCTGTCAATGCCGAGAGCGCGCTTGGCCGTCCCTCGAACTCGATCTTTGCACCCGATAGGAGGACATGGATGATCGACCCATCCTTGATCCGAAGCTGCACTTCCTGGCCGCGAATGACGTTGCCCGCGCGTATTTCGGCAAGCCCGCGGAATCGCTGTTCAGGAGTGATCCACAGATTCAGATCGATCGGGGTGCGGCCGATCGCTTCGTCGCGCGCGAAGCCCGTCGCTCGGACGAACGCATCGTTGACCTCGACGAACCTGCCGGTTTCGAGATCCGTGACCGTGAGGATCAGTGGGCTGAGGTCGAACACCCGCGCGAATGAATCATCAGTGAGCCGCTGACCCGGCGGGTCGCCCGATTCTTGCTGATCGGCTGTTCCGCCCATAAGACGCCTCAACACCGGCCACTCGATGACCGCACCGCGCATCGAACATTTGTAAGGAACACAACTTTAGCCGATGAGTGGTCCCCGCGGAATAGCCCGTGTATCCGCAATCCGCTGAGAAGGCTGACGCGAACAGTCTATTCTTCGGTGATGATCGCGCGGCACGATGCACCGCACGCGCCCTTGAGTTTGATGGGAAGCGCGGTCAGACGAACGCGATCCTTGGTGATCTGATCGAGTCCAACCAGCGGAGCCAGAATAAGCGCGCCGATACTGAAGAGCAGGGTGTTCACGCCTTGCGCACCTTCGGCATGCGGGTCGTCGAAACAGGGGATGTCACCGGCGAGTATCGAGATCTTGTGGTCAACGATCCACTGCATTGCTTCTAGGTCGAAGTGCGGGCTGTTCATCACGAAGGTCTCGCCGCTCTCCCACCAGCGACTCGACCAGCCGGTGGCGACGACCAGAGCATCCCCGGGCTCCAGACCATGCGCAGTGCGCTCGAGCTCCGCGGCGGTGATGTGCTCTCGCTCGCCTTTCGGAATGCGAGCGATCGTCGCGGGTACGAAGCAACGATTGACCGGGAGCTCGTCGATGCTCATGTGGTCCGCGTAAAGATGCTTGGACGTTTCGAGGTAAGTGCCGGTTAGTGTCGCCATGGTGAAGGCGTCGGCTTCCCAGCCACGTTCGGACACCTCCGCGAAACGCCACTGTTTGAACTCAGGAACATCGGCGACCGAAGGACGGTACGACCACATGCCCGGAGCCAACGTGCCTGTCACATCAACGTAGCGCGCGGCCATTTCGTTGCCCTCCCTTGGTATTCACGTCCGCGTTGCACAGCTTCAGACGAGAGTCTGACATTCGGATTACCAGCAAGTCATTGAATCCCGGAAAAGCTGCTTCAGATCGGCCTCGCTTGCCGGACGCGGCGACAGCTTCGTGACGCGATGCTGCGGGATCGTACCTTTGACTAGATCGTCGACATCGGCCCCGGTGAAGCCGACCGCCGCGAGTCCGTTCGGCATGCCGGTCATTTTCATGATTTTCACGATCTGATCGGAGAGCACGTCGCCGGCATCTTCGAGCGCGGCGTTTGAGATATCCGCGCCGAGGAAGCGGGCGGCTTCGAGGTGGCGCCACGGATTGGCCGGGGCCGTGAAACGAAAAACGGCAGGGGCATTCAGGATCACCGACATGCCGTGCGGAACCATCGCGTGATCGCCCGGATATCCCTCAGGCATGTAACCGCGAACCAATCCGGCCACGGGATACGACATTCCGTGCGGAAGATGCACTCCGGCGTTTCCGAAACCGATCCCGGCGAACGCCGCGGCGAGCATCATTTGACCGCGCGCCTCGTCGTTGTCGGGATCGTTGAGCGCGGCTTCGATGTTTTGCGCCATCATCTCGAGCGCTCGCCCGGCCCAGATATCGCTGATCGGGTTCGCGCCCTGATAGGCGGGGCGCATCTTCGGAGAATCCGCCGCCGGCCGATCCGAGTAAGGCAGCGCGGTGTAGGACTCGATCGCGTGGCTGAGGACGTCGAGCGCTGAGCATGCCGCCACCATGCGCGGCATCGTGCGCGTGTTGTTGGGATCGATGATGCCCAGCACCGGCCGCAGAGCGCGGTGCGCGATGCCCGTTTTGGCATGAATCGCCTTGAGATCGAAGATCGCGACGCCGGTCGTTTCCGAGCCGGTACCGGCGGTCGTGGGCACGGCGATCAGCGGTCTGAGCCGGCCCGGGACCGGACGCGCCTCGCCGATCGGCGCATTGACGTAGGCGAGCAGATCGGCTGGGTACGTCGCATAGAGATTCGCGGCCTTGGCGGTGTCGATCACAGACCCTCCACCGACCGCGACGTAGCCGTCAAAATCGCCCGCGGTCGCGAACCCGATCGCATCTCGAAACGAGTCGTCGGTCGGCTCGACTTGGACGCGATCGTAGAGGACCGCATCAAGCCCCTCGGCCTTGATCGATTTCATAGCGATGTCGACCGCTTCGCTCGACGCCAAGCGAGGGTCCGTGACGACCATGACGCGTTTGGCGCCCTGTGCCGCGATGTCGGAGCCGACCTCGCGGGTGACGCCGGGACCGAATTTGATCGACGAGGTATCCATCGTAAACGCGGTTTCGTTCGCCATCGTGATTCACCCTCCGGGTGCTCGCGCATGCTTGGATTCGACAAGGGAGTATATCTCCGCCCGGCGCCTGGACGCGCTCTCAATTGATCGGCACCGATGAGCCGGTGCGGCGGAACCGCAAGGGAACTGGCAGAAGAAACGAGGCGACCGCTCGGGATGCAACAAAATGTCACAAAATGCAACACTTTTTGGATCGACCAGGCGTGAAATGACGCGTTCGCTGCAGGGGGTAGAGGAGATGCGGAAACGCTAATCATTTGATCGTGCGAAGTGAATTGTGTCTTCCAGTCGAAAACTGGTTGGTTCGCATCGCTCCGGACTCAAAGTCCAGAGCTACGCCGCACCCAGAGGGTACCCGTCCCCTCCAGGGCTGTTCATGTAACTCGATCTTCATCGCAACTCATTTGAACGCCGTTGAAATGCATCAGCCGCATCAAGGTTCAGAAGTCCGGACCCGGATGCGGACGTTGCAGGTCGCGCGGCGCAGGCTCCGGCGTTCCCTGGCTCAGGTTCATCGCCATGGGCACCGGGAGGTGAAATCTGGGCGTCTACGGTTCGCCGTCGCTCCAGAGCTGGTCGAGATCGACGCTTAGCGCTCTGTTCTCGGCGATGTGAACCGGAGCGGGATTGGAGAGACCGCCGACAAATCGCCGATTCTCGTCGAAGCGGCGGAAGCCCATGAAAAGAGCTTTGCCCGTGAGCGAGGTCTCGATGCGGCCGGCGTAATAGTCGTGATCCGGATCACCGACGAGCGGTCCATCGTCCGACATGCGGTAGGGGCCGCTCAGCTTCTCGGCCACGAGATAGTGCGTGCCGTGCCAGTTACCGCCCGGTCCAGTGCGCGTGAGTCGTTTGGCCGAGTGCTCGCCGGTGCAGAAGATGAGATACCAGTGGTATTCAGGTTTCACGACCTGCGGCACCTCGAGTTGTCCGAACTCACCCGGACTGACGATGGGCGGCATCGCTTCCCAATGCAACAGATCGTCGGAACGCGCACAGCCGACGACCCCTCGTTCATCCGTGGGACCCTGGTTGGCGCGAGCACAGAAGAGCATCAACCAGTTCTGCTGGTCTTCGTTGAAGATCACGAACGGATCCCGCCACGCTTCGTCGCCGTTGGGATTCATCTCCGCGGTTTCGTACCAGCGCGAGTCCGCGGTGAGAACCGGATTCTGCGACTCCCGATGCCAATGCGAGAGGTCGCTCGATGTCGCCAAGCCGATGCGCTGCACAAGCCCACGGTCGTTGTGGCTCAATGCAGTGTAGAAGAAGTAGTAGAGACCGGCGTGCTCGATGATGGAACCGGTCCAGATGGCGCGGTCGTCCCACGTGCCGGGCGTTCCAGGCTCGAACGCAGTACCGAGGCGCTGCCAGTGCACGAGATCGTCAGAGACCGCGTGACCGATCTTGGCGATCACATGGCGATCCTCGGGATCAGCCAGCGATCGCGGAGCCTCGAGGTG